>URAU01000004.1 GCA_900545955.1 uncultured Porphyromonadaceae bacterium
AAAAGCGTATTCTTCCGACAAATCGATAATTTTGCACTTGCCAGTTGAGAGTAGGGATGCACAAGGTTTTAGGGATTTGTGTGGAAATTTAGGGGGATGGCTTGGCGGTTAGGGGAAAAAGAGTTAACTTTGCGGTCGGAAAATTCGTAACCGCTGGCGGGACATTGCAGCCCGCGAATGTTGCGAGCATTAGTTAACATTTTAAAGCTTTAAAAAATGGACTTAATCAAGGTAGCCGAAGAGGCATTTGCCACCGGCAAACAGCATCCCCAGTTCGGCCCCGGCGACACCATCACAGTCGCTTACCGCATCAAAGAGGGTAACAAAGAGCGTATCCAGCAGTATCGCGGCGTTGTGATCAAAATCTCCGGCGAAGGCGCTAAGAAACGTTTCACCGTTCGCAAGATGAGCGACAATATCGGCGTTGAGCGTATCTTCCCCCTGGAGTCGCCGTTTATCGACTCGATTGTCGTTAACAAATACGGCAAGGTGCGTCGCGCAAAACTTTACTATCTCCGTGGCCTCACCGGCAAGAAAGCCCGTATCAAGGAGCGCCGCGTAGTAGCAAAGAAAGAGGCTTGATCTCCCTCTTTTCCGCGCTTACGCAGTCAAAAAAAGAAGTCAGGCGATGTGTTCCCTCTGCGGGCCACACCGCCTTTTTTCGTGGTATTTTTAGAGCGTCTTATCGGAGCCGCCGGCATCCTGATAATACCGGTAGACGGTTTCGGAGGCTTTCGCCATATGGGTGGAGGCCTCGGTTTCTGTTCCGTGGAAGTCTTTCACGAAGATGGCGAGCGTATAGTGGTGTCCGTCGGGGAGTTGTACGTGCCCCACGTCGTTGTGGGCAGTAAGCACGCCGTCGGCGTTTCTGAAGCCGGAGCCTGTCTTGTGGGCCACGCTGACCCCCTGTTTATCGGTCAGGGGCGCCGCGATACGGTCGGTGCCGGTAGTGCAGCCGCGCAGGTCGGCGATTATCATTTCGCGGTCGGCTGGATGGAGAAAAGTCCGGTCGGCGAACAGTCGTTCCACCAGCAGTGCCGCTCCCAGCGGCGAAGTGAAGTTGCGGTAGCAGAGTGAGTGATTGCTCCACATATCTTCCTCGCTGAAGACCATGCTGAAACTTTTGCGCGGAATCAGCGTGGCGATAAGACTGTCGGCCCCGGCTACGTTTTGCAGATGCGCGAACAGGTAGTTGCTGGCGTTGTTGTCGCTCTGACGGAGGGTATAGCTCAAAAGAGTGGAGATCGGCAGACGTATCTCCGCCTCCTTATGGTCGGCGAGCATAGGCGACCACGTGTCGGGGTTCAATTCACTGCGGTTCAGCGTCACGATGCTGTCGGGCGTATGTCGGCTCTCTCTCAGAGTGTGGCATAGGGCGATGGCCTGGTGTAGCTTGAACACACTCATCATCGGGTATTTGGCCTGATTGTTTATTGTCAGCGTGTCACCCCGGTCAGTTATCAGGGCAATTCCCATCTCGCCCGGACAACTGTCGGCGATGGCCTGCAGCGAGTCGGCCAGCTCCGCCATCGTCTCGGCGGCGGTGTCTTTAGTGGTGTGTTTATGAGTGCATGATGTCATTGCAATTGCGGCACCCAGTATTGCAGAAAAAATTGTCAGTTTCATATTTTGCTTGTTATCAGGGATTATCAGGCCACGCGTGTTTCGGATAGCGTCGGCGCAACTCCTTGCGCACTTCGAAATAGGTCGTCTTCCAGAACCCTTCCATGTCCTGTGTGAGCTGTACGGGCTTGAATCCTGGCGAGAGCAGTTCCATAAGCACGGGGCGCTTGCCGCCGTCGAGCCTGGGAGTCGATTTCAGTCCGAAACAGTCCTGCAGGCGTGCTCTCACCACCGGCGCTTCGGCTCCGCGGCGGTATTCTATGCGGGCGGTGCGGCCCGCGGGGAGCTTGATGCTTGCGGGGGCGAGTGTGTCGAGCGCGTTCTGCTGCTCGTAGCTCAGCATGCCGCGGATTACGGCTGTCATGTCGATTTTCTTCAGTTCCTGAGCGGTGTTGGCCTTGCCTATATACATCGGCAGCCACTCTGCGGCGGTGGCGAGCACGGATCCGGTATCTCCCTGCGGCAGATTTAGCTCGGGATGCCATTCGGCCAGGGTGGCGATGCGCGTCTGCAGGGCCTGCACGTCGTCGTTGAAGTCGAACATCGAAAGTCCCTCCTTCGGCGCCGCATGGCAGATTGCATCGATGGTGAGCTTACGTACTTCCGGCCCGCTGGCCTGGCGCGTCGCAACAATCAGCGCTCCGATGCGCAACTCGCTGCGGGCCACGGCGCGGGCGGCGCGCGAGTCCCACCCAACGTTCTCGATCCACCGGCCGGCTTCGGCGGCGAAATCCTCGCTGAGCGGTGCGGCCAGATATATCCTGCTGCCGGTCGATGCCACCGCAAGCAGCCGGTTGCCTGCCAGCGGATCGGCCTCGTTCAGGCCGACGTATTCGCCGCTTGCCAGGCGATAGCGCCCGTCGGTGGTGGCCATGGCAACACGTTCGGGGTAGGCGAGCGCCACCAGCCGTCCTGCCGCGCAGGGTTCGAATGAGGCGTTATCGGCCTCGCATCCTATCAGACGGCGGTATTGCGAGGCGATGTCGGCGATACGCTGCCATCGGCCCGTGCATCGGTTGCGGCGGTACTGCCGTAGCAGGGCGATGCGCGTAGTCAGGTCGGCGTCGGCTTCGTCGTTTATGGGGTCTTTTTCTTCGAGCAGGGCGGCTATATCGCAGCCCAGGGCACGCAGCTGCGGTGTGGAGGCGCTGTCGAGCATTCGCGCTATGCGCGGGTGGCAGGGGAGGGCGGCCAGACGGCGTCCGGCAGTGGTGATACGGCCGTCGTCGTCGAGAGCACCGAGCGATTTGAGCAGCGTCTGTGCATGCGCTATGTGTCCCGGTGGCGGTGGCGTAATCCACGGCAGACGGCCTGGGTCGCTTTCACCCCATGCGGTTATATCGAGTACCATCGGCGCAAGGTCGGCGGTAAGTATCTCAGGCTCGCGCATCGAGGCCATGCGGTGCTCGGCGGCACGGCTCCAAAGACGGTAGCATACCCCCTCGGATAGACGCCCGGCGCGCCCGGCGCGCTGACGGGCCATGTCGAGCGATATTTTAGCGGTTGTCAGTCGGCTCAGTCCGCTTGCGGGGTCGTATACGAGCGTGCGGAAAAGTCCGGAATCGACCACGATGCGTATCCCTTCGATTGTGAGTGATGTTTCGGCAATGGGGGTGGCAAGCACCACGCGTCGCTCCCCGTTGTCGGCCGGTGTGAGTACACGTCGCTGCTGCTCGGGTGGCAACATACCGTAAAGCGGCAGAACTCGTGTTTCGCCTGGAAGGTCGGCGAGCAGTTCGGCGCATTTCATGATTTCCGCCTGTCCGGGGAGGAAGGCGAGGATATCTCCCTGGTGGGTGCGGTGGGCCTTCCGTATGGCCGATGCGACAGCCTGCGCGCAGTCGCGCGGGTCGATGTCATCGCCGTAGATGGTCTCTACGTCGAAGAGTTTCCCCTCGCTGTGGATATGTGGAGCGTCCAGGCGTTGGCAAAGAGCATCGGCGTCGAGCGTGGCCGACATCACAACTATGCGCAGGTCAGGACGGACAATCTCCTGGGCTTCAAGCGTAAGGGCAAGCGATACGTCGGAGGTAAGACTGCGCTCGTGATATTCATCGAAAATCACCGCCGACACCCCTTCGAGTGTCGGGTCGGCCACGAGCATCCTTTCGAGAATCCCCTCGGTAATTACCTCAATCCGGGTGGCGTCGCTGACGCGCGTCTCGAAGCGCACTCTGTAACCGACGGTGCGTCCCACCGGTTCGCCGAGCATTGCGGCCATGCGTATGGCAACCTGGCGGGCAGCCAGACGCCTCGGCTCCAGCATCAGAATCTTCTCCGCAGCTTCCTTCTGCGACCCTTCGAGAATCGAGAGCGGCAGGAGCGTGGACTTGCCCGCGCCCGGAGGCGCTGTCACCACGAGGCGTGGTGCCCGCCTCAGCGACGCGTTCACCTCCTCCGCGACAGCCGCCACTGGCAGCCATCCGAACCTCTCCGCAATCGGTTTCTCACCTTTCATTTCCATGTCTGCAAATTTAGCCATTTCTCCCCATACCCCCCAATCGCCCCGCCATTTCCCGATTATACTTTAAGGACTTTAGGGACTTTTAGGAATTTAAGGACTTTAGGGTCTTTAAGGTCTTTAGGGACCTTAAGGACCTTAAGGACCCTAAGTACTTGGATTCAGGTATGGATTGGGTTGATGAACTTGTTGAGGCGGCAACAAAATGGAAGGGGGAGAGGTGGATTAGCGAAAAAATCGCTAAATTTGCAATTCAAGCAGTTAAGACGCTTTTGCAAACGCAGGAAGTGTCTTTCCAAAATCTGAACGCTTATGTCGGTTAATAAAGTCATACTTGTGGGCAACGTAGGCCGCGCACCGGAAATCCGATATGTCGGCGACCGCCCGTATGCCTCGTTCTCGCTCGCTACGTCAGACCCTCCCTACGTCAATGCTCAGGGGGTACAAATGCCCGAACGCACCGAGTGGCACAATATCGTGATGTGGGACAAAGCCGCCGAAACAGCCGAGCGCTATATCACCAAAGGCACGAAACTCTATCTCGAAGGGAAGCTCCGCACGCGCGCATGGCAGGACAACAATGCCATAAAGCGTAGCGTAACGGAAATCGTGGTGGAGCGCTTCGACATCCTCTCGCGGCCGCAGGCTTCCCAGCAGACTCCAGGCGTCTGAAAATTTGATGAAATAATCAATCACTCATATTTTTTACAGAATGAAAAAAGAACCCTACGAGCAGCCGCTCGACACTGCCGACGACCGGATTTATGCCGACGCCGACCCTGTGGAGCTCCCTGAAAACGCTTTCCGCGAACTCGGAGCCGACGAGACCTACCGCCCGCTGATGCACCCGGCGCGTTCCTACGCCGAGGTTACGCCCTATTCAGTGGCCATGGGCCTGGTGCTTTGCATTATCTTCAGTGCCGCTGCGGCATATCTTGGCCTGAAAGTAGGTCAGGTTTTCGAAGCTGCAATCCCCATCGCCATCATTGCCGTGGGCCTTTCCGGCGCCTTGCGCAAGAAAAATGCCCTCGGGCAGAACGTAATCATACAGAGTATAGGTGCCTGCTCCGGCGTAATCGTGGCCGGTGCAATCTTCACTCTCCCGGCGCTCTATATCCTTCAGGCCAAATATCCCGAAATCTCGGTGAGCTTCTTCCAGATTTTCTGCAGCTCGCTGCTCGGCGGTATCCTCGGCATACTTTTCTTCATCCCCTTCCGCAAATATTTCGTGAAGGATATGCACGGCAAGTACCCCTTCCCGGAGGCTACAGCTACCACTCAGGTGCTCGCCAGCGGCCAGACGGCCGGCGAAGCCGGTGGCTCGCAGGCCAAGACACTTGTGGTTGCCTCGCTCATAGGCGGTATCTACGACTATGTGGTGGAGACGTTCGGCTTCTGGGCCGGTACGCTCTCGACCACGGCCGCCGGCTGGGGGCAGGCAGTCGCCGCCAAGACCAAACTGGTGCTCAGCTGCAACACCGGAGCCGCAGTGCTCGGTCTGGGCTATATTGTGGGGCTGCGCTATGCCTTCATCATCACCGCCGGTTCGCTCTTCGTGTGGTGGATCATCATTCCGCTTATGGGTACCTACGGCAACGCTGAAATCGCCGCCATGAGCGAGCAGGAAATCTTCAGCAACTACGCCCGAATGATCGGTATCGGCGGTATTGCAATGGCCGGTGTGATCGGAATCGTGAAGTCCTGGCCCATTATCCGCCAGGCCGTGGGCCTCGCCTCGCGCGAGCTCAAGGGTGGTGCAAAGGCCGACGAGCGCCCCGTGCGCTGGCAGTGGGACATTTCCATGAAGCATGTCGTAGCCTTCATCGCCCTGGCTCTCATCGCTGTGCTCGCCTTCTTTTGGTTCGGTGTGATCCACAACTGGTGGCAGGCAATCGTGGCATGGGTGGTCGTAACGCTCATCGCCTTCCTCTTCACCACCGTGGCCGCCAACGCCATCGCCATCGTGGGCAGCAATCCCGTGTCGGGCATGACGCTGATGACGCTCATCATCGCTTCGGCTATCTTCGTGGCCATCGGCCTGAACGGCACATCGGGTATCGTCGCATCGATGGTTATCGGCGGCGTGGTCTGCACAGCGCTCTCTATGGCCGGCGGTTTCGTAACCGACCTCAAGGTGGGCTACTGGCTCGGCTCGACGCCGCGCAAGCAGGAGCAGTGGAAATTCCTCGGAACGCTCGTGTCGGCCGCTACGGTCGGCGGAGTGATTCTCGTGCTCAACAAGGTGTACGGCTTTACGGGCGACAATGCCCTCGTAGCTCCTCAGGCCAACGCGATGGCCAAAGTGATCGAGCCGCTTATGATGGGCGGAGACACTCCCTGGATTCTTTACATGACAGGTATCGTGCTCGCTCTGCTGCTCAACTGGCTCGGCGTTCCGGCTCTGGCCTTCTGTCTGGGCATGTTCATCCCGCTCTCGCTCAATACTCCGCTGCTCGTGGGCGGAGCAATCGCCTACTTCGTAAGCCATAGCTCGAAGGACCAGAAAGTGAACGACGCACGCCGCGACCGCGGCACGCTCATTTCGTCGGGCCTCATAGCCGGCGGCGCCCTCTTCGGCGTATTCGCCGCCCTGACGCGTTTCTTCGGCTTCGAATATGTCTGCGGCATTTCCGAAGGCACTCTTCAGGTTTATGGAATTATCGCTTACATACTTCTTATCGGTTATCTCTATTTCTCCTCGCTGAAAGCAGAGAAGAAATAAGCACCGACCGTATCAACCGCTACAAACTTAATCGCGCACTGGGGGCCTCAGGCTCCCGGTGCGTATACCATTAATAAGCGCATCTGCTTAAAAATCTAAACATCCGCTTTATGCTACCTGTCTTAAAATTCACTCCGATATACAAATCAGTGCTCTGGGGAGGTACACGCATCTGCCGATTCAAGGGAGTCGCCTCCGAGGGCGATACAATCGGCGAGTCGTGGGAGCTTTCGCCTATGCCCGGACATGAATCCGTTGTGGCCGAAGGACCTTTCGCCGGCCGTACGCTCAACAGCCTCGTGGAGGAGTATCCCGAAGCTATCCTTGGCGCTAACGTAGTGAAGCGCTTCGGCGCCAACTTTCCTCTGCTGATAAAGTTCATCGATTCCACAAGCGACCTCTCGATTCAGGTGCATCCCGACGACGCACTTGCTGCCAAGCGTCACAATTCGCTGGGAAAGACCGAGATGTGGTATTCCGTACTTCCCACGCCCGACGCCTATCTCTATGCCGGCTTCTCGCAGGAGATGACTCCGGATAAATTCCGCGCCATGGTGGCCGACAGTACTATCGTCGATGCCCTCTCGAAGTACTACACCAAGCCCGGCGACGTGTTTTTCCTCCCTGCAGGACGCGTCCACGCCATAGGCCGCGGCAACTTCGTGCTTGAAATCCAGGAGGCGAGCGACATCACCTACCGTATCTATGACTACAACCGCCGCGACGCACAGGGAAATCTGCGACAGCTCCACGTCGACGAGAGTGTCGATGCCATAAACTACGCCGACAAGGCCCAGGACGTGAAGAACGTCGCAGCCGCTCCGGGCCAGCAGGCTATGGTGGAGGACTGCAACTATTTCACTACCACGCTCGTAAACGTGGACGGCAGCTTCCATATCGCGCTCGAAGACCGCCCCTCGTTCACGATTCTCATCGCTACCAAAGGCGCTCTCGAGGTGACAACTCCCGACGGTACGGTTAGTGCACTCCCGCAGGGGCAGACGCTCCTCGTTCCGGCCGAGGTTCCCTACGTTGACCTTAAGGGTGACGGCGAGGTAGTGACGGTGTTCATCCGATGACGTTCCCCTCCTTTATAATCAGAAACTTTTACCATTTAATACCTAAAAACGCAACTGAAAATGTATCATTTTGACAACCGCATAGTGGTTACGCTCGATGCCGGAGGCACCAATCTGGTGTTCAGCGCAATGCGTGGCTGTGAATTCATCGTCGACCCTGTGACCATCCCCTCGCGCGCCGACAGCCTCGATCTCTGCCTTCAGGCTATGGTCAACGGATTCAAGACAATCATCGACCTGCTCGACGAGAAGCCCGTGGCCATCTCGTTCGCTTTCCCCGGGCCGGCCGACTACGCCAACGGCATCGTGGGCGGTTATCTTCCCAACTTCCCCAGCTTCCGCGACGGTGTGGCCCTGGGCGCCTTCCTTGAGGAAAAATTCGGGCTGCCGGTGTTCATCAACAACGACGGCGACCTCTTCGCTTTCGGCGAGGCTACCGCCGGAGCGCTCCCCGAAATCAACCGCCGCGTGGCCGAAGCCGGCGGCCACAAGGAATACCGCAACATTCTGGGCTATACGTTCGGTACAGGTCTGGGCGTCGGTTCCGTAATCGACGGACGGCTCAATCTCGGCAACAATTCGTGCATCGAGACATTCTGCCTCCCCTCCAAGACCAATCCCGGAGTAATGGCCGAGGACTATGCATCAATCCGCGCCGTGGTCCGCGAATATAACCGTCTGGCTGGGACATCCGATACAACGCTCACCCCCAAAGATATATGCGAGATTGCCGACGGCACGCGTCCGGGCAACGCCGCCGCTGCCCGCGAGAGCTTCCGCCTCTTCGGCGAGGCTGCCGGCGACGCTATGGCAACAGCCGTTACGCTCACCGATTCGCTGATTGTGGTCGGGGGAGGCCTTACCGGCGCCGCGCGCTACATTATGCCCGGTCTACTGGCTCAGTTGCGCTCCACCATCCACACAATCAACGGCGAACAGCTGCAGCGCGTGCAGATGAGCGTGTTCGACCTTGACGACGAGGCTGAATTCGCCCGCTTCGTAAAGGGCGACGCCCGCCAGCTGAAAGTTTACGGATCGGACAAGACCGTGACCTACGACCCGATGAAGCGCACCGGTGTAATCATCTCGAAACTCGGCGCTTCGAAAGCTATTTCAATCGGCGCGTACACCTATGCGCTTTCGCAAATCGACAAGGCTAACCAAGCCTGCGGAGCAGAGGCGTAAGTGCGTCGGGACTCACAGCTCCGAGCATAAATCCATACAGCTTAAGGCATTCGGCGAGTACATCTTTAAACGCCACTGCCACCGATCCTACAAATCCCACCTCAGCAACATTACCGTTGAGGTGGGTTTTGTATGCAAGGAGGTTTCGCTCGATGAAGAGATGCGCGCCCTCGCGGAGTGTGCACTCGATCCATTCATCGTTGCGGAAGTCGGAATATATCGGCGCGAGCGATGCCAGAAAGCGGTTCGGCGCCATCTCGCCTGCGGCGAGGTCGGGCCGATATACGCGTCGGATTATCTCGGCATTGTTCAGACCTTTGGCTTCCACGGCAGCCCGCAGGCTTTCAGGAAGCAGGCCTTTCAGGTAGTCGGAGGCAAGACGGCGGCCGAGCCATGCGCCCGACATCTCGTCGCCGAGGATGTAGCCTCCGGCCGAGGTATTGGCTACGATTGTATCGCCATTGTAGAGCGCTGAGTTTGAGCCTGTGCCGAGTATCGCGGCTACGCCGGCCCTCTCGCCGAGCAGGGCGCGGCAGGCGCCGAGCATGTCGGAGGCCACTTCTATACTCGCCGTGCGTGTTATTTCGCACAGGGCCTGCGTCATTGCCCGGGTCGGTGCGCCGGGGAGGCATCCGGCACCATAATACACCACGCTTTCAATCGGTTCGGTGGCGTTTTCCATGGCTTCGGCAAGCGCAGGGAGCAGCCGTCGTGTTATCTCGTCAACGCTCATCACGGCGGGATTCACGCCCGGCGAGGAGAAGCGCAGCGTGGTTCCACGGTCGGAAATTAATGCCCATTTCGCAGAGGTGCTTCCTCCGTCGGCTATCAGTTTCATATTCAGGTATTTCTGCTTATTCGTAAAGATGATATTGACGGCTTCGGTCGCGGAAGTCGTCGACCCCATCGTTCCAGATACTCTCCATGTCGGCCACATGGAAGCGGCGGAAGAAGGCCTCGCGCAGGCGGCGTGAGGTCACTTTGTCGAACATCTGGAGCCGCGCAGGGGTGGCAGTCGGTTTGTGAGCCGGATACATAGCGGCCAGCTCCTGCATGGCATAGAACTGTATGAGCGTCAGCGGCGCCTTGTTGAAGTCGGTGACGAAGATTTCCACGCCACCCATGTCAGTGCCTTTGCCGAAGGCGTAATTAGGCCGGTAGTTGATGGGGCGGAAGCGCACGCCGGGGAGCTTCAGACCGTTGAGACGGTCGGCCAGTTCCACGGAGTTTCCCCATGGGGCTGCGATTGTGCGGAAAGGCAGCGTGTATCCTACGCCGATCGACGCCCAGTCGAGTTCGCCGAGTATGCCGGTGGCGGGATAGTAGATTGCCGTCTCGGCCGAGGGGATGTGGGGAGAGGGGAGAACCCACGGTAGCCCGGTGTCGGCGTATAGCATATCGCGACGCCATCCCTGCATCGGGATTACGGTTAGCTTCAGCGGTTTCGGAAGCGTTATCAGCTTCTCGCTCACGAGCATTTCCGCGAGTTCTCCGGGCGTGAGGCCGTAGAGGTAGGGGATGGCGAACTGATTGACGAACGAGCGCGTTTCGGACACGGGCGAGCCTTCCACCTTGTTGCCGCCCAGCGGGTTGGGGCGGTCGAGCACCATGAACTCGGTGCCGGTGGCGGCGCACTGCTGCATAGCCAGTCCCATGGTCGAGATGAAGGTGTAGGAGCGGCAGCCATTGTCCTGAATGTCGTAGACAAACACGTCGATGCCGTCGAGCCATTCGGCGCGCGGCTTTCGCGTGGCGCCATAGAGCGAGTGGACCTTAACGCCTGTGCGGGCGTCGATGGTCGGGGCCACTTTCGCCCCGGCGGGAACGTCGCCGCGCACGCCGTGCTCGGGAGCAAAAAGTGCCACGAGCTCTACATCGGGTGCCTCGTGGAGCAGGTCGACGGTCGACCGCAACTGCCGGTCTACGCCCGTTGGGTTGGTGATGAGGCCCACGCGCTTGCCGCGCAGGGCCTCGAAGCCCGACTCGGCGAGGACGTCGATGCCGGTCTTGACCGCCGGTGTCGCAGCTGATGCCGCAGCAGAGAGCAGGATGGCCGCAAGGATGTAAATGAGTCGTTTCATGATTTCTTTCCGAAGTTTTTATCGACGTGGATCAGGTAGCAGACGCCGATAGTGGCCACGCAGCATATCATCGTCCATATGAAGAACGCCACATAGCTGAAATGATCGGTAATCCATCCGGCGGCCATCCCCGGGAGCATCATCCCGAGGGCCATGAAGCCGGTGCATATGGAATAGTGGGCGGTCTTGAATCGTCCGGCCGAAAAATAGATGAGGTAGAGCATATAGGCCGTGAAGCCAAAGCCATAGCCGAATTGCTCGACGAACACGCAGAGGTAGATTTCCCATATGGCCGACGGCTGTGCGACAGCGAGGTATACGAAGGTCAGGCAGGTGAGCGACATGCTCCAGGCCATGGGGTGGAGCCAGTAGCGCAGTCCGCGGCGTGCGGCGGCCAGACCGCCAACGATGCCCCCGAGCATCAGGCCGATTACGCCGATTGTGCCGTAGACGAGTCCCACCTGGTCGGGTGTGAGGCCCAGACCGCCGCTCTCGGTCGGATCGAGCATGAAGGGGGTGATCATCTTCACGAGCTGAGCTTCGGGGAGGCGGTAAAGCAGCATGAAAGTGAGGGCTACGCCCACCTGCGGCTTGCGGAAGAAGGCCACGAACGTCTCGGTGAACTCGCGGAGCACCTCGCCGCGCGAGCGCGGCGACCGCATCGCGTCGGCAGCAGGACGGGGCAGAGCGAACGAATGGTAGGAAGCCACCAGCGCGAAAAAGGCTGCGAGGATGCCGAATACCACTATCCATCCGGCCTTGGGCTGGGCCCATGCGTCGCTAACGAAGGCTGCGACTACAACCAGCGCCCCCTGGCCCACAACCATCGATATGCGGTAAAATAGCGAACGGATGCCCACGAATAGGCTCTGCTGATGTTCGGTCAGCGCGAGCATGTAGAAGCCGTCGGCAGCGATGTCGTGTGTGGCCGAGGCAAATGCCATCAGCCAGAAAAGAGCAAGCGTGGCCTGGAAGAAACCTGACGCAGGGAGCGCGAACGCTATCGAGGCCATAGCGATGGCGATTGCCCACTGCATGGCGAGCACCCACCAGCGCTTGCTGCGGATAATGTCGACAAAAGGACTCCAGAAGGGTTTGATTACCCACGGCAGATAGAGCCAGGCGGTATAGAAGGCAATTTCTGTGTTGCCGATGCCGAGACATTTGTACATCACCGTGCTGATGGTCATTACGGCCATATACGGGAGACCTTCGGCGAAATATAGTGTTGGAATCCACCACCATGGGTGGCGCTGGGTGGCTTGAGTGCTCATTTGTACAGTTGTGTGAGTTGTGCTTTCGGGAAATAATGGCTGAGGATTTCGTCGGAGGAATGACCCTCCGCACCCATTACGGCAGCTCCTATCTGGCAGAGTCCTACGCCGTGGCCCCAACCGTGGCCGCGGAGGGTGAAATGGCCGTCGGCCGAGGGCCCTTCGATGTCCATCCACGAGCTACGCAGATGCGTCGGACTGAGCCAGCGGCGGATTTCTAGTTCCTTGCCGACAACCATACTGCGGAGGGTGCCCCGTATGAACAGTCGGGTGATACGGCCTGAGGCGCCGCGGCAGAGCGGACGCAGTTCGAGAATTTGGCCGAAATCGATGCCGCTTTTTCGGGCTATGAGGGCGGCGAGTTCGTCGGCCGCTATGCGCTCGGTCCACCGGTCGAAGCCGGGCTGCTCGCGGTCGTAGCTGTTGAGCACCGTGGCGAGAACCTCGGGCGTGGCGCGCAGGCAGTAAGGGTCGTCAATAGACTCCAGATAGGGGTGAGAGGCGTTCTCCCAGCAGGCGTCGAAGCGCTCGGTTCGGCCGCCGCAGCATTTCGAGAAACGTGCGTCGCAGATTTCGTCGCCGTAGGTCAGCACGATGCCGCGGGTGGCGTCGACGGCGCGGGCCACGGCCGCCGACGTGCGCCGGCTTACGCCCTGATAGCGCTGGCAGTGGTCGTCGGCGCAGACGTCGAATTGCGTGTGGTCCTCGCGGTCGTGCCAGCATACGAGTTCGTCGGTTATCCGGCCGTCGACGACGGTGAATCCGGTGATTGAGCAACGTCCCTGCGGATGCTTCCCGACGTCGGCGAGCTGACGCAGAAGCCAGCTGCGCGACGTGATGGCGTGGGCTTTGAGAAACTCCTCGGGCGCGTCGGCCTTCATCTCTGAGCAGACCACGCTGCGCAGGTAGGCCTCGACGCCGATTTCGTTGATTGCGATGATGTCGGTGTCGTTGTCGGCCGAACTACGAAGCAGTAGCGAGCCTTCGAAACGCTGTGGTTCGCGGCGCTCCCAGTGGAAGCCGATGCCTATTGCCACGTCGCTCAGCTCGAAGGCCGCCTCGCCGGACTTCGTTGCCCCGAGCGGCGGTCTCAATTCGCCCCCTGCGGCATCCACCTCCGCCCGGCTGACCTCGCGCACCTCCCCTCCAGGGGTGGAAAAGCGGATTGTCGGGCCGCTGACAATCCCCACCCGTATGGTCGGCTCGGCCGCGAGAGACCGCTTAGAGTCTGACATTTTCATTTCGGGTTGTATTTTGTTATATCGCTGCAATTGTAGGCCACCTGCTCGAAAAGCTGGTGGCACCGGGCTTCTGGAATCCGTATTTTTCTGCCAGCCTCCATAAAATCTGCCTTTGTGGGCGTACCGGTACCGTTGACCGATGTGGCATGCTGACCGTTATATCCTTCGGCGCACATGGTGAGGTCGTAGGCCGGTGCAAGGCGCCATGCTGTTTTGCCGGAATCATTTTTTTTAACGAGGAAACTGAAATTCTTGCAGTGGTCGTCCTTGTTGTCAGTCAGGTAGTTGAAGACCATACGCCGAAACATCTCCTCGACATCCGCATGATTTTGAGTTAAGAATCCTGTCAGGGCGAGCAGATTGTCGTAATCGAGTATCGGAGTGGATATCGAAACGCACAGTAGCCCTCCGGCTGTAGCAGTGTGGATGCGTTCGCCTGTAGGAGCAATATCGAAGCGTCGCGAGGCGAAATATTTGCCGTTGACGAGGCGGAAATCCGGGACGTCGATACCGCATTTTCTTGCGGACTCGTTATAGCGAAGTTCGATTTCTCCGATGTCTTTCGGATCGTAGGTATGGCGGAATTTTATAAGCCAGTGGCCATCCTCGTCGGAGAATACAGCTTTTGGGCGTGCGCCGCCGCTGTTACCGCTGTTGAAGAGGAGGAGTCCGGCGTCGGTCGACTGCCGTTCGCGTAATACCTCGAGTGCCTTTTGCTGGAGGAGATCGAAGTCAGTTGTGTCTTCCCCGGTGATGATTTCGGTCGCCGGGGCGTAGGTCAAAGCTCCCATACCGTTGTCGCCCACAATACTTAGTCGGTCGAGTGCGGTGAAATCGTCGTCGTTGATACCATATTTCAGCAGTGCTTTGTGAAGGAGGTATCGGCCGTAGCCGTCGGGCAGGCTGTCCTCAAATATTCCGAAGTTGCCTCCGAAAGGCGTAGGTTTGGCCGTGAAAATGCCCGGTTTCAGTGGAAGCTCAAGAGGCGAAATGCTGAAACCGTCGGCAATCCACTGCGCGTCGTATTCGAACGCACATAGTTGCCGTTCAGGCGTGAACGACAGGGTGCCGACCTTTTGGTCGTGGTATTTTACGGTCAGACGGTCAATGTGTTTCATCCTTGGGGTTTGGGCTTGCGGTGGTAGGCTTTGGTTTTCTTGCTGTTTTTGTGGATTTGTGTCAGCTCTTCCATTGTCTGGTATTTGGGCGTGGCGAGCACCTGCTCGATTTCGCGCGGGTAGCCCAGCGCGATGGCCAGACGGATGAAGTTGCCCAGCGATATGAGCGCCTTTTGCTCAAAGCGGGCTATGTTGGCCGGGGCGACGCCCGAAAGCCGGGCGACGTCGTCGCGTGTCAGCGATTTCTCCACGCGCCGGCGCCGGAAATCGCTCGCGAGCTTGCGCGCTACGTCGTCGGGATCGGGCGGCATAAGAGCTGCTAATACCGATAACATATTATTCGCATCATTGAAATTTTCCATATTCCGATTCATATATTATCAGTTATAAAGGTACGTCAAAATTATGACCTGACAAAATTATGGCCTCTGAATATTGCGGAAAATTATGGATGATGCAACTCCGGGAACGTTGCTTCGGAAAATATGTTGTTTTATTTGGTCGGGGAAGGGAAGAGACTGCTGTCGGTGGAATAGGGTATATACTCGATATACTCCATCTCGGGGTC
Organism: uncultured Porphyromonadaceae bacterium; assembly: GCA_900545955.1. Lineage (GTDB taxonomy): Bacteria > Bacteroidota > Bacteroidia > Bacteroidales > Muribaculaceae > UBA7173. The sequence continues at coordinate 15,353 of URAU01000004.1, forward strand.
GGGCGCGGGAAGCTTGACTTCGTAGGTCTCTCCGCAGCCGTTGAGAAGGATAAGGTCAGGCTCGGAGGAGATAAACGACCAGTATATGCCTCCGTCGGGAGAGAATGTGCATTTGTCGGGCTGGAATTTCGTGTGGTCTATTTCAAGGTCGTTGCGCGTCAGCCGGTAATTGTCGGGTATGATTTCCATGGTGAATTCTCCGGTATTGGAGTTTTTCATCATACGGATGTTCTGGAAAAACAGCGTACCGTCGTTGCAGTTTCTTGTTGCGGCGGCGCGGATGTAAACCATATTCGGGCTGACCATGTAGACAAACATGTGGCGGTTGGTGTTAATTTCGCAGTAAACCATCTCGTCGTTAACGCCGTAGCCCGCGCCCAGACGCCACTGCTGGAGCGAAGCGCCCACATCCAGTCTGGAATTGCATTTCGGCATCTCGTAGGGTGCCACAACCCGGATATCCTCAACCTTTTTGAGGGGGTAGCCGTCGATGGTCAGCACACCACCCTCGAGCGATATTGCAAGAGCGTCTGTATCGGATGTTGTGGTCTTGCCGCCTTTTTCGAATACGGTTTTTCGGGAGATGCCGGCGTTGGGAATTTCAAGTTTTGCCTGCATCGTGCTGTCGGCCTGATAATAGAAAATGCATATGGAATCGGTCAGCACGGCCTCGGCCGTGTCGCTGCTCCATACACCTTTAAAATCTGAAAAACTTTTTGTGGCATATGCCGCAAAGGCCACGGCCCAAGCGGCAATCAATAATGTCAGATGTCTCATTTCCGGTTTGTGAAGGTTGGGGTGATCAACGTATTATAAGGCTATAAATCAGGCATTCTTTCCATCCATACGGCGCAGGGCCTCCTCACCGGAGATATGAATCGGGCGGCCATCGGCATCGGCTACAACCACCGGTTCGCCCAGCTTCGCCTTCCGCTCGAACAGCTTCCGCTGCGCCTCCCTGATTCCGGCGATAATCTTATTTCCGAATTCTATTCTTTCCTGCTCCGACATAATTCCTTGATTTGATTAAGAAGTGGTTGATTGATTACCATACTGTTATTAACAATCGGGTTTATCACACCCGTGTTATCATATAACGACCATAAATCGACAATCGGCACAAAAATATCGAATAAATTTCTCAATCCGGCCCAGTAGCGGCGGTGAATCGTATCTTTGGGGATGTCGTGACCGCCGGAGGCCACTCTTGTCGCGACACGTTCCTCAGCCATCTCAGGTGATTTCAGCCAGAAGAAGAGAAGTACGACCCTATAACCCGATTGTTTGGCCCTAGTCACCAGATTGCGGTAGGATTTGGTGGCCAAAGTGGTCTCGATGGCAAAAGTAGCCCGCATTTTAAGCAGATAATCAATGCGTTGCAGCATTAGCTTTCCTGCTTCAATCGCGACTTCCTCCGGATGGAACGGTGATAAGCCCTTTGCAATCTCGTCGGCATTGACGAATTCCCGGCAGTCGAGCACCTCGGGGAGTACCGTCATCGACGCCGTGGTTTTCCCGGCGCCGTTGCATCCGGCGATTATGTAAAGCGAAGGTTGACTCATTTTGTTGCTGCTTTTGGCAAAGATACAACTTTTTTGTTGAATCCCACGGCCCTGATTAGGCCATGATTGCAGGAAATATCCGGATTCGGAATGGTAAATTGAAGATATTAGGCTAACTTTGCAGAAAATGCAGAATTTATGAAAAGAGTAAGATTTGTTGTGCTTATGGTTATGGTAATGGCCGGAGTAATGGGCGTCATGGCTGCGGCGATGGAAAGGCCTACACATGTGGTGAAATCGCGAGGTACCTCGTATGAGGCTTTCCGCCTTGACCGTGAGGGGAAATACGAACGTCACGCCCGGATTTTTGTGCCAGCCGGCGACAGCATATATCCCATTGCCGAAGAATATGCCTCCCGACTTACCAAACATGAGCAGCAAAGGTATCATGCAGGAATGATTCGCAACATCCCGGTTATCATACATAAGGATTTTGTTGACGAACTTGTATGGGACGGCCAATCGGCCAAAACTGCATCGTCCGTTGACCGACAGGAAAAGAAGGACGCCAAGGCGCAGTTCAGTCAGCTTATTCATGGAGAAAATCGGGTGAGCGGCAATGTATGGTACTACTTGCTTGGATTCTTTATTGCGACCTTCATAATCAGCCGTATCATGAAAATCGACTCATCCCAGAGCGAGGAAAAGCCGGTGCAATCCGGAGCAGCGCTTCTTGTGGGTGCAGTAGCGCTCACGGTGCTGTTTGCCGTGGAATATGGATTTTGCTTTTTCGGAATGTCGAATATTACCGCATGGTTGCGTGGCGAGCGAGGCAATGAATTCCTTAATACATTGTATATCGTGCCGAAGTGCCTGTGTTTCGTTGTGCTTGTAATATGGCAGTTCCGGCTGTGGTATGACATGATGGTCGCAATCGGCAAAAGGATTGACGGACGGAAAGACTATTCATTGACGGTGTTGATTGTGTCGCTGGCGGTTGCTGCTATTGGCGTTGCGCTATTCTTTTTTGTGAAACAGTTGCCTGCGGTGATGTATGTTTCTTCCGCTCTGGTGGCCGTGGACCTGCTGCTTTTAGTGTATCTGAACCGGCGCGACATGCCTCTGGCGGCGTTGACGGTAGCGCTTTATATTGCCGGCGTGATGGCTATGTTTGAGCTGTTGGCTATATTCGGGCTATTGTTGGTGGTTGTTATTGCGATCATAACTGCTGTCGCATCGATAATAACCCTCATACAAAATCCCGGTAAGATAACGCATCTTGTGCGCGTCGACGGCAGGGTGATTGGCAGGGTGTTCGCAGGGAGCAAAACCGTTTACTTCGACAACGGCACGTCGGCCGGCATGTCGGAAATCCACTCAACCCGCATCAAAATCGACCCGAAAGAATAATACCCGAATATCTTCTCGGCCCAACATCGCCTCTACGAGACTCATTTGCATCACATCATCCTGTCCCCAGGCTCGCCCCTTCGGGCCGTCACCTGGGGTTGGAGACAATCCCGGTCCTCCGGGCCTCCGATGGCGGCTTGCACAGCGGAACCTGAGTAATATTCCGATAAGCCCTCATGTAAGACCTCGTAATTAGTCGTGGCGAGTAAGCCGCTGGGGGGTATAGGGGTAGGAGGTGCGAATTATTTCGCACCTTACGCATTCGCGAAGCGCAAAAGCAACGAAATAAGCGGCTACGAATTAATTGTTGGCGGATGTGCGGTTCCGAGAACCGGACGTGTGAGGCGCGAAATGATTCGCACCTCCGATGCTACGCGTTAACGGGGCCTAAGTGGGGATGAAAAATGGAGAGAGACTGTGGCCGCGCAGGGATCAGCGGTGGAGATGGGTGAGGACTTCGCGCTGGATGTTGCTGTGGAGGAGGTGGTTGGCGGCGAGGTAGAGGACGGCTGCGGTGAGGGCCTGGAGGCCGAGCAGGGACCAGCATGCGAGGGGGAGGGTGGTTTCGAGGAGCATTAGGGCACCGATAAGGAGGGTTTCGGCGAGGTAGGGGAGGTTGTCGGCGAGGAATTCGCCGAGTGGTCGGCCGGTGACGCGTGCAACCTTTACGGTCATTACGGCCCAGGTGATGGCCGAGGCAGCCACCTGACCGTAGAGCAGCAGGCGGATGCCGTAGACGGGGTCGGCCGGGGTCGAAAGGGCGATAAAGGGGAGGGTTGCCAGCAGGAAAAGCATGGCCACGCCGTCGCGAAGCGTCTCCATGGCCACTACGGCGCGGGTAAGCGCCTGCGCCACAAGATAGTTGTTGTATAGCGACGTCAGCACGGTGAATACGCCGCGGAGCAGCAGTAACTGGAAGAGCAGGATGGAGGCGTCCCATTTCGTGCCGAAGAGGCAGTGGAAGATTGCGGGCGCCATGGCTGCGAGAAAGCCCATGGAGGGCATGAGGATGTAGGCAGTGAAGCGGTTCATCTTGCGCGACACGCGGGTGAAGCGCTCGGGGTCGTCCTGTACCTCGGCCAGGGCGGGGAGAAACGACGAGGTGAGCACCTGCGAGATGGAGGTGATGCCCATTTTGCTCCATTTGTCGGCTTGGGTGTAGTAGCCGAGCGGTGTCAGGCCGGCGCGGTTGCCGATAAAGAAGGAATATATGTTCTGAAAAAGCACGTTGAGGAAGCTCGATGCCATCATGCCCGACCCTACCTTGAAAAAGCTGCGGAGCGACGCCCACGAGAAGCGCCAGAGCGGACGCCAGCGCGAGGTGAGCCAGAGCACGAGGCTTTTCACTCCGTTGAGCGTGAGCGTCTGCCATACGATGGCCCATGCGCCGTAGCCGGCGAAGGCGAGCCATATGCCGACCACTGCTCCGGCCAGCAGCCCGATGGAGTTGGAGGCGGCCACCATGCGCACGTCCATACGCTTCATCAGCCTGTTGGTCTGCACGATGGCCGAGGCGTTGAGGATGAAGCTCAGAAACATCACGCGGCTCAGCGGCACGAGCCGCTGGTCGCCCTTGAAGCAGTCGGCTATCAGGGGCGCCGCGAGGAAGAGGATTGCGTAGAGCGCCGTGGCCATGGCCATGTTGAACCAAAGCACAGTGGAGTAGTCGAGTCGCGTGGGACGTTTGCGCTGAATCAGCGCGTAGGAGAATCCGCTGTCGACCATCAGCGACGCGAATGCCTGAAAAACCAGGATGGCGCCTACAAGGCCGAAATCCTCCTGCGAGAGCAGCCGGGCAAGGATAACACCGGTTACGCCGTAGAGAAGCTGCGACGATACGCGGTCGATGAGATTCCACTTTATCGACCGCGAGGTGAGGGTTTTAAGTTCGGTTGCTATGGCGCTTAGGGCTTTGGGAGTGGCTTATTCTTTTGAGGCTTCGGCCTCGGTCTCTTTCTCGGCTTCGCCGGTCCATTCGGTGCCTTCGAGGTTGTAGATCTTCACGCCGACTGAGAAATTGCGGATGCGCTCGGGCTTGCCGCGATAGTAGAGCTTGCCTTTCATCACGCCTTTTACCGAGAGAACGCCGGTGGCGTAGCAGCCTGTGGTGCCGGTGCCGAAGAAGCGTGCCGAAACGTTTTTGGCCTCCAGATTGTCGGCCTGAATCGAGCCGGTGCCGGTGTTGCTGAGGGTGGCCTCGTCGCATTTGCCGATTGCCACGAGAGTGCCGTTGCCGGTCTGGATGCTGCCGTAGAATTTCGAGCAGTCGATGTCGCGCACCACAAGGCGCCCGTTGCCGATTACTACGGCCTTGATTTCCATAGTGGGACGGATGCCGACCACTCGCACCGTGGAGTCGCCGCTGTTGCTCACATGCTTGAGGAAGCGCGAGCTGACGTTGATGGTCGGGAGGCCGGTAGTCATGTCGCCCTCATCGTGAAAGGCCTTCTGGATGGTGAGTTTCCCTTTGCCGTTGTTTTCGAAGATAATCTTGTCGGCAATCTCCTTGGTTGTGGTGAATGAGACCTTTCCGGCGGCCTCGTCGTCGCTGGTATATACTACGTTGATGCCGTCTTCTACGGAGAGCTGTGTGAAATCCTTCACGTCGAGCTCGAATTTCTGCTCCGTCTGGGCCAGGGCTATGGCCGGGCAGATGGCGGCGATGCAGGCGAAAAGCGTTTTTTTCAGAATCATATTGTAAGTGTGTGTGGAATGAATGTGGCTTATTGTGAATTAATTGCTGCTTTAGGACGCGGGGGCATCCGCCACCGGGACGAGCTCGCCGGAGGCGAGCCGACGCTCCACGTCGGCGATTATGTCGAACAGCTCGGCCTTGGTTTCGGCGCGGAGCATCGCTATGCGCGTGTCGCGGAAATTAGGGAGCCCCTTGAAGAGGCGGCTTACGGCCAGATGGCGGCGTATGTGTAGGATGCCGCGGTACTCGTCGATGCGGTCGATGCTCTCGTCGATCTGGCGTCGCAGAATCTCAAACTTACGGGCGAGCGAAATCGGGGCGTCGACCCGGCCGTGGAGCAGCGTCTGCTTTATGTCGTGGAACACCCAGGGATTTCCAATGGCCGCCCGGCCTACCATCACGCCGTCTACGCCGTAGCGGCTGAAGGCCTCGGCGGCCTGCTCGCCTGTACAGATGTCGCCATTGCCTATAAGAGGGATGCGCAGGCGAGGATTTTCTTTCACGCGTGCTATCATCTCCCAGTCGGCGGTGCCGGTATACATCTGCGAGCGTGTGCGGCCGTGGACGGTCAGGGCGGCGATGCCGCAGTCCTGGAGTTGCTCGGCAAGGTCGACGATTATCTTGTGCTCGTGGTCCCAGCCCAGCCGTGTCTTTACCGTAACGGGGATGCTGACTGCCTTTACCACTTCGCGGGTAATCTCAAGCATCTTCGGAATGTCGCGGAGCATTCCGGCGCCGGCTCCCTTGCCGGCCACTTTCTTCACGGGGCAGCCGAAATTGATGTCGAGCACGTCGGGTCCGGCCTGCTCCACCATCCGGGCGGCCTCGACCATCGGAGCCGTCTCGCGGCCATAAATCTGGATGGCCGTGGGGCGCTCCGCCGGTTCTATGTGGAGCTTGCGCGTGGTGGCGGCGATGTTGCGGATCAGGGCGTCGGCGCTGACAAACTCGCTGTAGGTCATGTCGGCCCCGAGCTCCTTGCATATGAGCCGGAACGACTGGTCGGTCACATCCTCCATCGGCGCGAGCATCACGGGGTGCTCGCCCAGGTCGATATCAGCTATTTTCATTCGGGGAATTTACGGTAATATTCTTCCAGAAGGTTGCGGATGTTGAAGTAGTAGGTGGCGGTCTCCTTGCCGTTTTTCTTCTCCACGTCGATGCGGTCGAAGTAAGGCTCCTGATACTGATGGTCTTTGACCACGGCGTTCTGGAAATTCACCAGATTATATTCGTGGCGCGGGTTGATCACATACCAGGCGTTGTCGGGGTCGAGACCCGTGCCGCTCGAGGCGATGGTCTGGAGCAGATGGTTGAGACGATACTGCCATATGCTGGCCAGATTTACCTTTCCTCGCTCGCGAAGGGCGTAGATAAGGAAATTCATCTGGTTGAGGTCGAAAGGATTGTCGGCTATTGCCTCTTTTGCGTAGGAGATGATTGAGTCGAGTTCGGCGCGGGTATGCTTGTCCTTGTAGTATAGCGCTTCGTTGCGGGCGAGAATGTCGTTGTTCCGGTATGGGTTGAAATCTTCCTGAAAGAGGTAGCCGTAATAAAGATGCCGGTAGTCGTTCAGGTTCATTATCGTCTCGTTGCGCTCATAGCGCTCCATTAGCTTGGGATAGTAGTATGGAGAGGCCGGGTTGGTGACGTCGGCCTTTATCTGCTCGAAGTCGGGCGCCTGAGGTTCGGCTTTTTTTGCCGGTTGGGGCGCGGCGGCCGTCGCGGCCATCGCCACTGCTCCGAGAATCAGTATGCCGGTAAATAATTTCTTCATCGTACTGTTCAATATCGCGTTAAGATTCGGCCCGGGGCCGGATGTGAGAGCGGGGTGCGCCGTCAGGCGTTTGCCACGGCATCGAGGGCAATTCCGGCAATCGACATCGTCACTACTGCCGGAAGTCCGATTCGGGCGAATACGGCGAGAAGCGGTTCGGCCGATGCGTGGCCCGACGGAGTACGGCTCCATGCCACAGCGCCGAGAGCGGCACCCACTACGGCACCGCCGACCATTCCGGCATAGCCCAGAAGCATCCCCACGAGCATTCCTACAAGTGTGCCACCCACAATGTAGTTGCGGCAGACATTGGAGGCCGGACGGCGCATTCGCCGCCAGAAGTTGGCGAAAAGCACAATCAGCACCCCAAGCGCCCAGAAGAGCACCAGGTTGCTGTCGATAGCCACGTAGCGGCTGTCGTAGAGGGCCATGATGCCCAGATAGCTGAAAGCCACGCCAGAGGTAGCCGAGCGGAAGGCGAAAACTACGCCCGCACTCAGGAGCAATACACCGGCTATAAGTAGAAACGTGCTCATATTACGTCGTGCCCGTATTATTTGAATAGATACACGGATATAACAATCGGCAGCGGGCCCTGGGCACACTGCTGATTCTACAAATTTAGGATTTTTGAGGAAAAAAAATTATCCCTTTTTCATTTCTTCACAAAAATTGCTTAAAGTTAAGCCAAACGGCACAACAATAGCACCCTGTGGAACAATGCGCAACGCCTTTCCCGGCCTGAATCGTGGTCAGATGTTGGCACAGGGAGGGAATACGGTCTGGGCGAGGAGCGCTTCAAGGCGTTCGGGCGTGAAGGCGGTGTGGAAATCCTCCGGACGCGGCAGAATGATGGTACCTGCGAGGTCGACCGATGCGGGCGACACGAGAATCTGCCCTTCGGCTGAGCCGAAGAAATCCGGGCGGTGGGCCTTGCGTGGAATCACGCATATCTGCACGCCGCCTGAAATCCCATCGGCGCGGCATATTACGTTGATGTCCGGTTCGTCGCCGCCGGTGCGGCGCGGCAGGGGGGCTATGGCTTCAAGCAGCTTTGCCTCTGCTTCGGGGGGAGTCGTCGCGGAGAAGTTGATTACGTTAAACGGCAATTGCCTGCCGTCGGTTGCCCAGTCGAGCAGCGGCATCCGCAAGGCTTCAACGGCCTGGAAGTGGAAGTGGTCGGGCGCGGAGGCGCCGCAACGCGCGCCGTTGTAGAAAAGTGCCAGCCCCGGCAGATTCATGGCGAACTCAGCCATATGGGCCATCCGCCCGGCGCGTCCGCAGGCAATCAGTTGCTGCGGGGTATGGTCGAGCGCCGGGATGGTGAAATGCACCGGAAAGATGGGGAAAGGGTTGACCAGCAGCTCGTAACTGTGGTCGAGGCCGAACGACAGCTGCTCGGCGGGGCGGTTGGCCTTGCATAGGAAGCACGGACGCGGACCGGCTTTGCCGTCGGCCACTTTCGCGCCGGTCGAGGCGATGCGAGCCGGATTGTGCTGCACGGCGAAGTTGCGCCCGCGGCATTCCATTGTGCGTGTCTCCACGCGTTTGAGAGCCTCAAAGTTGGCAGCCGCCATGGGCCACTGGGCGAGCTGGCGTCTCAAAAATCCGAGCGCTGCGGCGGTTGAAAGCGTTTCCATCAGTGTTTGAGCCGGTTCATTCCGATGCGTGCTAGCAACTCGGTGGTGCGAAGCGAATCCTTGTAGTAATTGTTGGCGTTGACGCGCTCTATCGAGAGGTTGGCGTCGCTGTTACCTTCCCAGCGGCGGCAAAGGTATAGCGAATCGTAAATGCGGCCGATGCGGTACTGGCGCGAGATGCGCAGGCCGATGGCGTAGTCCTCGCCGTAGCTCACGTTGGGCATTTTCAGTTCGCGGAGAATCGGGGTGAAGAAGGCGCGCGGTGCACCGAGCCCGTTGATACGCAGGGCGTTGTTGGCGCCGTTGGTGTCCGTCCACTCGCGGTGGTCGATCAGGCCGGGTGGAATCGGCCGCCCCTCGAAATCCACGAGTTCGTAGCTGCCGATTACCATGGCGCAGTGCTCTCGGCGGAAGGTGGCGACAATATCGGAGAGCACGTGCGGGTGCTTGTAGAGGTCGTCGCTGTCGAGCTGCACGGCGAAGCGTCCGCAGCGCCCGTCGGCTGCGGCGATGTTCCAGCACCCCCCGATGCCGAGGGTGTCGGTGTCGGGGATGAGATGGATAAGACGGGAATCCTCGGCGGCGAGCTTTTGAAGTGTTTCGGTAGTTCCGTCGGTGCTGTGGTTATCGACTACGATTACGTTGAATGGAAAATCCGTCTCCTGACTCAGCGCCGAACGCACGGCGTCGGCGATGGTGCGCACGCGGTTCTTTACCGGAATGATTACCGAGGCCTCGATGGGAAAATCTCCGTCGAGCGGATTGATGTCGGTTAACGGCCAGGAAATGAGGGCGCTCCCTTCACGTAGGACGGACGTAAACGCACGTTCCATCTCAATCTGCACTTCGCGGTTGCGCGGATTTACGTAGTCGAACTGCTTTTCGCCGCTCAGCCGCGTGTCGGTTTGATCCACCGTATAAAGCGCTTCGGGAATCTGGGCAATCCGGGGCGGAATGGACGGGAAAAGAGCGAAACGGAGCCATAGCGCATACCATGCTCCGTATTCCAGACCGTCGGGAATCTTTGCCGATTCTTCCTTCAGGGAAGCGGTGCGGAGAAACACCAGCGGCCCGAAGTCGAAATCGTCGCGCACGGCGCCCGGCTGGTGGGCGATGGTGGGGTGGGCGTGGAGGGTGCCGTCGGCACTGCGTTCGCGGTAATGGCTATAGGCCATTGCGCAACGGCGCGAGTTTATGATGTCTTCTACGCGATTGCCCGCATCGGGGTCGGGTAGTACCTGCCCTTCGCCGAGGAGCGAGAGGTCGATGGCCACATAGGTCTCATTGCAGTCGATTTTGCTCGCGGCTTCGCGGAGCATCGATGTGGAGCAGAGCCGGGGCAAACGGATTATCTGCATATTGTCTGGTTTTCGGTTGGATTGGTTATCTATGCGGGAGGAGGAAGTGCATTACGTCGGCCATCAGGCGGTTGCGCGCCTTGGTTCCGCGGATGGTCTCGAATGTGAATCCCATGCTGACCACCCGGCTGTCGGCGTAGCGGCTTGTCGAGGTGGCGATTGGGCGGGAGTAGGCCACTCCGGCCGAGAGGCCGTTCTCATCGTAGCGCATTATCGTGGCGCCGGTGGGCGCCGACGGTCGGATGGCGTCAGGCGACTCCACGGCGTAGCTGTCGGGCGTCGGGCTGACGGTGAAGCTGAAGCGCTCCTGCCATCCGAATGGTTTGAAGGGGGATGGAACCATCGACACCTTGCCGTCGACCGTGCCCTTGCCGAGCTGCCAGTCGAAGCCGAGCACGTCGGTGGCGAACGAACGGTCGGCCGAGCGTGTCAGTTCGTCGGAATGTGGGTTGTCGAGCAGGTCGGTGGCGATGTATGCGCCGCTCACGAGCAGCGAGCCTCCCTGATTGCAGTATGCCTCGATGCGCTGGCGGAGCGCTTCGGGGAAGGCCTTGTAGCGGGTGCCTTTCGTACCCGTGCCGGGCAGAATCTCCTTCTGCTTGCCCAGTATGAGGTCGACCACGGGAGGATTTGCGGCGCTGCCTATCGGCTTGAGGGTTACGTCGGAGGCGAAGGCCTCGGAGCTTTCCGATACGAAGCCGTAGCCGGCGGCGCGCAGGGCGTCGCCGTGAAGGTAGACGAAGTCGTGGGTGTTACCTGCCGTGATGGTTTTCTCGACGTTGCCGCGCGAGGCTCCGTAGCCCGGGGCGTCGTCGTTGATATAGTCGCTCTGACGGCGGTAGTCGGTCTGCACGCCGGTAGAGATGATGTCGGCTACATCGGGCACGCCTGCGTCCGAACTATAGTCGAATCCGCTGAAATCCCCCTCCTCGAATGTGTCTGGAGCAGAGATGCGCGTAAAGCCGTTCACGATATTCACCTGCGGGATGCCGCTGCCGTTGTCGCGCAGGGCGAGCACCTCCGAGGGGAAACTCAGACCGCCGTCGTTGCCGGCCAAAATCCGGTAGGAGTGGATGCGCTCGTCGGCGACGGCCAGTTCGTAGGCGGGTTCGTTGACGACGGCAATGTCGCGGAAGGCACCGCCTTCGATACGCTCCTGCACGATATAATATTTCGAGAAGGCCGAGGGCTCGAGCGGATCGGGTGTAGGTGCCCACGAGAGGCTGTAGCGGCTCTTGCCCAGGGCGTGGATGCCGAAGCGTCTCACCGGGAGCGGCTGAACGGCGTACTGCGTATTATAGCGCCTGGCCAGGAAGCGGAGCACACCCTTGTAGGCGGCTCGGGCTACGTTGAAGCGGAATGCAGGGTCGAGCCCATACTTCATGTCGGTGAAGTTCTGGTGGCTGAGCAGTTCGATAATCATGGCCGGGACTTTGGTCTCGCGGATTTCGTAATATTTGCGGTCGCGCACGCCGCGGTTGGTCCACGCCGAGTCGTGGAGGGCGCGGATGTCGCTCACTACCTGACCGATTACGCTTTCGGTGAGGTCGCGTGCGTCGAGGCGCGTGCGTCCGTCGCCGAGGAGGCGTCCGTCGTCGGTCGAGTAGATGCCGAGGGTGCCGACGGTTGTGCCGTCGTCCTTCTTGCCGGCGTCGGTATGGAAGGCCAGTGCCATGTCGATGGGCACTTTCAGTCCGGCGCTGTCGGGGAGCATCGGCGAGCCTCCGGCCAGATGGTTTACCCAGAGGGCACGGCTCTTGTAGTCGTCGGTATAGTCGTTGGTGCCTGAACTTTCGGAATATACGCTATAAGGCATTCCTGCCCACTGGAGCCAGTAGCGTGCGCCTTCGGTATAGCGCGGAGCGCCGGAGCGCTCGGCAGGAAGAGTGTCGCCGTTTTTATCGGGCTGCGGAGCGCGGGCCACGTTGCCCATACCGCCGCCGATCTTCACGGCGTCGGCCGAGACGACCGTCTCGTCCTCGTCGCTGAGGTTGGATAGTACCACAATCGGTTTCTTAGGCTTACCCTTTGCCAGATCGTAGTGGCCGAGGTAGAGCCAGGTGCCGCCGCACATCTGCTGGTTGACGGTAACGTGTGTCTCGCCTCCGAGGTGATTGATGGTGTAGCGGGCGTCGGAGGCGCTGTTGGGATACGACCGGTAGGAAACATATACGGCGTAGCGGCCGCGTTCGGGGATATCGGCCGTCCAGTTGGCGGTGCTCTCGTGGCGCGCGTCGTCAGGGGCGATGGTCACCACGGTCTCGCTGGTTCCGGCCGTGAAGGGGTTCTCGCCGTCGAGAAGCATGCCTCCTTTGTTGGCGAACCCTTCGCCCTGAGCGGATTCCTTCCAGTGCTCGCGGCCGTTTTTCAGGTAGAAGTCGCCTTCGCGCCAGCCGTCGGTGTCGACGATTATTTCGTGGGTGTTGAGGTCGCGTTCGCGCGGCGACATCACGTAGGCGCCGGCGTTTTCGAGCATCGGCATCAGATATGGCATCACGAAGCCTTGCGAGAAAAGGTCTTCCACCGTGCCGAAAAGTCGTGGCCGCTGCCAGCGCCAGCGCTGGCTTTTCTGGTCGTAGTATTTTCCGTGGCTCTGCCATACGGCGATTACACGGTTGTCGAGCCCCTTGGTGATCGGCACGGAGCGATCGAAGGTTACGAAGCGGTCGGTCTCGTCGAGCGGCCCGGAAGCGGTGGGCGTGGCCATCACTACCTTGGTTGTCTTTGGTTTGGTGCGTTTTGCGCGGCGGCGCTTGCGGCGCGCGGCGTCGGCATCGAAGGCCGTCAGCGCCACTGCAGCGGCGAGAGCTACGGCAACAATACGGTGAAGATATATGTGTAGGCGCTGGGTGGTCATTGCGGATAGGTTTGGTGTGTGTTGTCCCATAGGATTGAGACAGGGCTGTGACTTTAACGGCCCGGGAGGCGTAAAGTTGTCGTCCGGGGGTATGATTTAGTATTATTTATGAGCAGCGGCGGCGTCAGCGCTGAATCCAGGTGTAGTTTTTGCGCGAGGCGCGTCCGCAGTTCAGACGGTAGCGCAACGTGCGGCACCAGCGCCAGAAAAGCAGCCACGGGAGAGCCCAGGCATTTAGCGGCATCTCCTGGGCGCGTGCGGCATGGCGCCACACGGCGATCAGCGGCGTCCATAAGCCGATGGCGGCGGCCAGGAATACACATGAGGGGAGCAGATTCGGGAGCGACATCACCACGCCGGTGGCAGTGGCGGCCAGCCATACCCACAGCAGGATGGTGGAGAAGCCGAACAGCCGTGAGGCTCCTTTGCTGATGAACCGGCCGGTGAAAGTATGCTGCATGCGCAGGTCGCGCAGAGCCTTAACGGGCATATAGCGGTTTACGGCGATTGTAGCCGCGGGGTCGACTACCGCTGCGGTGTTGTCGGGCGTGGCGATCTGGCTGATGAAAATATCGTCCTCGCCGTGATGGAGCGTAAGCGAGCGCGAGAACCCTTTCGCGTCGAAAAAGAGGCTGCGGCGGTATCCGATGTTGTAGCCGGTGCCGCGGTAGGGGTGGCCGGCCATCGCGGCCGAGAGCCATATGGTCTGCGCCTCGAGTTCGTCGAAGCGGTTCATCGCTCCTTTGATGCCGGTAAGGCGCGACGTGCCGAGCGATACCTCCTTACCGCGCGCGAACGGCTCGGCCATGAGTCGGAGCCAGGCGTTGGAGGGGATGTCGGCGAGCGCTGTGGTAATTATTACGTAGGGATAGCGGGCTGCTTTGATTCCCAGCGAGATGCCGAGTTTCGTACGGCTGAGGTTGTGGGCCTCGAAAGGAACGAAAGTTATGTGGAGGTTATGATAGGTATTGGAGAGGAAATTCACCACGTCGGTAACATCCCGGCTCGAGCCGTCGTTGACCACTACTACCTCGAAGTCGCCGGGATAGTCCTGCTGAAGCACGGCCGGAAGCATCGCGGCAAGCTGGCGGGAACTGTCCTGCGCATGAACGATGACCGAAACGCCCGGCCACGACTCCGGTTCGGGCTCAGGCATCTCGCCGGAACGGGGTTGCGACGTGCGTCGGATTTTGGCCAGACGGCCGCGGTATGCGGTCAGGAGCCACATAATGGCCAGCAGAGCTATCGCGAGCGAGACCCACACTATCGGCATGAGCCTCTGTATCGAGAAATATAGGGAATCCATTGCAGGGTTGAGATATTCGTTTTCACCGCAGGCGCCTCGCACCCGAATCGGTTAGACAAAATTACGGAAAATCCCCCAAACCGCCAAGTCCTATCCCCCTGATGAATTTTTAATATGACGGATTCGATTGCCGCCGCTTGATGATAGCTCCCTGAGGTTGGAGGCGCGCGATGTATGCGACTATCGAGTTTAGTTCCTGAGCATGGCAGTAATCCATGCTTTTGGGTGAATCGGAGAATTGTTCGGTGCTGATTAAAAGAAGTCTCCCTTCCTCGCATTGACTGAACAGCTCCTTATAAGGCTTTTTCCTGTCGGAAAAACGACAGTCGGTGACCACAATGATGCTGTTCCCGTTTTGAAGGGCCTTGTCCCGGTAGGATTTCTCTAAGGGATTGATGAATGGCGACACCAATACACCCCCGCATCGAATAGTTTCTTCCCATTCGGCAATCTTCTTCTCATAATCCGGAGTACGCTCCGGATTACGGCTGATTTTAACAAAAGATTTAACGGGATTGTCGAGTAGGAAAAGATTGCCGTAAAGGCCGCATTGTCGTCCGTTTATATCGATCTGCAATTTGTGGTAAAAATAATCCGGATAAAATTTTCTTACAAGATATCGGCGGGGATTATCTGCTATGTAATTGAAGAATGCATCTTTGGAGCCAGCCCTGAAAGCAATTTTGTCGTTATAGCCTGGTTGAAACATGGATGTTTTGTCGTCGCATTGAGCTGAATGCAGGATATTCTCATGGTATTTCGCGCTGCAGCCCGATTTGAAAGCTGCCAGTATCGACCCGAGGGGACGTCGGGTTCTTGCGGTTACAAAGAGCTCTAAATGAATGTGGTCTGGCATTACGACACTTCGTAAAATCCTTAGGGACGGATAGTCGATACGCAGTTGTTTGAGGCAGTCGTAGATTATCTGACCGGTAGGAGATATCTCGACTATGGGAGTGATTTTTGATGCCGATGGGTCCTGATATATTTTAGAAAAGGGAGGAATGCCAGGAGATTTCAGCATTGTAATCATATAGATGCATCGGCTCTTATAGTCGTGATTTTTGCATCTGCGGTTGAAACTATGTTTGAAATCCGGCATGTATTGTTTAGCTTGAGAATGGTTTCGGCAAGCTGAAGCTTGCCCACAGAACTACCTTATTCTTTGAAGCGGAAAAGGAACAGGAGTGGAGCTCGTTGGAACGTAAGGTCAATTCATGGCAAGAGGATGGTCCTGTGGGCAAGCTTCAGCTTGCCGTCATATGCAAAGGTAATAATCTTATCTGAATTTATTGAATATTCGTAGGGAAGGGGATTTGGAGGAGATAGACGGTGGGGATGGGGAATTCGTGAGAAAAGCGTAAATTTGCGATATGGAAAGTTTCACAGTAGAGCTGCGCGACGTGAAGGTGTTCGCCCGTCATGGGGTGATGGACCAGGAACGGCGCGTGGGCAACGATTTTTCTGTCAGCATATCGCTGCGGTTCGATGCCGCGGGATTTATAAAGGCCTCGCAGGAGGGTTTGGCCGACAGTGACGCCGGACTGCTCGATTATACGATCAACTACGCCGGGTTGGCCGATATAATCCGGCGAGAGATGGCTGTGCCGTCGGCGCTGCTCGAAAGCGTGGCGCTGCGCATCGCCGCGGCGGTGCGAACCTCCATAGCCGTGCCGCTGCTGGGAGGAAGGGTGGAAATCGTGAAACTGACCCCTCCGCTGGGTCTCAAGTGCGGAGGCGCGGCGGTAGTCTACGAATTTTAACTCCGCCGGCAACCCCGAAAGGGAAAATATTGCGTAAATTTGCGGTCGGCTAAGAAAAATCGGGATGGACAGACATTCGCAAAGACTCGACACTTCGCTGAAGCTGCAGCAACGGCTTACGCCGCTGCAGGTGCAGTATGTGCGCATGCTCGAGATGACTGCTCCCGAAATGGAGGATGAGGTGGCGCGTGCGCTTTCCGAGATGCCAGCTCTGGAAGCCGACGACCATCAGGAGAGGGATTTGCGCACGGCACTCACCACCGAGGATGGCGACGACTTCACGGAGTCGGCCGCCGACGTTCAGCGGGCCGACTTCTCCAATCCCGACGACGTGCCCGACTATCTCGAATCGCACGGGCAGCGCGATGCGGCTGAGGCGCCTGCCCCTGCCGTGACCGGTTTCGGACCAGAGTATGCGCCGGCCTCCTACCGCAGTCAGGCCAACTATGTGGAGCCGGTGGCTACTAATGCCGAAGAGACCCTGCTCGAAGCCCTTGAGAATCAGCTCGCCGACGAGAAACTCAGCGACGACGACCGGGCCGCCGCGCGCTATATCATCGGCTCCATCGATGAAAACGGATATCTGACGCGTTCAATACGCGCACTTGCCGACGATCTCGCCATCAATGAGGGTGTCTACATAGAGCCGCGGCGCATGGCTGAACTGCTCGACATGGTGCGCGGCTTCGATCCCCCCGGAGTAGGGGCTGTCGACCTCCGCGACTGTCTGCTGCTGCAACTGCGCCGCCGGCCGCGCTCCACCGAGCAGCTGACGGCTCTTGAAGTGGTCGACAGCTATTTCGACCTGCTTTCCAAGCGCCATTTCGACCGCATTGCTTCCGCTCTCGAGATTCCGCGCGAACGGCTCGACGACGCGCTTGAACTGATATCCCGACTCAACCCGAAGCCGGGGAGCGCATATGCGGGGGAAGGAGTGGCTGACACTTCGCGCCATATCTCGCCCGACTTCCTCGTGGAGGCTGACGCTGACGGACGTCTTACACTTACCTCCCTGAGCCGACTGCCAAGGCTGAGGGTCGACCAGTCGTTTGAGTCGGACACCGCGGCCGACGCGGGGCCACGCTCGGCCGACGCTCTCCGGTTCATCCGGGCCAAGCGTCAGGATGCCCGCAACTTCATCCAGATTGTGGAGCAGCGTCAGAACACCATAGGAGATGTAGTGGCCGCCATCGTAAGGCTGCAACACAGGTTTTTCATCACCGACGACGATGAGGATATACGTCCGATGGTGCTCCGCGATATCTCCGAGGCCACCGGCTACGACCTCTCGACCGTGTCGCGCGCCACGCAGGGGAAATACATCGCCACGGCGCGCGGCGTATATCCCCTCAAAAAATTTTTCAACGGCAAGCTGCGGGCCGACGACGACTCGCTGACATCCAACCGCATCATCTCGGAAATCCGCCGTGCCATAGCCGGCGAAGCGCCCGACCGTCCGCTTTCCGACCGCGAAATCGCCGCACGCCTGGCCGATGCCGGCTACGACATCGCCCGACGCACCGTGGCCAAATACCGCGAGAGCCTCGGCTTCCCGGTGGCGCGGCTGCGCCGCCGTTAACCCTTGATTTTAAGAAACAACCCCTATCCATATTCATCCAGATGGAAGAATCCCACCGCAATTACCTCCCTCCCGAATACCGCGACCTGGCCGCCGCCCAGACGCCAAAGCCGGCTGAGACGGAAGCCGCCACGCCGGTTCCGACAAATCAGAGCGCTCAGCCCGGTCCGGCCTCTGCTCCCCCTGCTTCCCCTGCTCCCGAAGAGAAGGGTAAAGATGCCGCCGGGGCATTCGAAGGCATAGCGCGCTTTCTGTCGACGCTCTTCTCGCCGCTGCTTATGGCTACCTACGGCCTGCTGCTTGCCATGACTCTCAGTTATCTTGTCTACAGCCCGCTGAAAGTGAAGGCTATAGTGGTCGGAGTCACGTTTGTGGCCACCTGCGCCATACCCATAATCTGCATCTTCGTACTGAGCCGCATAGGCGCCATTTCCGACGCCACGCTCAACGCGCGCAAGGACCGCGGAGTGCCCTATGTTGTCGCGGCGCTCTGCTACCTCGGCGTTGCCGTTTACTACCATTTTGTCAATGCTCCGGTATGGCTCTCGATGTTCATGGCCGGGGGTGGCGTCGCGCTTCTGGTGATGGCGCTCATAAACCGGAAATGGAAGATCAGCGCCCACGGATGCGGTACGGGCGGCCTGTGCGGCCTCGTTTTCTATCTGATGATTTCGGGCGACAGCGTCGACAGCATCCAGTGGGTATTCATGCTCACGGTGCTGGTGGCCGGATGTGTGGGTACCTCGCGCCTGATTCTCCGCCGCCATACGCCATGGCAGGTGGCGGCAGGCTTCGCCCTCGGATTCGTGGCAGTGTTCTGCCCGGCATGGGTATGCACTATGTTCAATATCTGATTCTCAATTCACAATAAGATATGAAACCCTCGGTAAGTATTATAATGGGGAGCACATCCGACCTCCCCGTGATGCGAAAGGCAGCGGATTTTCTCAATTCGATGCAGGTGCCCTTCGAGATGCTCGCGCTTTCGGCCCACCGCACCCCCGACGAGGTGGCCGACTTTGCGCGCGGCGCCTCCGCGCGCGGCGTGCGTGTAATCATCGCCGGCGCAGGCATGGCAGCCGCGCTCCCCGGAGTGATTGCCGCGATAACGGAACTGCCCGTGATCGGTGTACCTCTGAGCGCCACCCTCCAGGGCCGGGACGCTCTGCTATCCATAGCGCAGATGCCTCCCGGCATCCCCGTGGCCACCACGGGAATCGACGGCGCAATGAACGCCGCCGTGCTCGCCGTGCGCATCCTCAGCCTCGCCGACGCCGATCTGGCCGCACGCTACGGCGCCTGGCGCTCCGACCTCGGCAAGAAAATCGTAAAGGCCAACGAAGAGCTCGCGGCCATAGCCTACGACTTCAAAACCAACTGACCGATAATGAACGATATATTCAACTACAGCCGCCGACGCTCGTCGGTGGCTCATGTGGCGTCGGTCGACGTGGGTGGCGACAACCCCGTCCGCCTGCAGTCGATGAACAACACCACTACAACCGACGTCGAAGCCTCCGTGGCTCAGGCGCTGCGCATCGCCGCTGCCGGAGCCGACATTGACCGCCTTACAGCCCAGGGTGTGCGCGAGGCGCAGGCCATGGGCGAGATTCGCCGCCGCCTTCGCGAGGCCGGCTGCACGATGCCGCTGGTGGCCGACATCCATTTCAACCCGCGCGCGGCTTTCGCCGCCGCCGAGACCGTAGACAAGGTGCGCATCAACCCCGGCAATTTCGTCGACCCCGGGCGCGTCTTCAAGCAGATTGAGTATACCGACGAGCAATATGCCGCCGAGTTGCGGAAAATCGCCGACACGTTCGGCCCCTTTCTCGACATATGCCGCCGCAACCATACGGCCGTGCGCATCGGAGTGAACCACGGGTCGCTCTCCGACCGCATCATGAGCCGCTACGGCGACACTCCCGCCGGAATGGTGGAGAGCGCCATGGAATTCCTGCGCGTGGCCCGCGACCGCGATTTCACTGATATAGTAATCTCGATAAAAGCCAGCAACACCGTGGTGATGGTGGAGACGGTGCGCCGCCTCGTGGCGGCCATGGAGGCCGAGGGGATGGCGTTCCCGCTCCATCTGGGCGTAACCGAAGCCGGCGACGGCGAGGACGGCCGCGTGCGCTCGGCTGTGGGAATCGGCACTCTGCTCGCCCATGGTATCGGCGATACCATCCGTGTGAGCCTCAGCGAGGAACCGGAGGCCGAGATTCCCGTGGCCCGCGAGCTCGTCGACTATATCGCCGCACGCGCCTCGGCGCCTCACATCGAGGCCCGGGCCGTGGAGGGCTATGACCCGCTGGCTCCCGCGCCGCGCCATAGCCGAGCCATCGGCAACGCCGGAGGCGGGAATGTGCCCGTAGTGCCCGGACTGGATGAGATTGAGGCGCCGCTTCTGCGTCTCGACGCCTCCGTGGGCCCCGAAGCCGTCGCCGCAGCCGCCAAGGGTGCGCCCGACCATGTCGTGGTGCTGACCTCGCACCACGACAACCCCGTAGGAGAGGTTGCAGCCGCCATCCACGGCATGATGCGCGCCTGCGCTGACAATCCTGTTGTGGTATGCCTCGACTACGGCGATCTGGAGCCTGAGAAGGTGGTGATACGCGCTTCGGCCGACTTCGGCACGTTGCTGCTCGACGGCCTCGTCGACGGCGTGGAAATCCGCGCCGCGAAGATGGACGCCGAAGCCATCGGCCGACTCTCGCTGGGCATCCTTCAGGCAGCCCGCCGCCGCGTGAGCCGTACGGAGTTCGTGTCGTGTCCGGGATGCGGGCGCACGATGTTCGACCTCCAGGCCACCGTGAAGGTGGTGAAGGCCGCCACCTCCCACCTCAAGGGGCTGAAAATCGCCGTGATGGGGTGTATCGTCAATGGTCCGGGCGAGATGGCCGATGCCGACTACGGTTATGTGGGCGCCGCCGCCGGAAATGTGTCGCTCTACCGCGGCAAGGTGGCTGTGGAGAAGAATATCCCCTCGGAGCAGGCCGTAGACCGCCTTGTGGCGCTCATCAAGGCCGACGGCCGCTGGACCGACCCTCAGGCTTGACCCCTCAGAAAATCTTGAAAACCGGGATGTACAGTTATTTCACACTTTCCAACGGCCTGCGCGTGGTCTGTCAGACAGTTTCCGCCAAGGTCGACTATTTCGGTGTGGCTATCAACGCGGGTAGCCGCGACGAGGCGCCCGGACGCTTCGGCCTCGCCCATTTCGTGGAGCACACCATCTTCAAGGGAACGCTCCGCCGCCACGCCGCGCATATCATAAAGCGTATGGAGGCGGTTGGCGGCGAGCTCAATGCCTACACCACCAAGGAGGAGACGGTGGTCTACAGTGTGTTTCCTCATGGCAACCTCGCCCGCGCCGCCGAACTCGTGGCCGACCTTGTGGTGAACTCGCAGTTTCCTGCCGCCGAACTTGCCAGGGAGCGCGAGGTGGTGCGCGACGAAATCGACAGCTACCTCGACGTCCCGTCGGAGGCCGTCTTCGACGATTTCGAGGACATAGTGTTCGCCGGGTCGCAGCTCGGCCACAATATCCTCGGCGAGTCGGCAAATCTCGACGCATTCACCCCCGAGGTGTGCCGTGCATATATCGCCTCCACTTATACGGCCTCGCGTATGGTGGCTTTCTACCGCGGCGGGATGGGAGCCGAGCGCCTGCGCGGAGTGCTTGAGCGCTGTTTTGCCGCGCTTCCCGCCGAGGGGACGGCTCCTGAGCGCGTTGCGCCGCCGATGGTGGCTCCCGCAAGCCATATCAAGCGCATTGACTCGCATCAGGCCCACTGCGTGATGGGCGTGCGCGTACCGTCGATGTTTTCACCCGAGCGCTATCCGCTCGGACTGCTAACCAACATATTGGGCGGTCCGGGGATGAACTCGCGCCTCAACGTGGCGCTGCGCGAGCGCCGCGGACTCGTCTATTCAGTCGACGCCGGCCTGACGGGGTGGACCGACTGCGGCCTCTTCACCGTATATTTCGGCTGCGACCCCGAGGACGCCCCGCGGTGCGCCGACCTCGTGCGCCGCGAGCTACTGCGAATGTCTACCGAGCCGCTTACGGCACGCCAGCTGCAGGCGGCCCGTCAGCAGTATCTCGGGCAACTCGTCGTAGCCTCCGACAACCACGACCAGACGGCTCTCAATGCCGCCCGCGCCACGCTCTTCTACGGCCGCGTGCTCCCCGACGCCGAATTTCGCGCCCGTCTTGAGTCCATCACCCCCGACGAACTGGCCCACGCCGCCCGCCTCCTCCACCCCGACCTCCTCACTACCCTCACCATGGGTTGATACCCATGGCTACAAATTCTATCACCCCTAAGGGGTTGTAGGTCAGGAGGCGCGAAATGATTCGCACCTCCTGAGGCGGGTTACAATAAGATTAGGATTAAATGAATAGCGCGGCCGCTCCCCCGAGCGGCCGCGCTATCTGTATCATGGGGTATCGGATGTCGATACGCCCTTGAGGGGGTTACTTGGCGAGTTTGAGCGAGGTGAGGCCGTTGGTGAGGATGTAAAGGCCTCGTGGAAGATCGGTCAGGGCATCGGCCTTGGCTACGCCGCGGCGCAGGAGGATGCCTCCGGTGGTATAGACGTCGACCGGCGTTTCGTCGATGATAGTCTCCTCGGCGTCGTCGGCAACCTCCTCGACTCCGGTAAGGATATTGGTGTCGTCGTTGAATACGAGCATCGGGAGAGTACGGGAGGCGCCGTTTTCAACGGCAGGCACTTTGTTGACGTATGCTCGGTATGCTTTGACTGTCTGCGGCTCTTCGTTATCGTTGCGGAAGAATGCCTGGAGATAGTCGGACTTACCGAGAGCATAGTGCTCGGGATATACGTTGGTGTCGACCAATACGCCTGTAAGGGTGCGGTCGGGGTCTTGGGAGTCGGTGTAATAGTAGTTAGTGTTCATCGGTTTGCCCGTGAACGTGTAGGTATAATCGCCGGTTGCTTTGGTGGCAGTGGCCTTGCGCGGAGCGGCGGCAGGATTCGTGCCTTCCATTTCGCGTCCTTTCAGCTCCTCGACGTTGTTGTTGACAACAACGTAAGGGATATTGGCGGCAACAGTGTTGCAGATGTCCTTCTCTATTTTGTAATATTCGATAGATCCTTCTACTTCAGTGTCTTGTTTCTTCGGGGTGATACCGGTTACACGAAATACCTGCAGGTTGTCGTTGTTGAGTTTCTGTACTTCTGTATCGGGCAGGTCGAAGGGGAGAATCATCGTGTTGTAGTGCATCGGGAAGTCGAGCGTAATCGACTGTTCGGCCGGATCTGAGGTCGGCTGATACTCCAGGCGCAGGTTGTCGATGGTGAAGGAGGTGGCGGTGCCCTTTGTGTGACCTTTTACGAAGCTGATTTTCAATGTTCCGTCCGTCACAGTAATGTTGTCAATCGTAACCCACCCATTACCGTCGCGGAAATATCTTCCGGCGGCTTTGAAATCGTTGTGAGAGGCTCCAGAGGTTGCATCCGGATTAATCGAACGGTTCCCTGCGGTGACTGTCAGATTTTTATCGCTACCATTGTTCAGATTGCAGTTGTAGAGCTGAAATTTAAAGCGATAAGTTCCATTCGGAAGATTGTTTATGGTAGTTTCAAAAGTGAAATTGGTTTTTTGTGAACCAACAGACCAAGAATTGCTGTAGTAGTGCATTACGCCACCATATCCATAATCCGATTGTTTACCATCCCATTCCAATATCAGGCTGCTGGCAGCTCTTATACTGCTTCCAACAGAGGCTGTAACGTCGCCAGTGCGATTCCATTTCTCGAAATTCGCATTGTTATTGGGGAAGTTGTAGCAAGGGATTTTATAAGTGACGTCGAGCCAGCGGTCGGGGTGAGTGTGGCCTTCGGTTGTGAGACGATTGGTTCTTTCTTCCTCAGTGATTATTTCCCATTGTTGGGCGTGGTCGCCGGGATTGTAGTTTTCCAAAGTGACCTTATAATCGGGATTATAGTATGGCGTTGTATCAGAGTTCTTGGAAGCAGTGAGCACCTTAAGAGCACCGTCGACAAGTGTCGAAATGATGTAGATGTCTTTTGTACCGTTAACTTTTGTGAGATACCAGTCCGTATTCCAACCATCAATATAGAGGTTTCGTCCAAGCATATTGGCCGTGAATACGGAGGTTAGATTGAACGTGTTTACGTCGCTGGTCTTAATGTTGAACGCAGCCCCGGGCTTGTCAACCATAACCTGGCCATCCCACAAACCGCCACCGGTGATGTAGTCGCCGGTAAGCATGCTACGGAGGTAGTATGATTTATCGCCGAAGGGATTAGCAGGAGCCTCGATGGCTGGCTGGAATACATCGTCGGCATTGGCGACCTTCTTGATGGTGAAATCGATTACAATTGGGGGATGGTCGGCGAAAGCTACTCCGGGATCGTTGGATTTGAACCCTTCGTCGTTAAGGAAGCTATTGGCAATCAGCTGCACGCCATTAGCTTTTTTATTGTTGATATACCATACCTTATCCACAACCTCGCCTTTTTGAGCACCGTAGGTACCCACCATAAGCGAAGGGGAACCGAGTTTGGGTGGCACGCCGTACCACTGGAAGTCTACCCAGGGGTCGCGCACTTGATATGGCTGGAGGCCGTTGGCGTCGGTGTAATTGTTGACGGTGTTGAACACCCATTCCTGAAGGTTGTCGCGGGTATAGCGGCAGTTGGAGTCGCCCATAATGAGGATGGGGCGCGTGTTGAGCCCCTGGGCGTCGCGGTCGAGGATATATTTTATTACTTGTTTTACGTTGCTCTCGCGGGCGGCGTTGGATTTGTCGTCGGTTTCGGCATCCATATGGTGGATGTAGAGGTCGGCTGTAAGACCGTCGCCGAAGTTGATGAGATAGTAGCGGAATCCTTTTTTGATAAGTTCGTCGGAGCCGTCGCTCGTTTTACCGTAGCTGTCGGTGAAACGTACGTATGTCTCTCCACTGAAGGTGATTCCGCTATTGTTGCGAACCATCACGTTGAGACCGTCGGTATCGAAGGGCGACGTGAGGACGTCGATCTTATTATACATTTTTCCTCGGTGGGTTCCGAATGTATATTTACCGTCGCCAAGGCCCGCTTTCAGTTCATCCTCGAAGTTGAAATCCTCGGAAAGGGCGAAGAGATCCCAGTCAGTGCGCTGGGTGCTGATAAATTCGCCCATGGCTTTGGATCCGGCTTCAAGTGGACCTCCCACATTCATTTTAACTGCACCCCCGAGTAGGCTTTCGGGGAGGCCGTCGACGTTGAGGCTGACGGCCTTGAAGTTTTTGCTCTGGCCTGAGGCGATGCATGCGCACAGCATGGCGGCACAGAGCGGCAAGAAATGTCTGTTCATGGTAAAAAAAGACTGTGACTATTTAGTTGTTTGAATAATCCGATTTGAAGGAGAGGGATTATGATATTAGATAGGCAATTTGGACACAAAGTTAATGAGTAAAAGTTTGTAAAACTACCCCCCCGATGGTTAATGTGTGTTAAAAATACACTTTAAAAACCTTAAGGACCTTAAAGACTTTAGAGACCTTAAAGACCTTAAAGACTTTAAGGACTTTAGAGGCTTTAGAGACTTTAAGGGCTTTAGGGACTTTAGGGACTTTAAGGATGCAATGTGATTCGGCGTGCGGAAACAGTCTGGCGGAATGCCGGTCTGACCAGCGGAAAAAAGAAGGGCGATGCAATTGCATCGCCCTTAGAAGGAGAGAAGGAGAATGGAGTAGGGTCAGAAGGGTTATTTGGCGAGTTTGAGAGTGGTCGGACCGTTGGAGAGGATGTAGATGCCGCGGGGAAGGTCGTTGAGGGCCTCGGCTTTGAGGACGCCGCGGCGAAGGAGCACGCCTCCGGCGGAGTAGACGTCGACGGGAGTGGTGTCGGTGATGGCGCTGTCGGGGTCGTCCGTCACGTCTTCAATGCCGGTGAGGATATTGAAGTCGTCGTTGAAGAGGAAGAGCGGATAGCGTGCGGCCGACGATGAGATGCTGTTGACGTATGCTCGGTATGGCTCGATATGTCGGGGCGCGTCGGAGGCGTTCTGCATGAAGCCCTGGAGGTACTGGCTGGCGGCGAGGTTGTAGTGGCCGGGGAAGATGTTGGTGGCCACGAAGGCTCCTGTAAGGGTCTGCATGCCATCGGTCTGGTCGGTATAGTAGTAGTTGGCGTTCACCGGCTGGCCGGAGAAGGTATATTCAAAGGTCTGGGCGGCGGGGGCTGCGGGTGCGCTACGAAATGTTGCGGACTGCATGCCCGGGCCTTGGAGCGGACGGCCTTTGAGTTCTTCGACGTTGGTGTTCACAACCACGTAGGGCACATTCGGCAGGAGGGAATGGCTGTCCTCCGGATTAAGCGTAATCAGGTGGTAGGTAACGGAGCCCTCGACCTCTGAGTTCTGTGTACGTTCCTCATACCCCTCCGTGCGGAAAAAGTGGAGTCCGTCGGCATTGAGACCTGCCACTTCCTCCTCGCTTACGGCGAAGGGGAGGATTAGGGTGTTGTAATGCATGGGGAAGGAGAGCGTTACGGTCATGTCGGCCGGATTGACGGCAGGCTGGTAGAGCAGGCGCAGATTGTCGATGCAGAATGCGGTGGCCGATGTGGTGTGGCGCTTCTCGAATTTGATTGTCAGTTTGCCGCCGGATACTTCCACCGGGCCGACTTCAATCCAGCCCTCGCCGCGCCGGAAAGCCTCCCCGGCCATGGCGGCGGTGTGGACGTCGTTGGAAACCGCTGCAGGAACGACGCTGGCGGAGCCGGCCCACACACGGAGGTTGGTCTCGTTGGTGTTGAGATTGTTGTTGTATACCTGGCAGCGGAAGCGGTAAAGTCCGTCTGGAAGGCCCGAAAGCTCGGTCTGAAGAGCGAATTCGGAGCTGCGCCACAGTGCGGCGTTGAACTCATCGTTGTGGTAGCGGAACATGCCTCCTTTTTCGTCGGCCACGTAGTCGGCCTGGGCGTGGTTTTCCAGGCGCGTTACTATCTGCTGCCATTTGTCGGTCTGTGCGCATCCTTCGGGGAAGTTGAAGGCGGGAATACGGTAAGTCATGTCAATCCACCGGCCTTTATGGCCTTCGGCGGCTGCACGGGCTGTGCGGTCGGCCTCGGTGAGGATTTCCCACTGCTGGGAGTGGTCGCCGGGGCGGTACTCCTGGAGCGCGACAGTGTAGGCTGGATTGGTGTAGGCCTCCGTCGAGGAGTTTGCCACGGCTGTGAGCACCTTTGTGGCCTCGCCGGAGGCAGGGGCGATTGCGAAAATGTTTTCTGAATCGTTGGCGCTGATGAGTTTCCAGGCAGCATCGCCGTCGGCGGTGAATGTCAGATCGTCGGCGAGGCAGCGGTTGTTGGCAACGGCACGCAGCCGGTAGCCGGCAGAGCCGGTCGATTCGAGGGTAAAGCCGAAGCCGGTTTCATCGAGCATGGCCTGGAGGTCGCGGAGGCCGGCGCCCGTAAGATAATCGCCGTGGTGCATTGAACGCAGGTAGACGGTAGTGCCTTCCAGACTCCTGGGAGCCGGGACTGCGGCCGAAGACGGGTGTGCGGCGGCGGCGTTCCCGGCGGAAACGGAGGCTGCGAAGAGCAGCGCCGCCGGGAGAACGAGGTAGAAATTTTTCATAATGATTGCTGTGACTTAATTATAAAATAATGTGTGTTTAATTGGAATGATATTGAAAACCAAAAGTATGGGCTGAGTTAGGGCTACGGGTGTCTGCTTAGCGTAATAATGCGCGGATGATATAGAGTTGACTACTGGTTCTATCTATATGATGGACGTTGAATTGTAGGATGCACCCTGGTGCATCCGCCATTTTTAAGCCTGATTAGCAGATATACGGATGCACCAGGGTGCATCCCTACTTTATGGACGGAAATATGTGGCTATCAAAGATGTATTGTTGCCAAATGTTTTTTTTGTCGCCAACAGGTGGATTTGGTTGTTTAAAGTTTACAAATGCCTGAAGAGGTGTGTGTTTCTCCAGGGAAATACTGATGTTTGTATAAATATAACGTAAAATATGTTGCCGTATTGTAGACGGGATGTTAATGCGGCGAATAATTTTGCAGCAAGTCAAAAAAAGAGGAAAGGCGATGTGCCTCCGGGAGGAGCACATCGCCTTTCGGGTTATAAATAGACGTTATGACTTTCTATTTGTGGAGTTTCAACGGGGAGTGAATCAGTCCTCGTTGAGGTTAACGCGCTTGAAGGATGCTACAGCGAGACCCTTCATGCTTTCTTCGAGGTATTTGCCGATGGTGAGGTTGCCATCCTTGATGAATTCCTGCTCCATGAGGCAGTTTTCCTTGAAGAATTTGTTGAGACGGCCCTGGGCGATGTTCTGAATCATCTGCTCGGGGAGGTTGGCTGCCTTGGCCTCGGCTGTGGTCTTGGCGATTTCGCGGGCCTTGTCGGCCTCTTCGGGAGTGAGCCAGCCCTTGGCGATGTTGGATTCGATGTGGGCTTCGCTGTCGACGAGGTTGGGGTTGATGCCGGCTTTCTTGAGGGCTGCCTCAACAGCCTTCTTCACCTGCTCTTCCTTGGTTTTCTCGATGGCCACGTTGAGCTCCTGGTCGATGGTAGCCTGGGCTACGCTCTGGCGGTCGACGGCAACGGGGTTCATCGAAGCAACCTGCATGGCTACGTCGCGGCCCACCTGGTAGTCAACACCATCGAGGTTGAAGCCTACGATTGTGGCGAGCTTGTTGCCGAGGTGGTTGTAGGAGGTGGTGGAGGGAGCTTCGATCCATTCGTATGCGCCGAGCTCGGTTTTTTCGCCGGTCTTGCCGCCTTCCTCTACGACGAGGTCGGCCACTGTGCGGCCGTCGACGGTCACGGCTTTGAGCTCGTCGAGGCTCTTGCAGCGGTTGGCCACGGCAAGGTCGAGGAGTTTCTGGGTGAGTTCAACGAAGCCGGCGTTTTTAGCAACGAAGTCGGTTTCGCACTGGAGGGCGACGATAGCGGCGAAGTTGCCTTCGTTTTTGGAGAGTACGCAGCCTTCGGCGGCCACGCGGTCTTCGCGCTTGGCGGCTACGGCCTGACCCTTCTTGCGGAGGATTTCAACTGCGGCTTCGATGTCGCCGTTGGTTTCGGCGAGGGCTTTTTTGCAATCCATCAGGCCGGCCGAGGTGAGGTGGCGCAGCTTGGTGATTTCTGCCATTGTTACTGCCATGATAGTAGGGAGTATTTTTTTGACCGTTTATGTAAGTCGGGAAAACCGATTCTCCGGGAAAATGTGCGACCGCGGCAGGCGCTCGGCCCGGTGGGTCGGGCCTGCCACGGCGCAATACTGGGGAAATTCAGTTGTCCGGACCCTGCGGTCGGATTAGTTGAATTTTTGTAGTTAACGAGGGGTATTATTCGGCTGCCTCAGCCTCGGGAGCGGCCTCGGCCTCAGCGGCGGGAGCAGCTTCGGCTTCGCCTTCGGCGCGGCGCACGGGGCGACGGCGTTCGCGGCGGGGAGCAGCCTCCTTATCCTCCTCCTTGGTGTCGACTTTCTCTACCTTGCGCTCTTCAAGGCCTTCGGCCATTGCGGAGCAGACGGTGTCGAGGATGAGCTCGATGGATTTCGATGCGTCGTCGTTGGCGGGAATCACGAAATCGATGTTGGAGGGGTCGGAGTTGGTGTCGACCATTGCGAACACGGGGATGCCGAGACGGTTGGCCTCAGCCACGGCGATACGCTCCTTGAGCACGTCGACAACGAAAAGTGCGGAGGGAAGGCGGTTGAGGTCGGCGATCGAACCGAGGGTCTTTTCGAGTTTGGCGCGCTGACGGGAAATCTGGAGTTTCTCGCGCTTGGAGAGGTTGTCGAAAGTACCGTCCTTGGTCATCTTGTCGATGGAAGCCATCTTCTTGACAGCCTTGCGGATGGTGGGGAAGTTGGTGAGCATGCCGCCGGGCCAGCGCTCGATTACGTAGGGCATGCCTACGGATTTAGCCTTGTCGGCGGTAACTTGTTTGGCCTGTTTTTTGGTGGCTACGAACAGGACTTTCTTGCCTGCCTTAGCGATGGATTTGAGGGCAGCTGCGGCTTCTTCAACCTTTGCTGCGGTCTTATAGAGGTCGAGAATGTGGATACCATTGCGCTCCATGAAGATGTAGGGAGCCATTGCGGGGTTCCATTTACGCTTGAGGTGGCCGAAATGGCAGCCGGCTTCGAGGAGCTGGTCGAATGTAGGTGTTGACATTTTGTTGTAAAAGAGTTGTTTACGTTCTTTTTGGAAATTACAACCCCGGGGTAGGGAACGCGGGTCCATCCGCGGGATTTAGATACTAAACTCAGGCGAGAGAGGCGCAGGGAAGGAAGATTAACGCTTGGAGAACTGGAAGCGTTTGCGTGCTTTGGGACGACCGGGCTTTTTGCGCTCCACCACGCGGGGGTCGCGGGTCATGAAGCCTTCGGCGCGGAGGGCTTTCTTGTCGTCGGGGTTGATTTTCACCAGAGCGCGGGCGATGGCGAGGCGGAGAGCTTCGGCCTGGCCTTTGTAGCCGCCGCCGTCGAGGTTGACGCGGATGTTGTATTTCTCGGCAACGTCGAGGGTGGTGAGGGGCTGCTTAACGATGTACTGGAGAATCGACGAGGGGAAGTACTTGCCGAGTTCGCGGTGGTTGATGGTGATTTCGCCGTTGCCTTCGGTAAGGATCACGCGGGCGATGGCTGCTTTACGACGGCCTACTGCATTTACTGTTTCCATAATTCAGGTGTTGGCGATTGTTACTTTTTGAGATCGAGCACGCGGAGGTTCTTGTCCTGGAAAGGATGTTCGGGGCCGTTGAACACGTGCAGGTTTTTGATGATTTTGCGGCCCAGACGGTTTTTGGGAAGCATGCCTTTGACTACGCGGAGGTAGAGGGGGTGCATTCCGGGCTTGAGGTGCTTGTTGAAGGATTTCTTCATGAGCACTTCGGGGGTGAGCTCGCGCTGACCGCCGGGATAGCCGGTGAAGTTGTAGTAGATGCGGTCGGTCCACTTGTTGCCGGTGAGCTGAACTTTGTCGGCGTTGATGATGACCACGTTGTCGCCACACTCAACGAAGGGCGAGTAGCAGGGCTTGTTCTTGCCGCGCAGAATTTTGGCCACTTCGGAGCAGAGTCGGCCGAGCACCAGATCGGTGGCGTCGATGAGGACCCATTCCTTCGGGCAGTTTTGCGCGTTGGGTGTAAGGGTTTTGTAACTTAAAGTATCCACTTCTAAAAGTTTAATTGATAAATAAATACACGAGCTTCGAGACCGCACGGGGCCAGGCCAAAGGCGCCCGGGTGGCTTCTCGGCTCTTCCGTTTGGATAGAATCGGGACTGCAAAGGTAGTGATTAATATCCTATTATGCAAATTTTTCAGGCGGCTTGTGATAGCGGCGCTCTGACAGGCCGCCATGCCATCCGGACGCCGGTTTAGGGAAACGGCGAAGGCGGCGCATCGTGGTTGATGTGCCGCCTTCGGCCGGAGGGCGAAATGTGATGGAGATGGAGAGTGGCAGGTGTTTTAAGATACTTGCGAAATGCGGTGGGGCGCGTTGCTGTTATTTGCGGCGGCGAACGGAGCGGGCGGCTCCGGCCGACGACGATTTGGGGGCCTTGGGTTTGCGCACCTTGGTTTTCTTGGTAGCGGCTTTTTTGGTATTGGATTTCTTGGCCGTGGTGGCGGAG
Organism: uncultured Porphyromonadaceae bacterium; assembly: GCA_900545955.1. GTDB lineage: Bacteria > Bacteroidota > Bacteroidia > Bacteroidales > Muribaculaceae > UBA7173. The sequence goes on from URAU01000004.1 coordinate 46,886, forward strand.
CCGCGGCGTCCGCGCGAGGTGCGGGATTCGGAAGCCTGGGTATCGGCTGGGGCGCCGTCGCGGTCGGCGATTTCCTGGCCTTCGGCTTTGGCGGCGGCTTCGGCCTCGGCAGCCTCACGGGCTTCGCGTGCGGCGATTACCTCCTCGCGCGAGGGTACCCACAGATTCTTGTCGAACGATTCGAGGCGGTTCTGGATGCTGTCCTGGGCGCGCTTGCGGTCGTCGGGGTCGGGGAACATCTGCATCATCGACCGGTTGGTGAGGTTGCGGGTCTTGTAGATGTCGCCGTCGTACATGGCCATGGTGAAGAAATCATCGTAGGTGTAGCGCGGCAGGTTGTTGTCGTCGTCGATGAAGATGTACTGCTGGGCCAGATAGGGGCGGATGGCGTCGAGCTTGACCCAGAACATCGGGTAGCGCACGGCGTCGACTCCGAATTCGTCGGCGCGGTGGAGTACCGGGCAGATGGCTTCGACCACGCGGCGGGTCTTGTTGGTCTTGGCGTCGAATTCCCAGCGCTCAAGAATGTAGTAGGAGCGGATTTCGTTGGCGGGAACGTCGGATTCCTCGATTACGAAGCGCGGATTCTTCTCCGTGGAGCCTTTGGCGGGAGAGTAGAGCACGTGGAATCGGTCGAGCATGTCGGATACCTTCAGGCGGTACTGGTCGGTGAAGATCTCCTTGCCGTCGAGATATTCGTAGGCGGGGATGGCGTTGTCGGCCAGCAGGCGCATTATGATACGGAAAAGGTTTTCCTGACCGTCGACCACATCCTCGGGGTAGTAGAGGGCGGCGTTCTTGGGATTATCCATTTCCAGGTCGCGGTAGATTACGCGCATCCACATCAGGTCGGCGTCGTTGGCCGACGACTTGCTGTAGAACTGCTGCATGCGGTCGGTCACGCCGGGAGCCTGGCGGGAGGCGTTGCGGTCGCGGTCGCCGGCACGGCGGCGCACAATCGACGATGAGCTTGACGAATCCTGGGCGACGGCGCTGAAGGCGCCTGCCAGGGCCACGAGAGCTATGAGATATTTCGAAAACGACTTCATGGGTGGAAGCTGTGGTGTTGGATTATCGTGATACGGAGTGTTGAGGTGTCGTAGGTCGGGGGCGTAAGCGGCTCCGTCAGCCTACGATTACTTCGATGGGGGCGAGGTCGCGTGTGATTCCGTCGGGGCCGACGGCTTTCACGCGGGATATATAGAAGCGCTTGCCGCGCGAGAGGCGGCGGAACGAGTCTTTCTGACGCTGGGAGAACTGCGAGCCGTTGCTCACCTCGGGGATGGCGTTGCCCATCGAGTCGAAGAATACGGTCTCGAAGCTCAGCACCTTGAACTGGATGTTGAGCAGGTCGTCGTCGATGGCGGCCTCGATGCCGGGGGCGGCGAGCAGGTAAGCCTTGGAGAGTCCGCGGCCGCCGCCTTTATAGCGCGAGGTGTTGCCCTGCGCGTCCTTGAAGGCAATGTAAGGGGTAGGGTCGGGGAGTTTGCGCACGCGGAATTTTGTCTGTGCCATCGTCATGGGGCGTCCGTCCATCTGGGCGGTTACGCTGACTACGGCCTCATCGCCTACTTTTGCCGGATGGGCCACCCAGTGGTCGCCCGAGCGCGAGAGCGTGCCGTTGGTCATGGTGGCGGAGACGGCCGAAGTGGCTACTCCGGGCACGGAAATCGAGATGGGGTTGTCGATGCCGGCGTAGAGCACGTTCATCATCGTGGCCGACACGGTGGCCGTAGGCTCGATTACGGTGTAGCTCGACTGGAATGGGTGGCGGGTGACGGAGCCGTCGCCATGGGGCACCTCGAGGTAGCCCGAATAGTCGAAGGTTCCGGTAGCGCCGGGGTTGAATTCATAAAGACCGCGGTCGTTGGGGAGTTTGCGGCCGTTGACGAACACCTCGGGGCGGGCCGTAGTGTCGACGGCGGCAAGAACGATGTTGGCGGAATATTTGCCGCCGCGCATCACGAAGCGGCTCTGTGGAATCACGAAGGCGTTGAGCTCGTTGACGCGCACGTCGCCGGCATCGACGTTGGCCAGAAGGTTCTGGAGGGCTTCGCCTTCGGCGTATTTCACGTCGTTCTGGAGCTTGGTGAGGAGTGTGACGGCGGCCACTACGGGCTGGTTGTCGAACTTCGACTCCTCCCACGACTGCTTGCCGAGAGTGCCCTTGCGGAGCACGGCTTCGGTGGAGAGCGATTTTGCGAGGGAAGCCCGCTTGAGCGTGTCGGAGATGAGCGATGTGATATAAATGCTATATGATTCGATTTCTTTGCGGAGAGCGGCCCCGCGGGTGCGGTTGCCAGAGAGCATCACAAACGAGGCGGCCTCGAGGTTGTCGCGGTTGCGGATGTCGGCCACGTCGGCGTCGGAGCCGTCGGCCTCGCGCACGATGAGGTATTTCAGGGAGTCGATATGGCGGTAGATGCCGTCGGTGACGCGGCGCACCTCGGTGGCCTTGTCGTACCACCGCTTGCCCTTGTCGGGGTTCTGCGTGGCGAATGCCTCCAGTGTGTTGAGGATGGCGGCGTTGCGCTCCTCTACGTTGGTGTTTGTGCGCTTGAGGCCTTCCTCCACCTGAGTGAAGCCGTTGAGCACGTCGCTCGACACGTTGAGGGCCAGCATGGCGGTGAGGACGATATACATGAGGTTTATCATCTTCTGTCGCGGTGAGAGCCTTGTGTTGTTGCTACCCATGGGTGATAATTACGGTTGGAAGGGGTCTGTCTATATATATTATATGGTGGAGCGGAGGGGAAAGTGTCAGGCATTGGCGCCTGTTTCGTCCTGTCGGGGGGTGGAGTGTTGCGACGGAGGCACGGGCATCCCCTCGGGCATCGGGGCGCCTGCCATGGGGCGGTACATGTTGATGGTCATGGCGGTGATCATCTTTTCGTAGACGGAGTTAAGCTGCTGCATGTAGCGGGCCATTTTCTCGGTCTCCTCGCAGTAGCGCGACGAGGCATTGGCCGAGTTCTCATACATATCGCGGATTTCCTTGATACCCTGATTCACGCGGTCGATGGCGTCGAGCTGCGACGATACGCTCTTGAGCTGAATCTCATAGATGGTGTTGAGGCCCGCGATATTGCGGTTGAGGGCCTGCATCTGGTCGACGTAGCCCGAGGATGAGGCGGTAATCTGCTCGGAGTTCTGGGTGATGGCGTTGTACGACTGCAGGAGCACGTCGCTCACGTTGTTGAGGGCGCGGGTGGTGTCCTGCAGATGGCGCAACTCGTTGGTCATCTCGGTGATCTGGTTGAGATAGAGCTGTGTGGCGTCGCCCACGCGGCCCATTACCTCGGCAGGCGAGGCGTCGGCCGATAGGACGGGGGTGGCGATATCCGGGCGCTGGGCTGAGGGAGTGCCTGCAGCGGGAGCGGCGCCGTTGATCACCACTCCGGTGCCTGCGGCGAAGTCGGGACGGTCGTCGGGATTCTCTGTGTCGAACACGGGGAAGACGTTTTCCCACTTATACTCGCGCGGCGGCCGGTCGAAGGCCGTGAGCATGAACATAAGCACCTCGGTGCCCATGCCGAGCGAAAGCAGGAAGTTGCCGCCGGGGAGGTGCAGGATTTTGAAGAGCGCGCCCCAGATTACGATGGCCGCGCCGATTGAGTAGGCGAAATTGAAGAAGCGCTGCCCTTTGTCGGACGAGATGAAGGCCGAGATGCCGCGCTTGTATGTCTTGATCTTTCCCATCGGGAGAAACTTGGTTTGGATTATTTCTGAATGGAGGAACGGAGGGGGAGGAGATGCGGGCGCCGCTGCTTATTTCTTGGATTTGAGCTGCTGACCGCGCGCGAAGCCTATCTGCGAGCGCACGCAGCGGAAGCCGATGTAGGAGCGCTGCTCGTTCTGATACTCCCACATGCGGATGTCGGAGCGCACGTTGTGGGCCACGTCTTTCCACGAGCCGCCGCGCACTATCTTCCGCTTCATCTTGTAGGGGTCTTCCTTGGCGGCGTTGTAGCGGTATTCAGGGTTGAGGTCGCTGGTAAGCTTGGAGACGCCCTCGGTGAAGGCCGTGGAGGTCCATTCGCTCACGTTGCCGGCCATGTCGTAGAGGCCGAAGTCGTTGGGTGAGTAGGTCCCGACGCGCGAGGTGATCAGGTGTCCGTCTTTCACGTAGTTGCCGTCGTTGGGCTTGAAGTTGGCGTAGAAGCAGCCTTTGTCTTCGCTGATGGGAAGCTCACCCTCCCAGGGGTACATGTTGGCGTTCTCGCCGGCGCGTGCGGCGAATTCCCATTCAGCCTCGGTGGGGAGGCGGTAGGGTTCGATGTAAACGCCTTCCTTGCCGAGCGAGCGCTTGAGGAAGTCGGTGCGCCAGTTGCAGAACGCGTTGGCCTGTTCCCAGCTTACGCCGACCACGGGATATTCGCTGTAGCCGCCGTGGCTGAAGTACATGCGCACGTAAGGCTCGTTGTAAGCGTTCTCGAAGTCGTTTACCCACGCGGTGGTGTCGGGGTAGACGTTTACGATATACGTGTTGAGGAAATCGTAGTCGCCGGAGAGAGCGCGGGTTACGGTTTCGCGCACGATTTCACCTTCGTCGTTGATCCAGGCGGTATCCTTCGAAATCATCGGGATGTCGGTGGGCACGGGGCGGTCGGTGTTGTATTCGCGCTTGCGCGGGTCGAGGCGGTGCTTGCGCTTTACGGCCTCGGTCTGGTTGTAGACCTCGTAGCGGTAGTTGAGCTGGTCGGGGTCGAGCTCGCGCGCGCCGGTGATGGGGTTGGTGCGGTATACGCTTTCGATGGCGCGTGCCTCGTCCTCGCCCGGATTGCGCCAGGGGATAGGCTTGCTCCAGTTGAGGTGGGGTGTGATGGGATTGCCCTGCTTGTCTTCCTCGATGCGATAGTCTTCATTGCCGCCGTAGGCGGGGTCGGCGAGACGTTCGCGGATAATGGAGTCGCGCACCCAGAAGACGAACTGCTTGTATTTCGAGTTGGTGACTTCGGTTTCGTCCATCCAGAAAGCGTCGACCGACATCCCTTTGGGGTCGGCGGCGAGGTTCCATGCGGAATCGGCTTTGGCGGGTCCCATCTCCATGGAGCCGCGGCTGACGAGGACCATGCCGTAGGGGGTGGGTTCGGCCCAGGCCGTACCGCCTACGCCGGTCACTTCGCCCCCTGTGGCGCTCCGGCGGCCGGAGGCGCAGGAAGCGGCCAGGAGGGCCACTGCCAGCGGGAGGAGGTAAAACGTTAGGTTCTTGTTCATATCGAGGGTGTTCCTTCTGAATTAGCTTGTAGAGAAAATGGGGAGCCCTGAAGGGCGCCCGGGTCCGGGTTACATTATGCGCACGCTCTTATGGCGGTGCTTGTTTTTCTCGCCGAGGTCGAGCTTCAGGCTGTAGCCGGCGAAGATTTCGTGGCTGCCGCTCGAGGCTTTGGCGATGGCCGATGTGGGATAGTCGTAGCTGTAGCCGATGTAAAAGCCTTTGAATTCGGCCGAGAGAACTACGTAGGCGGCGTCTTTCCACCGGTAGCCGAAGCCGCCGGTCAGGAATTTATTGTATCGCACGCGTGCGGTTGCCTCCCAGGTGGTGAAGGTGAAATCGGTCTTTACCAACACCGAAGGCAACACTTCAAATAACGTATTTTTCACGGGAATATTGCTTCCAGCCATAAAATATAGGGTGCGTCCGAGGTTGAATTCGTAGTTGCGTTCGTTGCCGTTTTCGCCGGTCTCGGCATCGAGTTTTACCGAGGGTGAATTAAGGTGGGTGGTCGACAGACCGGCCCAGAACCAGCGGTGTGTGTAGAAAAGTCCGAGGCCGAGGTCAAAGGCGTTGCCGCGGATGTCCTGCTGGGGAATAGCCTCGTCGGTGCTCTGGTGGTAATCGTCGTCGTCGGGAATGTAGACTTCCGAGCCTTTGAACGACTGGTCGAAGAATCCGATCTGGGCGCCTATGGAGAGCGTGCCCTTAAAAAGCTTCTGCTTGTAGGCTATCTGGGCGCCGATGTTCATGTTCTTGAAGAGGCCGAGACTTTCCTGTTGCATTACAAGGCCTACGCCGAAACGCTTATTGAAGAGCTTGAACGGCATGTCGGCGATGGCGAGAAAGGTGCGCGGAGCGTTGTCGATTCCCACCCACTGCATGCGCATGCCGGCGCGGATTTTCAGAAGGTCGGTAGTGCCGATGGCGGCTGTGTTGTAGTAGGCCGGGACTTCGAAATACTGGGAAAACTGGGCGTCGGTCTGGCCGACGGCGCGCACGGGCGCAAGGAGCGCCAGCATGGCGGCTGCCGCGACCAGCAGGATGCGGCGGCGCAGGCGGCCTATGATGATGTGGGGTTGTTGCATGGAGGAAGTGTTGAGGCCGGTGCGGCTATTCGAAATAGAACGAGAGGACTACCATCTTGGTGGTGGCTTTCTTGACCGACGAGCTGACGCCGGCACGGAGCGGGTCGTCCACGAGGTCCGGACGGTCGTGGTTTAATGCATCGGAAAGTCCGAAGCAGAATTTAAGCTCGGGAATCAGTTTGAAATAGGGGAGATAGAGGTCGCATCCGAATCCGACCGACAGCATGAAGTCGGTGGAGTTGGTGCGCAGGAAATCCGTCTTTTTCTTCATTACGTCGAACGCGGGCATCACGCCGGCCACCATATAGGGGCGGATATTGTGCATGCGTTGTGAGGAGAATTTCAGATCGACCGGAAGGACGAGATAGGCCGATTTGATGTCCTGTTTCTCCTCCTGGCCGCCGGTGGTATCGAGGAACCGCACCACACGGTTGCCGAAATACATGCCGGGGGTGACTCGCACGCTGAAATAGTTGTTCAGCCTTACGCTGAAGAGGCCGTTGACGCAGAAGCCGGGCGAAAACGAGGGCTGCTCCATGAACCATGTCTGCCCCTGTTCGGTGACAAAGCCGTTGTGATGAAACGAAAAGTCCATCGTATTGAGACCGACGGAGAATCCGAGATGCCAGCGGCGGTTGTCGCTGTAGGGGCGGTTAAGCACCTTGTCGTTGAGGCGTTCTGCATGCGCTCCGGGTGCCCAAGGGATGAGGCCGGCCAGGGCTGCGACGGCCAGAGCCGCCATACGCAGATATATGTGAGTCAGAATTGTTCTCATTAATCTGATAACGCCGCAACGCCCGATTTATTGCCTCGGGCGTCCGGCGGCATGTGGGGGATGGATCTTGGTGAATAAATGTTAAAACATGTTGATGCGCGCTATCTTTACTGCGCTTGCGATTGTTACAATAATGTGATGCGAATGCGGTGTTTTCGATTGGCGTCGCAACGTTCTTAAGGGATAATATATAAAACTAAGGAAGTATGAATATAGGGCAAATGACTGAGGTGATGCCGGCCGCTGTGAGCCGGGCGAATAAGAGCGTAGCGGAGGTGGAGAGCAACCTCGCTACGGGTACGGCCATTTGCGAAATAGACTGGCCTAAGCGCCTGGGGCGCCTTGTGGCGCTGTGTATCGTGCTGATCGGGGCTATCGTGATTGGCGTGACTGCCGGATGTATGTAGTGCCTTTTGGAATGTGGAGCGGAAATTCGTAACTTTGCGCGAAATTTCTAAGAAAACCCACCGAGTGCTTGCTACCTCGTAAAAAACAAGAATCAATGAACAGACAGAAATCTCGTGCCGTCACGGTGCCGTATCTGGTGCTGACGGTTCTTTTCGTGGTGTGTCTCATCGTGTCGAACCTCACGGAAATAAAAACCGTGGATCTCGGATGGTTCACCATAACCGCCGGAGTGGTGGTATTCCCTATATCATATATTATCAACGACTGTGTGGTCGAAGTCTATGGCTTCGGCCGCGCCAGGCTCATGATATGGCTTGGATTTGCCATGAGTCTGCTTGTGGCCGGGCTCCTAAATGTGGCTATGATGCTGCCCGGCAGTCCTGACTGGCAAGGGCAGGAGGCTATGGAGGCCACCTATTCGAGTGTGCCGCGCATCATGGCGGCCAGTTTCACGGCTTTCATAGTCGGGTCGATGGCCAACGCCTACGTGATGAGCCGCATGAAGGCTTCGAGCCCGGAGACATCGCGTAACACCCGACGCAGTTTTTCGCTTCGTGCCATTGTCAGTACCCTACTTGGAGAGGGTGCCGATTCGCTCGTGTTCTTTCCCGTGGCCTTCGGGGGTGTGCTTCCTGCGTCAACCATACTGTCGCTTATTCTGACGCAGGCGTTGCTGAAAACCGCCTACGAAATTGTTGTTCTGCCCGTTACGCTCGCTGTGGTGAGTCGATTGCGCCGTATCGAGGGTGGCGATGCTGTCGATACGCCCGAAACCGACTACCGCCCCTGGCGCGTGGCCGACGTATAGTCGTTTCGCCCGTCCGGTATCTGCAAAAATCCACCGGCCAACTGTTTATCTCAAATTTTTTTGGCGAAAATTGCGTCAGTATTGCTGTAGATTGAAAAAAAAGTGCGATATTTGCACTTGCAAAATCCGCCCCGTCGGGCGGATGGAGCCTTATCGCGCTATCATTTAGCCGTTTATGGAGATAATTCTATTAAAAATATTTTAAGCATACATCACAATTATGACTAAAGCAGAAATCGTAAACGAGATTTCAAAGACCACCGGCATTGAAAAAGCCGCAGTTCTGGAAACCATCGAAAAATTCATGGAAGTAGTCAAGGACTCGCTTTCGCACGGCGAACCCGTTTACCTCCGTGGTTTCGGCAGCTTCATCATCAAGACCCGTTCGCAGAAGACTGCCCGCAATATCTCCAAGAACACCACCATCATCATCCCCGAGCACAAGATTCCCGCTTTCAAGCCCGCCAAAGTGTTCATGGAAGATGTAAAAGGCTGATAGCCCGGTTTGCTCCATATAACCAACTTTTCAAACGAGCCTGCGGGCGCTGAGCCCCACGCTCCACAACCTAATTTAATTTTTAACCACTATGCCCAGCGGAAAGAAAAGAAAAGGTCACAAGATGGCGACCCACAAGCGTAAAAAACGCCTTCGCAAGAATCGCCACAAGAAGAAATAAGATTTGAGCGGCGCCGCCACGGCGGCCGGCGATTCAATCCGGTCCTGCCAACCTCAGGCAGTCCGGGCCACGGAGCCCGGAGCCGATATAATCAGGCAATGGCGGCGGCCAGACGAAACCGAAACAAACTTTCATGTGGCAGAGCTGCGAGGCTTGCGCCCCATCCAAGTTTGTTTCGTTGTTTTTATCCTGCCCTCTCTCCCGCAGGTATGCCACACTACGGTTATACCTCAGTTAACAACAAAACAATTCCTTACAACAGATAAACAATGAAAAGCGAACTGATAGTCGACGTTCAGCCCAAGGAGGTGTCGATCGCCCTGCTCGAGGACGGTCGGCTCGTTTCGCTCCAGAAGGAGAACCGCGACATAGCCTACGCTGTCGGCGACATATATCTGGCAAAGGTGAAAAAGCTGATGCCGGGTCTGAACGCCGCCTTCGTCAACGTGGGCTACGAGAAGGATGCTTTTCTGCATTATCTGGATCTTGGCCCGAGATTTTCGTCGTATTCCGAATTTCTCAAACAGCTTCTTGGCGAACAGCCCGAAGCTCCCGATGCCCAGCAGGGCAATCAGAAAAAGCAGCCGCCGGTAAAGCGCCCCGGCGGCAAGTTGCCCGATATTTCGCGCATGAAGCTACTGCCTGATATCGACAAGCACGGCACCGTGACCGACCAGCTGACCTGCGGCCGCGAACTCCTGGTGCAGATTGTAAAAGAACCCATTTCGTCGAAAGGTCCCAGACTCACCACCGAAATATCTTTCACAGGGCGCTACATGGTGCTCATACCCTTCAGCGATAAAATCTCGATATCGCAGAAAATCAAGACCACCAGCGAAAAGCTGCGTCTGCGCCACCTTGTGGAGAGCATCAAACCAAAAAATTTCGGCGTCATAATCCGGACGTCGGCCGAAGGCAAGACCGTATCGGAACTTAACCACGAATTGCAGACGCTTCTGCAGTCGTGGAACGAAACCATAGCCAAGGCCCGCACGGCACCCGTACCCTCGCTCATCTTCGAGGAGGAGAGCCGTATCGTTGGCGTGTTGCGCGACGTATTTTCGCCATCGTTCGAGGATATTCATGTGAACGATCCCGAAGTGATGGCCCAGATAAAGAAATATGTGAGCCTGATAGCGCCCGAGAAGGCCGACATAGTGAAGCTCTACGATAAGGATGAGCCTATTTTCGACCACTTCAGCATCACCCGTCAGATTAAATCGTCGTTCGGCAAGACGGTCTCATTCAAATCAGGCGCATACATCATTATCGAGCATACGGAGGCCCTCCACGTAATCGACGTGAATTCCGGCAACCGCGCCAAAGCCGGTAACGACCAGGAGACAAACGCTCTCGACGTAAACATCCGCGCCGCCGACGAGATCGCGCGCCAGCTTCGGCTCCGCGACATGGGCGGCATCATCGTGGTCGACTTTATCGACATGAACAAGGCAGAACACCGCCAGGCGCTCTTCGAGCATATGCGTCAGATAATGGCCACCGATCGTGCGCGCCACAATATTTTGCCGCTGAGTAAGTTCGGCCTGATGCAGATCACACGCCAGCGCGTCCGCCCGGCTCTCGATATCGTCACCACCGAAGCCTGTCCTTCCTGCTATGGCAAGGGGGAGGTTCAGCCCTCGCTTCTATTCACCGATACGCTCAAGGAGAAAATTTCCTATCTTGTAAACGATCTGGGGCAAAAGAATTTCGTGGTCTACGTCCACCCCTTTGTCGACGCCTATCTCAAGAAGGGATTGATTTCACTCTACCGGCGCTGGCGCATGGAGCTTGGCGCCAGGTTCAAGGTGATGGCCGACGAATCGCTCGCCTACCTGCAATATAAGGTGCTCGACGCCCAGCGCAACGAAATCGACCTCAAGGAGGAAAAGGATATGGACAAATCCTCCTCCGAAAAGACCAAAAACAAAACCAAGATCCGCAACCAGCAGCAATAACGCGGGACGTATCCCGCAGGCTGCCAAAGCAGAAAAGTATCAGACAAAGAGCCCCGGAGCGCGTCGACGCACTCCGGGGCTCGCGTTATATAGTGATTTCTGTTGTTCAGAAGGAGTAGCTGATGCCGATGGCGGGGATGAGGGCATGGAGGGTGTAGTCGGCGATGAATGATTCCGACGAGGGCATCTCCTTGAGGTTCGGGGCATTATATGCGTTGTAGGCAGGTTGACCGATGGACTGCAGAATCTGGTTGAACTGTGCTACCCCTGCTTTATACTGTGCCACCCCGGCATTATATTGCGCGAGGCCTGCGTTGTAGTTTGGTGCCAGCAGGTTGTCGTAGCTTGCGGTGGCTCCGGTCTGGCCGCAGCCTTTCACATACATGAACGCCACGTCGATCGAGAGACCCTTGATTGGGCGGAAAGAGAGTCCGACGGAAGGTTCTATCTTGGTCATCCCAGGCGTCTCGGGATTATAGTAGTCGAGGTTGCAGGGGTTGGTATCAATCATCAGACCTGCGCGGAGGTCGAGGCGGTCGGTCATCGCATATTGTGCACCAATATGATAGGTCATCGCGTTGCGGTAGTTCTTCGGCAGATTCTGGTCGAAGGGCTTGTCGAGGTTGGCGAAGTCGATATTCAGCTCCTTGTAGGTCTTCCATCCGTTGAGCTGGGCGTCGAAAGCCAGCTCGAGGCGGGGGATGGGCTTATAGCTTACGCCGGCCGTCAGTACATAGGGGCAGGGCATCGAGGCATCGAAATTGGTGTAGTTGATTACGTCGAGCGTGGAACCAAGAAGCTGGCGCGCCTGCTCGTCGGCGTATTCAACCTGTGCGTCGCCTGCCGTTACGTGCATGTTCATTTTCGAGCGGAAGGAGAGGCCCACGTTCCATTTCTCGTTGATATCCCAGAGCACGCCTACGTTGAAGCCGAGGGCCAGCTCGCTATCGCCTTTAAGATTCACCGACGCCGGGGGCATATTGCCGTAGCGGTACTGGGGTGCGGTGGTTGTATTGATAGGAGCGTCGCCGGGGTCAGGGCCGCCCATGGCCTGTTGAAGCTTGGCTACGTTCCATTGCAGTCTGGCTGCTTCATATTTCAGTGTGGCGGCCTCATACTGAAGGTCGATCAGGCGGTCCATCGACGAGGCGGTGGCCAGCCCCTTGTTCAGGTTTACGTTGCCCCAGCCGATCATCAGGCCTGCGCCGATCGAGAGGTTGGGGAGCACGCGCCACGATACGGTGGGCTGCACCGTGAACACCTTGAGGTCAACACTCTGGTTGAGCACGGCGCCGGGCCAGGATTTACCCCAGTTAATCGACGAGCCGTAGGGCGTGTAGAGCGTCACACCAGCATAAAGATTGTCGTAGATGCGGAAGGCCGCCGAAAAATTCATCGGAGTGGCCACTTTGTTGCTTGTAACGTATTCCTGGCCGCCGACGGTGGCGTAGGCCGTGGATTTAATGGCGCTTATTGCGCCGGAAACCTCCATTGTCTTGTTCATGAAAGCAAGCGCGCCCGGGTTGAAAATCTGGCTCTCGGCACCGAGTTTCATGGCCACGCCCACGTGGCCCATACCCTCTTGCTTTGCGCTGAAGGTGTTCACCTGGTAGCCTTCGGCCGATGCGCCTGCGGCCATCGCGGCGGCCAGCGCTGTAATGATTGTTTTCTTCATTAGAAGTTGTATTGGTTGAAAATTTCGACAAAATTACCAATAATTTCCCAAACAGCCAAATTCTGCCTGGATTCGATGTTTTTAACGGAATCGCTGACGGTCTCTCGGCCCCCGTTGAAAGTGTCGGACATGTCTGTGGCTAACCCATGGAAGAGATGTTGTGCAATTGGCGGAAAAAGCCTAAATTTGTGAGATAATGTGGCGTTGCGGAAACGCGATGGCCCGCTAAATTCTCTTTTCAGATGAAAAATACTATAAGACAACTGTTTGCCGGCACATTCGCCGCGTTTCTGCTTATGGCGTCGCTGCCTGCCCGTGCTACCGTGGTGAGGGAACTCCCCGTCACTTCGGTGGGAGGCAAACAATGTTTCTACTACGATGTAAAGCCCAAGGAATCGATATATTCCGTTGCAAACGAGCTTGGAGTGAGCCGCGAGCAGATTGTGGATTACAATCCTACGGCAGCCGACGGCCTGAAGCCCCGGATGCGGCTGTATTTTCCGGTGGAAGTATTTCAGGTGGCGCCCGGAGAGCGTCCGGCTGTCTATGCCGCCGCTGCCGGAGTGACCACACATGTTGTCAAGAAAGGTGATACGGTCTATGGTGTTGCGCGCACATACGGCATGTCGACCGACTATCTTCTGCGCCTTAACCCCTGGGCTGACGAGGGGATAACCGAGGGGCAGGTGCTTTGTCTTACAGATGGCGCGCAGGGCGATGTCACTGCAACGGCTACTACTTCTGTTGCGGCAGCGACAGCAGCTGCTCCAAAACCGAATGCGGCCGGATATATTAAGCATGTGATAGAGCCGGGCGAGACACTTTTTTCGATTTCAAATGCCAACGGCGCACCCCTCGAGGCTGTGCTCGATGCGAATCCTACACTCGACCCTCTGCGCTATAAGCCGGGACAGACTCTGATGATACCCGTGACACCCGAGGCGATCGCACGCCATAGTGGCAGTGCCCATGCACTGGCCGCGATGCAGCCCGACGAATCGGCCGGAGTGAATGCGGCCGAGAGCGCCGAAGCCCTTGCTATTGGCCAGTCGGAAACGCTTGCCGCCTCGGCCGCTGCCGAAGCCGACCGCTGGCATGCCCGCGACACGATGAATGTGGCGGTTCTCCTTCCGTTTATGCTCGGCGAAGAGCCGATGAGCCGCACCACCCAACTCTATACTGAGTTCTTCAAGGGGATGCTGCTTGCCGCCGATACGCTCCGTAGCGACGGTCTGCAGCCCGTGAAGTTCAGTTTTTACGATACTGAGTCCTCGCTGGAGCGTGTGCGCGAACTTCTCGCCGATTCCGGTGTGGCGCAGGCCGACCTCGTGATAGCTCCGGACAACAGCGCCCAGATTGACGCAATCCTGACCGGCGTCGGCCCTGAGACCCTTGTACTCAATATCTTCGCCGTAAAAGATGAAAGCTATCTCACCCACCGCAACGTGGTGCAGACCAACATACCTCACGACGCAATGTATGCCAAGGCCATCGATGCCTTTGTGGAAAAATTTGCCGACCGTCTGCCGGTGTTCATCAGCCGTAGCGGCGGCCAGGCCGACAAGGAGTCCTTTGTGGCCGCGCTGAAGCAGCGCCTCGACGCCGACGGCATCCCCTATCGCGAGGTGGCGTATTCCGGCATATTGCGCGACGACGACCTCCAGGGGCTTGACCCCGACACGCAGCCGCTGGTGTTTGTGCCTGTCTCCGGTTCGAAAAGCGAGTTCGCCAGATATTCCGACGCATTGACCACAAAGCGGCAGTCGGCGCTTGCTCCGGGCAATGTGGCTCTCTGGGGTTATCCTGAGTGGGTTACCTTCCGCGGCGATAGTTTCGACGCCATATGCAATCTCGACGCTACGATATATTCGCGTTTCCTTGTGGATGAGCGCGACTACCGCGCCCGCGACCTCAAGGAGCGCTACCGCTCGGCCTACGGGGTGGAGATGTTCGATGCGGTGCCCACTCAGGGCATTCTCGGCTTCGACACCGGTATGTTTGTGGTGAATGGCCTGCGACACAAGGCTGAAACCGGAGCCTTCCCGGCCGAATTCAGCGGCATACAGAACAGTCTGCGCCTCGACTGGATCGGACCGTCGGACGACGCTCAGACCGCCGGCGCCGAGCCGGTTCAGGCCCAGGGCGGCCTGATCAACCATCTGCTATTCCTCATCCACTACAGTCCCGGCGGCTTCGTGGAGAGTGAGACGCTCTGAAAATGTTTTTAGACAAGTAAATGAAAAAAATCATAATAGTCCTGCTCGTAGCCCTGGCTGTCGTTCCGGCAGTCCGGGCCCAGCGCCACTATGTGCCGCATGTGCATATCGGCGCCCATGCCGGTATGACGCTTTCGCAGGTGTCGTTCTATCCGAAGTCGAAGGAATCGATGCTCGGGGGCGCCACTATGGGTGTATCGTTCAGATATGCCGAGGAGCGGCATGTAGGTCTGATGGCCGAGCTCAACTTCATGCAGGCCGGATGGAAGGAGAATTTTGAAGAAGCCAACGAGTTCTTCAACTATACGCACCGGACGAACTACATCACCCTCCCGGTGATGACCCATATATTCTTCGGCTCGCGCGTGGTAAAGTGCTTCTTCAATCTCGGACCGCAGATTGGATATATGGTGAGCGACGCCGTCAGCGCCAACTTCGATTATGAGAATCCCACTGAGGTAGAGGGATTTCCATATGAATACAGGCAGGTTGACCAGATGCGTCTGAAAATCAAGAACAGATTTGACTACGGAATCACGGGCGGTGCCGGAGTTGAGTTCATAATAAAAAAGCGTCATTCGGTGATGCTCGAGGCCCGCTATTACTACGGCCTCGGCAATATATTCCCCTCCTCGAAAGCCGATGAGTTCTCCGCCTCGCGCGGAAGCACAATCATGGTGAGCCTCGGCTACATGTACCGCCTGAAATAGGCGTCGCATGTCCTCCGGTGTCGCGGCATTTCCGCAGCCCGGCCAACATCTGAAAAAGTATTTTTGCCACGATATGAAGAAATTAACCATACTGATTCTCGCAGCGTCGGTTCTGCCGACCGGAGCCTCGGCCGAGGCCCTTTGGATGCGCGATGTGAAGATTTCGCCCGACGGCACGCGCATAGCTTTCGAATATAAAGGCGATATTTTTACTGTTCCGGCAACCGGCGGCATGGCCACGCGGCTGACCACCAATCCTGCCTACGACTCCAACCCCATATGGAGCCCCGACGGCAAAAGCATAGCTTTCGCATCTGCGCGCCACGGCAATTTCGATGTCTATGTGATGCCATCCGGAGGTGGGACTGCCACGCGGCTGACGCGCAATCAGGCCGCTGAAATTCCCGAAGCCTTCTCGCCCGACGGGCGCACCGTATATTTCTCGGCGGCCATACAGAATCCGGCTCAATCGGCAATGTTTCCGAGTTCGCGCATGAGCGAGTTCTACGCCGTAGGAGTGGAGGGCGGAAAACCCCGGCAGGTGCTCGGCACGCCGGCTCAGATGCCCACCTTCAGCGCCGACGGCAATGTGATGCTCTATCAGGACGTGAAGGGATTCGAGGACGAATGGCGCAAGCACCATACATCTTCCGTCACCCGCGACATCTGGATGGTGGATTTCACCACCGGCAAGCATACGAATCTGACCGACCGTCCCGGCGAGGACCGCAATCCGGTGCTTGATCCGGCTTCCGGCGCAGTATACTTCCTCAGCGAGCGCGACGGCGATACATTCAATGTGTGGACCTTCCCGCTCGGCGCACCAGATAAAGCCGAACGCATCACCGATTTCAAAACTCACCCCGTGAGATTCCTATCGCGTTCGGCCGACGGGAAGATGGCATTTACCTACGACGGCAGCATCTACACGCTTGCCGACGGGGGAAAGCCCGTGAAACTTACCGTAGAGGCCGTGACCGACGACGCCGACCAGAAGGAGGTTCGCAACGTAAAGGCTGCCGGAGGAGTAGTCTCGCCCGACGGCAAGATGGTGGCCTTCACCGACCGTGGCGACGTGTTCGTAACTTCGGTGGAATACCCCACTACTGTACAGGTCACCCACACTCCCGCCGCTGAGCGCCATATCAGCTGGGGAGCCGACAACCGCACGCTTTATTATACCTCGGAGCGCTCCGGTCGCAAGAATATATATAAGGCGTCGATGACGCGCAAGGAAGATGCCAATTTCCCCAATGCGACGGCCATTTCCGAGGTGGCGCTCTTCGACGTGAAGCCTGGTGCCAACGTGGCTGATCCGGTCGACGAGTACTCGCATCCTGATGTTTCTCCCGACGGCAAGAAGCTTGCTTTTGTCAAGAATCGCAACCATCTCTGCGTGATGGATTTGGCGTCCGGCAAAGTTACGGAATACACCCGTGGTGAGACCTATCCGGGCCAGAACGACGGCATGGGCTTCGAGTGGAGTCCCGACAGCCGCTGGATCGTGATGGAATTTATTCCCGAGATGCGCGACCCATATAGCGATATCGCGCTGCTCGAACTCTCGACCGGCAAAATCACCGACCTCACTCGCTCGGGCTATTTCGACGGCACTCCGCATTTTGTGCTCGACGGCAACGCGATCGTGTATCAGACCGACCGCTACGGCATGCGCGCCCACGCTTCGTGGGGCTCGCAGAACGACGTGATGATCATATTCCTCAACCGCGAGGCCTACGACCGCTTCCTGCTCAACGAGGAAGACTACGCCCTTCTGAAGGATGCCGAGAAAACTGAGAAAAAAGCCTCCGGCGCAAGTACAGAGGGTGGAAAGGGCGACGCAAAAAAAGGCGCTGCGAAAAAAGACGCTGCTGCCGACAAGAAAAAGGAGGAAAAGGGCGTGAAACCCATTGTGGTCGAGCTCGACGGCATTGAAGACCGCATCGTGCGCCTCACCCCCTTCTCGAGCGACCTCGGCGATGCAATCCTCACCGCCGACGGCGAGACGCTATATTTCCTCAGCTCATTCGACGACGGCTACGACCTCTGGAAAATGTCGCTGCGCAAGCGCGAGCCTAAGCTCGTGAGCAAGCTTGGCAGCAAACGCACCCCGATGCTTCAGCTCGACAAGGAGGGAAAGAGCATATTTGTGTTCGGCGACAAAATTCAGAAGCTCGACCCCAAGACCGATAAGCTCAAGGCCGTTACAGCAACCGCCACTCAGGAAATCGACCTTGCCGCCGAACGCGAGGCTATGTTCGACTACATGACGGTAGAGGAAGGTGCCCGCTTCTACAACAAGGGGATGCACGGTATCGACTGGCCCGCCATGACGGCAGCCTATCGCCGTTTCCTCCCGCATATCAACAACAACTACGACTACGCCGAAATGCTTTCCGAACTGCTCGGCGAGCTCAATGTGTCGCACACCGGCGGCCGCTACCGTCCGGCACCTGCTGCAGGAGCCGACCGGACTGCCTCGCTCGGTCTGCTCTACGACATGACATACACAGGACCGGGCCAGAAAGTTGATGAAGTAATCGTAAACGGTCCATTCGACTCGGCCAAAACAAAGATGACCCCCGGATCGGTAATCACTGCCATCAATTCAGAGGAGCTTACCCCCGAGGCCGACCTTTCCGGAATCCTCCGGAATCTTACCGGAAAGAAGACGCTCGTGGCCTTCACCACACCCTCGGGCGTGAAAGTCGAGGAGGTTGTTAAGCCAGTCTCGGTCGCCAAGGAGAACGCCCTGCTATATAAGCGCTGGGTGAAACAGCGTGCCGCCGACGTGGAGCGCTGGTCGGGTGGCCGTCTGGGCTACGTACACATCCCATCGATGGCCGACGAGTCGTTCCGCCCGATGTATGCCGACCTGCTCGGCAAATACGCCAATTGCGACGGCGTGGTGATCGACATCCGCTGGAACGGCGGCGGACGTATGCACGAGGATATCGAGGTGCTCTTCACCGGACAGAAATACCTGACGCAGGAAATCCGCGGCACCGACGTGTGCGATATGCCTTCGCGCCGCTGGAACAAGCCATCGATTATGCTCGTGGCCGAGCCCTGCTACAGCAACGCCCACGGCACCCCCTGGGTATACCAGCACCAGAAAATCGGTAAGGTTGTCGGCGCTCCCGTGCCCGGCACTATGACCTCGGTCAACTGGGTGACGATGCAGGATCCCACGCTCGTGTTCGGAATCCCCGTTATCGGCTACCGTACCGCCGAAGGCAACTATCTGGAGAACACCCAGCTTGAGCCCGATGTGAAGGTTCTTAACTCGCCTGAAACCATCGTGAAAGGTGAGGACACACAGCTCCGCACTGCTGTAGAGACGCTTCTGCGCGACATCGACGCTAAAAAGGGGAAATGATGCCCCGTTCGCACGTTTTAAGGTATAATTAGACAATAATATATAGGTTATGAAGAAAATACATCTTGCTCTGCTCGCCATGGCAGCTGCGGCTCCGGCTTACTCCATCGACAACGTCGACGTGGAAGCCCTGCGCCATCAGTTTGCCGTGGCCGACAGCGTGGCCACCGACTCGGTGGATGTCGATACCGTGAAGTTTGTATTCACCGACATCAAAGTGATTCCCACCACCCCTGTAAAGGACCAGAACAAGAGCGGCACCTGTTGGTGTTTCGCCGGCACATCGATGTTCGAGGACGAAATAGTGCGTCAGGGCGGTAAGGAGCACGACCTGAGCGAGATGTTTACCGTGCGCCAGTGCTACCTCGACAAGGCCGACCGCTACGTGCGCATGTACGGCCAGACGAATTTCGGTGCCGGTGGCAGCATTATGGACGTGCCCTACGTCTGGGCACGCTACGGCGCACTCCCCGAGAGTGTCTACTCCGGACTGAACTACGGCGAGGAAAAACACGTTCACGGCGAACTGGACGCCGTGCTCAAGGCCTATCTCGACGCGGTAGTCCGCAAGCCCAACAAGCGTATTTCCGAATCGTGGCGCAAAGGCTATGAGGCTATCCTCGATGCATATCTGGGCGAAGTGCCCGAGACTTTCGAGGTCGACGGACGCACATATACTCCGCTGAGCTACGCCGAGTCGCTCGGCATCAACACCGACGACTATGTGCCCGTAACTTCCTTCACTCACCATCCTTTCTATGAGCCGTTTGTGCTCGAAGTGCCCGACAACTGGCTCTGGGCGCCCTACGAGAATGTACCTCTCGACGAACTGAAGGCCATCGTCGACAATGCCATTGACAAGGGTTACCCGGTAGTCTGGGCGGCCGACGTGAGCGAGGGCGGCTTCAAATGGAATGAAGGTTTCGCTGTGATGCCCAAGGAGCGCACCGCCGCCGATATGGAGGGGACCGAACTCTCGCGCTGGGTAAAACTCAGCGACAAGGAGCGTCAGGCAAAGCAGTTCGACATCAAGGGACCGGTTGAGGAAATCGAGGTTACTCAGGAGGTGCGCCAGAAGATGTTCGACCGCCAGGAGACTACCGACGACCACGGGATGGAAATCGTTGGCGTAGCCACCGACCAGAACGGCAAGCGCTATTACAAGGTGAAGAACTCCTGGGACACCAATCAGGTCTACGACGGCTTCTTCTATGTGTCCGAACCTTTCTTCCTGGCCAAGACACTGAGCATCCTCGTGCATAAGGACGCACTCCCCGCGTCGATAGCCGCAAGGATATTCTGACCGTGCTATTCCGTTCACGGAAACTATAAATCTGAAAACTAATGTCGCGCAGACGCCTTAAAGCCGCCATCCGGATGCTGTGGATTGCCATGGCCGGAGCGGTCGGGGCGTCTGCGGCGTTGTATCTGTCGGGGTGTGGCCGGCAATCCTCCACCGGAGAGCCGTCGCTGCTCCTCGCCGTCGACGGCTGCCGGATTTACGCCGACAGTATGGTGTTCGACAATGGCATGACCGTCCGCGTGGCAGGCGATTCTCTGCTTCAGGTGCGTCTGGATGGTATCACATTGCGTCAGATGCGTATGGCGCCTGTAGACGCCAGGGCTCTCTCCATGCGGTCGACGTTTCCCCTTCTGGATGCCTTTTTGCGTTTGGAAAACTCATCGGGGCGTCCCCGGCTCTCCGCAGATGCGTTGCTGTGGGGAATTGCGCTTAATCCGCTGGCATCGGATGATGATGTCGAGGCGCTCGACGCACGTCTCTCCAACGGTTTTCCCGTACCGTCGGAGGCCGCCGGCTATTCATGGCCGATGGTCAACTCCAATCCTGTGTGGCTTCTGGCTGCGGCGGAGTCGGCCAAATGCTCCGGAAACCTCCGGCGTCTCGCGTCGCTTGCGTCTGTGGCTCCGGGTATTGTAGCGGAGGATGCGCGTGTATGTCTCAACCCTTCGTCGGGACTGCTATACGGACTGCCGCATTATCTGGCCGGAAATCAATCCATGTTTCCGGAATGGATGCAGCCGGTCGACCGCTTCGAGTGTCAGACTTTCGGTGTGAACATGTCGTATGTGCTCGCCCTCAGGAGTCTTGACGAATTGAACCGCTCTATGGTGCTTCGCAACCGCAGTGCGGCTGTGGAAATAGATTGCCTCGATGCCGACTCTCTGTGCAATGCCCTGAAGCGCAGGATGTGGCTTCCGCAGCAGGGTTGCTTCGGGGCGATGGCCTACGGATTTCCGGTGTGGCCCGTGGCGCTCGAAGGTTCCGATCCGTTCATGCAGGCAATGGCTGTTGCCTTCGGCGGTATCGACGGAGCGATGGCCCGGTCGATGGTGAATTCGCTTCCACTTCCAGATGGGCTGCCATCGATACCGCAGCACACCGGTGCCGCTGCGGCAATTGCAGCCGCCCGTGTGCATAGCTCCGATCAGATGAGCATTTACGTAGCTGCCATAATGAAGCGGATTGGCCTGGAAATTCTTTCGGGCCGGAGGGAGTCGATTTCTGTAGGTGCGTTGTCCGCCGTAGTTCTGCGCGGACTGCTCGGATGCCGGTTCGGCTGGTATGAACTGACTTTCGCGCCCTATCTGCCTCCCTGGCTTCGGGAGGCACACATAAACTTCGGATGGAGAAAGGCCGACGTGAAAGTGTCGCTGTCGGGTGCGGGTGCCAACGCCGTCGTAGCCGGTGGGGGTGCTCTCGCCGTGAACCATTCCGTTGAAGGAAAGGTATCGGTCGATATAACGCTGACTCTGGAGGATGGGCTGCCAGGGGGCGATAAGGTTGGCCGACATGGAGAGGTGTCTCGTTGCGTTCCTGTGGCGTCCTCGCTTCCGAAGCCTCCTATTGTCGAGTGGCAGTCAGCCACGCGAGCCACTGTCGCAGCCGCCCCCGATGCGGAGGTATCTCAAGGCGTATTCGAAGTCTGGGTTAATGGCGTTCTGAACCGGATTGCAGACCGGCGGATTATCGAGCTTGACAATCTGCCGGGCTTCTGCACCGTTCAGATTGCATCGGTCGATTCGGCCGGGGGTGCCGGATTCTCGGCAATGCCACACGAAATCGACAGCCGGAGCAACGTGTCGCTTGTGAGGCTTGCCACGGTTGCCAAAGGCGGGACGAAAGTGCTTCCCGACAAGCATCTGGCCGCGCGGTTTGTTGAGTCGTCGCGCACAGCCAATCGTAACCTCCGTTTCAACGTCATCGCGCCGGAAGGGGGCCGGTATATTGTCGATGTGCATTATGCCAGCGGCCTGGGCATCGTGAATCCGCGCCGGGGCACGGCTCTGCGGATGTGTATGGTCAACGGGCGTCGCGCCGGGGTATTCGTCTTCCCGCAGTTCTCCCCGTCGGCCTGGGATAAATCGCTTGGCGACGACTGGCAGCGTCTTTCGTCGTTCAGCAATCCTTTGGTCGTGGAGCTTGAGGCCGGAGAAAACATCCTTGAGCTAAGGTATTTTCAGACGTCGCCCGTATATCTCGACCCGACGGCCAATTCGCTTGTGGCCGATTATGTGCGACTTATTCCGCTTTAGCGGCCTCTGCAATATGGCGTAAACGAAAATAATTGATTAAATTAGCGGAACAAAGCGCTTAGTCGCGTTCGATATTAACTTAATTGTTTGTGAATCTTACTTATAACCATGATGAAAAGATTATCGATACTTGCAGCTGCCGTTATGGCCGGCGCATCTTTGTTCGGAGCGAAAAAGGCTCCGGTGGTAAGCAACGTAGAGCCGCCATGCTGGTGGGTGGGAATGAACAACGACACACTCCAGATTATGGTGACGGGCCCCGGCATCGGCAATGCCGAAGTGAGCGCCGATTATCCCGGCGTCACGCTGGCCGAACAGGTGAAACTCGACAGTCCCAACTACAAGTTCCTCTACTTCACTATCGCACCTGACGCCCGGCCGGGAAAGATGCCTATAACTTTCAGCCTCGACGGCCGTAAGACCACCATAGATTATCCTCTGCTGGCGCGCGACCGTAGAGGGGAGGACTATCAGGGCTTCGATGCCTCCGATGTGCTCTACCTCCTCATGCCCGACCGCTTTGCCAAGGGAGAATACACCGTTCCCGCCGATGCTAAGCTTGCCTACAATCCCGAAACAGACCGCTCTCAGCCTTCAACGCGCCACGGCGGCAATATCCAGGGCATCCGCGACCATCTCGACTACATCGACTCGCTGGGCGTGACGGCCATATGGAGCTGCCCCGTGCTCGAAAACGATATGCCGGGCGGTTCGTACCACGGCTACGCCACCACCAATTATTATAAAATCGATCCGCGCTTCGGCACTAACGCCGACTGGTCGGCTCTCGTGGCCGACGCGCAGAAGCGTGGCATAAAAGTTGTGATGGACATGATTTTCAACCATTCAGGCAGCAACCACCCCTGGATGAAGGACATGCCTTCGGCCGACTGGTATAATTTCCCCGATTCGACGGTAATAACCAACCACCGCCTTTCCACCCATTATGATCCCTACGCCTCCGATGCCGACAAGGCCAACTGCGTGGGCGGCTGGTTCGTCACCTCTATGCCCGACCTCAATCAGCGCAATCCGCATCTTATGACATATCTCATCCAGAACTCAATCTGGTGGATCGAGACCTCGAAAATCAACGGCATCCGCATGGATACCTATCCTTATGCCGACATGAAGGCCATGGCCCGGTGGATAGACCGCGTGATGGAGGAGTATCCCAACTTTAACATCGTGGGAGAATGCTGGTATGGCAACGAGGCCGGCAGCGCTTTCTGGCAGCGTGGAAGCCGCACGAATCCTGAGGATCCGCGCCTGCCAACTGTAATGGACTTCAAGATTATGATAGAGAAGGACAAGACGTTCTACGACGAGACTCTGCCATGGGGCGAAGGTCTCAACAATCTCTATAATCATCTCGCACTCGACTATCTGTTTCCCGATCCGCAGCATATCCTCACTTTCCTCGACAACCACGATACCGACCGTTTTCTGGCCGAAATGCCCGACTCGCTCGACAACTGGAAGCAGGCCATCGCTTTCCTTCTCACCTCGCGCGGCATTCCGCAGCTTTACTACGGCACGGAACTGCTGATGAACGGGTCGAAGAAGGTTTCCGACGGCTACATCCGTCTCGACATGCCGGGCGGTTTCCCCGGCGACAGCATCAATTCCTTCACACCGGAGGGTCGCACCGCCCTCCAGAACGAGGCTTGGAACTACATGCAGCGGCTGCTGCAGTGGCGTCGCGGTGCAGCCAACGACGTGATTGCCAAAGGTTCGCTCAAGCATTTCGCCCCTTCCGAGCGCGTATACGCCTATGAGCGCCGCCTGGGCGACAAGAAAGTGCTCGTATTCCTCAACGGTTCCGACGAGGAAGCCACCATGCCCATGGCGCGTCTGGCCGAGGCTGCCGCCGCAGGAGAGAAGTTCACCGACTTAATTACAGGTGAACCGGTGACGATTACCGAAGAGATGGTTTTCGCTCCCCGTCAGACCATGATTCTTTATAATTTCTAAGCTTCGCCTTTTCAGCCTTCCCGATGAAGCGTATAGGAATACTTTCCGACACTCATTCTACCGTCGACCCCCGCTATGCCATCCATTTCGCCGACTGCGACGAAATATGGCATGCGGGCGACGTGGGATGTATTGATGTAATCTCCGATCTGGAGCAGGTAGCGCCCGTGCGTGCCGTCTGTGGCAACATCGATTCCGGAGTGGTGAGACGCCGTCTGCCGGAGTCGCTTGAGTTTCAGGTAGAAGGGGTGAAAGTACTTCTGACGCATATCGGCGGCTATCCGGGGCGCTATTCCCCCGGCATGAAAGCCCGTATAAAGGAGGGCGGCATAGCTCTGATGGTATGTGGTCACAGCCATATACTCAAAGTGATGTACGACCGCGAGCTCAACTGTCTGCATATCAATCCCGGGGCGGCCGGGGTTCACGGATGGCAGAAGGAGCGCACGCTTGTAAAACTGACCATCGACGGCGCCGACATGCGCGACCTTGAGGTGATAGAGCTTGGAAAATACAATGTACTGCCAACAGAAAAATGATTGGATTATGAAATGCAAAGCCAGGATATTCCTGACGGCGGCCGCTGCCGTAGCTTTGATGGCCGGTGGCTGCAAGACCACGGAGGCCAACTACCGCTCGGCCTACGAAAAGGCGCTGGAGAAGCGCAATGAAGGCCTGAGCGCCGACGAAATAGCAGCGTTTGCGCGCGAGGAAGCTATTCCGCGCACGGTGTTTCGCGGCGACAGCATCCCTTTGCGTGGAGCCTATGTGAAGTGTGTGGACGGAGGAGTCGGCGGTCAGGTTTTGCCCTACAGCGTAGCTGTGGCAACCTTCCGGCAGAAGTTCAATGCCGAATCGGTATTCAAGCGTTTCCAGGCCGCGGGATTCTCTCGTGCCGCCCTGCTCAT
Organism: uncultured Porphyromonadaceae bacterium; assembly: GCA_900545955.1. Taxonomy (GTDB): domain Bacteria; phylum Bacteroidota; class Bacteroidia; order Bacteroidales; family Muribaculaceae; genus UBA7173. The sequence goes on from URAU01000004.1 coordinate 72,232, forward strand.
CGACAAAGATGAACATTATCTCGTAGTCGCCACGACCGATTCCACACTTGAGACTGCTGTCGGAGAGCTTCGGAGAGTGGAATCCTCTTCGCCCGTGCCGATGCGTTCCCCTTTCCCCTATATTCTGCACCGTCCGTAGGGCGAGGCGCGATAGTAGTCCGTAGGAAATTTATTTAATTGTACTGGAAAAAGTGTTTGCAGGAATCAATCCGGCGGTGCTCACCGTCGTCCTTCTGGTCATATCCAATGTGTTCATGACCTTCGCCTGGTATGGCCATCTTAAATTGCAGTCGACCGGCCTTTCGACCAACTGGCCGCTCTATGTAGTCATTCTGTTTTCGTGGGGTATCGCCCTGCTGGAGTATTGTTTTCAGGTGCCGGCCAACCGCATGGGTTTCGAGGGCAACGGCGGCCCGTATTCGCTCATGCAGCTCAAGGTGATGCAGGAGGTAATCACGCTCGTAGTCTTCGTAATCTTCAGTCTGATAGCCTTCGACAGCTTCACCCTCCACTGGAACCACTACCTCGCCATGCTTCTGCTCATCGCTGCCGTCTACCTCGTCTTCCTCCCCACCTAAAAACCAACATAGCCCTATATATGAATGGATTTCTGAAAATTTCAGGCGATTATACCTCGTGGACTGTTTATCGAAAGTCGGTGATTATCTGCGATGTAACTGAGATGTTCATTAATCGGGCGCTTCCGCGTGGTTCCCGTACCATCGACCAAATGCGTCAGGCTGCGCGTTCGTGCAAGCAAAATATCGTGGAAGGCGTAAGCGACGGTACTGTTTCAGCAGAGATGTGTATAAAGCTTCTTGGTGTGGCCCGTGGCTCGGTCAGAGAGTTGCGCGAGGATTATGCTGATTTTCTGCGTCAGCACAAATATGAGATATGGGGTGGGGAAGATACTCGCACATTGGCTGTAAGAAATTATAGCCGGGCACATTACGAACCGCGGGAGTATGTGGATAAATGCGAGGCGCGTAGCGACGAGACGGTCGCCAACATAATGCTTACGTTGATATTTCAGATGGAGGCTATGCTTGCGAAAGTACTTAAGGCTGTAGAGGCGGATTTTATCGCCAACGGGGGCATCAAGGAAAATATGAGCCGTGTGCGCCGCTCGCATCGCGGCTACTGAGGCGGCGGAACCGATATATAGGATGTAGCTGATGTAGCTGATGTAGCTGATGTATCGGATGCTTCTGATGTATCGGATGCTTCTTATGTTTCTTATGTTTCTTATGTTTCTGATGTGGCTAATGGAATTGCATCCGCAACATTAGCTACATTAATTACATCCGCACCATCGGCTACAAAAAAGTTAGGCGGGGCGCCGAGGGCGCTCCGCCTTGTGATTGCAGTAGCGGGACCGAGAATTGAACTCGGGACCTCCGGGTTATGAATCCGACGCTCTAACCAACTGAGCTATCCCGCCTTGTTTGCGACTGCAAAGTTATTACCTTTTTTCGGTTTCTCCAAATATATTTCCACATTTTTTATTTCAGACGATTTTTCGTAAATTTGTAGACACCCAACCACACGCATTTCAGCAATGTCGGATAATCCTATCAATCACGATCAGACTTACGACGCCTCGGCAGAGGCTCCCGATAACACCCACCAGCAGCCTGACAATGTCGCTCCGGCCGATTCCGCATCCCATACTGATAGCGACGCCCCGGCCGACGGCGCCATGCAAAAGAACAGCACACTGCCGACCGACGACGATATCGATATGTATGCCGAGGAGGTCGAGGAAGAGGCGATTGAGTCGCTGCCTCCCACCATCGGCACCGAGGCCTCGCGCCTGCGCCTTGGCGGTATGTTCCGCAACTGGTTTCTCGATTACGCTTCCTATGTGATTCTGGAGCGTGCCGTGCCGCATATCGACGACGGCCTGAAGCCAGTGCAGCGTCGCATACTCCACTCTATGAAGACGCTCGACGACGGTCGATTCAACAAGGTGGCAAACATCGTGGGAAACACCATGCAGTATCATCCCCACGGCGACGCTTCAATCAAGGACGCTCTGGTTCAGCTCGGGCAGAAAGAGCTGCTTGTCGACACTCAGGGAAACTGGGGCAACATCCTCACCGGCGACGATGCCGCCGCAGGCCGTTATATCGAGGCCCGTCTCTCGGCTTTCGCGCTCGAGACGCTCTACAACGCCAAGATTACCGACTGGGTGCCGAGCTACGACGGCCGCAAGAAGGAACCCGTAACGCTTCCGGTAAAGTTTCCGCTGCTCCTTTTCCAGGGAGTGGAGGGCATTGCCGTAGGCCTGTCGTCGAAGATTCTGCCGCATAACTTCAATGAGCTGCTTGACGCCTGCGTTGCTTCGCTCCGCGGCGAGGAGTTCACGCTATATCCGGATTTCCCCACCGGCGGTTTCATCGACGTGAGCCGCTACAACGACGGCGAGCGCGGAGGCGTGGTTCGCATCCGCGCTAAAATCGAGAAAATCGACAACAAGACGCTTGCCATCACCGAGATTCCTTACGGTAAGACCACCACAGCCGTTATCGATTCGATTCTCAAAGCCTTCGAAAAGGGGAAAATCAAGATTCGCAAGGTCGACGACAATACCGCCGAGAATGCCAACATACTGGTGCATCTGCTGCCGGGCACGTCGTCCGACAAGGCCATTGACGCGCTGTATGCGTTCACCGACTGCGAGGTTTCAATTTCGCCCAACTGCTGTGTGATTCGCGACAATAAGCCGCATTTCCTCACCGTCAGCGAGTTGCTCCGTCACAGCGCCGACCGCACGCGCGAACTGCTGCGTCGCGAGCTGCTCATACAGCTCGGCGAGGTGCGCGAGCAGTTGAATTTCGCTTCGCTCGAGCGGATTTTCATAGAGCAGCGCATCTACAAGGACCGTCAGTTCGAGCAGAGCGAGACAATAGAAGCTGTATATGCTCATCTGCGCAACCGGCTGGCACCGTTTGTCGTCACCGACTCCTACGAGAGCGCTGGCGACAAGGTGGCCATAGGGCGCGAGATTACCGACGAGGATCTGCAGCGTCTGCTTGAAATCCGGATGAAACGAATCCTGAAATTCAACTCCGAGGATGCCGACCGCCAGATTGCCCTCTACAACGAGCGTATCGCCGACATCAGCAACAAACTCGACCATCTCATCGACTATGCCATCGACTGGTTCTCGCGCCTGAAGGAGAAATACGGCGCGCGCTACCGTAGGCGCACGGTGATACGCGGGTTCGACAGCATCCAGGCCCAGCGCGTGGCCGAAGCCAACGAAAAGTTATACGTCAACCGCGAAGAGGGCTTTATCGGCACAGGGCTGAAGAAAGACGAGGTCCTTTTTGCCTGCTCGCCTATCGACGACGTTATTATATTCTACAACGACGGGCGTTATAAGGTCGTGCGCGTGGCCGACAAGCTGTTTGTCGGCAAAAACATCCGCCATATCGGCCTTTTCACGCGCAACGACTCGCGCACAATCTACAACGCCATCTACCAGAACGGACGCGGCGGCACTTACTATATGAAACGCTTCGCCGTGACTGGAGTGACGCGCGACAAGGAGTACAACCTCACCCAGGGTGAACCCGGCTCAAGGGTCGTATGGTTCACCGCCAATCCCAACGGAGAAGCTGAGGTAGTGAAAGTCACCCTAAAGCCGAAACCTCGTCTGAAAACGCTACAGTTCGACGTGGATTTCGCCGAACTCGCCATCAAGGGAAAACAGAGTCAGGGCAATATCGTGACGCGCAACGAGGTTCACCGCTTCTCGCTCAAGGAGAAGGGTACTTCGACGCTCGGCGGACGCCAGGTCTGGTTCGACCCCGATGTGCTGCGCCTGAACTACGACGGACGCGGAAATTACCTCGGCGAGTTCCAGGGCAACGATATGGTGCTGGTAATCACCCGCACGGGAGAATACTACCTCACTACCTTCGACGCCGCCAACCACTACGACGACAATATACTGCGCATAGAGAAGTTCCGCCCCGACCATGTCTGGACGGCTATTCTCAACGATGCCGACCAGGGATTCCCCTATATAAAACGCTTCACGTTCGAACCCTCCACTCGCCGGCAGCGCTTTATCGGTGAAAACGAGAAGAGCACCATGATTCTGCTTTCCGACACTCCCGGGGCGCGTTTCGAGGTGGTTTTCGGAGGCTCCGACGCATTCCGAGGCACAATGGAGGTCGATGCCGCCGAGTTTATCGGTACAAAATCCTTCAAGGCCAAGGGGAAGCGTCTTACAACCTATTCTATCGCCGAAGTCCGGGAAATCGAGCCCAATCCCACCGTCGCCGCCGCCGAGGATGATGCGGCTGCCAAGGCTACGGCCGATGCCGACGACACTACACCCGACGAACCCGTAGAACCGGAGAAGTCCGACGACGAGGTGCGCGACGAAATCAACGGTCAACAACGCATTTTCTGACAAATGAATATCAAAAGAATCCTCTTCGGGGCGTTGGCCGCGGTCGGTATCGCCGCGGGAGCGGAAACCGCCGACGTCGCCCCGGTGCGTCCGGTCAATTCGTCGTATATGCTTTCAGTCGGGTCGTCGCATCTTGGCGACACATATCTCTCGGCAGTGAAATATACCGGCTGGAGCGCCGCTTTCAATTACGACCGCATGCAGGCCATGAAGTTCTCGCCCGACAGGTGGCGCCAGCAACTGCAGCTCGGCGTGCAGGTCGACGGCGCCGAAAATCCGGCACGCAACGCCCATATGTACTACGCGTCGCTTTCGGCTTCGTGGGGAATGATGCGCCGATGGGAGCTGCCGTGGCGTCTGGCCGTAGGCGTGGGCGGTTCGGCCGGAGGCAATTTCGGCGCCACCTACTGCGACCGCAACAGCAACAACCCCGCTTCGGTGAAAGCCGACATAACGCTCAATCTCTCCGGCTTCGCCACATGGCGTTGCCGCATCGGCCGCTTGCCTCTAATGCTTCTGTGGCAGACGTCGTTGCCGCTGACAGGCGTATTTTTCTCGCAGGAATACGACGAACTTTACTACGAAATATATCTTGGAAACCATAGCGGGCTGGTTCACTGGGCGTGGCCCGGCAATATGTTCCGCTGGAACAATCTCGTGGCTGCCGATCTCGATTTCGGCAATTCACGGCTACGTCTTGGTTTCCGCTCAAATATCTATTCCACCGAGGTCAACCATCTTACCACCCGCATTTTCAATTATGCCTTCGTGGTAGGTGTAACCGGCGACTGGATGTCGGTTTCCACGCGTCGCGGCCTCCCCTCCGAGACTGCCCGCATCGTCTATGCCTACTAACTGAAAAACAGACACTACTCCAGATGAAATTCAGCATACATAAGGTTCTCCTCCTTGCGGTTTTGGCTTCGGCGCTGACGGCCTGCCACGACATAGAGGAGTTTGATTCCGACCCCCGAAGCACTTTCGAGCAGCTTTGGACCATTCTCGACGAGCATTACTGCTTCTTCGAGCAGAAGGGAGTGGACTGGAACGAGGTCCACTCGCGTTACTCGCCGATGGTTGCCGACGGGATGACTGATCAGGAGCTCTTCGGCGTGTGCGAGCAGATGCTTGCCGAGCTGCGCGACGGACATACCAACCTTTCGTCGACATTCGCCACGAGCTACTACCGTAAGTGGTGGAGCGACTATCCGCAGAACTACAGCGCGCGCCTCGTGCAGGAATATTATTTCAACTTCAACTACCGCACGGTCGGAGGCATCGACTACGGGATGCTCCCACAGAACGTAGGCTACATGCACTATTCCTCCTTCTCCTACGGCATCGGCGAGGGAAATCTCGATTCGATTCTGGCTTATATGGCTACGGCCGACGGCCTGATTATCGACGTGCGCGACAACGGCGGCGGTTCGATGACTAATGTCGAGACGCTTGTGGGCCGCTTCATTACTGGCCGCACGCTCGCCGGAACAATCTGCCACAAGAACGGCCCCGGCCACGGCGATTTCTCCGAACCATATCCCTACTACTATAATCCGGCCGACCAGGGGCGCATTATGTGGGGCAAACCCGTTGTGGTGCTCTGCAACCGCTCTACTTTTTCCGCCGCCAACAATTTCGTGTCGGTGATGAAAACGCTTCCCAACGTCAGGATTGTCGGAGCCACCACTGGCGGCGGCTCGGGAATGCCTTTCAGTTCGGAACTGACCAACGGCTGGGGAATCCGTTTCTCGGGGTCGCCCGTGCGCGACCCGCAGGGACGCCTCACTGAATTCGGCGTGGACCCCTCGGAGGGATGTGCTGTCGATCTTGACCCCGTCGAGGCACTCGCCGGGCGCGACACAATGCTCGATTTCGCCGTGACCACCGTACTATCGATGCCTTGAATCTTATGAAAAAGGATATTATGAAAGCACTGCTTTGTCTGGCCTCCGCGGTTCTCGCCATAAGTATGGCGTCGTGCGGTGGGAAAAAGCAGACGGAAACATCCGGCGCTCCCGCCGGCCAACTGCTCACAGCCCATGCCCGGTTGCTGCGCATGGAGCGCACGCCGCAATACATTAAGGTCGACATTGCCAATCCTTGGGATACGGCTGCCGCTCCGCTCGGGCGCTATGTGCTCGTGGAGCGCGGCGTGGTGCCCGATTCGCTTCCGGAGGGATACCGTCGACTCGACGTGCCTCTGCAGCGTTCGCTGGTCTATTCGTCGGTTCATACCGGCGCTTTGGCTGAGATGGGTGCTTCGGATGCCGTGGCAGCTGTGGCCGACGGCAGATACTTCACCGGCGAGCCGATGCGCAGCCGGATAGCTTCGGGTGCAGTTGCCGACGTAGGCAGTTCCACATCGCCTTCAGTAGAGAAGATTGTAGCGATTGGTCCCGACGCTGTACTGCTGTCGCCGTTTGAGAACGCCGGACATGGAGCGCTCGACAATCTCGGTATTCCGCTTGTGGAGTGCGCCGACTATATGGAGCCTACTCCGCTGGCTCGCGCGGAGTGGATAAAGCTGCTCGGAGCGCTGTATGGACGTCTGCCGCAGGCCGATTCAATCTATTCTGCTGTGGAACGCGATTATAAGGCTCTCGCAGCCAGGGCGGCAGAGGCGCAGTCGCATCCGCTGGTGCTCACCGAGAAGCTTACTTCCGGCTATTGGTTCGTGCCAGGCGGGGCAAGCTATATGGCAAGGATGATTGAGGATGCCGGCGGCCGCTATCCGTGGGAGGGTAACCCATCAGCCGGATCGCTCCAGCTCGATTTTTCAGCGGTATATGCCCGCGCGGCCGACGCCGACGTGTGGCTGATCCGTATTTTCGGCGGTTCGCTGAGTCTCGACGACCTGCGCGACGAATACGTTCTCAACTCGCAGTTCGGGGCTTTCAAGAGCGGTCGAGTATACGTGGCCAATACGGCCGAAGTACCTCTGTTCGACGAGTTTCCGTTCCACCCCGAGCGTCTTCTCGCCGAGTACGCCGCAATTTTCCATCCTGAGGCCGATTTCGGCTCCCTTCGTTATTATAGAAAGATTCACTGACTCCTGATTCTTTGTTGAATACATGACTGCCAACCGCTTTAAATCCGCTCCGGTCGTCGCCCTGATTACGTCGGGGTGGAAGTTCTCGATATGCGGGCTGACGGTGGTTGTCCTTCTTTTTGCACTCCTTTTTATCGGAACGGTCGACATACCGGCCTCCGCCGTATGGCGCACGCTTTGCGGTCGCGCGGCTCCTGAAGACTCCATGGTGGAGGCGATTGTCTGGGCTGTGCGCATGCCTATGGCGCTTACGGCGCTTGCCGCCGGGGCATCTCTCGCCGTTGCCGGGCTGCTTCTGCAGACCACTTTCGCCAACCCTTTGGCCGGCCCGTCGATCATGGGCGTATCAACCGGAGCATCGCTTGGCGTGGCAGTAGTGATGCTTGGATGCGGCAGCCTGCTCGGATTCGGAGCGGGACAATATGTGGGAGCACTTGTCGGCGCGCTGATCGGCTCGGCAGTGGTGTTGGGTGTTCTCCTTATCTTCTCGATGTTTGTCAGGAGCAACGCGATGCTGCTGATTTTCGGCATACTGGTGGGGTATCTCGCCTCGTCGGGCATATCGCTGCTCAATTTTTTCTCCACCCAGCAGGGTGTACATTCCTACGTAATATGGGGAATGGGAAGCTTTTCGGGTGTCACCCCCGTGGCGATGCTCTGGCTGCTGGGGCTTACGGTGGCTGGTGTTGCCGGGGCCTTCCTATGCGTCAAGCCGCTCAATGCCCTACTGCTCGGCGTTCGCTATGCCGAGAGCATGGGAATCTCCGTCCGCGCAACGCGCAACCGCCTTTTAGCGCTTTCCGGAATCCTGACGGCCGCCGTCACGGCCTTCTGCGGACCGATTGCTTTTCTCGGGCTGGTGATGCCCCACGTGGCACGGATGATTTTCCGTACGTCCAACCACGTTGTGCTTCTCCCGGCCACGGCACTTGTCGGAGCCGCCGGTGCCATGGGTTGCGCCCTCGTCGGCGTTAGTTGCGGCGGTGGCGGCATAATACCCGTAAACGCCATTACACCGGTAATATCCGTGCCGATTATAATCTATGTAATTGTAAAACGCAAGAAGCTATGAGCATTGCCGCAGATATGCCTTTGCTGACGTCGGGACTCGTGGTGGGCTACAGCGGCCACGGCCTCAATCGTCCGTTTACAGCCGAGGTGGGCCGCGGCGGTTTTGTGGCGCTGCTCGGCGCCAACGGGTCGGGTAAATCGACGCTTCTGCGCACGCTCGCCGGCTCGCAGCCACCTGTCGCCGGAAGAGTGGAGGTGGCCGGGCGCGACATATCCGGTTTTACCCCTGCGGAGCTCGCACGCTATATCGCAGTTGTGACAACCGACCGCGTGGAGGCCGACGCGCTCACCGTGCGCGAGGTGGTGGAGATGGGCCGTTATCCCTATACCGGATTTTTCGGCCGTCTCGACGGCGCCGACCGGCGTATCGTCGACGAGGCGATGGCTTTTACAGGAGTCGCACCGATGGCTGCGCGCTTCGTGGCATCGCTCAGCGACGGCGAGCGGCAGAAGGTGATGATTGCCCGTGCGCTCGCCCAGGATACGCCGCTGATGCTGCTGGACGAGCCTACATCGTTTCTCGATGTGGCCAGCCGTATCGAAGTGCTCTCTCTGCTGGCGCGCTTGGCCCGCGAGCGTCGGAAAGCAGTAGTGCTTTCGACCCACGACGTGAGTTCCGCACTCGGCCATGCCTCTGCGCTCTGGCTTATGATGCCCGATGGAGAAATTGTGGCGACGACTCCTGCCGAGGCGCTGGCGTCTCACGAAGCAGCTCTTTCTGACCGGACTATCTTCAGCCCTCTCGACGGCCTGTTTGCCGCCCGCGGCATAGCCTTCGATGGTGCGCGCATGGACTACCGTTCCGCCGACAATTCCTGATTTCTTTCCTCTTCACTGACACTAATAATATATATAAGGCTAATATATATAAGGCGGCGTGAATAATATAGAAAAGGCGGCGTGCCGATTGGGGCACACCGCCTTTTAAATACTGTTTTTGCTCAGCGCTGCTTATTCAGCCTTGCCGTTGGAGCCAAGCACGTTTTCGATTTTGTGCTTGTAGAGTTTCTCCATTTCGTCGCGGGCCGGACCCAGATATTTGCGCGGGTCGAATTCAGCGGGCTTGTCGTGGAACACCTTGCGTACCACAGCCGTCATAGCCAGACGCGAGTCGGAGTCGATGTTGATTTTGCATACGGCGCTCTTGGCAGCCTTGCGGAGCTCTTCTTCGGGGATACCGATGGCGTCGGGGAGTTTGCCGCCGTATTCGTTGATCATGTCGACATATTCCTGGGGAACCGACGAGGAGCCGTGGAGCACGATGGGGAAGCCGGGAAGTTTCTCCATAACGGCGTCGAGCACGTTGAATGCCAGTGGCGGGGGAACCAGACGGCCTTCGGCGTTACGGGTGCACTGCTCGGGAGTGAACTTGTATGCGCCGTGGCTGGTGCCGATCGAGATAGCGAGCGAGTCGCAGCCGGTGCGGGTAGCGAAGTCGATAACCTCTTCGGGGTCGGTATAGGTGTGGTGGTCGGACGAAACCTCGTCTTCAACGCCGGCGAGCACGCCGAGTTCGCCTTCTACGGTTACGTCAAACTGATGTGCGTAGTCCACTACCTTCTTGGTGAGGGCAACGTTTTCCTCATAAGGCAGGTGCGAGCCGTCGATCATCACCGACGAGAAGCCGTTGTCGATGCAGCTCTTGCAAAGCTCGAAGCTGTCGCCATGGTCGAGATGGAGAACGATCTGGGGATGCTCCCAGCCGAGTTCCTTGGCATAGGCCACTGCGCCCTGAGCCATGTAGCGGAGCAGGGTGCCGTTGGCATAGTTGCGCGCACCCTTGGAAACCTGAAGGATAACGGGCGATTTTTCCTCGGCAGCAGCCTTGATGATGGCCTGGAGCTGCTCCATGTTGTTGAAGTTGAAAGCCGGGATAGCATAGCCTCCCTTGATGGCCTTGGCAAACATCTCGCGGGTGTTGACCAGACCTAATTCTTTGTAGCTTACCATATTATTAAAAAGAGTTAGTTGTTGTTCAGTCTGAACTCCGGGGAGCATACGTTGCCGCCCGATTTTTCACCACAAAATTATAAAAATTCCCCGACCCGACCAAATCCCTCGACTGCTGATTTATTGCCGGTGTCTGCAAAAATGATTACCGTATTTATCTGGCGATTTGGCGCGATTTTGTTGTGTGATTTGGCAGGCTGATACAGAAAAGAGGCGACCCGGTTGGCGGTTCGCCTCTTTTATAGTGGTTTTTTGAAGTGTAGTGCGGAGGAATCAATAGCCGAAGATATCTTCGGGGGTGAGGATTACCACGCGGCCGAGCTTGTTGAGGGCATCCATGTCGAGGTCTTCGATTTTGCCGAGGATGCCGTAGTGGTATACGCGGCCCTTCACGTTTTCCTGCTGGAATTTCACCACGTCGGCGAGCGTCAGCGACGGAAGAGCCTCAAACGTGAGTTCCGACAGGTTGATGCCGGGCTGCTTTGCCGGGTCGGTGAGCGAGGGGGCAATGCCGAGGTCGAGGGCATTGATGTAGGCCCAGGCGATGTTGTCGTCGATTACGCGCTCGGTGCGCAGGCGCTTGTCGATGCTTTCCTTGGCCAGGTCGAAGGCGCCCTGGCTCTCGGGCATGTTGTTGATTATGTCGTTGAAGGCACCGATTGCGTCCATCAGTTTGTCGTTCTGGGTGGCAATCTGGGTGTAGTAGAAATAGTCGTCGTTGAGGCGGCTCGGCTCGGCCAGTGTGGCATAGGCCGAGTAGGCCAGCGAGCGGGCCTCGCGCATCTCCTGGAATACTATCGCGTTCATGGAACCGCCGAAATAGTCGTTGTAGAGGTTGAGCGAGGGGGTGATTGATGCGTCGAATTTCTTGCCGTTGTCCGACATCTGCATCATATACAGCTGTTTCGCGTCGTAGGGAGCCACATATATCACGGTCTCCGTGGGCTGCACACGCTTGAATTCCTTCATGGGAGCCGGCTCGCGGAGGGCGACACCTTTCAGGTGGTTTTCGGCGAGGTCGGCCTCAACCTGCTTCTGCGAGAGCGGTCCGTAATAGATTATGCGGTGCTTGAGCGAGAGAAGGTCGGAAAGCGATGCCGTGAGCTTTTTGGGGTCGAGTGTACGAAGTTCCTCTTCGCCCACGAAGGTTTCCTTCAGCAGGTCAGGCCCGTAGTTCACGTAGCTGCTGAGGGCGCGGAAATTGCGGTTCTGGTTGGCCTTGGCGTCGGCGCGGCCTTTCAACACGGTTTCAACATACGTCTGATAGACCTCGGGATCGGCAACGGCCTCGGAGAGCAGCGACTCGAGCAGTGTGAGCGCCTTGTTCATGTTCTCGCTCAGGCCGCGGAGCACGATGAAGCTGCGGCGCGTGCCTACGCTAACGAAATAGGAGCATGCCAGCGAGTAGAAGGCCTCGCTTATCTGGGCCGGAGTCATTGTGGGGGTGCCGATGTAGTCGAGATAGCTTGCGGCATAGCTCAGGTAACGGTCGGCCCACGAGCCGGTTTCGTATACGAATGTCAGGTCGAACGTGTCGTTGTAGGGATTGTGGGTATAAAGCAGCTGCGCTCCGTTGGGGAGGGTGGCGGTGTGGAGGTCTTTGCTGAAATCCACGAATTTGGGTTCGATGGGCTTCACGTTGCGTGCAAGGAAGTCGGTCAGGAACGCCGAGGCGGTGTCGCGGTTGGTCACGATGGGGGTGATGGCCGGTTTGGCAATCTTCAGTTCATCCTTGGGCGCGCCCTGGCGCTTGTCGATGGCCACGTAGTCGTTGGCGCCGAGATATTTGTTGGCTGCGGCTACTACGTCGGCCTTGGTCACCTTCTTGAGGGCTTCCAGTTCGTCCACGGCGTCGGCCCAGCTCTGGCCGTTTACGAAAGCTTCTACGAAATAGTCGGCGCGGTCACCGTTTTCAAGAAACGACTTCTGGAGCTCCAGTTCGAGGTTGGCGCGGATGGCGTCGATGAGTTTGTCGGAAAAATCGCCCTTACGGAGTTTGTCGACTTCGGCCATAAGTATGGTCTCGACGTCGCGGAGATTCTGGCCTGCGCGGGGCACGCCGATCAGCATGAAAGCACCCTGGTCGGCCATGTTATACATGCCGCAGCCGGCGCCGTTTAGCTTCTGCGCCTGGTTGATGTCGATGTCGATCAGTCCGGCCGAGCCGTTCTGGAGCACCTGCTCCATCACCTGGAGCGTAACCATCTCCTTGTCGGAGTTGGCGGGGATGCGCCAGGCCAGGAATAGGCGCTCGGCGTCGTTGCCCCACACTTCGGCGCGCTGAGGTTCGCTGAAAGGCTTTTCGGCCACCACTTTCAGGCGCTGGCTTTCCAGCTGGGGGTTAGGCTTCATGTCGCCGAAGTAGCGGCTGATGATTTCCACGGCCTCATCGGGATTGAAGTCGCCCGAAAGGACGATGGCCATATTGTTTGGAACATACCATTTGTCATGGTAAGCCTTGATGTTGGTAATCGAGGGGTTCTTGAGGTGGGTCTGTGTGCCCAGCACGGTCTGTGTGCCGTAGGGATGCGAGGGGAAGAGCATTGCGAGCATCTGCTCGTAGGCCTTGCGCGAGTCGTTGGTCAGCGACATGTTTTTCTCCTCGTAGATGGTTTCAAGTTCGGTGTGGAAGCCGCGGAGCACGGGATTCTTGAACCTGTCGGCCTGCACTATGGCCCAGCGCTCGAGCTCGTTGGAGGGGATTTCCTCCACGTAGCATGTCACGTCGGTCGAGGTGTAGGCGTTGGTTCCAGAGGCGCCGATGGCCGACATCATTTTGTCGTATTCGTTGGGAATTGCGAGCTTCGAGGCCTCGTAGCTTATGGAGTCGATCTGATGGTAGATGGCCGCACGCGCCACTGAGTCAGTAGTGTGGCGATACGTTTCGAAAAGGGCTTCGATGCGGTCGAGCATCGGCTTCTCTGCGGTGTAGTCGGTAGTGCCGAAGTTAGGTGTGCCCTTGAACATCATGTGCTCGAAATAGTGGGCCAGACCTGTTGTCTCCGCGGGGTCGTTTTTGCCGCCTACGCGCACGGCGATATTGGCCTGGATGCGCGGCGAACGCGGGTTCTGGCTCATGAATATCTTGAGCCCGTTGGGAAGGGTGTAAATCTTGGCGTGCAGTGGATCGCCGGGCACTGAATCGTAGGCATACTTTTCAGCTGCATTGCCTTGCGCCGTGGCCATAAGGCCGAAGGTCAGGGCCAATGCCAGAGACTTGATGTGTAGCATGAACGGAATTTTATATGATTGATAGTGTTGGTTGCCTTTTGCAGATATTACTGCGAATAGTGCTCAAAGGTAGGGCGAATTTCTGAGAAAAAACGTAACTTTGCATTAATTAACAGCAAATATCAGCATATAAGCTGCATAAGTCATATAAGTCACATCAGAAACATAAGTTGCATCATATGGAAAAAATCATACTGACGGGCGACCGTCCCACCGGGCGCCTTCATCTCGGCCATTTCGTGGGTTCCCTGCGCCGTCGCGTCGAACTCCAGAATTCCGGCGAGTTCGATAAGATATATGTGATGATTGCCGACTGCCAGGCGCTCACCGACAATGCCGACAATCCGGAGAAAGTGCGTCAGAACGTCATCGAGGTTGCTCTCGACTATCTCTCCGCGGGCCTCGACCCTGCCCAAACCACCATATTCATCCAGAGCCAGGTGCCCGAGCTTGCCGAACTGGCGTTTTACTACATGAATCTGGTGAGCGTGAGCCGTGTGCAGCGTAATCCCACGGTGAAGACCGAGATCAAGATGCGCAATTTCGAACAGTCGATTCCCGTAGGTTTCTTCTGCTACCCCGTCAGCCAGGCAAGCGACATAACGGCGTTCAAGGCCACCACCGTCCCCGCCGGCGAGGACCAGGCTCCCATGATCGAGCTTACCCGCGAAATCGTAAACCGTTTCAATCATATCTACGGCCCCACGCTCGTAGAGCCTGAAATCCTCCTTCCCGACAACGCCGTGTGCATGCGTCTGCCGGGAACCGACGGCAAAGCCAAGATGAGCAAATCGCTGGGCAACTGCATCTACCTTTCCGATACTTCCAAAGAAGTGAAGAAGAAGGTCAACAGCATGTATACCGACCCCGAGCACCTTACCATCGATTCCCCGGGCCACCTCGAAGGCAATTGTCCTTTCATCTATCTCGAGGCGCTGAGCAACGACTCCCATTTCGCCAAGTATCTCCCCGAATACGCCAACCTTCAGGCGCTCAAGGACCACTATACCCGTGGAGGCCTCGGCGACGGCACCGTAAAGAAGCTTCTTTACAATGTGCTCGAAGAGCTTCTTGCGCCTATCCGCGAGCGTCGCGCGCAGTTCGAGGCAGATATCCCCCAGGTCTACGAAATTCTGCGTAAAGGCTCGGAAGAAGCCCGCGCCGTTGCGGCCCGGACACTCGACGAGGTTCGCCGCGCAATGAAAATCAATTATTTCGACGACGCGCAACTCATTGCAGAACAGGCAAAACGCTATGCCAAGAAATAAATAATCGCGCTTTCAGGAATTTTTAGGCTCGCAACCCCTCGTTGCGGGCCTTAACTTTGTATCCGGAATTTCAATGTACGCCTCATCAGGCAAAACCATAACGAGAACAGATCTTCAGTAGTTATCCCTCTTTTACGAAACTATTATTCAGACTCCATGACACACCAGGAAATCCTCGCTGCCGCCGAATCGTGCGGCCGTCAGATTGACGAAATTATCGTCCATTGCTCGGCTACCCGCGAAGGGCGCGACTTCTCCGCCGCCGACATCCGTCGCTGGCACGTTGCCGACCGCCATTTCTCTGATATCGGTTATCACTTCGTTGTCCGCATAGACGGAAGCATCGAGGCCGGGCGTCCGCTCCGCCGCTCCGGCGCCCACTGCCGCGCCCACAACCGCCGCTCCGTAGGTGTTTGCTACATCGGAGGCCTCGACCGCAACGGCCATCCAGCCGACACGCGCACCGCGGCCCAGCGCGCCTCCCTCCTCGCCCTGCTCACCACCCTGCGCCGCGCCTTCCCCCATGCCTCCATCCACGGCCACCACGACTTCGCACCCAAAGCCTGCCCCTGCTTCCCCGCCACCTCAGAATACACCTCGCTCTGACCTCCTGCGAAAATCGGTCCAAAGATAGTTCTGTGGACGGGCTTCAGCCCGGTGCCCTCGGATGTTGAGTTTTCTGGGGCAAAAATGGGGTAGGGGATAGGCGGAATGGAAATTTTTTGCGAAATTTGCGTGCTAAAGGCCGGCTCGGCCGATGAAATCCGCTTATTCAAAATCTTTCAACCTATTACCATGGCAATCTCACGCCCTAAATTATGGCTTTATGCCAAAGACTATCTGATTATTATTTTCGGCATAATGCTCTATGGCCTGGGGTTCTGCTCCTTTATCGCCACCGCGCCCGACAAGGTCGTTATCGGCGGTATGGCGGGTCTCAGCCAGGTGGTAGACATGATTACGTTCGGCCTGATGGGCTTCCACGTGCCGTATTCGGTGACGATTTTTTCGGTCAACGTCATAATGCTCGCTCTGGCATATCGAATCGTAGGGCGTACGTTCGTGATACGTACGCTATTCGGTGTTGTGGTTATCTCGCTTGTATTTGCCGTCTTCCAGCCGATGTTCACCAAGCCCCCGGTGGAGGGGCAGACATTTATGGACGTGATTATCGGCGCCGTGCTCTGCGGCCTCGGCATCGGACTTGTTTTCATCCACAACGGCTCGACCGGCGGAACGGATATCGTGGCTGCTGTGGCCTCGAAGAAGAGCAATGTGTCCATAGGCCGTGCCATGATGTATTTCGACCTCACGGTAATCAGTTCCTCGGTGCTTCTGAAATTTTTCTTCATGCCCGATTTCGATTTCCAGGCCGCTGTTCCGGCCCTTGTCTACGGTCTGATTACTCTGTTCGTGATTCCATTTATGGCCGACATGATGATTAATACCAACCGTATGGCCGTGCAGTTCACCATTTTCTCGCCTTACTGGGAAGAAATAGCCACGGCGATCAACAACGAGGCCCAGCGCGGATGCACGGTGCTCAACGGAATGGGGTGGTATTCGAAGAAGGATGTTAAGGTCCTTCTGGTAATGTGCCGCAAGATTGAATCCGTAACGATTTTCCGTATCATCAAGTCGATCGACAACGATGCGTTCATCACCCAGGCAGCTGTCAACGGCGTATATGGCCGCGGGTTCGACGAACTCAAACTTAAGATGAAGACGCCGCGCCCGCACGTATCGTCCGACGGCAAAATAAATCCGGTGGTCAGCCCCGACGACCTTCCGGCACGTCCGGAGCCAACCACCAGGTTGCTCTGATTGCGTCGTTGACGGCGCGGTTCTGTTATTCGATTATTTTCCGGCTTCTTCGCCGGGTGCTTGGGGCACCGATTGTAGCGAGCGCTTCAGCTCTTCGTCGGATAGAGAGTAGTTCTGCAGGTCGCCCTGAAGGAATTTGTCGTAGGAGGCCATATCGATAAGTCCGTGGCCCGAGAGGTTGAACAGTATCACGGTCTCCTTCCCTGCTTCTGTGGCTTTCCGAGCCTCGCGGATGGTAGCCGCTATGGCATGGCATGATTCGGGAGCTGGGATTATACCCTCCGAGCGGGCGAACAGACATCCGGCCTCGAACGATTCCAGCTGGTCGATGTCCACGCCTTCCATCAGTCCGTCTTTCAGAAGCTGCGATACGATTGTCCCGGCGCCGTGGTACCGCAGACCGCCTGCATGTATATGTGCGGGAGCGAATTTGTGTCCGAGGGTAAACATCGGCAGTAGAGGCGTATATCCGGCCTCGTCGCCGAAGTCGTAGTGGAATTCGCCGCGCGTGAGTTTCGGGCACGATGCCGGCTCTGCGGCCACGAAGCGCGTTGCAGTCTTCCCTTCCTCGCCGGCAATCTTATGGCGCATGAACGGGAATGCAATCCCGCTGAAGTTGCTGCCTCCGCCGAAGCAGGCGATTACCACGTCGGGATATTCCCCGGCCATCTCCATCTGTTTCTCAGCCTCGAGGCCGATTACGGTCTGATGGAGCGACACGTGGTTGAGCACCGAGCCGAGCGTATATTTGCAGTCGGGGGTTGTCATCGCCAGCTCCACGGCCTCCGAGATGGCCGTGCCGAGCGAGCCCTGATAGTTGGGGTTGACTGTGAGGATGTCTTTTCCTGCGCGGGTCGACATGGAAGGAGAGGGCGTTACCTGCGCGCCGAAAGTCTGCATTATGCTGCGGCGGTAGGGCTTCTGCTCGTAGGAAATCTTTACCTGATAAACGGCCGATTCCAGTCCGAAAAGCGATGCTGCATAGGCGAGTGAGGCTCCCCACTGGCCTGCACCGGTCTCGGTGGTTACGTTCTTCACTCCCTCCTGCTTGCAGTAGAATGCCTGGGGAATGGCGGAGTTGAGTTTGTGCGACCCCATCGGGCTTACACTCTCGTTTTTGAAATAGATATGGGCGGTTGTGCCGAGTGCCTTTTCGAGTCCGTAGGCGCGCACCAGCGGGGTGGTGCGGTAATATTTGTATTTCTCGCGCACCTCCTCGGGGATGGGTATCCAGCGGTCGGTGGTGTTCAGCTCCTGGCGGCAGCACTCCTCGGCGAAGATGGGATAGAGATCTTCGGCCTTGAGCGGCTGGCGGGTGGCGGGATTGAGGGGTGGCATCGGTTTGGTGGTCATGTCGGCCTGTATGTTGTACCAGAAGCGCGGTACTTCGCTCTCCGGCAGGATGTAGCGTTTTTGTTTCTCCATGATGAATGTTCGTTGAAGTGAATAAGTATTTATAAAACTTAGCATAAATAGCGTTTATGCGTCGCTAAGTTACATAAATATTTATAAACTCCAATAGAAATATCAAAAAAATGGAAATAAATATGCTTATTGGACTGCCATCGACAATGTAGGGACATCGCTTCGCGATGTATAAGAGGCCTGAAGCAAGCGACTTATACATGCCGAAGGCATGTCCCTACATGGTTTGCGGTTGTCCGCAACTATAGATCTGAAAAGTGTTTAATGTGGATCGACGGGTATGATGGTGCCGTCGGGTTTGAATTGCAGGCGGTCGATGCACACCTCGCGGTGGATGCCCGGCGCATGGTCGCGGTACGCGGGATTGATGCGATGGTAGACGATAATCCATTCGTCGGTGTCGGGCAGGCGGAGCACGGAGTTGTGGGCAGGACCGAGTATGTTGTCTTTCTGGCTTAGTATTACGGGCTCGTCGGCTACTTTGATAGGGCCGAGCGGCGAGTCGGACGTCCCGTAGGCCACATGGTAGTTGGGCGAACCTGTATCGTCTACGCTCCAGAAGAAGTAATATTTCCCGTCGCGATAGGCTGCGTAAGGAGCCTCGCGGAACTGATAGTCGGCGAGTGTGCCTCCTTTGGGCGTCATCACGGTGATTGTTTCAGGCTTGATTGACATCATGTCGTCGTTGAGTTCGGCGCCGGCCATATAGCCGTTCCCCCAATAGAGATAGGATTTCCCGCTGACGGGGTCGGTGAATACGTCGACGTCGATCTGCTGGCCGCGGCCGGTAGGCGATTCCGTGATCATCGGGCTGGCGGGAGCCACAAACGGCCCTGTCGGGGAGTCGGCCACGGCCACTCCGATCTGTTTGCCGTTTTCGGTGTTGGGGTTGGCGCTGAAATAGAAGAAATATTTGTATTGGTCGCCGATTTTTTTCTCCTCGATTGCAGGAGCCCAGGCGCTGCCGTTGGCCCACGATACCTGGGGCGTCGATACGTCGAGTATCACGCCCTCATACGTCCAGTCCTTCAGGTCGGGCGAAGAGTAGCAGGTGAAATAGGTGCCACCCCACCCGGGAAAGCCGTCGGTGGTGGAGTAAATATAGTATCTGCCTGTTTTCTCCGAATAAAGTATCTCCGGGTCGGCGTGGAATTCGGGAAGTACGGGGTTCTTGAATTGCAGGTTGGCGGCAGGCGTGCCGGAGTTGGAAGCGTGTTGGCACTGCTCAGAACCCGTCGCCGGAAGTGCGCAGAAGGCGGTAGCAAGCGTCAGCGCAGAGGTAAGTAGAAGGGTGGTTTTATTCATGTGTATCTGATTTGTTTTCTTCTGACTGCAAAGATAGCTTTTTGGAGCTGTTTTGCCGGTATTCCGCGCGGGTAAAAATCAGCGGCGCATGGCAAATCAAAGGATTTTTAATAAATTGATCCGGCAGAATAAACCTTTGTGGCCGGATGCGTGTCTTAAGTGTAGTTTTTAATCATAATCATGACAAATTATGAAAAGTAGCTATCAAACCATTATCGCGGCACTCCTGATTGCCGCAGGGATTTTCTTCCTCGGACTTTTCATTAAGTCCGGTATCGACAATATGGCGTTTCGCGACCGCCAGGTTACCGTCAAAGGCCTCGCCGAGCGCGAGGTGGAGGCCAACCACGTCACCTGGCCGATACAATACAGTGTAGCCGGCGACAACCTAATCTCGCTCTACGACCAGGTGACCTCCTACAACGATAAGATTATCAACTTCCTGACTTCTAACGGCATCGAACGCAACGACATTTCCATCAATCCCCCCGACACCTACAACGCCACGGCCAACCAGTACAGTCAGGCGAAGTTCAACTACTCGCTCACGTGCAACGTTACGGTCAGCACCTCCAATGTGGCTACCGTCCGCAAACTACTCAACCGCCAGAGCGAACTGCTCAAGGAGGGGATTCCTGTTACGAATTCCTACATCAGCTACGACTACACCGCCCTCAACAGCATCAAGCCGGAAATGATAGCGCAGGCCACGGAAAACGCTCGCGAGGCCGCCGCGCAATTTGCCAAGGATTCAGGCTCAAAGGTAGGAAAGATGAAGACGGCCTCGCAGGGGTCCTTCTCCATCGACGATTCCTCCTCGTCTACTCCCTACATCAAGAAGGTGCGCGTCGTAACCACCATCGTCTACTATCTCGAGGACTGATTCCCCGACTAACACATACAAAAATCGGTGTGTCAGACAAAACGCTGACACACCGATTTTTTTGTCTCCGTCCGGATGGCAGAGCTGTTTAATTGGACTGCCGTCCTCTTATTTCATTTCAAGATACGTAACCTTATCCATATCCCCATAGTCGAGGTTCTCGCCACCCATCCCCCAGATGAACATATAGTTGGAGGTACCGGCGGCAGCGTGGATGCTCCATTCGGGCGACATTACCGCCTGCTCGTTGTGGAGCCAGATGAGGCGGTTCTCCTGAGGCTCGCCCATAAGATGGCAGATGGCGTTGCCTTCGGGCACATTGAAGTAGAAGTAGGCCTCAACGCGGCGGTCGTGGGTGTGGGCAGGCATGGTGTTCCATACCGAACCCGGTTTGAGTTCGGTAAGTCCCATCTGTAGCTGGCAGGGGCCTTCTTCAAGCACGTTGCTCACGATGAGCTGGTTGATTACGCGGTCGTTGCTCTCCTCCATTTTGCCGGCGGCAAACGAGTTGGCCTTTATCGAGCCTTTGCGGCCGTCGATGGTCACGAGCTGCGTCTTGTAGGCTTTGTGGGCAGGAGTGGAGTTGATATAGAACTTGGCGGGATTGGCTGCGTCGCGGCTGGCGAAAGTCACTTCCTTGTTGCCGCGGCCCACGTAGAGGGCGTCCTTGAAGTTGAGTTCGTAGGCTTTGCCGTCGACGGTAACCACGCCGGGGCCGCCGACGTTGATAACGCCCAGCTCGCGGCGCTCCAGGAAGTAGTCGGCCTTGAGCGGGTCGATTGTCTCGAGCGCCATGGTTTTCTCAACGGGTACCACGCCGCCGAAAATCAGGCGGTCGTACATCGAGTAGGTCAGGTTGATTTTGTCTTGCTCCATGACGGTCGGCATCATGAAGTGGGAACGCAGGCGTGAGGTGTCGTAGTTCTTGAAATCTTCGGGATGCACGGCGCGCATTATCGTGTAGGAAGTCTGGGCCGAGGCTCCGAAGGCTATGGCGAGGGCCGCGAGGGCCATGAGGGTTTTCTTCATTTTTATGAATCCTGATTTGGTGGAGAAATTCTGAATTGAAGTTATTTGCAGCATGCAGCGGCAATCGCAAGCGACTCGCGGCACTTGTCGGCTACATAAGCCCAGTCGGCGGCTGCCACGCGGTCTTTCGGGAAGAGCTTCGATCCCATACCCACGCAGTAGACTCCGGCTGCAAACCATGCGCGGAGGTTCTCTTCGGTGGGCTCGACTCCGCCGGTCACCATAAGGCGGCTCCATGGCATCGGGGCGAGCAGACCTTTCACGAATTTCGGGCCGAGTACGTCGCCGGGGAACACCTTGCAGAGATCGCAGCCCGTCTCCTGAGCGGCGCTCACTTCGCTGACGGTGCCGCACCCGGGGGTATAGGGCACGCCGCGGCGGTTGCATACGCGGCTTATCTCGGGGTTGAACATCGGGCCTACCACGAAGCAGGCGCCCAGCTGAATATAGAGCGCAGCGGTTGCGGGCTCGACTACGGAGCCTACGCCGATTGCCATTTCCGGGCATTCGGTGGCGGCGAATTTCACCACCTGCTCGAATACTTCGTGGGCAAAGTCGCCGCGGTTGGTGAACTCGAAGGCGCGGATGCCGCCTTCGTAGCAGGCTTTCACCACGGCACAGGCCGTGGGGGCGTCCTTGTGGTAGAATACGGGCACCACTGGCGCCTCTTTCATCTTGGCCAGTACGGCCAGTTTATCGAATTTTGCCATTTTGCTTGTCTGTAGTGGAATATATCATCGTGAAAATCAACGCTGCACGCGACCGTTGGCGTTTCCGCCGGCGAGTGCCTCGACTTCAGCTGCGCTTACGAGGTTGAAGTCGCCGGGAATAGTCTGTTTCAAGGCCGATGCAGCTACGGCGAATTCGAGTGCTTCGCCCTGAGTGCCCATAGTGAGCATGCCGTGAATCAAGCCGCCCGAGAAGCTGTCGCCACCACCTACACGGTCGATGATTGGATTGATGTCGTAGCGCTTACTCTCGTAGAATTCAGAGCCGTTGAAAATCATAGCTTTCCAGCCGTTGTGGCTTGCCGAGAAGCTCTCGCGGAGTGTCGATACCACATATTTGAAGCCGAATTCCTTGGCCATGGCGCGGAAAATCCCTTTGTAGCCTTCGGCATTTGTGTCGCCGCCCTCTACGTCGGCGTCGGGCTTGAAGCCGAGGCACAGCTCGGCGTCTTCTTCGTTGCCGATACATACGTCGACATACTTCATTAGCGGACGCATCACGCTCTGGGCTTTTTCGCTTGTCCAGAGTTTTTTGCGGAAATTGAGGTCGACGCTAACGGTTACGCCGTGGCGCTTGGCGGCCTCGCAGGCCAGGCGCGTCAACTCGGCAGCCTTGTCGGAGATGGCGGGGGTGATTCCGCTCCAGTGGAACCAGTCGGCACCTTCCATGATTGCGTCGAAATCGAAATCGGCGGGGTCGGCCTCGGCGATGGCGCTTCCGGCACGGTCGTAGATTACTTTCGAAGGACGCATCGATGCACCGGTCTCACAGTAGTAGATGCCCACACGGTTGCCTCCGCGGGCAATGAAGCGGGTGTCGACGCCGTAGCGGCGCAGAGCGTTTACGGCAGCCTGGCCGATTTCATGGGTCGGGAGTTTGGTCACGAAGCAGGCATCATGGCCATAGTTGGCGCAGCTTACGGCCACATTGGCTTCGCCGCCGCCCCATATCACATCGAAATTGTCGACCTGCACGAAGCGCGAGTGGCCGGCAGGCGAAAGGCGAAGCATGATTTCGCCGAGGGTTACGATTTTGCTCATATTCTGGTTATTCCGGAGTTTGTATTTGGGTTGAATTTTTCTCGATCATTGCGCGCTGGTTGCGGATGATGTGGACGCGATTCCACCACATCATGGCCATTGTGACGGCCACAAGGATGCCCGAACCGATCCATTTAAGATTCTCGACGCACTGGAAGATTACCCACGCAAGCGGCGAGGAGGCGAAGTCGAGGCTGCCGCCGTCGAATCCGGCGGGGATGGCTACGGCAGCGTCGCCGGTCACGGCATATACATCCTTTGCCGCCAGGGTAAACCACTGCGCGAGGTTGGTGACCATATATAGTCCCATCACCATAACGACGATTCCGACTATGAGAGTCTTGACGACGTTGCCCTTGGTAAAGGGGAGCACCAGCGGGAACACGTAGAACATTCCCGCGAGCGATGCCAGCGGCAGGAATTCGTTGCCGGGGAGCACTACGGCCAGAAGAAGCGTAACGGGGATGAGCAGCAGCGACACCACCAGGGTTGTGGGGTGGCCGATTACCAGTGCGGGGCTCATGCCGATGTTTAGGCCGTCGGCACCCTTGAATTTGCGTGCTATCAGCTGGCGTGTGGCATCGCTGATGGGTTTCAGACCTTCGATGAAGAGCACCGTGACGCGCGGAATAAGTTCCATCACCGCGCCCATCTTGATGCCCAGGCCGAGGATGTAGGGAATTTTGTCGACAATTTCATTCCAGGTGCGGCAGGTGAGGCATCCGATACCCACGCCGACTATCACACCGAGAAACAGCGGCTCGCCGAGTACGCCGAATTTGCGTTTCAGTCCCTCGGCGTCGATTTCCAGACGGTCCATACCGGGAATCTTGTCGAGGCCCTTGTTTATGGCCCATGCAAAGGGCACAAAACCTGCGCAGAAAGGCTGTGGAATCGAGATTCCGTCCATGCCGTCGTAGAATCGCTGGAATTTCTTGGCGGTGATATCGGCCAGGATAAGCGTGATGACATAGCAGATTACGGCACCGAAGAATCCCCACGCGAGCGAGTCGCTGGCGAAGTAAATCACGGCGCCGATGAAGGCGAAGTGCCAGTAGTTCCAGAGGTCGATGTTGACGGTGCGCGTGGTCTTGGTGAGGAGCATCAGAAGGTTGACGCCCAGACACACGGGGATGATGAACGCGCCCACGGCGGTGTTGTAGGCCACCGAGGCGGCTGCGGGCCATCCCATGTCGAACACCTTGAGCTGGAGGTCGTAGATTTCGACCACCTCGTTGAGAGCGGGGCCGAGTGCCGATGTGAGCAGGGCGGTCACGATACTCAGACCGATGAAGCCCACACCCACTTTAAGGCCCGACTTGAGGGCGTTGCCGAAGCGGATGCCGATGCATACGCCGAGCACGGTGAAAATCACCGGCATCATCACGGCTGCGCCCAGTCCGATTATATATTTGAAAACTTCTTCCATTGTGTTAGGTTTGTTTTGGCGGATTGCTCATTTCACTGCCGCTTTCAGCGGCGTGGCTGCCAGTGCCGAGCGCGTTGCCAGGATATTCTTCCATGCTTCCATGTCGGTCACGCCACCTTTGCTCCATCCGGAGCCCCACCAGTAGGTATAGCTTTCGCCGGGAGTATAGTTCGATGGCGCAAGTATGTGGCCGATGGCTGCTCCGGCCGGTTCGGGAAGCGCCTGATAGCGCATGGCTCCGCTCATCGGGGCCACTACGCCGACATAGATTGTTCCGTTGCCGTTGGCGGGTTCCTCTGTGAGGTCGGCATACGCCATTGCATGTTCGGCTTCCATAAGTTCGTAGTCATCGGGATTCGAGTCGTGGACTACGATGCCCGGAGCAAGCTGTCGGGGCGTGGAAAGACCGTCGTAGCTTACGGTGGTGCGGTTGAGCCACGAGCCGCGGTCGAGAGAAATCAGACGGTGCTCCACTACGGCCGAGTCGCCGTCGACGGCCATCGGGCGGTAGTCGAGGCGTACGGTAAAGCGCAGCGGGCCGCGGTCAAGAATCTCGTAGCCGGCATAGCAGTAGGGAAATACAATAGAGCCGAGGCTGTCGAGCAGCGCGGCTGTACCACCCCCGAGGGTCGGACCGACACCGTATACGTCCATTCCGTTGCCGTGGTCGACGTGGAAGGAGATGCCGCGCTCGATGTCGTCGGCGAAACGCTGTTCAAGGATCGGCGTGGCGACGCTTTTGGTCCATATGTCGTAGCCGAAGGCACGTTCGCCCGACTCCTGGAGCGCGGGGCCGTAGGCCCGGTAGGCCGAGCGGTCGTTTTCCCAGGCCATGTCGTCCTTACGCTCGGGGAACTGGCGCCCGTAGACTATGGTGTCGACTTTCTGCGGAGTCCCCTTCACGAGGCGGTAAGCTACCGTTGTTCCTGCGGGCACGTCGGCGGGAAATACCACCAGACTGTCGTAGGTAATCTGATAAGGAACCTCAGCCCCCTTCGGGTCGGAAATCACGAATTCCTCTCCGATGGTGGCGAGTATGTCGGCCAGGGGCACTTCGGCCATTTCGCCGTCGGCATTGGCATTCGAGGCGTTGGTCACCTCGATGGTGTGTTGCTGGGTGCAGCCTGCGGCGAGAGCCAGCAATGCGGCTGCGGCAAATATGGTTTTCATCTGCTTTCAGTGAAAAGTCGTAGCGGCGAAGTATCAGGGCTGCTTGCCGATGTAGGCGAGGATGCCGCCGTCGACGTAGAGGATATGGCCGTTAACGAAATTCGATGCGTCGGAAGCGAGGAATACAGCCGGACCCTTGAGGTCGTCGGGGGTACCCCATCGGCCTGCGGGAGTCTTGGAGATGATGAATTGGTCGAACGGGTGGCGCGAGCCGTCGGGCTGGATTTCGCGCAGGGGAGCAGTCTGCTCGGTGGTGATATAGCCCGGGCCGATGCCGTTGCACTGAATGTTGGCGCCTCCGAATTCCGAGCAGATATTGCGGGTGAGCATCTTCAGGCCGCCTTTTGCTGCCGCATAGGCGCTAACGGTCTCGCGACCGAGCTCGCTCATCATCGAGCAGATGTTGATAATCTTGCCGTGACCTTTCTTAATCATGCCGGGAATCACGGCCTTGGCCACGATGAACGGGGCTACAAGGTCTACATCGACCACGCGACGGAAATCATCCACAGCCATTTCCTCCATAGGGATGCGTTTGATTATTCCGGCGTTGTTCACAAGGATGTCGATTGTGCCGACGGTAGCCTCGATGTCGGCCACCATGGCTTTTACGGCCTCTTCGTCGGTTACGTCGCAGAGATAGCCTTTGGCGTCGATTCCGAGAGCCTTGTAGGCTTCAAGACCGCGGTCGACGGTCGACTGGCGCGAGCAGTTGAAAACGATTTTTGCACCTGCGGCTGCGAAAGCCTCGGCTATGGCCAGGCCGATACCATAGGCCGCCCCGGTTACGAGCGCTACTTTCCCTTCGAGAGAAAACTGATTCATCATGGTTAGAAACGTGTATTTTAAGTGTTACAAATTTACGAATTATTTTGGGTTTAGAGGCATTTCTGCTTCTTCTCATATTATAAATACTGCCAAGTGGCATTTTGCGCTCAATCGGAGTCGGCCGTAAAATCAATGATTGTGACTCTGCGCCCCGTTGGCGCTCTCGCGTTAATTTGCTACCTTTGCGCACGAATCACCTCAATATTATTTTATGTTCTTATGGCAGACCTCAGTACATCCATCGGCTCGCTGAAGCTGAAAAATCCGGTACTTACGGCATCGGGCACCTTCGGCTACGGCGAGGAGTTCGCAGATTTTATCGACCTGAACCGTCTGGGCGGTTTTATCGTGAAAGGCACCACGCTCGAGCCGCGTCAGGGCAATCCTTATCCGCGCATGGCCGAGACGCCTTCGGGAATGCTAAACGCCGTGGGGCTGCAGAACAAAGGGGTGGAGTATTTTATCGAACATATCTATCCGCGCCTTGAGGGGCTTGACACGCAGGTGATGGTCAACGTCTCCGGCTCGTCGCCCGAGGATTATGCCGAGGTGTGCCGCCGCCTGGCGGCCCGGTGTCCGGCCATAAAGGGGATTGAGGTCAATATCTCGTGCCCCAACGTGAAGCAGGGGGGAATGGCCTTCGGCACTTCATGCGAGGGGGCCGCGCAGGTTACGCGCGCCGTGCGCCGCGCATGGCCCGGAACGCTGATTATGAAGCTTTCGCCCAACGTGACGTCGATTGTCGACATCGCAAAGGCTGTGGAGGCTGAGGGGGCCGATTCGGTCAGTCTGATCAATACGCTGCTTGGCATGGCCGTCGACGTGGAGCGGCGTCGGCCGATGCTTTCGACCGTTACCGGGGGGCTTTCGGGTCCCGCCGTTCGACCTGTGGCGGTACGCATGGTCTGGCAGGTTGCAAAAGCGGTGAAAATTCCCGTTGTAGGGCTTGGCGGCATTCTTACCGCCCGCGACGCGCTGGAGTTCATCATGGCCGGGGCTACCGCTGTAGAGGTAGGAACGGCGAATTTTGTCGATCCTTCGGTAACGGTGAAAATCATCGACGGCATCAACGAATATCTCGACCGCCATGGTCTCCCGGATCTGGCCTCGATTCGCGGATGCATCTGAGCAGTCGTGCCCCGCGAGAAAATATAAACGAAGGCGATGTGTCTGAATTCAGGTTCGACACATCGCCTTACGTTTGTTTTATTGATTTCCCGGCCGCTCAGTTACGGTCGTTGAGGTCGGTCTCCTCGGGGTGGGTGTACCAGCGCGAGTAGAAAAGATAGTTGTGAGCTATCTTCTCGTTGAGTTCGCGAGATTTTTCCGGTTCCATCATTTTGATGAACTTGGCGGGACATCCGCCCCACAGCTCGTGAGGTCCGATTT
Source organism: uncultured Porphyromonadaceae bacterium (assembly GCA_900545955.1). Classification (GTDB taxonomy): domain Bacteria; phylum Bacteroidota; class Bacteroidia; order Bacteroidales; family Muribaculaceae; genus UBA7173. The sequence goes on from URAU01000004.1 coordinate 100,278, forward strand.
TGGTTTTCGAGAGAACAACCGATCCTGCGGCTATCAGCGCTCCTTCGCCCACTTCGGCGTCGTCCATTACCACAGCACCCATCCCTATGAGGGCGTAGTCGTGGATTTTGGCGCCATGAACGGTCACGTTATGGCCTATTGATACGTCGTTGCCGATTTCGATGGTCGATTTCTTGTATAGAGTATGGAGAACGGAACCGTCCTGGATGTTGACGCGGTTGCCGATGCGTATGGAGTTCACGTCGCCGCGAATCACGGTGTTGAACCATACGGAGCATTCGCTGCCCATAACCACGTCGCCAACCACTGTGGCGTTTTCCGCCAGAAAGCAGTCGCGGCCTATTTCGGGCGTGTAGCCGCGCAGAGGTATTATCAGTGCCATTTGTATGTCGAATATCTGTTGTTCCGGGTGGAAATGCCGTCTCAGGCCTGAAGCGGGAGTGTCTTCTTACGGAGCCATTCGGCCTGCTCCTCGTTGAGGTAGGGGAGGAGACGGCGGAGCACTTCTGCATGGTAGCCGTCGACCCACTCGATTTCCTGCGGGGTCATTATGGCTGTGTCGAAGAGGCTGCGGTCGAAGGGGAAGAGCGTCATGGTCTCGAAGCGGAAGAAGCGGCCGAACTCGGTGGTGAAGGCGTCGATGCATAGCACGAGGTTCTCGCAGCGGATACCGTGGCAGTCGGTGCGGTAGAGGCCGGGCTCGTTGGAGGTGAGCATGCCGGGGCGCAGCGTGGCGGGCACGTCGTTGAGACGTATGCTCTGCGGACCTTCGTGAACGTTGAGGAAGTGGCCTACGCCGTGGCCGGTGCCGTGGAGGTAGCTCAGACCCTCTTTCCAGAGGAACTGGCGCGCGAGAGCGTCGAGCTGGGCGCCGCGCGTTCCTTCGGGGAATATGGCCGTGCCGAGGGCTATGTGGCCTTTCATAACCAGGGTGAAGTCGCGCTTCTCTTCGGCAGTGGGGGCTCCCATTGCTATGGTGCGCGTAATGTCGGTGGTTCCGGTGAGATATTGTGCGCCTGAGTCGATGAGCAGAAGGCCGTGAGGCTCGATGGTGCTGTCGGTCTCGGGCGTCGCCTCGTAGTGCACGATGGCTCCGTGAGGGCCGTAGCCTGCGATTGTCTCGAAACTGAGGTCGAAATAGCCGGGCTGCTGCGAACGGAAGTGGGTAAGGATGTCGGCCACATCCATCTCGGTGAGTTTCGTGCCTTCGGCCATGCGCTTCTCGATTTCCATGAAGGCGCCGACGAGGGCCGCTCCGTCGATTTCCATCGATTTGCGTATGCCGGTGATCTGAACGTCGTTTTTAGTGGCCTTGAGCATGGGGATGGGCGAGGCGCCCACCACGGCGCAGCTGCCGAGCGAGTCGATAGCCTTTACCGACGTGCGCGTGGCGTCGACAAGCACGAGCGTGTCGGCCGGGAGCGACGACATATGGCTGTAGACCTCGGAGTAGGGGAGAACCGATACTCCGGCCTCCTTGAGATATGCGGCAGTGGCGTCGTCGATTTTTTCCGGCTTGATGAAGAGGATGCTTCCTTTTGCCGAGAGGTAGAGGAAGGCGGTGGCCACAGGGTTGCAGTTCACGTCGCGGCTGCGGATGTTGAGCGTCCAGGCGATTTCGTCGAGCGCGGATACGAGGGTGGCATTGGCGCCCTGTTCGGCTGCCTCGGCCAGGATTTTTGCAATTTTCGAGGCTGCGGTCTCGCCGGCGTATTTCACGTCGTGGACGAACACCATGGCTTCGGGCAGGTCGGGGCGGTCTTCCCAGATGGTGTCGGTAGCGTCGAAATCGGTGGCGAGGGTCATGCCGCGTTTCTCTAATACTCCGCGCAGGGCGCAAACGGTGCCGAGGTTGAAGAGCGCGCCGTCGATGCCCACTTTGGCGCCTTTCTTAAGCGTATGCGTAAGGTAGTGGTTGATCGAGGGGGTGTCGGGCAGGCCGTCCTTCATCAGTTTTATGTCGGTGTCTTCCAGCTGGCGTGCGGCCTGGAGGAAGTAGCGCGAGTCGGTCCATAGCAGGGCGTCGTCGGCCGTAACCACAAGGTCGCCGGCCGAACCGGTAAAACCGCTGAGCCAGCGGCGCACCTGCCAGTGTGCGGCGAGATATTCACTCTGATGGGGGTCGGTCTGAGGAATAATCACGGCGTCGACTCCGGCTTTTTTCATCTCGGCGCGCAGGGCCAAGATTCTGTTTGCGATTTCCGTTTTCATATATAATATATGTGTATAGTTGTTGTCGATGGTTGTTTGAACGGGATCCGTATCTGAGAGCTAATCCCTTTTTGTTTCTGCAAAATTAATAAAACTTTCGGCAATCGCTTCCGCTTTTGCAAACTTTAAGCCGGGGCGCATCATTGTGCCCGGCGGTAGCTGGTGGCTTCTGCGGCGGTAAGGCCACGCGGCGAGAAAAAAATATCAGGGGGTGTCAGAGCGGCTGGATTTGCAAAATGGTTGATTCTGTGGGGTGTGGAGCTGCTGCAGTGTCGGCGGTCTTGAATTGGCGACGAAAATCGCGAAAAATTTTGTTGAAATACTTGCGCGGTTCAAAAATGTTGCTTAACTTTGCAACCGCAAATGAGACGGAAGCCCACCTGCGGAAGCCGCTCTCGCAAGAGTTCTTTGAAAGCTGCCTCTTTAGCTCAGTTGGCCAGAGCACGTGATTTGTAATCTCGGGGTCGTTGGTTCGAATCCGACAAGAGGCTCTCCCTTCTCCAAGGCTGAAGAAGCACAGGCTAAATGAAATTTGGGCGTGTTCCAGAGTGGCCAAATGGGGCAGACTGTAAATCTGCTGTCTTTCGACTTCGGTGGTTCGAATCCATCCGCGCCCACACTCTGATGCTTCTGCCGGCAGTTCTTATTGCTGCCGATTCCTCGGAGTCGATGCGGAAGTAGCTCAGTTGATAGAGCATCAGCCTTCCAAGCTGAGGGTCGCGAGTTTGAGCCTCGTCTTCCGCTCTAAGATCTTTTAAATTTTGCCAATGTAGCTCAGTGGTAGAGCACTTCCTTGGTAAGGAAGAGGTCACGGGTTCAAATCCCGTCATCGGCTCTCTTATCGCTCCAACCAACACAACCCCGACAGTGCGTTGTCATTGCCGTGGTGTGTCGTTGAAATAGAGTTGTGAGGCAGCGAATCTGTTTCGACCCTCCGGCCTTGGCGTCGGCCACGGATTGTTCACTCCGGTGGCGCGTTGAAAACCGGCAGGATTTCTTTGCGAAATGACTCCTGCGCATGGAGGCTTTCTCCGCCGGATTTTTCATCCCTCACTTTCTATAACAATTCGGAGGGCGATTTTGTCAGTAGATTCTAATCATTTTATCAAAATAGCAAAGTTATGGCTAAAGAGAAATTCGAAAGAACCAAACCGCATGTAAACATCGGTACCATTGGTCACGTTGACCACGGTAAAACTACCCTTACCGCCGCTATCACCACCGTGCTTGCTAAAGCCGGTCTTTCCGAGGTTAAGTCGTTCGACCAGATCGACAATGCTCCCGAGGAAAAGGAGCGCGGTATCACAATCAACACCGCTCACGTAGAGTACGAGACCGCCAACCGTCATTACGCTCACGTTGACTGCCCGGGACACGCTGACTATGTGAAGAACATGGTTACCGGTGCTGCTCAGATGGACGGTGCAATCATCGTGGTTGCTGCTACCGACGGCCCGATGCCCCAGACCCGCGAGCACATCCTTCTCGCCCGTCAGGTGAACGTTCCCCGTCTGGTTGTATTCCTCAACAAGTGCGACATGGTCGACGACGAAGAGATGCTCGAACTCGTTGAAATGGAAATGCGCGAACTCCTCTCGGCTTACGAATACGATGGCGACGAAACTCCCATCATCCGCGGCTCTGCCCTTGGTGCCCTCAACGGCGAACCCGAATGGGAAGCTAAGGTTATGGAGCTCATGGATGCAGTCGACAACTGGATTCCCCTGCCTCCCCGCGATATCGACAAACCCTTCCTGATGCCCGTCGAGGACGTCTTCTCGATCACCGGTCGTGGTACCGTTGCTACCGGCCGTATCGAAACCGGCGTTGTGAAAGTCGGCGACGAAGTTCAGATCATGGGTCTCGGCGCAAACCTCAAATCCACCGTTACCGGTGTTGAAATGTTCCGCAAGCTCCTCGATCAGGGTGAAGCCGGCGACAACGTAGGTCTGCTCCTCCGCGGTATCGACAAGAAAGAAATCAAGCGCGGTATGGTAATCTGCCATCCGGGTGTTGTGAAGCCCCACTCGAAGTTCAAGGCTTCCGTCTACATCCTGAAGAAAGAAGAAGGCGGCCGTCACACCCCCTTCCACAACCACTACCGTCCTCAGTTCTATATCCGTACCCTCGACGTAACCGGTGAAATCACTCTTCCCGAAGGCGTTGAAATGGTGATGCCCGGCGACCACGTTGAGATCATCGTTGACCTCATCACTCCGGTAGCATGCGACCAGGGTCTGCGTTTCGCCATCCGTGAAGGCGGCCGCACCGTTGGTTCGGGTCAGATCACTGAGATCCTCGACTAATCATCGAGTCTGATTCAACCCCATAGAAAGTTCCGGCTTCGCCGGCATCGCCCATCGGGCCGGAACTTTCTTAACACACGGGTTTAGCTCAGTTGGTAGAGCACTGGTCTCCAAAACCAGGTGTCGGGAGTTCGAGTCTCTCAACCCGTGCAAAAACGCAGTAAATGAAAAAATTGAAATTACTTACGAATATTGAGGAGTCTTACGACGAACTTCGTTATAAGACTTCTTGGCCTACTAAGACGCAGTTAATCAAGAGTGCCTGCATCGTGATGCTTGCTTCCGTGATTATCGCTCTGATAATCTTTGTCATGGATCAGGTGATTGATACAATTATGCACGCGATTTACAGCCTCGGCAAGTAATCTTTAAAGTGGTACAATCAATGGCTGAAAATACAAAAAGAGCTTGGTACGTTCTGCGTGCCATTTCCGGAAAGGAAGCCAAGGTAAAGGAGCTCCTTGATGGAGCCATCAAGAACACCGATCTTGGCAAGCACGTTTTCCAGGTGTTGATTCCCACCGAGAAGGTCCTCACGGTTAAGAACGGAAAAAAGGTGGTGAAAGAACGCAACCTTTATTCCGGCTACGTGTTTGTCGAGGCCGAACTTGTCGGTGAGGTAGTGCACGAGCTCGTCAATACCACCAACGTAATCGACTTCCTCAAAGGGCGCGGCAAGGATGCCAAGCCCGAGGCTCTGCGCGAGAGCGAGGTGATGCGCATGCTCGGTACGGCCGACGACATCAACGAGAATTTCGAGGAGGCTACCCCCGACTTTATGGTCGGAGAGATTGTGAAGGTTACGGCCGACGCTTTCAAGGGTTTCTCCGGAAAAATCACCGAGGTGTTGCCCGACAAGAAGAAAATCAAAGTCATAGTCAAAATCTTCGGCCGCGAAACTCCTCTGGATTTGGAATATTCGATGGTAGAGCGCGAATAGCGGTAACGCTATGAGTGCCTCGGTTCCCCAGGCAACGGTTGCCGCGGGCGGCAAAAACCACGATAACGGAAAATTTTTCCTGGACAGCGTGGGCGGAGCCAGCCTCCCGGCGATACGGACCCGATGAGGGATAACCACGGATGGCTGATGATTCTGAAGCCCGGACCGGGCCCTTCGAAAAGGTTGCGGTCCACATGTAGGGCAACAGCGTTCGCAAGTAAATGGCGCAGGCCGAGGGCGGATTTGCGGCGGTTACGCACCGCAGCCTCCCGGATGGTCTACGCAATTCGTAACCCCAATAAATGATTATTTAACAATGGCAAAAGAAGTTGCTGGACAGATCAAATTGCAGATTAAAGGCGGCGCGGCCAATCCCTCGCCTCCAGTAGGTCCCGCTCTGGGCTCCAAGGGTATCAATATCATGGAGTTCTGCAAGCAGTTCAACGCCCGCACCCAGGATAAGGCCGGTAAGGTTCTTCCTGTTATCATCACCTACTACTCGGACAAGAGCTTCGACTTCATCGTCAAGACTCCCCCGGTAGCAATCCAGCTGATGGAAGCAGCCAAGATCAAGAAGGGCTCCGCTCAGCCCAACCGTCAGAAGGTGGCAGAGCTCACTTGGGATCAGGTTAAGACTATCGCGACCGACAAAATGCCCGACTTGAACTGTTTCACTATTGAATCGGCAATGCGTATGGTTGCCGGTACGGCCAGAAGCATGGGTATCACCGTAAAAGGGGCATTCCCTGAAAACGTTTAAAAACTTCAATTGAAATGGGTAAACTTACAAAAAATCAGAAGGCTGCCTTAGAGAAGATTGAAGCCGGGAAAGCCTACTCGCTCGCCGAGGCCGCAGAGAAAGTAAAAGAAACCAACTACGCCAAGTTCGACGCATCGTTCGATATCGACGTTCGTCTGGGCGTGGATCCTCGCAAAGCCAACCAGATGGTTCGTGGCGTTGTCACGCTCCCTCATGGAACCGGCAAGCAGGTACGCGTTCTCGTTCTCTGCACACCCGACGCTGAAACCGCTGCTAAAGCCGCCGGTGCCGACTATGTCGGTCTCGACGAATACATCGAAAAAATCAAAGGTGGTTGGACCGATGTCGACGTTATCATCACCCAGCCCGCCATCATGGGCAAAATCGGTGCCCTCGGCCGTATTCTCGGTCCCCGCGGCCTGATGCCTAACCCCAAGAGCGGCACTGTGACCATGGACGTTGCCAAGGCCGTCGAAGAGGTCAAGAAGGGTAAAATCGATTTCAAGGTCGACAAGAATGGTATCGTTCACACCTCGCTCGGCAAGGTGAGCTTCACCCCCCAGCAGATGCGCGACAATGCCCGCGAGTTCATCAACACTTTGATCAAGCTCAAACCCGCTACTGCTAAAGGCACATATATCAAGAGCATTTATCTTTCGAGCACAATGGGCCCCGGCATCAAAGTCGACACAAAGACCATTGACGATTAATCACTCTAACAGTCTGACACAATGAAAAAGGAAGATAAAGGCTTAATCATTGAAAAAATCGCCGAGACTCTCAAAGAGTACTCCGGTTTCTACCTCGTGGAGACCGCCGGACTCAATGCAGAGAAGACTTCGGCTCTGCGCCGCGCATGCTTCAAGAGCGACATCAAGCTGATGGTGGTTAAAAACACTCTTCTGCACAAAGCTCTCGAGCAGACTGAAGGCGATTTCTCCGAAATCTACGGCGCCCTCAAGGGTTCCACTTCGGTGATGTTCACCAACGTCGGCAATGCTCCCGCCAAGCTCCTGAAGGATTTCAAGCAGAAAGACGACCTTCTTCCCCGCTTGAAAGCCGCTTATGTCGAAGAGACCGTTTATGTTGGCGAAGACCAGCTCGACGCTCTGGCAAGCATCAAGAGCAAGAACGAACTCATCGCCGATGTGGTCGCTCTCCTTCAGTCGCCCGCCAAGAATGTGGTTTCCGCTCTCACCTCCGGTGGCAGCAAGCTCCATGGCATTCTTGAGACCCTCTCCAAAAAAGAAGACTAATTCTACAATTCTCCCCATTTACTGAATCAAACAAAAAATCATACAACAATGGCAGATCTTAAAGCTTTTGCAGAACAACTCGTTAACCTCACCGTTAAAGAAGTAAACGAACTCGCTCAGATCCTCAAGGACGAATATGGCATCGAACCCGCCGCTGCTGCTGTAGCAGTTGCAGCCGGTCCCGCCGCAGCCGGCGCAGCCGCTGAAGAGAAAACCTCGTTCGACGTAGTCCTCAAATCCGCCGGCGCTGCCAAGCTCCAGGTTGTGAAACTCGTCAAGGAACTCACCGGTCTTGGCCTGAAAGAGGCTAAGGAAATGGTCGACGGCGCTCCCAGCACCCTCAAGGAAGGCCTCGACAAAGCAGCTGCTGAAGACCTCAAGAAGCAGCTTGAGGAAGCCGGCGCTGAAGTTGAGCTCAAATAATTCAGCTTTAGGCTACTATAAACAGCAATATTGGTTAAGCCTGCGACTTCGCCGTCGCGGCTTAACCTTTTTGCGTAACTATACGCATGCCGTTAACAAAGTTTCTTTCACTTTATTTAACTTTGGGAAAGTTTAACTTTCGTATACATTTGCTTGCGTATACACCTTCTCCCTTTCTTTCCACTTAAATACGTTTGTAAAATCCATCCTTTTATAGATGTCAACTACTGATAAACCCCGCGTAAATTTTGCAACGGTAAAGAATCCCCTTCCTTACCCCGATTTCCTCGAGGTCCAGCTTAAGTCGTTCCGCGACTTCCTTCAGCTCGACACTCCCCCTGAAAAGAGGAACAACGAAGGTCTTTACAAGGTGTTTGCCGAAAATTTCCCTATCGCCGACACCCGCAACAACTTCGTGCTTGAATTCCTCGACTATTACATCGATCCCCCTCGCTACACCATCGAGGAGTGTCTGGAACGCGGTCAGACCTACAGCGTTCCCCTCAAAGCCAAACTTAAGCTGTATTGCACCGACCCCGACCACGAGGATTTCGCCACCGTGATTCAGGACGTGTTCCTCGGTCCGATTCCCTATATGACCGAGAAGGGCACTTTTGTAATCAACGGCGCCGAGCGCGTTGTGGTTTCTCAGCTCCACCGTTCGCCGGGTGTGTTCTTCGGACAGAGCACCCACGCCAACGGCACAAAGCTCTATTCCGCCCGTATCATCCCCTTCCGCGGCTCATGGATCGAGTTCGCTACGGACATCAACAATGTGATGTACGCCTACATCGACCGCAAGAAGAAGCTCCCCGTGACCACTCTTCTGCGCGCCATCGGCCTTGAAAGCGATAAGGACATTATCGAGATCTTCGACCTCGCCGAGGAGATGAAGGTCAACAAGACCAACCTCAAGAAGGCTCTCGGCCGCAAGCTCGCCGCACGTGTGCTCCGCACATGGGTGGAGGACTTCGTCGACGAGGATACCGGCGAGGTTGTATCCATCGACCGCAACGAGGTTGTGATCGACCGCGAGACCGTTCTCGAAGAGGAACACATCCAGCAGATTCTCGATTCGGGCGTAAGCACCATCCTTCTTCATAAGGAGGATGCCAATACTTCCGACTATTCAATCATCTTCGAGACCCTCCAGAAGGATACCACCAACTCCGAAAAGGAGGCTATCCAGTATATCTACCGACAGCTGCGTAACGCTGAGCCGCCGGACGATGCCAGCGCCCGCGAGGTAATCAACAACCTCTTCTTCTCCGAGAAGCGCTATGATCTCGGCGAGGTAGGCCGCTACCGTATCAACAAGAAACTCGGCCTGACCACTTCGATGGATGTGAAGGTGCTCACCAAGGAGGATATGATCGAGATTATCAAATATCTCATCGAACTGATTAACTCCAAGACCGACGTCGACGATATCGACCACCTCAGCAACCGCCGCGTGCGCACCGTGGGCGAGCAGCTCTACAACCAGTTCGGAGTAGGCCTCGCACGCATGTCGCGCACCATCCGCGAGCGCATGAACGTGCGCGACAACGAGGTCTTCACCCCCATCGACCTTATCAACGCCAAGACCATCTCGTCGGTCATCAACACGTTCTTCGGCACCAACGCCCTCAGCCAGTTCATGGACCAGACCAACCCGCTGGCTGAAATCACCCACAAGCGCCGTCTGTCGGCCCTCGGCCCCGGCGGTCTGAGCCGCGAGCGCGCCGGCTTCGAGGTGCGCGACGTGCACTATACACACTACGGACGTCTCTGCCCGATCGAGACCCCTGAAGGCCCCAACATCGGCCTTATCTCGTCGCTCTGCGTATATGCGAAAATCAACGATCTCGGTTTCATCGAGACGCCTTACCGCACCGTCGCCGACGGTCGTGTGGACCTCGACAACGACCATGTAACATATCTTACCGCCGAGGTTGAGGAAGGCAAGGTTATCGCCCAGGGCAACGCTCCCGTCAACGACGACGGCACATTCAAGAATCCCCGCGTCAAGGCCCGTCTCGATGCCGATTTCCCCATCGTGCCAGGCAACGAGGTGCAGCTCATGGACGTGGCTCCGCAGCAGATTGCCTCGATCGCCGCATCGCTCATCCCCTTCATCGAGCACGACGACGCCAACCGCGCCCTCATGGGATCGAACATGATGCGCCAGGCCGTACCTCTGATGCGCTCCGAGGCTCCTATCGTCGGAACCGGCATCGAGCGTCAGCTCGTGCGCGATTCGCGCACCCAGATTATGGCCGAAGGCGACGGTACCGTCGAATTCGTCGACGCAACCACTATCCGTATCCGCTACGACCGCACCGAAGAGGAGGATTTCGTAGCATTCGAGGAGCCTGTCAAGGAATACTCCATCCCCAAATGGCGTAAGACCAACCAGAGCACCACTATCGACCTGCGTCCGATCTGCAATAAAGGTCAGCGCGTAAAGGCCGGCGACATACTCACCGAAGGCTACGCCACCGAAAACGGCGAGCTCGCCCTCGGCCGTAACCTCAAGGTGGCATTCATGCCCTGGAAAGGCTACAACTACGAGGACGCCATCGTGCTCAACGAGCGCATGGTCAAGGAGGATATCCTCACATCCGTCCACGTCGACGAATACAGCCTCGAGGTGCGCGAGACCAAGCGCGGTATGGAGGAACTGACCTCCGATATCCCCAACGTCTCCGAGGATGCCACCAAGGATCTCGACGAGCGCGGCATTATCCGCGTGGGCGCACATGTGGTGCCCGGCGACATCATGATCGGTAAGATTACCCCGAAGGGCGAATCCGACCCCACTCCCGAGGAAAAACTCCTCCGCGCAATCTTCGGCGACAAGGCCGGCGACGTGAAGGATGCCTCGCTCAAGGCTACCCCCTCGCTCAAGGGTGTCGTTATCGGTACCAACCTCTACGCCCGCGCCAACAAGACCGGCCGCGCCAACAAGGCCGTTCAGGCCCAGCTCCCCAAGCTCGACGAGGAATACGAAGAGAAGCTTTCCGCTCTCAAGGATATCCTCATCTCCAAACTCATGACCCTCACCGCAGGTAAGACCTCGCAGGGCGTGAAGGACTTCCTCGGCACCGACATCATCGCCAAGGGCGGTAAATTCACCGCCGGAGCGCTCAAGGATGTCGACTTCGACACCGTGAACCTCTCGCAGTGGACTGCCGACGAGCACACCAACGACCTTATCCGTCAGCTCATCGTCAACTACCTCCGCAAGAGCAAGGAAATCCAGGCAGAGCTGCGCCGCAAGAAGTTCGACATCTCCATCGGCGACGAGCTCCCCTCGGGAATCATGCAGATCGCCAAGGTCTACATTGCCAAGAAGCGTAAGATCGGTGTCGGCGACAAGATGGCCGGCCGCCACGGTAACAAAGGTATCGTATCGCGCGTAGTGCGTCAGGAGGATATGCCCTTCCTCGCCGACGGCACTCCGGTCGACATCTGCCTCAACCCGCTGGGTGTGCCTTCGCGTATGAACCTCGGTCAGATATTCGAGACCGTGCTCGGATGGGCCGGCCGCGAACTCGGCGAGAAGTTCGCCACCCCGATTTTCGACGGTGCCACACTCGACGACCTCAACAGCTGGACCGACAAGGCCGGCCTGCCGCGCTACGGCAAGACCTATCTCTACGACGGCGGTACCGGCGAACGCTTCGACCAGCCCGCCACGGTAGGCGTAATCTACATGCTCAAACTCGGCCACATGGTTGAGGACAAGATGCACGCCCGCTCCATCGGCCCGTACTCGCTCATCACCCAGCAGCCGCTCGGCGGTAAAGCCCAGTTCGGCGGACAGCGTTTCGGAGAAATGGAGGTGTGGGCGCTCGAGGCATTCGGCGCCAGCCACATCCTCCAGGAGATTCTTACCATAAAGAGCGACGACGTCACCGGCCGCTCGAAGGCCTACGAGGCCATCGTGAAGGGCGACGCAATGCCCGCCGCCGGAATCCCCGAATCGCTCAACGTGCTGCTTCACGAGCTCCAGGGCCTCGGCCTGAGCATCAACCTCGAGCAGTAATCTTCTAATCCTTTTATAAAACTCTCTTAGCTCAATATATATGGCTTTTAGAAAAGACAACAAGTCGAAGACTTCATTCTCGAAAATCACTATCGGTCTCGCTTCGCCCGAAGAGATTCTCGAAAAGTCGTCAGGCGAGGTGCTCAAGCCCGAAACCATCAACTACCGCACCTACAAGCCCGAGCGCGACGGCCTCTTCTGCGAGCGCATCTTCGGTCCGGTAAAGGACTATGAGTGCCATTGCGGAAAATACAAGCGCATCCGCTACAAGGGCATCGTCTGCGACCGCTGCGGCGTGGAAGTCACCGAAAAGAAAGTGCGCCGCGAGCGCATGGGCCACATCAAACTTGTGGTGCCCGTGGCCCACATCTGGTATTTCCGCTCGCTTCCCAATAAGATCGGCTATCTTCTGGGTCTCCCCTCCAAGAAGCTCGACGCAGTGATATACTATGAGCGCTACATCGTGCTCAACCCCGGTCCGTTCGCCGACGAGCTCCAGAAAATGGACCTTCTCGCCGAGGAAGACTACTTCAAATTCATCGAGCGTCTGCCCGAGGGCAACAGCCAGCTCCCCGACGACGACCCCAACAAGTTTGTGGCCAAGATGGGTGCCGAGGCCATTCTCGACCTTCTCACCAACATCGACCTCGACCAGCTCAGCTACACCCTGCGCGACACCGCCAACAAGGACGGCTCGCAGCAGCGCAAGACCGAAGCGCTCAAGCGCCTTCAGGTGGTCGAGTCGTTCCGCGCTTCGGCCAACCGCAACAAGCCCGAATGGATGATTCTCCAGGCTGTGCCCGTAATTCCGCCCGACCTGCGTCCTCTCGTGCCCCTCGACGGCGGCCGCTTCGCCACTTCCGACCTCAACGACCTCTACCGTCGCGTCATAATCCGCAACAACCGCCTCAAGCGCCTCATCGAAATCAAGGCCCCCGAGGTGATTCTCCGCAACGAGAAGCGCATGCTCCAGGAAGCTGTCGACTCGCTGCTCGACAACTCGCGCAAGTCGTCGGCCGTAAAGACCGACGCCAACCGTCCGCTCAAGTCGCTTTCCGACTCGCTCAAGGGCAAGCAGGGCCGCTTCCGTCAGAACCTTCTCGGTAAGCGTGTCGACTATTCCGCCCGTTCGGTTATTGTCGTAGGCCCCGAGCTGAAGATGCACGAGTGCGGTATTCCCAAATACATGGCTGCCGAGCTCTACAAACCCTTCGTGATCCGCAAGCTCATCGAGCGCGGCATCGTCAAGACCGTCAAGTCGGCCAAGAAGATTGTAGACCGTAAGGAGCCCGTCGTATGGGATATCCTCGAAAACGTGATGAAGGGCCATCCCGTGCTCCTCAACCGTGCCCCGACACTTCACCGTCTCGGTATCCAGGCCTTCCAGCCCAAGATGATCGAGGGTAAGGCAATCCAGCTCCACCCGCTGGCATGTACGGCGTTCAACGCCGACTTCGACGGCGACCAGATGGCCGTCCATCTGCCTCTCGGCAACGAGGCCATCCTCGAAGCCCAGATGCTGATGCTCGGCTCCCATAACATCCTCAACCCCGCCAACGGCGCGCCTATCACCGTGCCGTCGCAGGATATGGTGCTCGGCCTCTACTACATCACCAAACTTCGCAAGGGCTCGAAGGGCGAAGGCCTGAAGTTCTACGGACCTGAGGAGGCACAGATCGCCTACAACGAGGGTCGAATCACCCTCCACGCTCCCATCAGCGTGGTTGTCGACGACATCGACGAGGAGGGTAACCCCATCAAGCACCTCGTTGAAAACACCTCTGTGGGCCGCGTGCTCTTCAACGAGTATGTGCCCAAGGAAATCGGCTACGTCAACGAGCTCATTTCAAAGAAATCGCTCCGCACCATCATCGGTAAGGTAATCAAGCGCTGCGGTATTCCCCGCTCCGCCCAGTTCCTCGACGACATCAAGAACATGGGCTACTACATGGCATTCCGCGGCGGCCTTTCGTTCAACCTCGGCGACGTGATTATTCCACCGGAAAAGGAGGCTATCGTCAACGAAGGCTACGAGCAGGTGGAGGAAGTGATGAACAACTATGCAATGGGCTTTATCACCAACAACGAACGCTACAACCAGATTATCGACATCTGGACACACGTCAACTCGCGCCTCACCGATGTGCTCATGAAGCAGATGACCGAAGCCGATCAGGGCTTCAACCCCGTATTCATGATGCTCGACTCCGGCGCCCGTGGTTCGAAGGACCAGATCCGTCAGCTCGCCGGCATGCGTGGTCTTATGGCCAAGCCTCAGAAAGCCGGTGCCGAAGGCGGCCAGATTATCGAAAACCCGATTCTCGCCAACTTCAAGGAAGGTCTGAGCGTGCTGGAATACTTCATCTCCACCCACGGTGCCCGTAAGGGTCTGGCCGATACCGCCCTTAAGACGGCCGACGCCGGATACCTCACCCGCCGTCTGGTCGACGTGGCCCACGACGTGATTATCCGCGAGGAGGACTGCGGCACGCTCCGCGGCCTCGTATGCCGTGAAATCAAGAACAACGACGAGGTTGTGGCATCGCTCGGCGAGCGCATCCTCGGCCGCGTTTCCGTCCACGACATCATCGACCCCACTACCGGCGACATCATCGTCAAGGCCGGCGAGGAAATCAACGACGCCGCTGCCGACCGCATCAACGCGTCGCCCATCGAGTCGGTTGAAATCCGTTCGGTGCTCACCTGCGAGTCCAAGCATGGCGTCTGCGCCAAGTGCTACGGCCGCAACCTGGCTACCAACCGCCCCGTGCAGATCGGCGAGGCTGTCGGCGTAATCGCCGCCCAGTCGATCGGCGAGCCCGGTACGCAGCTCACCCTCCGTACGTTCCACGTCGGCGGTGTGGCTTCGAACATCGCAGCCATCTCCACCATCACTTCGCGCTACGACGGTATCCTCGAGCTTGAGGAGCTCCGCACCGTTGAGACCGACGAGAAGACTCCCGAGGGCAACCCCGTGGAAGTGGTTATCGGCCGTCTTACCGAAATGCGCATCATCGATCCCAAAACCCGCATGATGCTCACCTCGGCCAACATCCCCTACGGTTCGAAACTCTACTTCAAGGATGGCGCCCACATCAAGGTCGGCGACGTAGTCTGCGAATGGGACCCCTTCAATGCCGTTATCGTCAGCGAGGTCGGCGGAAAAATCCACTACGAAAACCTCGTGGAGAACGTCACCTACCGTGTCGAGGCCGACGAGCAGTCGGGCCTCCGCGAGAAGATCATCATCGAAAGCCGCGACCGCACCAAGGTGCCCGAGGCTCAGATTGTAGGTGCCGACGGAACCATACTCAAGACCTACGCACTCCCCGTTAACGCCCACCTCATGCTTGAGGAGGGTCAGGAGGTCAAGCCCGGCGAAGTATTCGTGAAGATTACCCGCTCCACCGGCGGCGCCGGCGACATCACCGGCGGTCTGCCCCGCGTCACCGAGCTTTTCGAGGCCCGCAACCCGAGCAACCCCGCCATCGTCAGCGAAATCGACGGCGAAGTTCACTTCGGTCGCGTAAAGCGCGGCAACCGCGAGATTTCCATCACCTCCAAGCTCGGCGAGGAGAAGAAGTATCTTGTGCCCCTGTCCAAGCAGATTCTCGTGCAGGAGAACGACTACGTGCGTGCAGGCACTCCGCTCTCCGACGGTGCCATCACACCTACCGATATTCTCAACATCATGGGCCCGACGGCCGTGCAGGAGTATATCGTAAACGAGGTGCAGGACGTCTACCGCATGCAGGGCGTGAAGATCAACGACAAGCATTTCGAGGTAATCGTGCGCCAGATGATGCGCAAAGTCAACATCATCGATCCGGGCGACACATGTTTCCTCGAGCAGCAGGTTGTCGACAAGCGCGACTTCATGGATGAGAACGACCGCATCTGGGGCAAGAAAGTTGTCGTTGACGCCGGCGATTCCGAGAATCTCCACAACGGCCAGATTATCACCGCCCGCAAGCTCCGCGACGAGAATTCCGCCCTCAAGCGCCGCGACCTCCGTACCGTCGTTGTCCGCGACGCCGTGCCCGCCACTTCCGAGCAGATTCTCCAGGGTATCACCCGAGCCGCCCTCCAGACATCCTCGTTCATGTCGGCAGCATCGTTCCAGGAAACCACCAAGGTGCTCAACGAAGCAGCCATCAACGGCAAGACCGACAACCTCGAGGGCATGAAGGAGAACGTAATCTGCGGTCACCTGATTCCTGCCGGCACCGGCCTGCGTCAGTATGAACGCATCGTAGTCGGGTCTAAAGACGACATCGAGGACGTAATCCGCGAAGCCGACAAAATTCAGCCCGAAGCCGAAGTAATCGAATAATCCCGTTTACATACCGGTCATAAAAGCCGCCGTGAACCTCTTTGAGAGGCCACGGCGGCTTGTTTATATATTTTTAACACTTAAAGTGCATAATCTGATTTGGATATACGGATTATGGTGCTAAATTTGCCACATAGCGATATTAATCCATTCAATTATTAATCAACCAATCTAAATCATTGTAAATGAGCATTTTACCCCCCCCTAACAGTCGGCTGAGCCTGTATGGCGTATCCCGTGTTTTTGGCCGTGTTGCGTTTGTTGCCGCATGTTTATGCGCATTTTCGGGCTTTGAAGCATATGGCAAAGCCGCAAACATCTCAAAAGATGGTATTCGCTACCGGACGGATGCCAACAACACCGAGTGCTACGTTTATTCACTGGCAAACGGCGGCAAATATGTAGGCGACATAGTCATTCCGTCCGCGATTGTTTCGAGCACGTATGGCGAGCTCCCCGTAGTCGGCGTCTATCAGAGTGCATTCAGCGATTGCGTCGACCTCACTTCGGTAACTCTTCCCGAGTCCGTCACCGCAATCGGCAACTATGCATTCGACACTTGCGAAAAACTCAAGACCGTCGTTATGCCGGGCGTAAAGCAAATCGGCCATTGGACGTTCAGAAACTGTTACGAGCTTGAGAACCTTACGTTTTCCGACAAACTGGAATGGATTGGCAACTTCTGCTTCGATAAAAACCATGCACAGACAGTAGTCGATCTTCCCGCCTCTATAACTCAACTGTACGGATTCATCTGGGAAGGATGCCCCAATCTCACAACCTTTATCTGCCGTGCTACCACGCCTCCTCCGGTGAAAAAAGGCGAACTCGACGGTGAGGAAATCTACACCATCTTCGACGACAATAACTATCATTACGTCAACGACGTGTATGTAGGGCGCAAACTCTATGTGCCCGACGAAGCAGTTGCCGACTATCGCACGGCCGGAGGATGGAATCAGTTCTATCCCGAAATCTATCCGCTTTCCGAGTATTCCGGTGTAGAGGATGTCGTGGCCGATGCCGAAGCCGTTTCCGAAATCAAGGTTGTGGGCAAAGGTGCGATTGCCGTTACGGCAACTGAGGCTACCCGCATTGTTATCGTAAATATCGCCGGCGAGCTGCTCAAGGATATGAACGTTGCCGCAGGCACCACCACTGTCAGCGGCCTTCCTTCTGGTATTCTTCTGGTCAACGGCAAGAAAGTGGCTCTTTGATAGTTTAATCACTATATTGGCCCAATATTCTCGGCGGTGTGTCAAAATTCAATAAATTGACACACCGTCCTAATTTTTTACCCGGATGGTGAGGGCGCTGTCAGCCATCGACCTTTGGTCGCTTTGCTATGCAAAGAATGGTCCAGATGGTAGGAGCCTGAGGGTGAGGGTGAAGGGAGTTGACTAAGGTCAATGACCGAACCCGAAGCCCTCAGGCGACGACCCAGATGGGCTATTATGACACGCCCTCGTTTTTGTTAAGATATATCCGACAATGTCTCCGGTGAGGTTTTGTCGGAAAAAAGGGTGAGGGGTAGTGGGGATTTCCGCAGATTTTCGTAACTTTGTGTGCAATAATATAGCCTCGCGGGAGTAGCTTCCCGGAGGAGTATAATTGTATTTCACTTTAAAATCCCCATATGTCATCGTTTCTTGCAGACAGAGTGAAGATGGACGGCCTCACATTCGACGACGTCCTTCTTATCCCCGCGTTTTCCGATGTGCTTCCCCGCGAAGTGGATCTTACCACCCGTTTTTCCCGTCGTATAACCCTGAACGTCCCGATTGTATCGGCGGCCATGGATACGGTTACAGAAGCGAAAATGGCTATCGCCATAGCCCGTGAAGGTGGTATCGGTGTAATCCATAAGAATATGTCGATCGAGGAGCAGGCCCGTCAGGTCCATGCTGTAAAGCGTGCCGAAAACGGCATGATCTACGATCCCGTGACCATAAAGCGCGGCTCCACCGTAGGCGACGCTCTCAAGATGATGGAAGAATACCATATCGGCGGTATCCCTGTGGTCGATGAGAAGAATATCCTCGTCGGAATCGTCACCAACCGCGACCTCCGTTTCGAGCGCAATCTCAACCGTCCCGTCGACGAAGTGATGACCTCCGAGAATATCGTGACCACATCGCAGACCACCAATCTCGAGGAAGCGGCCGAAATTCTGCAGTACCATAAGATTGAGAAACTCCCCGTAGTCGATTCCGAAGGCCATCTCATCGGCCTCGTAACCTACAAGGACATAACAAAGGCAAAGGATAAGCCCAACGCCTGCAAGGATCATCTCGGACGCCTCCGCGTGGCCGCCGGAGTCGGCGTGACGGCCGACTCGATGCAGCGTGTCGACGCACTCGTTGCCGCCGGTGCCGATGCAATAGTAATCGATACGGCCCACGGCCATTCCAAAGGCGTGATCGGAGTGCTTCGCGCCGTAAAGGAGAAATATCCCGACATCGACGTCGTGGTCGGCAATATCGCCACCGGCGAGGCTGCCCGCTACCTCGTGGAGAACGGCGCCGACGGCGTGAAAGTAGGCATCGGCCCGGGCTCCATATGCACCACACGCATCATCGCCGGCGTAGGCGTGCCGCAGCTGTCGGCTGTTTACGATGTAGCAAAAGCCCTTGAGGGCACCGGGGTGCCTCTCATCGCCGACGGCGGTATACGCTACAGTGGCGATATTGTCAAGGCACTTGCCGCAGGCGGTTACTCCGTGATGCTCGGCGGAATGCTCGCAGGCGTCGAGGAGTCGCCCGGCGACACCATTATCTTCAACGGACGCAAATACAAGAGCTATCGTGGCATGGGCTCTCTCGAAGCTATGGAGAAGGGTTCGAAGGACCGCTATTTCCAGGCCAACGAGACCGATGCCAAGAAGCTCGTGCCCGAAGGAATCGCTGCGCGTGTTCCCTATAAGGGCTCGCTCTACGAGGTCGTATATCAGATGCTCGGCGGTCTGCGCTCCGGCATGGGATATTGCGGCGCCCACAATATCGGCGAACTACACCATGCCTCTTTCACCCGAATCACCAATGCAGGCATCAACGAAAGCCATCCGCACGATGTAGCCATCACCAGCGAGGCGCCCAACTATTCGGCCTCCTCGCGCTGATTTTTCAGATGACCAACCGATTAACCAGCAGCTTGCGCCCGGCGTCGGCCGCCGAGCGCAAGCTCATCGCTTCCCTGCGGCTGACGCGCCACCGCCGCGAGCATTCCCTTTTCGTAATCGAGGGGACGCGCGGCGTGCTTGATACGCTCGGACTGTTCCCGACGGCCATGCTTGTGGCTACCCCCGCATGGCTCGATGCCAACGCGTCGCGTCTCGACTCCCTGGCGGCTCCGCTGCTCACGGCTTCCGAGGGAGATATGGCCCGTATGTCGTCGCAGAAAACTCCCCAGGGTGTGCTCGCAGTATGCCACATCCCCGAAATCAAGAGTGAGTTCATTCCCGACCCGCACAGCCTCGTTATCGCGCTCGACTGCGTTCAGGATCCGGGTAATCTCGGCACTATAATCCGTCTGGCCGACTGGTTCGGCGTCTCGACCATACTTGCCTCCACCGATACGGCCGACGTATACAACCCCAAGGTCGTACAGTCGACGATGGGTGCTCTTGCCCGCGTGGAGGTGCGCTACGTCGACCTCCCTGCCGAGCTTCGGCGTCTCGCCGGAGCCGGAATGCCGGTCTACGGAACTTTTCTCGACGGCTCCGACATCTACTGCTCGACCCTCACGGAGGGTGGGGTAGTGGTGATGGGCAACGAGGGCAACGGCATCTCCCCAGAGGTTGAGCTGTGCGTTTCTTCGCGTCTGCTTATCCCTTCCTTCCCGCCGGGACGACAGAAAGTGGAGTCGCTCAACGTAGCTACGGCCACGGCCATTGTCCTTTCGGAATTCCGCCGACGCGCCTTGCCCGGTACATAAATTTAAACTCTCTCCCGCCTATGGCAAAACAGAAAGAAAAAACAGTATGGTTCTGCAATGAGTGTGGCGCCGACTCTCCCAAATGGGTGGGCCGCTGCCCGGCATGCGGCGCCTGGAACACGATGGTCGAGGAGCGTGTGGCTCCGAAGTCGGCCGACTCGTGGTCAGGGTCTCCGCGCAAGGGCGGAATCGTACAGCGTACGTCGCCCCAGCGCGTCAGCGAAATCAAGGCAGGCGACGAGACGCGTATCCATATGCCCTCCGAGGAGCTCAACCGCGTGCTCGGCGGTGGCCTCGTCAGCGGCTCGATGGTGCTTGTTGGCGGCGAACCCGGTATCGGCAAGTCCACGCTCGTGCTCCAGAACATCCTATCCATCAAATCGCGACGTATCCTCTACGTTTCGGGCGAGGAGAGCCCACAGCAGATCCGCATGCGCGCCGACCGCATCGGGCGTCTGAGCGACAACTGTTATATCGTCACTGAGACGTCGCTCGAAAATATCTTTGAGCATATCCGCGAAATCGAGCCTCAGCTGCTTATAGTGGATTCCATCCAGACCGTCGCCTCCGATGCCCTGGAGTCGGCCGCAGGGTCGGTATCGCAGGTACGCGAATGCGCCGCCCGCCTGCTCCGTTACGCCAAGACTGAAAATGTGCCGGTACTGCTTATCGGCCATATAAACAAGGAGGGCACGCTTGCGGGTCCGAAGGTGCTGGAGCATATCGTCGACGCGGTCCTGCAGTTCGAGGGCGACCGTCAGTTCATGTACCGCATCCTGCGAGCCACCAAAAACCGTTTCGGTAACACCTCCGAGCTGGGCATCTACGAAATGTGTCAGCGCGGACTGCGTGAAGTTACAAATCCTTCCGAGATGCTGCTGAGCCGCCACGACGGCCAGGACCTCTCGGGCTGCGCCATCGGCGTGACCATCGAGGGCGTGCGTCCCTTCCTTATCGAGGCGCAGGCGCTAGTCTCGACGGCTGCCTACGGCACTCCGCAGCGCTCCGTCACCGGTTTCGACTCCAAGCGCATGAATATGCTCCTTGCCGTGCTCGAGAAGCGTGTGGGCTTCAAACTCGCCCAGAAGGACGTGTTTCTCAACATTGCAGGAGGCCTGAAAGTGGCCGATCCGGCGCTCGACCTGGCCGTTATCGCGGCCATACTATCGTCGAATGTCGATATGCCTGTGGCGCGCACGGTCTGCCTCAGCGGCGAGGTGGGGCTCAGCGGCGAAATCCGCCCGGCCGGGCGCATGGAGCAGCGCGTGCGCGAAGCCGACAAGCTCGGCCTCGAGACCATTATAATTCCCAAGGATTCTCTCAAAGGAGTCGACCCCTCGCGCCTCAACATCAAGGTGGTAGAGGTGACGCGTGTAGAAGAAGCCTTCCGCCATCTGTTCGGCTGATTCTACCGTAGTCCTGATTTTTTTTCGGACGCGGATGCAACTTTTTTTGCTGCCGGTGCGTCTAATCCAAATGAACCGCCTCCAATACCGGGTGGAGTTTACGCCCCTTCCGGCACTGCTGATTCTGAAATTCATCCATTTAACTTACATATCCAATGAAATTCAACTTCAAAACGCTGTTCGCCGCTTTCGCGATGGCCATGGTGACCTTCACCGGCTTCGCCCAGAAGCCCGACGAACTGCCGGCCGACCCGCAGGTGCGCCACGGTGTGCTCCCCAACGGCCTCAACTACTACATCCGCCACAACGAGACCCCCAAGGGTCAGGCAGACTTCTTCATCGCCCAGAAGGTCGGATCGATTCTTGAGAACGACGACCAGCGCGGTCTCGCCCACTTCCTGGAGCATATGTGCTTCAACGGAACCAAGAACTTCCCCGGCAACCAGCTCATAACCTGGCTTGAGTCGGTCGGCGTGAAATTCGGTCAGAACCTCAACGCCTATACCGGCACCGACGAGACCGTATACAACATCTCGGCCGTTCCCACCGCCCGCGTAGGTGTGCAGGACTCCTGCCTGCTCATTCTCCACGACTGGGCCGACGATCTCCTGCTCGACGGCGAGGAAATCGATAAGGAGCGCGGCGTGATCCACGAGGAATGGCGCTCAAGCAACGTGGGCCGCATGCGTATCCTCGAGCAGATTCTTCCCACCATGTATCCCGAGTCGAAGTACGGCTATCGTCTGCCTATCGGCACGATGGAGGTTGTCGACAATTTCCCCCACCAGGCGCTCCGCGACTACTACGAGGCGTGGTATCGTCCTGACCAGCAGGGTATCATCGTGGTCGGCGACATCGATGTAGACCGCATCGAGGGCAAAATCAAGGAGCTCTTCGGTCCGATCGAGATGCCTGCCGACGCCAAGCCTCGCGAAATCGAGGAAGTTCCCGACACCGAAGGCACTATCTATGCCATCGGCGCCGACAAGGAGATGCAGTTCCCCATGTTCAACATCTTCTTCAAAAACGAGGTGATGCCCAAGGAGATGCGCAATACCATGATATATATGGTCAGCGACTACATCTTCGATATGATTTCCTCGATGCTCAACAACCGCTACGCCGAGCTGGCCAAGGACCCTTCCACACCCTTTGCCGTTGGCATGGCTGATTATTCCAACTACCTTCTTGCCAACTCTGAGGACGCTCTCTCGCTCACAGGCGTTGCCAAGGGCGACGATATGATTCCCGCTTTCAAGTCGGTATATCGTGAACTGCTCCGCGCTCTCCGCGGCGGCTTCACAATCACTGAGTACGACCGCGCACGCAGCCAGTATCTCTCCGACCTCGAAAACGCTTACAACAACCGCGAGAAGCACGACAACACCGCCTACGCCCGCGAAATCGTGCGCCACTTCATCGACGGCACCCCCATGCCCGGCATCGAGTATGAGTACAACACCATGAGCCTTATGGCCAACAACGTACCCGTCGACGCCATCAACCAGACGCTCAAGCAGCTCATCACCAACGACAACCGCGTCGTAATGGCCATGCTCCCCGAGAAGGAAGGCGTCAAGGTGCCCACCGCCGAGGAGCTTGCCGCAGCAATGGCCGAGGTCGATGCCGAGAATATCGATGCTTTTGTCGACGAGGTGAAGGCCGAGCCGCTTATCCCGCAGCTGCCCGCTCCCGGCAAAATCGTCAGCGAGACTCCCGTGGAGAAGTGGGGCGCAACGAAGCTCACACTTTCCAATGGCGTTGAGGTAGTGGTGAAGCCCACTCAGTTCAAGGCCGACGAAATCCTCTTCGACGCTCAGGCTTTAGGCGGCACATCCGTGCTCCCCGACTCTTATGCCAGCACTCTCGTGCTCTTCCCCTATGCCGCCGATGCAGTTATGTCGCTCGGCGACTACACCAACAAGGACCTTCAGAAATTCCTCCAGGGCAAGCAGGTGAGCGTCGACCTCCAGTTCGGCAATTACCTCCGTGATGTGGCAGGCTCCACAACTCCCAAGGACCTCAAGACTGCCATGGAGATGCTTTATATGACTTTCACCAACTTCAACGTCGTGCCTTCTGAGTTCGAGGGCGTTCAGAAGCAGTTCGAAGGTGTGCTTAAAAATCAGGTCAACAATCCCGAATATATCTTCCAGAGCCGCCTCCTCGAGAGCCTTTATGAGAATCCCCGTTCCCACGCTCTTTCCATTGAGGCCATCAACGGTGCCACAGCCGACCAGTTCAAGGACGTAGTGCGCAAGATGACTGCCAACGCAGCCGACTACACATTCTTCTTCGTAGGCAACATCGACATGGATACCTTCCGCCCGCTCGTGGAGCAGTATATCGCAACCCTCCCCGCCGATGCTGCTGCCAAGACCGTGAAGCCCGAGATTCTACCGAGCCTCCTGGTGAAAGCCGGCGAGAAGCAGACGGTTTCGTCGGCAAAGATGCAGACTCCGCAGACGTATGCTGCCGTAATCGAGTACGGCAACATCGACTATACGCCCAAAACACGTGCTCTGGCCAACGTAGCCGGTCAGATTCTCTCCAAGCGCTTCCTCGACAAGGTCCGTGAGGAGATGGGCGCCACATACTCCATCTGGGCCTCCGGATCGCTCGGCCGCGTGGACGACGGCCAGAACTTCACCATCCAGTCCACATTCCCCATGAAGCCCGAGATGCAGCAGCAGGTGCTCGACTACATCGCCCAGGAATTCAAGAATATGGAGAGCAACGTAACTCCCGAGGAACTCGCCAAGGTGGTTGAGTTCTCCGTAAAGAATATCGAAGAAGCCAAGGAGAAGAACGGTGGATGGCTCAACGGCATGGCCGGTGAGGCCCAGAACGGCGTCGACACCTTCAACGGAGCGGCCGACACCTACAAGGCCATTACTCCCGCCGACGTTCAGGACTTCATGAAAGCCGCCAACGCCCAGGGCAACTATCGCGTCGTGCTCCTCGAGCCCGCTGCCGAGTAAATTCTTTCGAACAAAATCCCGGCTCTCCGGGAAATAATCCCCATAAGGCGGGGTGTCGTTATCCGACACCCCGCCTTTCTTGTGTTTTCATGCATCAGCCGAGAAAATAATTCAATATGCTAAATGACACTTTTTCAGTGAGTTATGAATATTATTTACATTAATAAGCATATGTTAACTAATATTAGCTATTCGGGGGGGTAATTAATGAAGATATGTGTATATTTGCAAAGATTTATAAAAAGGTACCGCCAACGGCCATTCCGTTGTTTGCTGCCGGCGGTATTGAGATTGCAAATTTCACATTTAAATCGGATGTGGCAGCAGCCGAAAAATAAACCTAACTCATTTCTAAATGAAAAAGTTTTTCCTATTACTGACGTTGTTCAGCTTGGGTGCTACCCTGACACACGCACAGATTACAACGGGTGAAAACACCTCCCAGGTAGTACGTACCGGCAACCGTGCTGAAAAAGGCGACTTCGGTCTTTACCTCGGTGCCACTACCTCGATGTTCAAGAACATCACCAGCAGCAACATCGACTTCTCCGCTCTCCCTCTGATCAACCTGAAATACATGGTTACCGACAAAGTCGAGGCTCGACTCGGAATCGAATGGTGGAAAAAATCCGATACTACCGACTACGATGACTACAAGTATGTGGATAAGGAAACCAGCATGATGTTCTATCCCGGCGTTGCCTACCACTTCAACCGCTCCAACCTCCTCGACGTATATGTAGGTGGCGAACTTCCTATCGGCTGGGGCTCGAAAGGTACCAAGACAGAGTACGACGGCGGCGACGACTCGGATAATATCGGCAATAACTTCAATATCGGGCTGGGAGCTTTTATCGGTCTGCAGGCATACATCTGCAACCTTCCCCTTGCTATCGGCCTGGAGTATGGTGTAAGCGCCAAATATCACACCGCAAGCGACGGCATTCTGAGCAAGGACGGTATGGTGATTGAAACCCCGGTTCAGGATGTCGACAACCGTCAGTTCAACATCGGCCACGACGCCCGCCTCACCCTCACCTATTTCTTTAAACTTTAATCTATGAAGATATTTAAAGTCATTTCGATATGCATAATCGCATTGATTTTCACATCGTGCGGTTCCGTGTCGCACAATCGGTCGTATTCCTTCGACCAGGTGCGGCTTGAGATGGGGATGGACGATTTCGAATATGTCGGAGAATCTGAAATCTCCGTGGAATACACCTCGTACCTCGGTCTTTTCAAAAGCGTTGAGAAAGTGAACGGCGAGATGTATAACCCCACCCACAAGAAAAACCTCGTAATGCCCAAAAGCTGCAAGTTCCGTAACAGGAATCTTGATATCGCCGCTTACAAACTGGTGGAGACCTATCCGGAAGCCGTATATTTCCAGATTGTGTTCGAGACCAAAAACGTCGAGAAGCTTTTCCTTGGCAGTGTAAACAAGGAAGTAGCTAAAGTCAGGGCTTACAAGCTCAAAAAATAACCGGAAGACCAGTCCGTGCCGCCGCGGGGTCGTTGTATAACTGCGGCGGCACGGATTTTCTTTTTCATGATGAAGTCTTTAAAACGTATATTTTTACCCTTTGTTGCCTGCGCATCATTGATGCTGGTGCTGACAATGTGTACAGAGAACACTCCCGACCTGTCGGATGTCGCGATATTTGTCACTCCGGGAGCTTCCGAGAAAGTCGAGATGCTTTCCGGCGATAAATATCGGTATGAGGTCGACATGTCGACCATCCATGAGCATGTGGCGTCGCTGAAAGTCGTGTCGTTCGACCGCCTGCATGGCGAGACTGTTTGCTTCGAGGAGAAATACAATACTCCGACCGTAAAATGCAGTGTCGTATACGAGGCTCCCGAAACAGACCGCGAGACTCTGGAAGTAGAACTGAGGTTTATCGTTGCGGATAACCTCGGAAATAAAAACGAAGTGATCCGTAAGGTCCGGGTGATCGGACGTATGGTCGCATTACCGGAAAAGACCGGCATTGTGCTCTACGGTCCGCAGTCGGGCATGGCCGACGCGCTTTCGCTTGCCGATGTGTCGAGGCCGTTCTGTCTGGCCGATGCGCCCGACCCCGATATGGCCGATATCTATGTGGAGGCTCCGGCTGATTTCTCTACTGTAGGCTGGCGAAGCAATACCGAGGCAAAGTTCGTTCGTGTGAATACCTTCAATTATGTCGAGGCTACACCTACGGGCATAAATCAGGTTTACCGGAGTTCGGTGCCGCAGGATGTGGTGGCCGATCTTCATACAAACGACATCATAATAGTTGGCCATGGCAGCGAGGCCGACGGCGTATTCCGTATCGTAAACATCCTGCGTGACTTCGGAGGGGTTTCGTGTATGGAATTGAGCTACAAGGGTATCGCGCATACCGACACACCTGAAAAACCCGAGACCCCGGATAATCCGGAGCCGAATCCGGATGAATCGGACTCTTAAATAGAATGTGTTTTGTATAAATAATTCAGGAGACGCGCGGCGCGCATTGCTGCGTTGCCTGCCTATAGACTAATTACGGGAATAATGCGGAAAATGAGCACCGGAGATGCTGGCTGACGCCGCTCTCGGATGCTCATTTTTCAGTGTTCATGGGGCGTTATAGCTTCCTTATTACGCGGCAGGGATTGCCGGCGGCGAGGGTGGAGGAGGGGATGTCGCGCGTCACGACCGAGCCCGCGCCTATGGTGCAGTTGTCGCCGATGGTAACGCCGGGCAGTATCACTACGTTGCCGCCGATCCATACATTATGGCCGATTTTCACCGGCTCGGCCCATTCCACGAGGTCGTTGCGCTCGCCGGGCTCCAGCGGATGGCAGGCGGTGTAGATGCTGACGTTCGGCCCGATGAAACAGTGGTCGCCGATGTCCACGCGCGCCTCGTCGAGGATGGTGAGGTTGAAGTTGGCGAAGAAGTCCTCGCCGATGTGGATGTTTTCGCCGTAGTCGCAGCGGAAGGGCTGGTTGAACTGAAAGCGCTCGCCGTGGCTGCCGAGAATGCTGTGGAGTATCCCGTCGCGACGCGCCTTTTCGGAGGGGCGGAGCGAGTTGAACTCCCACAGCAGTTCGCGCGTGGCTTCCAGTTTCTCAATCAGGTGGGGATGAGCGGCGTCGTAACGCTCCCCGCTCATCATCCGGCCCCAGATTTCTTCGTTGCCTGGTCTTTCCATAGGATAGCTGTAAATAGTACGAAAAATATTCGTTGATTTCCGATTAAACAGGATGCCGTCCGGCAACACACCGGACGGCATCTCTCTGCATCTTATTAGTACACCCATGGGGAGTCGAACCCCAATCGTTGGAACCGGAATCCAATATTCTATCCATTGAACTATGGGTGCTCGCGGTTTCGATTGCAAAGATAAGAATTATTCTTGGATTTGCACACTCCCGCTTCCGATTATTTGTCGCTTTAGTTCCGGCCGGTTGGCCGGATATTTTCAATATGGCTTTCGATTGCGGCGGCCATCGCTACGTGGTTCTCGCAGCTTGCTACGTATTGGCGCCCGCTTTTAAGCCGGATGTAGAAGCACTGGCTGCGGTCGGCGTAATAACCGAAATATTGGCCGATTATTATGTCGCTGAAATAGCCCCAGTAGCCGAAGAAGCCGCCGCTGCCGCAGAGTCGGATGCCGCCGGCCGATGGGTAGCATGTGTCGGCCGCCTCTATGTCGGCGTAACGGAATTCCTTGGGGCGCGACAGCAACCGGTGGATCTTCACAGAGTCTGCATCGGCCTCAACGCAGACCGGGCAATAGTAGAGACCTGTAGCGACGGCCAGCGCTGCGACGGCAATAAGCAGACAGAATGTCGATTTTTCCATCGTGGTTGTGGCTATGCCGATGGCGAACAGCGCTATCACCGCAACGGTGATTATCTTGCAGTATAGGCTGAAATGTACTTTACTTTTCATAAGTAATTGTTCAAAATTATTTTATACTTTCCTGGTCTAATTATTTCAACATTTCCGCGGTAAAATTTTCGCATCTTTTCCTCTTTTCATCAGTCGTGTAGACATCTACACTCCTTCTTCATCGAGAAAAATCTCCTGAAAATTTTCCTCCCGGAAATATTAAAATAATTTCGACCAGTTACTTATTGATTCTTGTTGATTGTGTTCGGAAATTTTCAGTCGCCGTCTTCGAGTATGAAGATGGCTTCCACCGGTTTGGCAAAATAGCGGGCGATCTTGAGCGCCAGCGGTGTAGAGGGGAGAAACCGGCTTTTCTCTATGGCTACGATAGTCTGGCGGCTTACGCCGACGGCCTCGGCCAGTTCCTGCTGGGTGACGCCCTTCTCGGCCCGCTCAATCTTGATTCTATTCTTCATCTTCACTCATTTTATTGTAGCGTCGCATCTCCAGGCTGAACAGAATCACGTAGATTATCGGAAACAGCACGAGATTCGCGGCCATGAAGCGGAAATATTCCACACCGTTGATCAGCAGTGTGCAGGCAATCAGGAGCAGTACATACACGTAGAGCGAGTTGAGCAGAGCCGCCAGACGTATCGAGCGTATCATCTCGTCCTCGTGGGGTTCGCGCGAGCATACAATCATCAGCGCTCCGAGCGCCGTACCGATAATTGCGGCGTCGTTGACCACCGTCTCGGCCACGCCGTCCAGCTGGAGCATATCGGCCCATATCAGACATCCGGCAACAACAGCTGCGACGAAGATAATCCAGCCGACGATTTTAAATTTTTCGGGAAAAAGCAGATTTTTCATAGCTTTTGTGGTTTTATTGGGTTAACGCCACAAAGGTAAATAAAGTTTTACAAAAAGTCAAGTAAACTTTACATAATTGTTCGAGATTAATCGGGAATTATCTCGATAAATCGGGATTAATCTCGATTTAGCCCGATAAACCCGAATAAGCCCGATTTAACCCGAATTGGACCGAATAAGCCCGAATAAGCCCAAATGGCTCAATTGGCGAGGTTAGCGCGGTTGCTCTATCGGGCGGGTGCCGTTGCATTTCGGATAGTCGCTGCAACCCCAGAATTCGCGCCCCTGCATCTGCCCCTTCTTTTGCATTCGTCTGAGCATGGGCTTACCGCATTTCGGGCACGCCGGTGCGTCGGTCTCCGCGGCCTGTTCCCTGCGGGCTTCAAGGCGCTCTGCCGTCATGTTCTCGGTGAAACCGCCTGAATGCCGGAAGTCTTCGAGTTGGCGCTGAATCTGCGCCTGCAGCAGCCGATTCACCCTGACGCACAACACCAGCATCGCGTTGGCCACCATATCAGGATTGTCGCTAAGCAACCAGCGGTCGAATTTCCCCTTTTGGGCGAGAATGTGTCTGGCGGCATCGTGCAGGTAGCTGTTGGAATATTGCGGGGTGTCGAGGCGCATCTGTCAGATAGCCTCGCGGTCGGGATTGCCGATTGCCCATACATTGGACTTTCTGCGCAGGAGAAAATTGAAATAGTCGCCCTGAGGCTCGTCGAAACTTGCGCGTGCCACATCGAGCAGGCGCATCTCCGTTTCAACCGAAGTGGAATGCCGGGCGGAGCCTTCCGCGATATTGGCCACGCCGCATCGGGCCGCCATCACCATCTGGTCGTAGAGACGGCGCCCCGGGGCCATCCGGTAATCCACAAACCGCTCGCAGAAATCCTGCGTGGCAAGCTGAATCACATTAGCCAGAATCCACGAATTCAGCCAGTGGTAAGCCTGGGAAAACTGGATGTTTACGCCCATAGTCTATTCCGCTATTAGATTAGTTTATTCAATCCCAGCGGCAAATTTACTTAATCTTCGGGATTAATTCCGATTTATCTTGATTAATCTCGATAAATCCCGATAATTTTCTGCTTTTGACCCTTTGCAAAAAAGTCAACATCGAAGATGCAACCTTTATAGCTTTGAAAGGCTTCATCTTCGATGTTAACTTATTGTTGTTAATGGATTACATCGTCGTTGTTGCGGACGGCTATCTCACGATATATTTAAATGTCTCTTTTGAAGAGCGAATAACATATATACCTGGCGCGAGATCTTTGAGATTTTCGGCTGTAGCGGTTTTGGCTATGCATAATCCCCTTAAATCATATACTTCAAAACTGGATTCAAAACCCTCGTCAAAGATATCCTCAATTGATGAGATACCTACATTGACAACGATTTCTGCCGATAGTCCATTTTCAGCCGCTACCCGTATTATAGTTTTACCGGTAGTGATTGCCTCAACGATTCCATTGCTGTCTACAGTCGCCACGGACTCGTCGCTTGACGTCCAGTTGAGTTGGTTAGTCGCTTCTTCAGGAACTACAGAAACTATTAATTTCTTACTCTCGCCGGGAAGCATATTCAGCTCATTACCTGAAATTCCACTGGCATCCATGTCGATAGCAATTTCATAGTCTTGAATCCTGTGGAATCCTTTCCATGGGGCCGTAATACGATAAGTCGCATAAGAGGACGGGGTTACGTACAAAGTTGCGTTCGAGTATGCTACATCTTCGAAGCATGCTTCAGTTTGTAAAGGGGCGGTATCCATTAATGCAATCAGAGTGCTTAGATTGGCACATCCGAGGAAAAGCCCACTTCCCAGAGTCTTGAGATTAGTACCGAAAGTTACTGTGGAAAGATTTGTAGCATCATTAAATGCTTCATTGCTGATAGACTCGACATTTTTGCCAATCAATAGCTCTTTCAGATTTGAACATCCGGCTAAAGCTTTTGCTCCGATAGATTTTATCCCGACACCGGTATCAAACGATTTCAGTGTTGAGCAGTTTATGAAAGAGAAATCGTTTATTGAAAGGATTTCGTCGCCTATAGTTATGTCTGATACATCTTTCCCATTGAGGGTTAACCTCTTTGCATAATAAAGAGGGTTAGCCATTTCGTTTGCGAATGTCTGGTTACACCAACCAGTCATACTGGATGTGTTGACGCATGTCAATGCCTTGCATTCGTTGAATGCACCCGCGCCTACATTACCAAGCCCTTCGCCGACATCAATGGTAGATAGTGCGGAGCAATCGGCGAAAGCAAAATTCTGTAATTGTTTCAGGCTTTTCGACACGGTTACCGTTTTTAGTGATGGGCAACTATGAAACGCACGTTGTCCTATAGATTCCATTTTCTCCGAAAGGACTACAGATTCGAGATTCTTACAGGAATAGAATGCCTGATAGGCAAACATCTTGACATTCTTGGTGTCATCTAATTTCACAAGACCAGAAAGAGTAAAGGCGTCTCCACAGATAGACTCAACGCTTTCAGCAAGATTCAAGGCTGTTATATCTGTACAATATATAAATGTACGGGGCTGTATAGATATAACTCCCTCCGGGATTGTCAGTGTGGTTTGCTTTTTCCCTCTTATTGAAAAACCATGGCTATAGTACATGGGATTGCTACACCAGGATTCCAACTGTACTCCACACCAAGCTGCAAGGTCTTCCAATTCTACTTCGCTCAGTTTGGAACATCCTCTAAACGCATCGTATCCAATTGACTTTATTCCCTTCCCAAGCATAATATACTCCAGCTCAGAATTCCCTTCAAAAGTCTGCTTGCCAATGCTTTGTACAGAGGCAGGAAGTCCAAGGAATTCCAACTTGGTACCAAGAAAGGCTTTATCGCCAATAGTTTTTACAGTATTGCCAAGTGAAATATTCTTTAGGTTGGAACAGAACTGGAATGCATTATCACCAATTGTGAGAATGCCGTCGGGAATTACGACTTCCTGTAAATCCTTATAGCTGCTAAATGCATTGCTCCCTATTTCGGTAACAGGGAGTGTCTTGTCAAGGCAGGATGATACATTTGTCTCGGGACGTAAATTTGTAATATTGCTGTTGGTAGAGCCGATTGCTACGGCATATTCGCTTACAAGCGGGTCATATTGATAGATTAATTCATTGACAATAGATACATCTGCATCATCGGAAACCGTGCCAATCCATCCTGAATAGGCTTGTTTGCATCCATAGGGCACATGGATAATTGGCTCGTCGCCAAAAACCTCATGCTTTTCACCGATACCACTGTCAATTTTAGGCGGAGTGTTGGCGAGAATATATACAGCGCAATTTTTCTCATTGGGTAGCCCGATATAGGCAGCCGGTGTAAAGGCTCTGTCACCGATAGTTG
The DNA here is from genome assembly GCA_900545955.1 of uncultured Porphyromonadaceae bacterium. Lineage (GTDB taxonomy): Bacteria > Bacteroidota > Bacteroidia > Bacteroidales > Muribaculaceae > UBA7173. The sequence goes on from URAU01000004.1 coordinate 132,970, forward strand.
TAATTGACTTGCCGATTACCACCTTTTTAAGGGAATTATTATAGAGGAATGCATACTTGCCAATCGTTTTGACTGTGTGAGGGATAACTACCGAAGTGATATGGTTTGCTCCTTCGCCAGAATCTTCATTGCTAAAACTGGTGAAACTGTAATCTGAGATTTTGGTGACGGTGTATGTTCTGCCTGAGATAGTAATTTTGTCTGGAATGACAAGATCGCCGGAAAGATTGTTAGTGCCAGCAGTGATGTTGTGAAATGGATTGGCGCCGGTATAAGAGCCTTCTTTCGTGGCGCATTCTCCGTCAGGCATATCCCATGTTGTATAATTTACACCCTGATAGGTGAAGTCTGTGGCCACTACTTGCTGCAACGAGCCAAGTAAGAGAAGAAATAATAGCAGGATTTTAGTTTTCATAATATCGTTTTAAATCAATGGAAATATCGTGTTTGCGATATGTGTTTCACTTGCGTTTTTTTCAATATTGGATTGCTCTCCCGGAAGGACGAAATATTGTATCGTAGTGTTGGTTTTCGCTTGAAGTAGAGCGATACTTTTCTTGTACCACACGCGGCTACGGATTGCGAGGATGAAGCGGTCCGGAACCAGGGCTATGGCCCGGTTGACATTTCTTTCGATGATGCTGCAGTCGTCGCCGTCGGACGTTATCAAAATGGTCTTTCCGTTATAAGAGAGCGTGGCCTGAAAATCATCTCCCGGTTGATAATTTTGCCAAAAATTTTCCGGACTTGATTGAAGCACGGTGGCGCCGGCCTGTTGCAGGAGATTGAACAGTTTATAGCAAGTCGTGGATTTTCCTGCATCACTTTCGCCGTAGATAGCAAATGTATCCATAGTTATTATTTTGCCGTCCGGGCTCACGGGGTGGCAACTGATTGGGCTATAAAGAAAAAGCGTGAGAGCCATACTTTCTGTCCGTTCTCACGTTCAGAGGCCCTGGAATTGCCCATCGTAGTAGAACGGACAGAGTGCAGAGGCCTCACGCGGAATATGAATATATGTCAGTAGTCGGCACTCGCGTGTCGGCTCTGATTTTCTGTCATATCCACTTTAGAGACGTCTACCTCTGTCTCAAATCCTGACTACGATTAGAAATTTACCAGGTTTCTGAACGTCAAGAAAAGAGCGTGGAGTAAACGCTTTTTGTCAAATATGTCTTGCAACCCTCCCTGCTTCGAGCCCACGACCGGGCCTCTGCAGTGCGGTCTGCATCGGCAAAATTAAAAATATTTTATTATTCAGCCAAATATTCAGTTGTAAACCGGATAAATCTCGATTAATCCCGATTATTCTCGATAACTACTGATTATTCTCGATAAGGGGGGATTAGTGGCTGTAGGCGGCGGAGCGGAAGCGCTTGGCGTTGGCGAGGTGGTCGGCGTAGCTGGCGGTGAAGTCGTGGTAGCCGGAGCCGTCGGGGCGGGCGCACATGTAGATGTTGCCGTGGGCGGGGGCGTTGAGCACCTGGTCGATGGTGCGGGCCTCGGGAAGACGGATGATGCCCGGGGGCAGCCCGGCGTAGCGGTAGGTGTTGTAAGGGGAGTCGGTCTGAAGCATGGCTCCGGCCACGCGACGGGCGGCGAAGTCGCCGGCGGCGAATTTCACGGTGGGATCGGCCTGGAGTTTCATCCCCCGGTGAAGGCGGTTGAGATATAGGCGCGCTATCTGCGGGCGCTCGTCGCGCCGGTTGCTCTCCTCCTCGACAATCGAGGCCAACACCGATGCCTGCAGCGGCGTAAGTCCTTGTGCGGCAGCCTTGTCGCGGCGTTCCTGAGTCCAGAACGACGCATAGTTGGCGCGGATTTTGCGTATCAGGTCGTCGGGCGATGCGCTCCAGTAGACCTCGTAGGTATCAGGCAGAAACTGCGCTTCGAACTCACGGTCGGTAAGACCGTCGGCCGCTTCGAGGCGTCTCGCGGCCTCTATGAATTCGGGTGTGGTGAAATCCATCTTCGCTGCGAGTGTTTCGGCGAGCTGGCCGAAGGTGCGCAGGTTGTTGAATGTCAGTTTTATGGGTGTCTGGTTCCCTTGACTGATTCTGCGGGCCACCCGCCACGCGCGTTCGCCCGGTTCCACGCGGTAGGCGCCGTGGGATTTGCCGATGTCCTGGCTCCACAGCATGGCTACGGTCGACCCGAAGCGGTCGCCGAGTGCGGCGCGGAGCGAATCCTTGGCCTCCCCGACGGTAGCGTGGCGGGGAATATGAACCCATGCGGCGGTCTCGCCGTCGTAGCCGGCGGCGAGTCGGGTGAAATACCATGCTCCGGCAATCATCACGGCGAATGCCACGAGGAGAATTATTCGGCGCTTGCGTGTCTCGGATTTCTGATCTGCCATAATGTATTGAATTTTACGATTGAGTCATGGCGGCGGTTTGGGGCTTCTGCGACGCCATGATGCGCAGCCATTTGCGGTAGCCCAGCAGCGATACGGCCGTATAGGCGGCATAAAGCACCGCATAGAAGTAGATGCCCTTATAGATGTAGAGGGCCACGCATACTATATCTACAACAAACCAGACCAGCCACTGTTCGGCTATCTTGCGCGCCATCATCCACATTCCCACGATGCTCAGCGCAGTAGTGAAGGCGTCGGCATAGGGCACGGTCGAGTCGGTGCATGTTATAAGCCAGCAGGCCAGGGCTGCCCACAATGCGGCCGCCACAACCGCCAGCACACTCGCGCGGCGCCATCCCACATGGCTCACCGGCAGCTCCTCCTTCTCCTTTTTGGCGAAGTTGAAGGTCCAGGCCAGATAGCCGTATCCGGCCATCACGAGGTAGTAGATGTTGATGGCGAAGTCGGCGTAGAGGCCCTTGCTGAAGTATACCCACATGGAAATCATGGGCATGATCAGCCCCACGAGGAATACCAGCCGGTTGGCGTGGTATTCGAACCAGAGGTAGCAGAGTCCTGTGAGCAGCCCGAGGAATTCAATCCCTTGCAGTGGCATATATGTGGCGGTTTGGGGTTAGGGGGTCAGAAGCGGGCGGTCAGGGTGGCCATCACGTTGGTGGGTGCCTGGGCGGCGTAGCCGGCGTAGCGGTAAATCTCCTTCTTGCCGTCGGGACCTACGGAGTAGCCGGCACCGGCATAGCCGTTGTTGAAGTATTTTTCGTTGAATATGTTGTTGACGCTCAGCCCTACGCGTAGGCTCTTGATTCCGAGCAGCCCGCGGAAGGTGTAGCCCAGATGGAGGTTGCTGACGAAGTAGGCCTTGAGCAGGGCTGCCTCGGAGCGGGCGTTGTTCATATATTGTTTTCCCACGTAGAGACTCTGGAGCGACGCGTCGAATCCGGCCACATGGAAGTTGAATGCGTTGTTGAATGTCACGTCGGGCGAGAAAGCGATGGGTGTATCGCCGCAGTCGATAAAGATGGGGTTGGCATACTCCTCTTCGTAGATTACCTCGGTGAAATTGCGGATACGGTTGCGCGACAGCGTAAGGCTCCACTGCCAGTCGAACCATTTGAGCGGCCGCAGGGCGCCCTGAAGCTCGATGCCCATGCGGTAGGAGCGGTCTACGTTGGTGCTCTGCGGGTTGCCTGTGTCGGAAAGCTGCCCGGTGAGCACGAGCTGGTCCTTATAGTCCATATAGTAGAGGTTGAGTCCGAGCGTGAAGAGGCTATGGCTGAAGGTGTAACCGGCCTCGTAGTCGAAGAGGCGTTCGGCACGCGGATACTCGTGGGGACGGGCGTTGGTGAAGTTGTCGGAGGTCGGCTCCTTGTGGGCAACACTCCACGAGGCGAAGGCGCGGTGGGCGCCGCTCTCGAAGTTCACTCCGGCCTTGGGGTTGAAGAAATCCCAGTTGCGTGCGAAGGCCAGCGGAGCCGGGGCGTTGATGGAGTAGTCCCAATAGTCGGCGTCGCCGTCGATGGTGTAATGGATGTGGCGGTACTGCACGTCGGCGAAAGCCGAGAGCGTGCGCGAGATGTCGACGGTTGCGCGGCCGTAGATATTGGCGTCGGTCTTGCGGCCGATGAAATCATAGTAGCGCTGGTCGGGGTTGATCGGGCCGATGTAGTTGCGTACCCAGGTTACGTTGCCGTAGTGGTCGCCGTGGAAGCGGTTTACTGCGCCCCCGAGCGTGGCGTTTACGCGCCCCTGACGGTAGTTGAGGCTGAAGGTGCCTCCGCCGAAGCGGTTGGCGAGATATTTGTCGCGCACCAGGTCGGATTTCTTAATGAGCGTGCCGTCGGAGTTGAGGTATGGCTCCAGGCCGTACTCAATGAGGCTGCGCTTCGTTTTGAGCTGGGTGTAGTAGCCGAAATCCTTGGTGTAGTGAAGCCCGACGTTGAGGCGCAGGTTGTTGGTGATGCGCTGATAGAGCAGCAGCTGGAAATGGTGCTGGGTGTAGTGGTCCTTCTGGTCGGGGTAGAAGGCGGGGTTTCCGTCGTCGTCGGTGTAGAGCCCGCAGGGATTGTATCGGCGGCCGTAGCGCTCCATATCCTCGAGCGAGGCGTAGTCCCACGCCATGTACGTCTCCTCCTTGCCGCCGAAGGCCACAAGGCGCACCGTGGTGTTGGCGCTGCGGTAAGCGGCTTGGCCGAAATAGCTCCATAGGTCGACCGAGGCGCGGTCGATGTAGCCGTCGGACCCCAGATGACTGATGCGGGCGTCGAAGCTCCAGTGGTCCTTCAACAGGCCGGAGCCAACGCGGATGGATTCGCGGTGGGAGCCGTAGGACCCGTAGGCACCGGCCAGTTCGGCGTAGCCGTCGTCGCTTGGGAGGTCGGTGAGCATGTTGATCGACGCGCCGAAGGCGGCGGCGCCGTTGGTCGACGTGCCGACGCCGCGCTGCACCTGCACGGAGTTGAGGCTCGACGCCAGGTCGGGCATGTTGACCCAGTATACTCGGTGGCTCTCGGGATTGTTGATGGGCACACCGTTGATAGTCACATTGATGCGCGAGCCGTCGGTGCCGCGCACGCGCATCGAGGTGTAGCCCATTCCCGCGCCCGCGTCGCTGGTGGCCACCATCGAGGGGGTCATCTGCAGAAGGTAGGGCACGTCGCGGCCGTCGTTTTCGCGGCTTATCTGTGTCTTGCTGATGTTGGTGAATGCCACGGGCGTCTTGGCCGTGGCGCGGTTGGCGATTACCTCCACTGAGGGGAGGTGCACACCCCTTGTCGTGGCCGTATCGGCCGCAAAGGTGTTGAAGTCTTTACTGGCGGCTGCCACAGCGCTTTCGGCGGCCGTGGCAGCGCCCGAAACCGCCGTGAAGGCGGCGCACGCGGCTATAAGCCGCGAGGCATGGGTGAAGCTTTGCTTGCTCATTGATGTAATTTTCTCTACGCCGGCGTTACCCGGATCAGGTTCGAAGGGTATAATCTCAGCTCCCGCCGCGGCGCCTTTCCCTCTGTGGAAGGCTTTCCAAGGCTCCCTCCGGAGCACTCGGCGGGGTAGCACCCCTAATTATTGATTTTTCACCCGCGAAGTTAGCGATTTAATTTGAATCGCCCCACCGTTATTGTAATTTTTTACCTTGTTTTTGTCCGGATGGCGAGGGCGCTGTCAGAATGGTCCAGATGGTAGGAGCTTGAGGGTGAGGGTGAAGGGAGTTGACTAAGGTCAATGACCGAACCCGAATCCCTCAGGCGACGACCCAGATGGGCTATTATGACACGCCCTCGTTCAGTCGAGTTCGAGATAGAAGCGAGGCCAGTTGCAGAGGAAAATATCGTCGCGCTCGGCCAGCGAGCCGCATGCGCGCAGGGTGGAGAGTTTGATGTCGCCCACGGTGTAGCAGCCGCGGTCGGAGACGTAGCTCTCGGTGACGCGCAGGAACTGGAGGTCGGCCGGGAGCGCGGCCTCGGGGTGGCGCAGGTAGACGCGGAGCTCCACGTCGTCGGTATATTCCGGCAGCCCGGCATGACCGGCTTTCTTGTATTCATAACGGTAGTCGTGGTGGCGCGCCATTACGTCGCTGAGTATCGACGATGCGGTGGGCAAGCTCCCTGCTCCCTTGCCGAACATGAACTGGCGGTCGTAGCATTCGCCGCGGATTACCACACCGTTGTATTCGTCGTCGACGCTGTAGATGTATTTGCCGGGCGCCACGAATTCGGGCATCACGAACATGGTGAATTTTTCCTCGTCGAGCTTCACACACTGGGCCACGAGCTTGATTTTCACCCCTTTCTCGCGGGCGTAGTGGATGTCGAAGTCGCTCAGGGTGGAGATACCGTAGGTGAACACCCGGTCGGGACTTACATAGCGCCCCAGGGCGTGTACGGTGATTATCACCAGCTTGAAGAGCGAATCGAATCCCTTTACGTCGAAACTCGGGTCGGCTTCGGCGAATCCCAGCGTCTGGGCGCGGCGGAGCGCCTCGCCATAGTCCTCGCCGTGGTCGAACACGCGCGAGAGGATGTAGTTCGACGAGCCGTTGAGGATACCCTTCACTTCCAGAAGGAGATCGTTGTCGTAATACTCCTCGAGGTTGCGGATCACGGGTATCGAGCCGCAGGCCGAGGCGTCGTAGAGCAGGGCGGTGCCCGTCTGGCGCTGTAGCTCGATGAGTTCAGGCAGGTGGCGTGCGATCATGGCTTTGTTGCCGCTTACCACCGATTTGCCCCGGCGCATGGCTTCGCTGACGATGGCAAACGAGGCCTCGGCGTTGTCGATTACCTCCACCACGAGGTCGATGTCGGGGTCGGAGAGGATGTCGGCCGGGTTGTCGGTAAGGATATTTTCGGGGACCTCCACGGCGCGGGGCTTCGATAGCGAGCGCACGCAGATGCGGCTGATGCGGGCGTGGCAGTTGCGTGCGCGCTGCAGCACCGTGAAGATGCCGCTGCCTACCGTTCCGAGGCCGAAGAGTCCGATATTGAGTTCTTTCATTATTCTAATGTATAACGTGTTAGGATCGATTCATAAAGTCGTTGAGTATTGCGTTGAGCTGTCCGTGCTCCACGAGGAAGCCGTCGTGGCCGAATTCCGAACGGATTTCGCGGTAGACGGCATCGGGAAGCTGACCGGCAAGCTCCTGCATCTCTGCCGGAGTGAATACGATGTCGGTTGTTATGCCGACCACAAGCGTCGGCATAGTCAGCCGGTCGAGGGCACTCTGCATGCCTCCGCGTCCGCGGCCTATGTCGTGGGTGTCGAAGGCGTCGAGGATGGTTTTGTAGGAATAGGCGTTGAAGCGCGCGCTGAGTTTTTCTCCCTGGTGGCGCTGATAGGTGCAGGCGCGGTGCAGGCGCACCGGAGCGTCGTCGCCTTTGGGTGCGGGGCGGTTCTGCTGGGTTGCGTTGTAGCCCAGCGGGCCGCGGTAGGTGAGGAGTCCGATGGCGCGTGCCGCCTCCAGTCCGGCTTTGGCGGCGTCGGGACGTGGCGCGCCGTAGGTGGAGTCGGCCAGAATAGCCATACGCTGGGTCTCGTCGATGGCGATTGTCCATGGCGAGGCTTTGGCCGACGTGGCTATGAGCACGAGTCGCCCGAAGCGTTCGGGCTGCTCTGCCGCCCATTCCAGGGCCTGGAAGCCGCCTACGGAACTGCCCACGAGGGCGCCGATACGCTTTATGCCGATGGCATCGGCCAGCAGTGCGAGTGCGCGGGCCATGTCGCGGATGGTCAGCGGCGGGAACCGGTCGTAGTAAGGGCGCCCGGTGGCAGGGTCGGTACTTAGCGGCCCGGTGCTCCCGTAGCATGAACCTATGATATTGGCGCACACGGTGAAATGCCGTGCAGGGTCGAGGAATCCTCCCGGCACCACCGTGCCGGGCCACCAGTCGGCTACATCGCTGTTGGCGGTCAGGGCATGGCATACCCACACGGCGTTGTCGCCTCGCTCGTTGAGCTCCCCGTAGGTATGGTAGGCTATCTCAAGATTCTGGAGAACGGCGCCGCATTCGAGCGTGAACGGACGCGGATGTCGGTAGATGTTCAGCATAGTCCGGCACGGTGAAAGGCCTGTTTGAAATCGTCGATGATGTCCTCCGGATCTTCAAGCCCCGGGGAGATTCGCAGCAGGGTAGGGGTCACGCCGGCTTTGAGCAGGTCGGATGCGGAGAGCTGCTTGTGGGTGGTGGAGGCCGGGTGGGTGACCACAGTTATGGAGTCGCCAATCATGGTCATGTGCGCGGCCAGTTGCAGAGCCTCCACAAAGCGTGCGGTGGTGTCGGTATCACCTTGCAGCTCGGCGGAGATTACGGGACCGTCGCCGTCGAAGCGGAAGTAGCGGGCGGCATTGGCGTGCCAGGGGTTGTCGGCGAAGCCGATGTAGCTCACGCTCTTCACCTCGGGGGCGTCGCGCAGGAACTCGGCGATACGGCGCGCGGATTTCACCTGATGCGACGCGCGCAGCGACAGAGTCTCCAGACCGAGTGCCATAAGGTATGAATCGAATGCCGACGGGCAGGTGCCGAGGTCGCGCAGACCGTCTACCCGGCATTTTGCTATGAAGGCGGCGTTGCCGAAGGCATCGCAGAGGTTCAGGCCATGGTATCCCTCGGACGGGCCGTCGATATTGGGGAAGCGGCCGTTGCGCCAGTCGAAGTTACCCCCGTCGACGATTATGCCGCCCATGGCCGTGCCGTGGCCGTTGATCCATTTGGTGGCTGAGTCGCAGATTATATTTGCGCCCCATTCCAGGGGGTTGCAGAGGAAGCCTCCGGCTCCGAACGTATTGTCGACGATGAATGGAATGCCGCAGGCGGCCGCCACGCGGGCAATCCCCTCAAGGTCTGGAACAGCACACGTCGGGTTGCCCATACTCTCGGCGAAGATGGCCTTGGTGCGCTCGTCGGTCAACGCTCCGATAGCCTCGGGCGACGCCTCGGCGGAGATGCGCACCTCGATGCCGAGGCGCGGAAGGGTGTGGCGGAAGAGGTTGTATGTACCTCCGTAGAGGAATGGCGAGGTTACAATATTGTCGCCCGCTCCGGCGAGCATTGTGACGGCCACGAGGATGGCCGACATACCCGATGAGGTCGCTACTGTCCCCACACCACCGTAGAGTGCGGCGATGCGCGTCTCGTAGGCCGTCGTGGTGGGGTTCTGCAGGCGTGTGTAGATATTGCCCGGCTGGGATAGTTCGAAGAGGTTGGCTGCGTACTCGCAGCTTGAAAAACGGTAGGCGGCAGTGGGGTAGATTGCCAGGCCGCGCGAGCCGGTCGGTTCGTCGGGTGTCAGCCCGGCATGAATCTGGCGCGTTTCAAAACGTAGTTTGCTGAAGTCCATACGGTGTCTGATTAAAAAAACGAGCCCGGCACCTTTGCGGGGTGCCGGGCTGCTATAAAACGTTTAATTAAATTTCATGCATAGCCTACCGGCACGATGTGGGGCACATCATGCACATATCCATGGCCATCATCTCCATGCCGGTGGGCATGGGGGCTGTCAAAGCTATGTGGCGGACGCATTTCATCTTTTGCCGGATCGGTTTTGTTAAGTTGGAATCGGCTGCGTGCCGGTTCACGCGACAAAATTATACATTATTTCTAAACCGTGCAAATCTTTTTCCGAGTTTCCCGATTTTTCATTTTACGCATGTCACACCATATTTCGTTTTCATTTCATTTTCGGTCGTTGTTGCGCGAACGCAAAATTATTCTTACCTTTGCAGTGCTTTGGCCGACGGCCCGTCGGATCAAAGCCTTTCGGGGCGTAGCGCAGTCCGGTAGCGCACCTGGTTTGGGACCAGGTGGTCGCAGGTTCGAATCCTGTCACCCCGACCAAGATTAAACGCAGTAAATCAAGATGTTATCTTGTTTTGCTGCTTTTTTTTGAATATTATCAGGCTCTTATGGCGAGGTGAATTTTGCCAAAAATATCCTAAAAGAACAACTTTTCTCTTTCTGCACGATAAATGTTTCACCTATGTTTCCGCAGACGGTCTTGATTTAGGGCATTCATGCTGCAAGAATGTCGAACTTTTAGTGATTGGCTTTTGTATATATGATATACATTATATATCTTTGTGGGGTAAATTTAATAGATATGGCAACAGCATTAAATATCAAACGAAAGAATATCGACCTGCCAGTTGAGACCTTACATAAACTATCTATCATGGCAGTCGCGCAGGGTAAGAGCCTGAAAAATTACATAGAGACACTCCTTATTTCCAAAGCCGATTCACTGACTGTGGAAATCAGCGAGAATCCGTCGCCCTCTGGCGATGCATGGTTCAACGACTCCGAGAATATGGCTTCGGTTCGTCGCGGCCTGGCGGAAATGAAAGCCGGCAAAGGCCGAGCTTTGGAGCCGTGAGATAAACAAGGGTGACCGCCTGATTTACGGCATTGAGAATGAACGTGTAATAGTCACGATCGTCTCCCTCAAAGGCCATTACAGCGACAAATAGAAACAATCCTCAAGTTTTGTCAGATTATATTCAATTTAAAAAAACGAAAGCGACGTTGAGATATGAATGACGAGATTATAATATATCGTTCGGAGAGCGGAGATATAAAAGTTGACGTACTTTTCGCGGATGAGACTGTATGGCTGACCATTGACCAGATGTCGGAATTGTTTGGTAAGTCGCGTTCTACAATTAATGAGCATATTCTCAATGTTTACTCTGAAGGAGAACTAACAGAAGAAGCCTCCAAGAGAAAAATCGGAAATTCCGATTTTTCTACCAAACCGACCAATTATTATAATCTCGATGTAATAATATCTGTGGGTTATAGAGTTAAGTCACAGCGGGGTACGCAGTTTCGCATTTGGGCTACTCAGCGGTTGCGCGATTATATCGTCAAGGGATTCGCTCTAAACGACGAGCGCTTCAAGAGCGGCAGTTCTATGAATTATTTCAAAGAACTTCTGGATCGGATACGTGCCATCCGGATTGAAGAGAAAGTGTTTTATCAGCAGGTAAAAGATATTTATCGTCTTAGCATAGATTATAATCCGGATGCTCAGATAACGCTCGATTTCTTTAAAAAGGTGCAAAACAAACTTCTTTGGGCTGTAAGTGGTCAGACCGCAGCGCAGTTGGTCTATTATAGGGCAAATCATTGTTTGCCAAATATGGGACTTACTTCAACCTCGAAGCCGGGTAAAGTGCGCAAATGCGACATCGCTACCGGGAAAAATTATCTTGATGAAACTGAACTTCAGAATCTCAAACTGATTGTGGAACAGTATCTTGCTTTTGCGGAAACTCAGGCGTTAAACCATCGGGTCATGTATATGAAAGATTGGGTTGAAAAGCTCGATATGCTTCTTGCCATGAACGGACATAATATATTGGAGACGGCAGGAAGGATTAAGCATGAACTTGCCGTAGAAAAGGCTAAAAAAGAATATACCTTATATATTGAGGAGCAAAAGCATCTGGCTCAGCTTGAAAGCATCAAGGAACTTGATAGAGATTTAAAAAGGCTTCAATCCGGTAAGGGCCGCTAAGAAAGATTGAAGTGTATTATGTAATCATGCCGGGCGTAAGTGCCGATATTATAATGCTTTCTGGCGTTTGCTGGACGGTTCCAATGCTATGGTAACGGGGAAAGTCACTTTTGTGGATTGTTGGAATGGTGGATGAAGGCCTGAAAATTAGAGGCGGAAAAGACGGTTGGGAGGCGTTTTGTTAATATATTTCAAAAATAATAGAAATATATGGAGGAATTTTTGTACATTTGTGGCAATTTGTTATGAAAGGCTTATGGAAAGATGGTTTGAGATTCTCCTATGGATTAGGGATCCGAAACTAATGATTTTCAGATGTATATATCATATAATCAGAGGGCACTGACCGAATATTGACCCAGTTAGACCTTGTGTGTATACTCCCGTAGGCTCTGCCAAAGCAACCCACTTGCCGCGCTGCCATGCGTAGCGAAGGGCTCTGAAAATTTAACAGGTTTGTGGCGTACATTGCCGCCAATGGAATGCTTTTGCAATGGATACTCTGATTGTCAGTGGTTTTCCTGGCTTTTCTAAGAACTGATAAAGTAATATAGTAATTACATAATCTGAAAAAAGATGAGACATTTACTGAATTGTGCCGTTATGGCATCGCTGCTTGTGGGCGCCAGCTCGTGTAGCGATACTTTCGACGCCACAAGCGACCAGCAGGGGCGTCTCGTGCTCGATCTCAATGTGAGCCACGACGTTGCCGCTCCCGCCAACGCTCCCAAGGGCGCTCCGGCCCGCGGCGATTCGCGTGCTCCCGAGGCCAAGCAGATCACTGCCGCCGACCTCAGTCTGACGTTGCGCTCCACTTCGGGCAGCTTCGTGCAGACGTGGAGCTCACTCGCCGATTTCGACCCTGCTCAGGATTTCCCCGTAGGCGCCTACGAGTTTGAGGCTACTTATGGCACCAAAGGCCAGGAGGGTTTCGACAGTCCTTATTATTATGGAATGACGCAGCTCAGCATCCGTGAGAACCAGACTACGCCCGTATCCGTTACGGCTCGTCTGGCCAACGCCATGGTGAGCATCGTTTATACCGACGAGTTCAAGGGGTATTTCACTAAATACTCCACCGAGGTGCAGACCCCCAAAGCCGCTTCCATCGAGTTTACGGCCGACGAGACCCGCGCTGCATATGTCGAGACAGGCCATGTAGAGGTCTTCGCTAACGTTACCAAGCCTAACGGCCTCAGCGCCAAGCTTGCCGCCGCCTCGTTCGAGGCCGAGGCGCGCCACCACTATGTGGTGACGCTCGACATCGACGCCGGCTCCGGCACGCTCAACATAACCTTCAACTCCGACCTCGTGGAGGAAGAGGTTCCCATCGACATATCCGACCAGGTGCTCATGGCTCCCGCTCCGACGCTGGCCGCGGTTGGCTTTACCCCGGGCGAGACGCTCAAAGTGGTTGAGGGCTCGCATGCCGCAGCCGACAAGGTCCGCATGGTTGCCACTGCCTATGGCGAGGTAGCCACGGGCGTGCTCACCACCAGCTCTGAAAGCCTTTACACGCAGCGTTTCCCCTCGAGCGTAGATTTCGCTTCGGCTCAGCCTACCGATCTCGCCGTGATGGGCAACCTCGGCTTCAAGGAGTATGGCTTCACAGGTATCAAGAGCCAGATGGCCATCGCCGACTTTACCGAACTGATTCCGCAGCTTACCTACGTTGAAGGCGGAGACAACACCTCCACATTCACCCTCGTGGCCAAAGACAAATACGCCAAAGTCAGCGAACCTCTTACGCTTACCGTCGAGGTAGAGAAGCTTCAGATGAGCGTGGTGTCCACACGGACGCTCTACGTCGACGAAGAGACCCTTTCCTTCACACTTGCCTACAACGGCAACGATGCCGAAACTGCACTTAAGGTAAGGCTTAAGAACGCTCGCGGCACATGGAGCAACGCCACAATCAGCAGCATCACTCCTGCCGGCGAAGGGCAATATACTGTAGTTGTGGAAATTCCCGCCAAGGGCGACATCGTTTTCCAATGCACGTCGGGTTCTCTCTCGACCGGAGAAATCGAGGTTAAGCGTACAGAGCCCAACCATAACGTGAACTTCGACGGCGCTGGGGCTTTTGCCACCTACGCAGTCGGCTCGCTCGGTCATAACGACGGCTCCGACGCTTCGGCCGACATGAGCTCGACCACCTTCTACCTCTCGACCGACGATTCCAGTTATTCGAAGGTCGACGTGACGGCCACCGGCTCCACCGTCCGCATCGACGGCCTGAAACCTTCAACTACCTATTATATCAAGGCCATGCAGGGTGGTAAGTTCTGCTCGCCCGCTGTTTTCACCACCGAGGCTACCACTCAGCTTCCCAACGGCAATATGGAGAGCTGGAGTCAGGCCGGCAGCGGCAACAACTGGGTTAACTACACTGTGGGTGCCGAGGCCTCGACTCCCTGGGGTACCAACAACCCGATGACTACAAGTCAGGGCAACGACAGAGCGTATCAGCGCATCTCCGGTACGGTGGAATCTTCTGACGGCCACAGCGGCAAGGCCGCGATGCTCCGCACCATCGGGTGGGGTAGCGGTAATGCTGCTGTTGGATCTGTGAATTTCAAGTATTCCGATGCGGGGCTGCTTCACCTTGGTGCCAGCCGTACTATCCGCCCCGAAGGCTTCAAGAGCACGTTCGGAAGTCTCGGCACCGACGACCTCGATTGCGGTATGGAGTTCGCATCGCGTCCCTCGGCTGTAACGTTCTGGTACAAGTATTCGGCCCGCAACTCTGCCGACCAGGGCCTGGCAGAGGTATGGGTTAAGGACGCCGCCGGAAATATTATCGCTTCTGGATCGCAGTATCTTTCAGCTACCTCGTATACGCAGGTCTCGATCCCCCTGAGCTACGCCGCCGGCGCCCCCAAGGGTGCGAAAATCTATGTTAAGTTCCTCTCGACTGCTGACTCCAAGTTCCTCACCGACAGCAAGGACTATTTCTCAGCTCCACCATTCGCTAACCTCAGCGACGGCAAATATGAGGGCTCGCTCCTTTATATCGACGACATCGAGCTGACTTACTAATCTTAACTCCGACTATCTGATATGAAAACCGATATAATTTCATTGGCCGTCGTGGCCGCTGCCGCCTTCGCAGGATTTACCTCCTGCTCCGACACATGGACCAACGACCTGGCAGAAGAAGAGAAGGGTACGCTCAACACCGAAAGCATCCTCGCCTCGGTCAATACCTACGAGGCTGAGAAAGAGGATGCTCAGGGAGCGAAGGCGCCCGAATCTCGTGCCGTCACCGACCTCAGCCCGTTTATCGTCGAGGTTGTAAAGTCAGACGGCTCGAAAGTAGCTTCCTGGACCTACGCCACGATGCCTCCGGCACCGACCTTCGCTGTTGGCACCTACACCGTGCGCGTGAAATCGCACAACCCCCAGCCCGTGGAATGGGAGAAACCCTACTACGCCGGCGAACAGCAGTTCCAGATCAAAGCCAACGATGTGACCGACGTCGACCCCATTGTCTGCACTCTGGCCAACGTACGCGTCTCGATTAGTGTCACTGAGGCCCTTAAAAACGCTTCGGCTGACGATGTCAATATTACCATCAGCGGCGAACCGGGCGTAGACCTCGAATATGGTCTTAATGAGACCCGTTCGGGCTATTTCGCCTACACCGAAGGCCTTTCAACCATGAAGGTTCATTTTGAAGGCACCGTAAGCGGCGCCCGCGAGGATTTTACCCACGTGCTCAAGGACATTAAGCCCGGTCAGCATCGCAAAGTATTTTTCGCCCTGCGCGTCAACCCCAATCCTCCCGCCGACGAGACCGGTAATATCGAAATTCCCGAGGGTGAAGGTGTTATGGTTGACTGCGGTGTTACAACTTATGAAGTTGACGGCACCGTAAGCAGCAAAGAGGATGTCATTGACGATAGCGGCCGTCCCGGTCAGGAAGATGGCGGCGATGACCCCGACCCCGAAAAACCTGATGCTGACAAGGCCATCACCTTCAGCAGCTCGACGCTCGACCTCGAAGGCGCAAACATGGCCGAGGAATTCGGCGAAGAGGAGGGGTTGAAGGCCGCCGTGGTCGACATCCATAGCGAAAACGGCGTGAAGTCGCTCAAGGTGAAGATTATTTCCGACTTCCTCACCGAGGATATGCTCAGCGGAATCGGCCTGACAAGTCAGTTCGACCTCGCCGATCCGGGCGAGTATGCCACTGGTCTTGCCGGACTTGGATTCCCGACTGCTGCCGAGGTAAATGGTGCCCACGACCTCCAGTTCAACATCACCAAGTTCATCCCGCTGATTTTCGAGGAGGGCGACCATAAGTTTGAAATCACCGTGACCGATTCCAAAGGTCTTGTAAAGACAATGGTTCTCCTTATCCGTGTATAACCCCGCAAACTACTGAACAGATGAAAAACAAAGCATTAATTTCGCTTGCAGCCGCATTCGCGGCCATGCTGACGTTCAGCGGTTGCAGCGACGAAATAAACTATGATTCGCCGGACGACGGCCAGGGCCGCGTGCTCATCCGTCCGATGCTCAACAACGACGTGAGCGGCACCGTAACCACCGGTGGCAAGAAGGCCCCCTCACGCGCCGGCGGCGTGGCAAGCGACGAACTTGCCGCCAAGACCCTTATCTGGATCTCCAACAGCAAAGGACTCGTGCGCAAGTTCGACGGCGTAGGGCAGGTGCCCGCCGAGGGTATCTGGCTGAATTCCGACAACTACATCGCCGAGGCATGGACGGGCGACTCCGTTTCGGCCTCGTTCGACAAGAAGTACTTCAAGGCCCGCGAGCCGTTCACCATCTCCAAAGGCCAGACCATACAGATCGACCTCGAACTGAAAATCTCCAACGTTGTGGTCGAGGTGGAATACGACGACGAAGTTAAGGATCTGCTGGTCACACCTTCGGTAACAGCCGGCCATAAGCGCGGTACGCTTACCTTCGAGGGCTTGGATATGGAGAAAACTCCCGGCTACTTCATGATGCCTTCCTACGATAAGAACATCGCCTACACCTTCACCGCCAAGACTGCCGACGGCGCTGACGTGAAGAAGGAGGGTGTAATCGAAAATGCCCGTTCTGGCTACAAATACAAACTCAAGGTTGTTTACAACAATGGTGGCGGCCAGGACCCCATCGGCGCCGGACTCTTCCAGATTGTGGTCGACGAGAGCGAAATCGTAGTCGAGGACCATATCCTCATCGAATCGGCTCCCGTAATCAGTGGCATCGGCTTCGACCTTGCCACTCCCGTAGTGGGCGAGGCCGGCAAACTCGAGACGCGCAAGCTCTGGATTCAGAGCGTATCCGCTCTCAAGGCCGTTGAAATCAGCTGCCCGACGGGCTTCGATGCGCTCGGCATCGGTGGAAACGACTTCGAAATCTTCGGAATGCAACCCTCTGTGGCCGACGCTCTTGCCGCACACGGCTTCAGCTACATCCACCAGAAGCACACCGGCGAGGCCATCAATCCCGAATTCGAGGAGATGAAACTCGTATTCGACGAGGCATTCATGAACCTTCTACCCAACGGCGAGCATGAAATCACTATCCGCGCCACCGACGCCAACGGACGCACGGGTGTGGCCGTCATGAAGGTCATCCTCACTGACGCCAGCGTGCAGACCGTAGAACTCCCCGCCGCCTCGCCTGCCGTATGGGCCACCCGGGCCACGATTACCGGCACCGTACTTAAAGACGGCATCGAGAACCACGGCTTCAACTACCGCGAAGCCGGAACCCAGCAGTGGAGCTTCGTGGCAGCCGGTGCCGGACAGTCGGGCGCCCGTCGTCGCGCCGCCCGCAGGGCTCCCGCAGTCGGCTCGAACTATTCGGCAGTGCTCACGGATCTCAAACCCGGAACGACCTACGAGTATCAGGCCGTATGCACCGGATTCGAATCTTCCATCGCCCGCTTCACCACCGAGGAAGCTCTTCAGCTCAAGAACGCAAGTCTGGAGGAATGGACTAGCGCCAAGTGTATGAACGACCGTAAGAATGTGCTGATTCCCGCCTCAAGCGAGGCCGATATGTTCTGGGACAGCGGTAACCACGGCTCGGCCACTATGAGCAAGGAAGTAACTCAGCAGGCTACCGACAAGGTTCACTCCGGCCAGTACTCGGCCAAGCTCTGCAGTCAGTTTGTCGGCGTAGGCTCTCTTGGCAAGTTCGCCGCAGGCAACCTTTTCGTGGGCAAATATCTCAAGACCGACGGCACCGACGGCATACTCGGCTGGGGGCGTCCGTTCACCTCGCGCCCGACGGCTCTACGCGTGTGGGTTCACTATACCCCGGGCACCGTCGAATACGACAACCCCAATGTTTCCGACATCGTGAAAGGTCAGCCTGACAAGGGCATCATCTACGTGGCCATCGTCGACGGCTCAACCAAGGAAGCCGAAGGCACTTCCTGGCCTGTTGTCGTCAAGACCAAAGGAGCTGAACTCTTCCACAAAACCGACAGCAACGTAATCGGCTACGGCGAGAAGATTTTCACCGAGACTACCGCCGGCAGCGACCTCGTAATGGTAGAGATTCCCATCTCATACACGCGCACCGACCTCAAGGCTTCGAACATCATCATAACCTGTTCGGCTTCGAAGGGTGGTGATTACTTCGCCGGAGGCGACTCCGTGATGTATCTCGACAACTTCGAGCTCGTATACTGATTATAATGCCCTAATATATCGGGAGGGTGCCGCACTTTGAATGCGGCACCCTCCTGTCGTTATGTAAGGTTGCAATTTCAGGCTTTGGCCGTAGCTGCCAGACCGCGGATAATGATATTGATCAGGCGAGTGCGGTCCGACAGTTTCTGACGCAGGCGCTTGGCGTCGGCGGGAGCCACGAGGCGGATATCGGCGTAGCGGTCCTCACCGTCGAGGAAGGCATTGAGGCCGTCGAGAGTCAGCGTGGAGGCCGCAGGCGAATCGTCGGTAAGTGTCGGGCGTCCGTCAGGACCGGGAATTGCCGGATTGAAGCGGTACACCGGCCAGTAGCCCTGCGCCACCGCTTCGCGCTCCTCTACAATCGAGTGTCCGAGCCCTTTGCGGATGCCGTGGTTGATGCATGGGCAGTAGCATATCACTATCGAGGGGCCGGGATAAGCTTCGGCCTCGCGCAGCGCGTCGATTGTATGCTGATAGTCGGCTCCGAGAGCTACGGAGGCCACGTAGACCGTCCCGTAGGTCATCATCATGCGTCCGAGGTCCTTCTTGAATGTCCGCTTGCCGGCGGGGGAGTACTTGGTGACCGCCCCGAGCGGCGTGGCTTTCGATGTTTGACCGCCGGTGTTGGCATAGCACTCGGTATCCATCACCAGCAGATTGATGTCTTCGCCCGAGGCGAGCACATGGTCGAGTCCGGCGAATCCGATATCGTACGCCCATCCGTCGCCGCCTATAGCCCATACGGATTTCTTGCCGAGTACATCCTCATTGGCGTGGATAATGGCGAGAGGTCCGTCGGCGATTCGTTCAGCCGGGAGAGCGGCGAGCTGACGGGTTACTTCCTGTCCGGCGCTGTAGGAGCCTTCGGGATCGTTGGCCGCGGCGGTCCAGGCGCGCAAGGCGTCGGCGAGCGGCTTCGGGAGCGACGTGTCGGCGAGAGCCTCGGCTACAGCGGCTCCGACGGCCTCGCGGCGCTGTCGCAGGCTCAGGGCCATGCCGTAGCCGTATTCGGCATTGTCCTCGAAGAGCGAATTGCCCCACGCCGGGCCGCGGCCGTCGAGCCGGCGCGAGCAGTAGGCGTTGCTGGGGTAGTTGGCGCCCCATACCGAGGAGCATCCGGTGGCGTTGGCAATGAGCAGCCGTTCGCCGAAAAGCTGCGTGAGCAGTTTCACGTATGGCGACTCGCCGCAGCCGGCGCAACAGCCCGAGAACTCAAGCAGAGGCTGGTGGAACTGTGAGCCATTGATTGTGAAGCGTTCTACCGGCGGCTGTTTGTCGGATACTCTTGTCTCGCAGTATTCGAGCAGCGGAATCTGCAACGGAAGTTGTGTGGCAATTGGCTTCATTGTCAAGGCGTGGCCCGGACAGATTATCGCGCACGAAGAGCATCCCGTGCAGTCCTCGGAGTAGACCTGGATGCGGAAGTGGTAGCCTTCCGTTCCTTTGGCCGTGGCAGGTCGGGTGGTGAGACCTGCGGGAGCGGCTTCCAGTTCTGCGTCGGAGAGCAAGTAGGGGCGTATGGCGGCGTGAGGGCAGACAAGCGAACACTCCGTGCACTGCACGCACTTCGAGAAATCCCATTCAGGCACATCGATGGCAATCCGGCGCTTCTCGAAGGCCGTGGTTCCCATCGGCATCGTACCGTTGGCCGTGAAGGCAGATACGGGCAGCTCGTTTCCCTCCAGGCGGATACACGGCTGCGAGATTTTGTGGAAGAAGTCCACGGTTGAGAGCAGCCGGTTGCCCGTCTGCGGAGCATAGACGGCGCCCTTGAGCGCATCGGTATCCGTGGCGCTGGCCCATTCGGGCGGAACGGCCACACGGCGCAGGCCCTGCAGGGCAGCGTCCACAGCCTGGATGTTGGCATTTACGTCGGCCTCGCCTTCGTGGATGTAGGTTTCGGTGATTTTCTGCTTGAGCTGGGCGATTGCCGTATCGAACGGAATGAGGCCGGAGAGATGGAGGTAAACGGTCTCCATAATCATATTCACCCTTACGCCGAGGCCGAAGCGGGCGGCTATCGCCTGGGCGTCGATGGCGTAAAAGGCTATATTGCGTTGCGCGATGGCGCGCCGCAGTGTGGCGGGAAGGCGCGTCGACATATCCTCGTCGGTCCACGCGCAGTTGAGCACGAGGGTACCCCCGTCGCGCAGACGGTCCACGAGGCGGAAGCGGTCTACATATGTGTCCTTGTTGCAACCCACATAGTCGGCATTCTCAATGGTATATTCGGCATGAATTGGTTCCGGAGCGATACGGAGCTCCGAGGTGGTATAGCCGCCGGATTTTTTTGCCGAATATGTGAAGAACGCCTGCGCGTATAGGCCTTCGGTATCGCCGATTATGCCGGCCGCCTGCTTTGTGGCGCCCACGGTACCGTCGGAACCCATGCCGAAAAATATGGCCTGGTGCAGACCTTTGTCGGAAAGGCTGTAAGTCGTGTCGACATCAAGCGAGAGCCGGGTTACATCGTCGGTGATGCCGACGGTGAAAAACTGCCGCGGAGTGGGAGAAAGCGCCTCGTCGACCACGGCCTTCACCATTGCGGGTGAAAAATCCTTGCTCGAAAGGCCGTAGCGGCCGCCTATTATGCGGACATCGCCGAAGCGATGGGTCATCAGCGCCGTGGCCACATCCTTGAATAGCGGTTCGCCCTCGGCTCCGGCCTCCCTGGTACGGTCGAGCGTAACGATGGTGCGGGCCGTAGGTGGAATCGCCGCCACGAGGTCGGCCGAACTGAAGGGGCGGTAGAGGCGCACTTTGATCTGCCCCACACGGTAGCCGCGCCGGTTGAGGTCGGCCACGGTCTGCTCGATTACCTCGCAGCTCGAAGCCATCGATACGAGCACCACCTCGGCATCGGGCGCGCCGACATAGTCGAAGAGGTGGTATTGGCGTCCGGTAGCTTTGGCCACGCGGTCCATCACTCCCTGCACGATTGTGGGGAATGCCATGTAGGATGGATTGGAGGCCTCGACGTTCTGGAAATATACGTCGGGATTCTGGGCCGACCCGCGTAGGGTGGGGTGGTCCGGGTTCAGAGCCATGGCGCGGAATCGCGCTATCGCCTCGCGGTCGATCAGCGGCCATATTGTCTCGTAGTCGATAACGTCGATTGTGGCCATCTGGCCCGAGGTGCGCCAGCCGTCGAAGAAGTGAAGCACCGGCATGCTCCCCTCAATGGCTGCCAGATGGGCTACAAGGGCGAGATCCATCGTCTCCTGCACGGACGCCGAGGCGAGGATGGAGAAGCCGGTGGTTCGCGTGGCCATCACGTCGCTGTGGTCGCCGAAGATACTCAGCGCGTGGGTGGCGAGCGAGCGGGCGCCGACGTGGAATACCGCCGGAACCATGTTTCCGGCCATCTTGAACATGTTGGGGAGCATCAGCATCAGCCCCTGCGAATTGGTGAACGTCGTAGCGAGCGACCCTGCGGCCAGAGCGCCGTGGCAGGCTCCGGCAGCGCCAAGCTCGCTTTCGAGTTCCTCGACGCGCATAGGCACTCCCATGTAGTTCTTACGTCCCTTCATACCCCATTTCTGGGCAATCTCGCCCATAGAGGCCACGGGTGTGATGGGGTAGATGGTGGCCACGTCGCTCAGTGCGTAGGCTATGTGGGTGGCGGCCGTACAGCCGTCCATTATCTGTCTGGTCATAGTGTGATTCGTAAAAGAGCCGGGCCGCCCACTGCGGTGTGAGCAGGGAGAGCGGCCCGGAGTCGGAAGAACTATAGAGTTATAAAGGGAACAGTGTCCGACGGTCGACGTGGCGTCAGCCTAAGAACATGTGGTAGAACACTTCAGTGAGCCAGATCCAGAGCGGGAGCGCTCCGATAAATACTATCATGTTGAGCGCAAGCGAGGAGGTCGAGGTAGCCACGTAAGTGTCGTATTCCGAGGCGATGATGATGCCCGAGAAGGCAGGAGGAAGTGTGCAGGCCACTACAAGCATCTTGAGGTTGAGAAGATCCATGTGGAAGATCAGACCGAGAGCAAGCACGAATGCCGGCATCATGAACAGCTTGAGGATAACACCCAGAACTGCCTGCCAGTTGACGGTCACCTTGACTGCCGACAGCGTTACGCCTGCGGCAAATACGGCCATCGAGGCGTTCGCTCCCTTGATGAGGTCGAACGACGGGCTCGCCCATTTCGGCCAGGGAAGTCCGACAATCACCCAGATTACGGCAAGGATAGGAGCCCATGCCACAGGCTGCTCGAGAGCGTGAATCACCGGACCCCATGCTGATGGCTTCTTGGCTCCGGCAGGCAGCGGTTTGAGCTTCTCGTTGGCGGAATTGAGCAGCGAGAGGCCTACGGGAATGCCTACGGCGTTGACCACGATACCGACTATGGCTACCACGAGAGCCACATAGGGGGTTGTGCCGAAAATAGGCTCCAGCACGGCGAAGCCGAGGAAGCCGATGGTAGGCGAACCACACACGAGGGCCATTATGGCGCCGTCGGCCTTGTTGGTGTCTTTGAAACACTTGGCGTAGATGAAATAGACAATCATGAAGCAGACCATGATGCCGACAAGCGAAATCAGCGATAGCTTGATATCGCGCACGAGCATCTCACGGCTTGCATCGACAATCGAAACGAAAAGGGCTGCCGGCAATGCGAAGTCGAGCACAACCTTATTGAAGGCTTTCGCATCCTTGCCGCTGAACGCACCCTTTTTCCCTGCGATGAATCCGGCGATCATTACAACGAATATCGGGACAATCGCGTAGATGATGATGTGTAGCATAATCCTGTTGTCTTGAAGTTAGTTTTTAGTTGAAAGTGAAGAGCCGCCGTGGCTCCGGTGTGTCGGCCGGAGCCCGGCGGTAGGTTGAGAGTGTAGGGAAGTCAGACTGTAATCTGCTGCAGCGGGGCGGGGTTGAGATAACCTATGTGGCCGCTTTCCTTGCCCGAATCGGCAGCGAGCTGTACATTGATCAGCGCGGGTTTCTTCGAGGCGATAGCTTCGGTAAGGGCCTTGTCGAGCTCTTCAGGTGTCTGCACGTAGTAGGCCTGCGCGCCGAATGCTTCGGCGATTTTGTCGTAGCGGGCGTTGATGTCGAGAGTGGTCGGGGCCGGGTCGGTGGTATTGTCCATAGGCTTGCCGATTCCGTTGTAGATGCCGCCGTTGTTGAATATGAGTACGGTGACGGGAAGCTGGAAGCGGCATGCCGTGGAGAAGTCCATGCCTGAGAAGCCGAACGCAGAGTCGCCTTCGATGGCGACAACCTGTTTGCCGGTCGCCACGGCAGCTCCGACCATCGAGCCCATGCCCATACCCATGATTGCCCATGTGGCGCAGTCCACGCGGTGGCGTGGCAGGCTCATGTTGATGGCGTCGCGGGTATCGTCGAGGGTGTTGGCACCTTCGTTTACGAGGATGATGTCGGGATTGTCTTCGATATGAGGTTTGATCACGCCAAGAGCAGTCCAGTGGTCCATCGGCATCGCAGTCTTGTTGGCGGTCAGACGCTCCTGGAATTTTACGCCTTTTGCCTTGGTTTCCGCCTGCAGGGCCGGAACCCATGCCGGATCGGCGCTCATTTTGCGCGTCTTCATGGCGGCGAGGATTGCGTCGAGTGAGAGGCCGAGGTCGCCCACCACGGGGGCGGCGATGGGCACGTTCACGTCGATTTCCTCAGGAGCCACGTCGAGCTGGATAAACTTCATGGCGGGATTCCACTTGCCGCGTCCGAACGAGAGCATCCAGTTGAGGCGTGCGCCTACCACCATCACCACGTCGGCCTCCTTCATGATTGTAGAGCGGCATGAGAGGGCACTCAGCGGCCCGTCGTCGGGCATCAGGCCCTTGGCCATCGACATGGGGAGGTAGGGGATGCTGTAAGTCTCGATAAGGTTCTTGATTTTGTCGTCGATCTGGGCGTAGGCCGCCCCTTTGCCCAGAAGGATGGCAGGATGTTTTGCGGCGGCCAGAATGTCGGCGGCGCGTTCTACCGAGGCCTGGTTGGGGGCTACGGGTGAGTAGATATCGACAGGTTCATAGAAAAGCTTGTCGGCGTCCTCACGGTTCATCACCTGACCGAGAGCCGGAGTGGTCATGTCGATGTAGACGCCGCCTGGGCGACCGGATACGGCCACGCGATATGCGCGTGCTACGGCCGAAGGAATGTCCTCGGCTTTACTGCATCGGAAAGCGGCTTTGACCAGAGGCTTTGCGGTGTTGAACTGGTCGAGCTGCTCGTAGGTGCCCATGTTCATGTCGACCATCGTGGGGTCGGAGGCTCCCGAAATCTGAATCATCGGGTAGCAGTTTACGGTGGCGTTGGCCGTTGCCGTCAGTCCGTTGAGGAAGCCGAGCGACGATACCGTCATAAGCACGCCCGGGGTTTTCGTAAGGTATCCCTCGGTGGCGGCGGCCATGCCGGCCTGCTGCTCGTGGCGGAAGCCTACGAAACGGATGCCCTGACCCTGGACCATATATGCTGCCTCGGTGATGGGGATGCCTACAAGGCCGTAGACGTTCTTGATGCCGATATTTTTAAGGGCGCGTGCCAGAACGTACATGCCTGTAACCTGCTCGGGATACTTCGGAGCGGGCTGCTGGCAGTTGCATGTAGTATTGGCCGGTGTGGAAGGAGTGTTCTGCATAGCTTATAGTTGAAAGTTGATGAAGCGCCGGCCGGAATAGTGATTGCGTTGAGGCCGGCGCTTCGGTTGTAGGTTTGGTTGATATGTTGGAAAGGGGCTGGCCCCTTGTGGTGTTTTCTGATAGTTTTTAGTTGTCAGGCCTCGGTAACTCGGAACCGAGTTACCGAGGCCGACAACCAAAAACTAACAACTAAAAACTATATTCGAAGATTCCGGGGGAAACCGCGTTGCCCTCGCTCGGGCGTCGGT
Organism: uncultured Porphyromonadaceae bacterium; assembly: GCA_900545955.1. GTDB lineage: Bacteria > Bacteroidota > Bacteroidia > Bacteroidales > Muribaculaceae > UBA7173. The sequence goes on from URAU01000004.1 coordinate 157,869, forward strand.
TTCGGGGGAGTACCTTTCCCCCGGCAGGTCATTTCACAGATTATATTTTATATTGTCGTGCCGGCATTCTCTTCAGGGCGGCACGGATGGAATACTGCTTACATCTGGCCGTTGGGCAGAGGCTCGGTGGTGCCGTTCTTGGCGAACTGCTGAATCTGTTCTTCGGTATAACCGAGGCTCTTGAGCACTTCGTCGTTGTTGCCGCCCAGCGTAGGACACGGACCGTAGGTCGGGGTGTAGCCCGAGATAGTGAAGGGGCATCCAACCGTTACGAATTCGCCGACCTTGCCCCCCTGGTTGATTTTCACGAGGGTGTTGCCGTCGTAGAGGGTCTGGTCGTCCATGATCTCCTTGGTGTTGAGTACCGGAGCGCAGGGAACGCCGAAGGGTGCCAGCTTTTCGACGATTTCGTATTTGTCGAACTGGAGAGCCCAGGCCTGTACGCGGTCGATGAGCTGCTGTTTGTGGCGGTCGCGGGCGTCGGCGGTGTTGAAGTCGGGGTTGGTGAGCCAATCCTCGAAGCCGAAGGCCTGACAGGCTTTCTCAAAGTCCTTGGCGCCACGCTGGAAGATTATGTAGCAGTAGTCGTTGGGGTCGGTCTGCCATCCTTTACACTTGTAGGTCCAGCCGAGCACGCCCGAACCCTCGGTGTTGCCCGAACGCGGAACGTAGTCGGGGAACTTTTCGTTGGGGTACTGCATGTACTGGGTGAGGTAGCCGATCTTGTCGAGGGTGAGCTGGTCGCGGGTCTTGATACGGCAGAGGTTGAGGCAGGCATTGTGCATCGACTGGTATACGTAGGTGCCTTCGCCGGTCTGGTTGCGCAGCTGCAGGGCTGCCAGCAGACCGATAAGCATGTGCATGCCGGTGTTCGAATCGCCCAGGGCTGCGCCGCTTTGGGTAGGAATGTTGTAGTCCCCTGAATACCAGCCGGTGGTAGTGGCGGCTGCAGCCGTTACCTGTGCGATAGGCTCATAGGCCTTGAGGTCTTTGTATTTCGATGTGGGAGGGAAGCCCTTGATGGTGCCGTAGATACAGCGCGGGTTGAGAGCGTGGACGGCCTCCCAGCTGAATCCCAGTTTATCCATAGCGCCCGGGTGGAGGTTTTCCACAAATATGTCTGCGCCCTTAATCAGTTTTGTCAGAATCTCCTTGCCGTCGGGAGTGGCGGCGTCGAGTGTTAGCGATTTCTTGTCGCTGTTGAGCTGCAGGAAATAGTAGCTCGGGCAGTCGGGGTCGAACTGAAGTTCGTTACGCGTTGCGTCGCCCGATCCGGGACGTTCGATTTTTACAACTTCGGCGCCGAGCCATGCGAGCATCTGCGTGCAGGAAGGACCGGATTGTACGTTGGTGAAGTCAACAACCTTAATGCCTTTCAGAGGAGCGGTGTTCATAGTATCAATAGTTTTTTTAGTCGTTTGATTATATAATGAATTTTTCAATCCGTCGAGTCGGCGTCCACACGGCGGCAATTGAATCGCTCACCGTTCGGATGCTTTCGAGAATATAACAACGGCCGCAAGCATTTGGTTAGATTCCGGATGATAAAAAGATTTTATAATTGCTAAAACTCCGCCATAAAGCCGTGGAAGTCGCTGTCGGCAATTCGTAATCCTCTGGTCAAGAATGATTTGTCGGGGTGGAGATACAGCGAGGGGGCCGCGTCGCCGGCGTGATGCCGGAGGCGCGACCCCCTCGGGTGTAAAAAAGCGGCCGGACTGTAAGCCGGGTTATGTCGACACTATTTTCTCGTTTTTCGTGGCCGGGGGATTGCGCGATGGCAATCCGACGCCGTGTCGGCCCGTCATTTATCTATGCCGCGCGGTTGCCCGCGGGCTAAAGCGGTCTACCCCCCGGCAAATGGGCGAGCAGCCCATTCGGAGCAGCCGGCCTCAGGGGCCGGAGCAGCGCTCCACTGCCGGTATACTTGACCTTGCAACCCATCAGACCGTGCGGCGCGCCAACTCGCGATGGCGCCCGGTGGGCTCTTACCCCGCCTTTTCACCCTTACCCCGGTGGGGTGGTGGCGCCTCTTCAGGGAAGAGGCTTCCCCGCCATAAGTGGGGCGGTTGTTTTCTGTCACGTTGCCTGCACGGTTGCCCGTGCCTTTCTGTTAGGAAGGATGGTGCTCTTCGTTGCCCGGACTTTCCTCACGCTCACGCTCCAATGTGGGAGCGCGGCCCGCGACGGGCCGTCCGGCCGCTGTATATCGTTTCGTGTTCAGTATTTCAATGTTCGGAAGTGAGAGCTGCCTCCGCCGTGAGGCGGCGACGCCCGGCTCAATCGACCTGATGAAGGTCGTGGCCCATGCGGTGTTTCTTGGTCGACATGTAGAAGCGGTCGTAGTCGTTGGGTGCGACTTCTATGGGTACGTTCTCCACGATTTCCAGCCCGTAGCCGCTCAGACCGATGCGCTTGGTGGGATTATTGGTCATCAGGCGCATCTTGCGTATGCCGAGATGATGTAGAATCTGGGCGCCGACGCCGTAGTCGCGCTCGTCGGCTTTATGTCCGAGGTGGAGGTTGGCCTCCACGGTGTCCATACCCTGCTCCTGGAGCTTGTAGGCTTTTATTTTGTCCATCAGACCGATGCCGCGGCCTTCCTGACTGAGATATACCACCGCACCGCGGCCCTCTTTCTCAATCATCTGCATGGCCGTGTGGAGCTGGTCGCCGCAATCGCAGCGCATGGAGCCGAAGATGTCGCCCGTAGCGCAGGATGAGTGTACGCGCACCAGCACCGGTTCCGTGGTGTTTACGTCGCCTTTTATGATGGCGATATGTTCCAGGCCGTTGCTTTTCTGCCGGAATGGGATGAGCATGAAATCGCCCCACTTGGTCGGGAGGTGAACCTTCTCGCCGACTTCCACGAGCGATTCGTTGCGCAGGCGGTAGGCTATCAGGTCGCGTATGCTGATCAGTTTCAGACCCCACTCGTCGGCACGCTTGCGAAGCTCGGGGAGGCGCGCCATCGAGCCGTCGGAGCTCATTATCTCCATGAGTGCCGCGGCGGGGCGCAGCCCTGCGAGACGGGCCAGATCGATGGCGGCTTCTGTGTGGCCCGAGCGGCGAAGCACTCCCTGGTCCTGGGCGTAGAGCGGATTGATGTGGCCCGGGCGGCCGAACCATTCGGGCTTCGCCTCCGGGTCGGCCAGCGCGCGGATTGTTGCGCAGCGGTCGTGGGAGGAGACTCCGGTAGTGCACCCTTCGAGCAGGTCGACGCTCACGGTGAAGGGCGTTCCGAGCATCGAGGTGTTGTCCTCGACCATCGGCATGAGATTCAGCTGGCGGCAGCGCTCAAGGCTTAGCGGCGCGCAGAGCACTCCGCGTGCGTTCTTGAGCATGAAGTTCACCTGCTCGGGAGTAATCTTTTCGGCGGCCACGATGAGATCGCCTTCGTTTTCGCGGTCTTCGTCGTCGACTACAATCACCATTTTGCCTTCGGCAAAGTCGGCGAGTGCGCTTTCGATGGAATCGAGAACAATCGTGTCGGTGGATGTTTTGTCGGCCATATCGTTATTCATCAGGTGTTTGGTTGTCGTTGGTTCCGGAGGCCGCATCGGCGGCTTCCTGCTGTTGAAACAAATTAATGAGGTGGCTGTTCACCCTCATGGCATCGCGCACGGTGCGCACCGTAAGCTGGAAGGGATACATGTTGACGGCGTCGATGATGTTTTTCCGGCGCGAGTTGGCGAGATAGTCGACCGTATCGTTGAGTACGGCCTGAGCCTTGTCGCGCTCCGGGAATTTCCGCACCAGATAGTAGAGGCGCTTGCCGAGATTCATGTCGCGGTAGGCGCGGCGCAGATGGCGGCATGCCTCCTGCAGGCGCGTCAGCATCTCGATGGCGCGGGCGGGTTCCACCTCGTTGAGCGTGAATTCCTTGACTTCAAGCTCGCGACGGAGGGTGCCGCGCAGTCGGCGCCATGCGTTGCGGTACGCGTCGATGTTGAACACCGCCGAATCGTTCATCGCCTTTGTGGTGAAGAAGATGCCGAGCGGAAGGAGCACCGCCGAGCTGAGCCATATGCCGGCCCATACTTCGATTTTTCCGTCGCGGGCCATCTTGTAGCCCGTGTTGTCGATTATGTAGTAGAAGATGAACAGCAATACGGATATTACCAGCGGCGTGCCGAGGCCGCCTTTGCGGATTATCGAGCCCAACGGAGCGCCGATGAAGAAGAATATCAGGCAGGCGAACGAGAGCGTGAACTTCTTCTGCATCTCGATCTGATGGCGGCGTATGGTCTCGCGGTCGGCCTCCATGGCGAAGCTCTTGAATTCGTAGTCCTGCTTCACGCGCTGGGCCTTGAGCTGAGCCTGAGCGAGATAGCTGCCTACCATTGCCGGGCGCTGGCGGTAGAAGAGCGAGTCGATGTCGATTGGTTCGGCCATCTCTACGGGCTTCTGCGGCATTTTCACGCGCTCGCCGTCAACATAGCGGTCGGTATAAAACGGGATACGCAGCCAGGGGCGCTCCTTGATGTCGCGGGCATAGGTGGCGCCGATGGAATCGACCCGCAGCCCCACGGAATCGATCGTGGCCTGTAGCTCTTCGATGTTCTTGCCTACATACTGGTTGCGCATGCCGCTCTCGTCCATACGGTTGAAGTTGGTATCGAACTTCAGCAGAATCTCCTTGAGCCTGAACGACTCGCGGCGGTATGGCTGGTTCTGCGAATGGTGGCCCGAGGTGTTTTCACGCAGGTTCTCGAACTGCTCGCCGCTGTGGAGCTGCAGAAAGAGGTGCTGCTTGTCGTCGGCGAGCTTCAGGTGGCCGGAGTCGGCCAGGATGATGCGTGCGTTGTCGAAACCGCGGCTCACGTCGTAGATCATCAGGTCGTAGAGGGTGCCCGTCTCCTGATTCTTGTGGTCGACGAAGAAGTTGTAGCCGGGAATCTGGTCGTAGAATACACCCTCAGGAATCTCGAGTTCGGGCGATTTCTGCTTTACGGAGTAGAGCAGGGTATACATCTTGGTCTGGGCCACCGGCAGCACATCGTTCTGGAAAAAGAAAGCTCCGACGGCTACGAAGCCGATGAAGATTATCAGGGGCTTCATCACCTTCAGCAGCGAGACTCCGGACGCCTTCATGGCTGTGAGCTCAAAGCTCTCGCCGAGGTTGCCGAAGGTCATGAGCGACGCCAGCAGGATAGAGAGCGGCAGAGCCATCGGAACCATGGTCAGGGCCGCGTAGAAGAATAGCTCGGCGAGCACGTGGGTCTCCAGGCCCTTGCCTACGAGATCGTCGATGAAACGCCACACGAACTGCATCAGCACGATGAAGAGGCAGATGAAAAACGTCATCAGAAACAGCGGCAGGAAAGTGCGCAGCATGAATCGGTATAAACGTTTGAGTTTCATCGGGGTGGACTTCTGTAGGATGTTTTCTTTATGTTTCAGCCTACAAATTTACACATAAATCGCGAGATAACCGCCCCCGCCTCCAAAAATCGCTTATTTCAGTGTTGCCCGGTATTTTCTGTAGCGGGCATCGGATTACCAGCCGCCTCCGAGGGCTTTGTAGAGCGAGATAAGTGCGAGCGACTCGTCGCGCAGGGCGTTGGAGTAGTCTATCTGGGCCGAAAAATTGCGGCGTTGCGCGTCGAGTACATCCATATAGTTGGTGGTTCCGCCTTCGTACTGAAGCGTTGCCAGATGGAGATACTTGCCGGCGGCCCGTTGCGACTGGGCTTTAAGCGCCCGACTCTGCCGGGATTTACGGTAGTTCATCAGGGCGTCGGCCGCCTCGCGGAAGGCCACAAGAACGCCTTGTTCGTAGGCCAGCCGGGCCTGTTCGTATTCCGCTACGGCCTTGTTCTGCGAAGCTTTGCGCGAGCCGAAATCGAATACCGGCCCGGTGAGCGATGCCGCCAGCAGGCTGAACGGGGATGAAATCAGCCGGTTGGCGTCGTCGTTTTCCCAGCCGCCTGTAATGCTGATTCCGAGTGTAGGGAGCCGGTTGGCCCATGCTACTCCTACGCGTGCGGCTGCCGCGGTCATTCTTTCGGCCAGAGCGCTGATGTCCGGGCGGCGTGCCAGAAGGGATGCCGGCAGGCCCAGCGGAAGGTCTGAATCGGTGGTCATGGCCGCCTGGGCTATGGCGGTACGCTCTATATGGCCCTCCCGCTGCGGGAATTCCCCCATTAAGGTCGAGAGGGCGTTCTCGCACGCGGCAATGCGCGATTCCAGCAGCGGCACCAGGTCGGCCGTGGCCGCGAACTCCACTATGGCCTGCTGATAGACGAGCTCGGAGGTGAGGCCTCCTTCGAAGCGGAGTTTGGCCTTGTCGACGGCCTCCTGGCGGTTGACGAGAGTGCGACGCACAATGGCCAGCTCGCTGTCGAGAGCCATAAGATGATAGTATGCCGTGGCGACATCGGCCACGAGCTCCATCTGTACGGCCCGCATGTCGTCCAGGGTGGCGCGGTAGTCGGCATTGGCCGCCTTTGCGGCGTTGCGGCGTTTCCCCCAAAGATCGAGTTCCCACTGCAGGGAGGCCTTGAGGTCGTATTCCGGGTCGTTGATGAACCGCTCGTTATAGTAGTCGTTGGTTTCGCGCGAGGCACCCACAGTGGCGGATATCTTTGGCCATTGGTCGGCGCGCACACCCTTGAACTGCTGTCGGGCGGCTTCAACGCGGGCTATCGCCGATGCGAATGTGCGGTTATGGGCCAGCGCGCGCTCGATCATCCGGCATAGCGTCGAGTCGCCGTAGAATGTCCACCAGGCCACATCGGCTATAGTGGCGGAATCGGTAGCACCGGGTGCGATGACTTCGGGCAGTTCGAGATCAGGACGCGTCAGTTTCCCCACAGGGGAGCACGCTCCCAGCAGGACGACGAGGCCGCAGGCGCCCATGACTATGGCGGTGAAGGAGGATTTCATTGTTTCTTATGACGTTTGAAGCGTTGTTTAAGCCGGTAGACCCACACGAAGAAGAACGGCACGAAAACTATACCCGCAGCGACGGCAATAATCATGCCGAAGAACACTCCGGTGCCTATTCCACGTCGGCTGGCCGAGCCTGGGCCGGAAGCCAGCACAAGAGGTATCAATCCCAAAATAAAGGCCAGGGAGGTCATCACGATAGGGCGGAATCGCAGGCGGATGGCGGTGATTGCGGCGGCTACGGCTTTCTGGCCGCGTTCCATTTCAGTCTTTGCGAACTCCACAATCAGGATGGCGTTTTTGGCCACGAGACCGATGAGCATCACCAGTCCGATCTGGAAGTAGATGTTGTTCTCCAGGCTTAGAGCCCATATGCCGGCATATGCGCCCAGGGCAGCCACCGGAAGGGAGAGAATTACGGCAAGCGGAATCGACCAGCTTTCGTACTGGGCTGCCAGAAAGAGGAACACGAACAGCAGTGCAAGCGACAGCACGATTCCGGTTTTGCCGCTTTCGTGGCGCTCCTGATAGCTCAGTCCGGTCCATTCCACCCCGATATTCGGGGGCAGGTGGGTGCGGACCACATCAAGAAGGGCATCCATCGCCTGGCCGGAGGAATAGCCGTTGGCGGCCTCGCCCGTGATGGTGGCGGCGTAGAACATGTTGAAGCGTTTGATTGTGCCGGGTCCGGAGGTATAATGGGTCTCGCCCAGGGCCGTGACGGGTATCATTGTGCCCGAGGCCGACCGTACGAAGTAGAGGTTGAGATTGTCGCGGCGGGCGCGATATGGAGCCTCGGCCTGAATGTAGACGCGGTATATGCGGTTGAACATGTTGAAATCGTTGATGTATACCGAGCCGGTGAAAGCCTTCATCGTGGCGAAAATGTCGGCAAGCGGCACGCCGTGCATGCGGGCCTTGTCGCGGTCTACATCGTAGAAAAACTGCGGGATGTCGCTCTGCATCGACGACGACAGACCGCTTACTTGCGGCAGCGCCGAAGCGTAATGCATAAGGGTGTCGACGGCCTGGCGTAAATCGGTATAGGTGGCGTTCCCTCGGGCCTCGAGCACCATTTCGAATCCGCCCGACGAGCCGAGCCCCGGAATGATGGCCGGCGACGAAAGGTAGACTTTTGCCTCCGGATAGCGCGACAGTTCGCCGCGGATACGCGACATCACGGCACTAACCGAGCCCGAGGCATCGCGTTCGCTCCACGGCCGCAGTATTACCGTCAGCTGGCTGTGGGCCTGGTTAGTGCCCATTCTCGGCGATGTACCCACCACGTTGAGCACGTGGGCCACGTCGGGGTCGTCTTTCAGAAAGGCCATGGCGCGGTCAGTCACTTCGCGCGTACGCTCGAGCGACGCGCCTTCGGGAAGCTCAAGTTCCACGGTGAAATATCCCTGGTCCTCCTGCGGCATGAAGCTTTGGGGCACCAGTCGGTGCATGAGGAAAATTCCGACCAGGAGAATGCCGAATGTGGAAACCATCAGGCGTGGATTCAGCATGGATCGGGAGGCGATGCGCGAGTAGAACCGGTTGCCTTTGGCCAGCCAGTAGTTGATAAGCCGGAAGATGCGCGCGGGCTTATGTCCGCGACGCGGCTGCCGCAGTACCAGTGAGCACATCACAGGACTTAGCGTCAGGGCCACGATTGTGGAGATTACAACCGAAACCACGATCGTCACGGTAAACTGCCTGTAGAGAGAGCCACTGATGCCTCCAAGAAAGCTTACAGGCACGAAGACGGCACACAGCACGAGCGACATCGCGATGAGCGCTCCGTTGAGCCCCTGCATAGCCTTGCGGGTAGCCTCGAGGGGCGTAAGGTGGTCGCGTCGCATTATGCGGTCTACGTTCTCCACCACCACGATGGCATCGTCCACCACTATGCCTATGGCGAGAATGAGGCCCAGAAGCGTAAGCATGTTGAGCGAGAATCCGCATGCGAGCATCACTGCGAATGTGCCTACGAGCGATATGGGTACGGCCACAATCGGTATCACGGTAGCCCGCCAGCTCTGGAGCGACAGGAATACCACTGCGATTACCAGCAGGAGCGCCTCGAACAGAGTGCGGTATACATGATGGATGGATTCGCCGATGTAGGTAGTGGTGTCGAAGGGGATGGAATACGTGATTCCTTCGGGGAAACTGCGGCTGATCTCCTCCATCTCGCGTTTTACGCTGGCGGCCACCTCCATGGCGTTGGCCCCGGGCAGCATGTTGATGTTGAGCACGGCGGCATTCACGCCGTCGATGCCGCTCTCGGTGGAATAACCCTGGGCCTCGAGCGAGATTCTGGCTACATCACGCAGACGGATTATGGACCCGTCGGGATTAGCCCGCACCACAATCTGCTCGAAATCGTCGACACTGCTCAGACGTCCGCGTGCTTTGATGGGAAAAGTTATGTCCACCCCTTCCATCGGGGTGTCGCCCATTACGCCTGCCGCCGACTCGCGGTTCTGGTCCATAAGTACGTCCTGAAGGTCCTTCACCGTAAGCCCGAGGTCGGCGAGTTTGTCGGGCTGCACCCATATTCGCATGGCATAGTAGCGGCTGCCGACGTTGGAGACGCTTCCCACCCCCGGCACACGGCGCAGCATGTCGAGCACGTTAAGGGTAGCGTAGTTCGAGAGGTAGACTTCATCGTATTTCGGGTCGGACGAGAGCAGAGTGATGGTGAGCAGCTTGCCGGCCGACTCCTTTTCAACCGATATGCCGTTTTTCACCACTTCGGCCGGCAGGCGCGCCTCGGCCTTTTTCACGCGGTTCTGGATGTCGACGGCTGCCAGATCCGGGTCGGTGGAGATGTCGAAAGTCACCGCCGCGTTGAAACTGCCCGAGTTGGAACTCGACGATTCCATATACAGCATGCCGGGCACACCGTTGATTTCCTGCTCAATCGGCGTGGCGACGGCCTGGGTGACGGTCTGGGCGTCGGCTCCTGGATAAGAGGCGGAGATACGCACCACTGGGGGCACAATCTGCGGGTACTGGTCGACCGGGAGCATCGTTAGACCGATGATGCCCACGAGGAATATCACGACAGAGACTACTATCGAGAATACCGGATGGTCGAGAAAGAAATTCTTAGTGTGCTGCTGCATTGGTGCCGTCGGTGTTTGATGAAGCTTCTGATGGGGTGTGAGCGCTTTCTACGGCCTGTACTTTCATGCCGTGGCGAAGTTTGTGGATGCCTTCCGTCACGATGCGCTCGCCGCTGGAGAGTCCGCGCTCTATGATGGTGTTGTTGCCTGTTTCCGGACCGACTTCCACATATCGCTTTTCAACCACGCCGTCGGATTTTACCACATAAATGAAAGCACCTCCCTTTTCAATCGAAAGGGCTTTTGTAGGTACTACCACCGCCTGCTGGCGTACGTCCATCAGTAGGCGCACGCGGGTAAACTGGCCGGGAAGCAGGCTATGGTCGGGGTTCGGCATTTCGGCGCGTACGGAGAAGGTTCCCGTCTTGGGGTCGATCTGCGGGTCGGCGAAATCCACGAGTCCCTTGTGCGGATACACCGTGCCGTCGGCGTTGGTGATGGTAATATATGGGTTCCAGTGGCGCGAGGTATCGGTCTGGCCGATATTTACGTCGCGCTCCTTCGATTTGAGATATTCCAGAGAGGTCATCGAGAAGTCGATCTGTACGGTATCGGATTTTACGACCGTTGCCAGAAGCGATTTTCCCGACGGGCCCACGAGCGCGCCGATGTCGGCGTGCCGCTGTGAGATATAGCCGGAGATGGGCGATACGACGGTGGTGTAACCAAGCGTGGTGCGTGCCTGAGAGAGGTCTGCCTCGCAAACGGCCACGTCGGCCACGGCTCCTTCGTAGGCGGCCACTGCATTGTCGAGGTCAAGACGGCTGGCCGCATTCTGCTCGAAGAGCGGGCGTATGCGGTCGAGGTCGCGCTTTGCTTTCTGGGCCTGGGTGCGCGCTTTATTGAGCTGGGCTTCAGCACGGTCGACCTTGGCTGCATAGACACGCGGGTCGATAACGAAGAGTGTCTGCCCTTTTTTTACGAATGTCCCTTCCGAGAAGAGCATTTTTTCGAGATAGCCCTCCACGCGGGCGTGAACCTCGACAAACTGCTGAGCGCGTACGCGCCCTACATATTCGCCGTAGATGCTGACATCTTCGGTGCTGACGGGCTCTACTTCTACGGTGGGAGCGGGTTCGGGAGGTGGCGCGGGCCGGAAGATTATTGCAAGTACGGTGGCTGCCATGGTGAGGATAGCGACAATGATAATCCACAGACGTAAGCGCCGTGGAATACGGCGCCACGCACCGGCACCGATGCGGGCGGCCGATGCTCCGGCGCGTCGGGTGCGCCGGATTGCTGCGCGGGCTGCCCGCGATGTAGTCTTGAGATTGGAGTCTGGCATGGTGATGAATGTGTAATGTCAGAAATAAAACGTCTCGATATTCCGTAAGGTTCAGCGTTGGCGCGGCAGATGTTGCGGCGCGCGTTGCGGTGGGAATGCCGGCAAAATTAATGGATGTCGGGCGCTTGTGCGAGCGAGTGTAAACAGACGTTTGCAATTTGACAATGAAATGCATTCGGAAACTCCGGCGCCCCGATGGTTTTGCCATGCCGGGGTGCTAAATAAGCACGGCGGTGCGACGGGATTTTATGAGTCCCGTCACACCGCCTGATGGTTGCGGCGCTGCGCGTCGGCTACTTGCTGAATTATGCGTTCTTGCGCTTTTCGAGCTGCTTCTCGATTGCTTCGAGACAGAGGTCGACGGCTTCCTCGAAGCTATCGGCAGTCTTGGCAGCCACGGTCTCGCCCTGAGGGAGGGTTACTTTCACAACGGCTTCCTTGTTCATTGCGGTCTCGGGCTTCACTACGGTGAGCTTCACGTCGACAGTCGTGATAGCCGAGTTGTGGCGTGCGAGGCGTTCGGCTTTCTTGTTGATGAATGCAACCAGGCGTTCGCCTGCGTCGAAGTGGATGGCTTGAATTCTAACGTCCATAGTTAAAAGTTTCCTCCATGTTTTTGTGCGCGTGGATGCGCGAGTTTGTAATTATGTTGAAGTTCGCTGCGGGTCACGTGGGTGTAGACCTGCGTAGTCTGAAGCGATTCGTGGCCGAGAAGTTTCTGCACGCTGCGGAGGTCGGCTCCGTTGTTGAGCATGTCGGTGGCGAAGCTGTGGCGCATCGTGTGAGGCGACAGGCGCGAGGCGTGGGTGTTGCCCGTGAGCTCTTTCTTCACGAGCCTCTGCACCAGGGTGGGATAGAGGTCGCTGCCGTCGGGGCGGGTGAAGAATCGTCCGCATACTGAGGCCGCTCCTGTGGAGTCGCGCAGCTGCCGGTATGCGCCGATTGCATCAGCAAGCTCGGTTCCGAAAGGAATCAGTCTTTCCTTATTACGCTTGCCGAGCACTTTTAGTTCGCCCCGGGCCGTGTCTACGTCGGCGTCCATAAGGCCTATAAGCTCGCTCAGGCGCAGACCGGTGGAGTAGAACATGAGCAGAATCAGGGCGTTGCGTGTGTCGGTGAACGAGTCGACGGTATCTGTGGAATTTTCTGTAGGCGATGCCCCGGCGTCCGAGGGTCTCCTCAGTGTGTCAAGGTGGGATTCGATGATCTGTTGCATCTCGTCCTGACGGATAAAAGTCGGAAGGTCGGCATGCGGACGGGCCAGGGGGATTTCCCGGGCCGGATTGTGGGTCATAAGGCCACGTTGCATCAGGTAGCGGAACAGAGCGCTGAGCGAGGAGACCTTACGGCGGATTGAGCGCAACGATACGCCGCTTTGCGCGAGCCTGAGCGTCCAGCTGCGGAGGTCGGCCGGCTCGGTCAGTTCAGGCCTGAATTGGTTGGGATGGTCGCCTGTAATGAAGCGCGCGAACTGGAGGATGTCGGTGTGATACGACAGAACGGTGTGAGCCGAACGGTTCAGCTCACACCGAAGATATGTCAAAAATGAATTTATCAGCATGTCGACGCGCTTCGAAGGTTTTCACGAAGTTAAACCATTCCGGGCTAAAATGCAAGCCTCCGGGGCGAAAATTTCGCCCGATGCGGGAAGAGCGGCTTGCAAAGCCTGACGGAGCGGGGCGTCGATGCTAAAGCGGAGAAGAGCGCGGGAGGATTAATCCTCTACCAGACGAAGTTTCTGCACGTAAACAGCCTTCATCATCTTCTTGCGGTTGGTGACGGAGGGTTTTTCGAAAGCCTGACGGCTGCGGAGTTCCTTTACGATACCGGTTTTTTCGAATTTACGTTTGAATTTCTTGAGAGCTTTTTCGATGTTGTCGCCTTCTTTAACTTGTACGATAATCATTTTTTGTGATGCTTTATTTTTTGTTTTTATTGTCGGATTTGATGCTAACGCTTTGATGCGCAACCCTCCGGATGCCGGATGAGGCCGGTCTGCTTGCTTTAGCGGGGCAAAGTTATTGAATTTTTTTGTGTTGACAAAATTTTTAAACCATTTCTCGGCCCCACCCCGCCAAAAATCTATGTAACCTACTCTCAACTGGCAAGTGCAAAATTATCGATTTGTCGGAAGAATACGCTTTT
>URAU01000005.1 GCA_900545955.1 uncultured Porphyromonadaceae bacterium
CGACTGATAAGATGCGAGGGCTTCACCGCCTATCAAGTCTTGACAAACTCCGAATGCCGCGGCATGATACCCGGGAGTGAGGGCGTGGGTGCTAAGGTCCACGTCCGAAAGAGGAACAACTCAGACCACCGGCTAAGGCCCCCAAATACGGGCCGAGTTGAAGCCAATAACGAGGTGGGATTGCATGGACAGCTAGGATGTTGGCTTGGAAGCAGCCATTCATTTGAAGAGTGCGTAACAGCTCACTAGTCGAGTGATCCCGCATGGATAATAATCGGGCATAAGTCCGTTGCCGAAGCCGTGGAATGCAGCATAAAGCTGCGTTGGTAGGGGAGCATTCCGGCAGCCGCAGAAGGTGGGGCGTGAGCCCTGCTGGAGGCACCGGAAAAGCAAATGTAGGAATAAGTAACGATAAAGGGGGCGGGAAACCCCCTCGCCGTAAGACCAAGGGTTCCTGATCAACGCTAATCGGATCAGGGTAAGCCGGGGCCTAAGTGGAAGCCGCAAGGCGCACACGATGGACAAACGGTAAAGAATCCGTTGCCCCGCAGTCCCAGTGATGTGGAGACGGAGCAGTGACACACCCGCGTGCTGACGGAATAGCACGTTGAACCGCGTAGGTATACGCTGGGGAGGCAAATCCCTCCGGCGTGCTGAAACGGGACAGTACGGAGCGCCCCCGGGCAATCCGACAGCGGTGGTAATCATACTCCCGAGAAAATCCGCTAAACGCTATAAAGGGCTGCGGGCCCGTACCGTAAACCGACACAGGTGGTCGGGTAGAATATACCAAGGCGCTCGAGAGATTCACGGTTAAGGAACTAGGCAAATTGACCCCGTAACTTCGGGATAAGGGGTCCCCTCCTCCGGGAGGGGCGCAGAGAATAGGTCCAGGCAACTGTTTAACAAAAACACAGGGCTGTGCGAAGTTGAAAGATGAAGCATACAGCCTGACACCTGCCCGGTGCCGGAAGGTTAAGAGGAGGCGTCATCGCAAGAGAAGCGCTGAATTGAAGCCCCGGTAAACGGCGGCCGTAACTATAACGGTCCTAAGGTAGCGAAATTCCTTGTCGGGTAAGTTCCGACCTGCACGAATGGTGTAATGATCCGGACACTGTCTCAACCGTGAGCTCGGTGAAATTGTAGTATCGGTGAAGATGCCGATTACCCGCAACGGGACGAAAAGACCCCGTGAACCTTTACTGCAGCTTTGCATTGTGACCGGGTGCTCGATGTGTAGGATAGTCAGGAGGCAATGAAACAGCCACGCCAGTGGTTGCGGAGCCGACGTTGAAATACTGACCTTCGCGCATCTGGTCTCTAACGCCCAGGGGGCGGACATTGCATGGCAGGTAGTTTGACTGGGGTGGTCGCCTCCAAAAGAGTAACGGAGGCTTCTAAAGGTGCGCTCAGGCCGATTGGTAACCGGCCGCAGAGTGTAATGGCACAAGCGCGCTTGACTGGGAGACCAACAAGTCGATCAGGTAGGAAACTAGAGCATAGTGATCCGGTGGTTCCGCATGGAAGGGCCATCGCTCAAAGGATAAAAGGTACTCCGGGGATAACAGGCTGATCCCTCCCAAGAGCTCATATCGACGGAGTGGTTTGGCACCTCGATGTCGGCTCGTCACATCCTGGGGCTGGAGAAGGTCCCAAGGGTTGGGCTGTTCGCCCATTAAAGTGGCACGCGAGCTGGGTTCAGAACGTCGTGAGACAGTTCGGTCTCTATCTGTTGTGGGCGCGGGAGATTTGCGAGGACCCGACACTAGTACGAGAGGACCGTGTTGGACGGAGCACCGGTGTACCGGTTGTGGCGCCAGCCGCACCGCCGGGTAGCCGCCTCCGGCAAGGATAAGTGCTGAAAGCATCTAAGCACGAAGCCCCCCTCAAGATAAGATCTCCACATAAGGGCCGTCAAAGACGATGACGTCGATAGGTCGCAGGTATACGGGCGGCAACGTCCTCAGCCGAGCGATACTAATCACCCAACCCCTTTCCGCAAACAGACAACCATCGCTCCGACCGCAAGGCCGGAGAGAAGGAAAACAAACAAATGCACGAAAACGCAAGACCAAAGGCGACACGCCTTCGGTGGGAGAAGCCGCAAGGCTCATCCCGGCAATCTCAAGCAGAACATCAGCGAGCCAACCCGTTTTGCTCACTGCTTCCACCGCCCTCCTTTTTACCCAACACAGTCAGAGCAGCTGACTGACAGACGAACTAAGGCGGCCATAGCACGGGGGTTCCACCTCTTCCCATTCCGAACAGAGAAGTTAAACCCCGCCGCGCCGATGGTACTGCGAAAGTGGGAGAGTAGGTAACCGCCCCCTATCCGAGAGCCCCGACGAGTCAACCGACCCGCCGGGGCTCATCTTTTTTACCGCTTTTCTCCCCCTCCTGTATTTTTTACCGGCGCGCTAAAATACTTTCTCGGCCCCTAACTACCTTTAATGCCTTTAAGCTCCTTAAAGTCTTTAAGGTCTTTAGGGTCTTTAATGTCTTTAGGGCCTTTAATGTCGTTGGGGTGTTTAGGGCTTTTTAATTTGGAATGTTAATATATGGTTAATGAATGTTAAATTGGGGGGGTAAAAATTAATATACCTATCTTTGTATTGCTCTCCGACCGGAGAGGATGACTACTCTTTTTGCAATGGATATTCCGCCTCAGATTTTGAGGTTCATATTTTTTCCTATCTTATTATACTTCCGTTATTTTACCATGAAGAAAGTTTTACTTAGCGCGGTGCTTGCAGCATCCGCCGGGTTTGCAGCGCATATTAGCGCGACTCTTCCTGCTTACGACGCTCAGGCGGCTCTCGTTGCCGCTAAGGCCGACATCCCCAATTGGATGAGTTATCTGCCCGACGAACTTTACGTAGCTCACGTTTCAATTCCCGGCACTCACGACACTGCAACAGGTCATGAATGGGAATCTTCTCTCGGGAAATCTATGTCGACCACTCAGGTTGCAACTATCGATGAGCAGCTTGCCGGAGGTATCCGTGCATTCGATTTCCGCCCCGGTCTTAGGACTAACAGCGAAACCAATGAGGATTACCTTGTCTGCGCTCATGGCACGACTTATCTCAAACTCACACTCGACGAGGCATTCAAGAAGCTTTCTGATTTTCTCGACGCCCATCCGAAGGAGTTCTTCGTGATTCATCTGTTCCGCGGAAATATCTATCGCAGCGGCGACGGATCAAGCACAGAAGCACAGCGCCAAAGCTACAACAATCTTTTCGACAAAACTTTCAACAAAGGCGATTTCTCGAAATATATTATTGATTATACCCCCGAGCTGAAGGTGAAAGATATCCGCGGTAAAATCGTGGTGTTCCGTCGCGACCGCATCGATTTCGCCCATATCGAGAAGGGCGGCAATCTGAGCAACTGGCCCGGCGATGCCGAAAACTGGTCGAAGGACAATTACGTTACGGCTTCCAACGCCACTCATCCATCGGTGAAGGGCAAGATTTTCGTTACGGACGTTTCCTCGCCTAAAAACGATGCGACGAAGTTCGAGACCGAAATTACCTCCATTACGAATCTGTACAACTACGCCATTTCCCAGCCTACTCCGACCGAGGCTGCAGCTTCCGGCTTCTATCGCCCGGACTGGACGATGATCTTCACCTCAGGAGAATACAAGGGATCGGGTACAAAGGCTTATCTGAACAATGCCGTGGAGACCAATCCGCATCTTACAAAACTTATCAGCGAGTCGACGGTAAAGGGTCCGGTCGGCATCGTTTTCTCCGACTGGGTACTCGCCGACAAACATACCTACAGCAACGTGGAGTATGAGGTGAAGGGCAACGATCTGGTTACCGCCATCATCGAGAACAACTTCGCCTACGCCGACCGCTACCGTGTGGACGAGGATGTGATGACCTATCCCGAAGGCACCAACAACTGGGACGACTCCAAGGAGTACTTCCTCCGCAACGTGAAGACCGGCAAGCTCCTCAGCTCGGGCGGTACATGGGGCACCCACGCCGTGCTCGGCAACTACGGCATGCACGTAGTGCCTGTCTACGACAAATACGAAGACGTCTATACCTTCTCCACGACCTCGGGCAACGGCAACGTCGGCCTTGATGGCGCTCCCTCTTTCTATATCGATTTCGCTCCCGCCACTGCTTTCAAACTCCTTCCTGTCGACGGCAAGGACGGGGTATACATCCTGAGCTATACGGCCGACGGCAAGCAGATGGCCTTTACTCCCGATCCCGTCAGCGGCTGGATCGACGGCACGGAATATATGCTTGAGCCCAAGGAACTCGATGCTACCAATGAGCTGCTTCAGTTCGAGCTCGTCGAGGTCGGCGAGTATCTTAAAGCACTTGCCGACGGTCTCGCCGAGGGTGAGAGCGCGGATCTTACCGACTATATGCCCGGCCACAGCGTATGGCCCAACGACCGCAACAACTGGATGGCCGAAACAAAATCCTACAGCTCACTTGGCTACGAGGGCGTCGACAATTGGAACGACAAAGACCTTGTGATGCATTTCCACAACAGAAGCACCACCAGCAGCTATGCCATACCCAATACCGTCTGGACCTTCGACAAGGAATTCTCCGGAATGCCTGCCGGCGACTACACGCTCACCTTCCAGGCCGCCCAGTATAACCTCGCCGACGCCGAAGGTTTCACCGCCAAAATCAACGGTACCGAAATAAAGAACAAGATAGGCGCTGCAGAGACAAACAGCGTGCAGGATGCCCTCAATCTTTTCCGCACGAAGACCGCCGACTATACTATAAGCCATGACTTCACTCTCGCCGAAGGCGAGCCAGTGGCCCTGTCGATGACCAACGGCGAAATCTCAGGTAAGGAGGCATGTCTCTTCCTCGACAATTTCCGCCTGATGTATCACGGCAAGTCCAGCGGCATCGTCAATGTCGGTGCTGAGGATGGCTTTGATGCCGATGCTCCCGCCGATGTGTTCAGCGTGTCAGGTGTGCTCCTGCGCAGCGGGATTGCAACCGACAACGCACTGGAAGGCCTCGCCCCCGGCATCTATATCATCAAGGCCGGTTCGAAGGTCGTGAAAGTGGCTGTGAAATAACAGCTCGCACGTAGAGCTCCACTTAATTTATATCTAATGGCCGCAGCTTCGTTTCGGAAAGCTGCGGCCATTATCTTTTGCTTTATTTCGTAGGCTGAAATCAGCCGGACGGGCATAAAAAAACGAGAAATTGCCGTCACGGTAACTTCTCGCTAAATAATAAACCAATCATTATTACATTTCTTGCAATGGAAAAAGTAATTTTGCTATGTATCTTTAAAACATACCGGCCGGTAAAAGGTTCATCGCGCCGCAATTTTTTTTCAAAATATTTTTCTCACCGCTGATTCCGCGGATTTTATTAGTATCTTTGTAGAGCGACGCATGATTCCTTTGTGCCGCGACGCACGATTCCTTTCAGATGTCGGCAGAAGGGGTATATCTCTCCGGTTGCATCTGTCTTGGGAAAAACGCTATGAAATTCCGGCGTTTAGCAATGATTAACACAGGTGTGCATCGGGTTTTCACCGGTCGGGTGCTAACTTTGTAGCACAGCAGGAAATACCACCGCAATAACAATAAAAACAAGATACAGATATGGCAAAAAAAGTTGCAGCCAAGACCCTAACCAAGAACGATACCCGCGAAGCGAAAGCGGAGGCTCTGAAGCAGGCTCTCGGCAACATTGAGAAAAACTATGGCCGCGGCGCCATCATGAAGCTTGGCGACGAGGCTGTGGAGAAAGTCGACGTGATTTCCACCGGCTCGATCGGTCTGAACTACGCCCTTGGTGTAGGAGGTTTCCCAAAAGGGCGTGTAATCGAGATTTTCGGCCCCGAATCGTCGGGTAAGACTACTCTCGCCCTCCATGCCATCGCCGAGGCTCAGAAGAAAGGCGGAATAGCCGCCCTTATCGACGCCGAACATGCCTTCGACCGTTTCTACGCCGAAAAACTCGGTGTCGACGTTACAAACCTTCTCATATCGCAGCCCGACAACGGCGAGCAGGCTCTTGAGATTGCCGAGCAGCTGATTCGGTCGGCAGCCATCGACATTCTCGTAATCGACTCCGTGGCAGCCCTTACCCCCAAGAGCGAAATCGAGGGCGATATGGGCGACCGCAACGTCGGTCTGCAGGCCCGCCTCATGTCGCAGGCTCTGCGCAAGCTTACAGGCACTATCTCGCGGACCAATACCGTGTGCATCTTCATCAACCAGTTGCGCGAGAAAATCGGTGTGATGTTCGGTCCGGCGGAGACCACCACCGGCGGAAACGCCCTGAAGTTCTACGCCTCCGTGCGCATCGATATCCGGCCGAGCACAGCCATCAAGGACGGCGACAACACCCTCGGCCGTCTCACCAAAGTCAAAGTGGTGAAAAACAAGGTTGCGCCCCCCTTCAAGCGCTGCGAGTTCGACATCATGTTCGGCGAAGGCATCTCCAAGGCAGGCGAAATCATCGACCTCGGTGTGGACACCGACGTGATCCAGAAGAGTGGATCGTGGTTCAGCTACAACGGCCAGAAACTCGCTCAGGGCCGCGAAGCCGCCAAGCAGCTGATGTACGACAATCCCGAACTCGCCGAAGAGCTTGAGGCAAAAATCATGGAGGCTCTTGCCGCCGCCGATGCCGACAAGAGCAAACCTAAACCCAAGGCAAAATCGAAGTCGGCCAAAACCGCCGATGAAGCCCCTGAAAAAGCCCCTGCCGATCCCGCCGACAACGATGTCGACGACGTAGACCTCGATTTCGACGAAGACGACGACTTCACCCTCGAAGAAGACCTCTGATTCCCCCAAAAGCTTATAAGGATAATAAGCCCTATACGCCCTATAGAAACCTTTTCCACAAAAAAAGCTGCGCAGTAATGGCGCAGCTTTTCTTTGACCCTCGGGGGTGTCAGATCTTAAGCCGGTAGGGCTTACCGTTGACTATTACGATATAAAATCCGTTGTTGGCAACCTCAAATGTCATAGCCGTGCCGTCGGATTTCGCTGAATGGCAGAGCGAGCCGTCAAAGCGGTAGATGTTGACAATGGCGTTTACAGGAGCACCCTCCACGGTAAGCCGTCCGTTGAGGCCGTAGCATCTTACGTCATTATCGGAACTTACGTTTTCCACTCCGCTCGACTCGTGGATAATGAGTCTGGCGGCTTTTGTGTGGAAATTGTAGTTGCGGTCGTTGCCACCTTCAAGATTGATGGCGTATTCACCGGGCGTGGCGGTGTTTTCGGCTTCGCAGACTATCGAGGGAAGTTCGTCGATATCCGAGGCGGAATCGTCGTAGCAGAGACCCGAGTAAGTCAGGCCGAAGGCCGGGAAGGCCTCTCCCTGCATTATTTCGTAAACCTCCTGTTCAAGAGCCACGTCGAGGTCGGCCTTATCGATAATCAGCTGACGCATCTGCCCGATGATTTCCATGGGTGTGCCGGCTTCCGGATAGCTGGCGCCGATAGTAGCCTCACCTGCGCCGACAATCGAAAGTGTCGAGCCGTCGAGGCGTGCTACCGAGTTGTCGGAACTTTCGTAGCTGAGCGTTACCCCTTCCGGAGCATAAGCGGAAAGATCTACCGGTTCGTCGCCATATCGCATCGCTGGGAGCGGATTGAGCGCCAGCATATTGTCGTTCATGTTCAGGAACTCTTTCCATACCGGATCAAGCCAGTAATATACGAGGTTCCCTTTGGTAACTACGAGCTGGCACGTCTCCTTATTGACGGACTTGAACACTTTTGATGTAATAACCGGTGGCGTAGGATTCAGCGAGCGTATTTTATTGATATTGGTGCAGTTCTGGAAAGCTGTGTCGGAAATTTTTGTGGTGTTTTTGCCAATCAGCACTGATTCGAGAGCTGTGCATCCGGCGAAAGTCATGTCGACAATCTCCCTTATGCCATTGGATAGAACGGCATCGGTCAGAGCTGTGCAATCCTGAAAGGCTTCACGTTCTATGGTTGTTACGTTGTCCGGAATATTCACGCTCTGTAGACTTGAGCAGCTTCTAAATGCTTGCGAGCCGATTGATTCAAGGGCTTTGCCGAAAACAACCTTTTCTAGACTTGAGCAGGAATAAAATGCCGATTGGCCAATCGTTGTCACTTTATCGGGAATGTTAATCGAAATAATCGAACCACATCCATTAAAGGCATTATCCCCGATTGTGAGAATACTGTTCGGGATAGCAATTTCGTGAAGAGCCTGGCAGTTCATGAAAGCGCCTTCCGGGATGGCGGTAATGGATTGTGGCAATGAAATTTTTAATAGGCTGCTGCATGAATTAAACACATTTTTCCCCATAGAGACAACGCTCTCGGGTATATTTAATTCGCTTACTTTCGAGCAATTCTGGAAGGCGCTTTCGCCGATGGTTTCAACCTTGTTGCCGAATATTATCGAAGAGGCACCGCTACATCCATAGAAAGCATTTTTGTCGATTATTTCAACGTTATCGGGAATCTTTATTTCTGTAAGATTTGAACATTCATAAAATGCGGAAATCCCGATTGAATGAACTGTTTCAGGAATCTTTACTTCTGTAAGGCTCGAACATTTATAAAATGTGTCTTTACTGATAGTTTGCAGCACGTCAGGGATATTGATTGAGGCAAGTGCAGAACAATTCATGAACGCACCTGAGCCGATATTGGCTACGTTATTCGATAATTTGGCTGATTGCAGAAGTTTACTTTCTGAAAACGCACAGGCTCCTATTGATTTTATATTGTCGTTTACAATCAGAGACTTAATGGTTGAACCATAGAATGCATATTCGTTTATTTTATCTATGGTTTCCGGAATCACGAGGTCGGTTACAGTCTCTCCGTTAAGAATCAGATTTGCATTATACGCAAGGGGATTGGATTTCCCATTGGAAAAATCCAGCTTACACCAGGCCGTTAGGTCGTCGATAGCAACATTACGCTGGCTTTCGCAGGCATCGAATGCATCATAATAGAAAGAATATTTCCCGATACCGCAGAAGTTGATATTGTCTAATAAGGTGCAGCCGTAAAAGCATGAATTTTCGATTACTCCATTTCCGCTGATGCTAAGCTCCTTCAGCGCAGAACACCCGTTAAACGCATATGAGCCGATTGTTCCATTTCCGCTGATGCTCAGTTCCTTCAGCGCGGAACATCCATTAAACGCGTATGAGCCGATTGTGCATTCTCCGCTGATTTCAACTGTTTTAAGCGATTTATTTGAGGAAAAGCACTTGGAGGGTATACTTCCATTATTAATCCGTACGCTCTCGATTGAATTGAAGCTTGCAAAACTTATATCGATACCGCGCCCTATATAGACGGTTTTCAATTGGCAGGAAGGGAAATTGATCAATCTGGTCATCGATAGAAATGGTCCGTTTTCAATGATAAGTTCCGTGATGTTTTTGCATGGATATATAATGTAGTTATCAAGCGCCGAGGCGCCATCTCCGATTACGAGTTTGCGTAGAGAATTGGTGAATCGGCCGTTAACGATATTTCGCGACAGATAGACCTCATATGTATTGACTCCGCATAGGTCGCCGGAAGCATTGAGATTCGACTCTCCCTTCTCGAATGTTATTTTATACAACTTTTCGCATCCGGTAAATAGCGATTTGCCCATCGAAACACAGTTTCCTGGAATTGTGAGGGATGCAAGGCTCGAGCATCCGTTGAAGGCATTATCCTCAATCGTGGTTATACTTTTCGGTAGCTTCAGGACAACCAGATTCGAGAGACTGTTAAAGAAATAACTCCCGATGGTATTATCCGACGTCTTCAGATTATCGCGGTATGTCATGCCTCCGTTTACGATGTTGGCGTCTGTGAGGTCGAGATACTTCAGTTTTGGCATTCGGTTAAGCGTCATCACGTCGGTGCCGTTTATATTTCCGGTTATTACGAGTCCCTCAGCAGCCTGAATCTGGTCAAGACCGAGCTCATTGAATAATGAGCCTGCATTCTGAGGTGTTACATTGCGGAGATTAGTGCTGTCGATAGTCAGGATTTTGTCCCTGTAGCGGGCAGACGATGGGGTAAGAGTATATCCTTCGTCGGATGTCACTCTGTCTGTTACGTCTTCACCGTTATGTAGAATACAACCGTCGGCATAATGTGTTCTTAGAGTACATGGCTGATTTTCCGGAATCAGAGCACCCGCGTCGTTAATGTAGTAGGCACCTGTGGCATCAATAGGTCTGTTCCAGATTAATATGGAATAATATTTATTGTCTTCCTTGTAAGTAAGGCGGCCGAATGGGTCGAAATCCGGATTGGATGCCATCTCTAAAGTTGTTTCAGGGTTGATTCCCCGTAACTCTCCGCGAAATGAGGTCGGAACGGGATTGTAAGTGCCGGATTTCAGGCAGATAGACTCCAATCCTGCCGGTAAATCTTCGGAGTTGATTGATTGCATCCCCGAAGATAGAATCATGTCGCAAACTGTCCGACCTTGAAACAGGGCTTTTTGTATTGATGATATATTTTCACCAAATTCGAAAGTCTGAATATTTTGGCCGGGGAAATTTGCTGGGGAAGTTAATATTCTGCCGAGATAAACATATGAATAGGCGGTGTGGTCATCATATGTCTTACTGTAATCCACAAGTTCTGATTCTCCATCCTCAAAAGCAATAGAGGTCAAATTGGAGCAACCGTAGAAAGCATAGTTGCCGATACTCGTGACGCTCCCCGGGATTTCGATGGATGTAAGTCCGGAGCAGTCTTGGAAAGCGTAATCGGCGATAGATGTGACTCCATCCATGTTTTTTATGGAAGTCAGCCCGGAGCAACCGGAGAAAGCATAGTTGCCGATACTCGTGACGCTCCCGGGGATGTTGATGGAGGTAAGTCCGGAGCAGTCCTGGAAAGCATAATCGGCGATAGATGTGACACTATTCCCGATTATTACATTCTTCAGGGTTTTATGTCCTTGAAAAGGGCTGATTGCTTTGTTTTGATAGTTAAAAATATTTCGGCCGAGATAACCTTCTTCAAGTTGGCACGAATTAAAAGCTTCTGAATATAAATTCAAGTCGTTTTCTCCATCTTCAAAAATCACGATGCCTATATTAGAGCAACCGGAGAAAGCAGAGTTGCCGACACTCGTGACACTACCGGGAATTTTGATGGAGGTAAGAGCAGTGCAGAATGCGAATGCCTCGTTGCCGATAGAGGTGACGCTTTCAGGGATTTCGATGGAGGTAAGGCCGTAGCAATAGTAGAATGCTTTTTCGCCGATAGAGGTGACGCTTTCAGGTATTTCTATGGAAGTAAGGTCGTAGCACCAGTAGAATGCCCCAGAGCCGAGAGCTGTGACAGTGTAAGTTATCGAGTCGTAGACTACCTCCTTAGGAATGATTGCATTGCCTGTATAGTGTAGGTTCATACTAACTTCTACTTCTGCTTTGGAAGCGTCTGTGATGTGATACGATATTCCGTCTAACTTAAAGTAGTCGGTGGCGGAATGGGCTGGCCATGCGGAGAGCATGGATAAAAGCAGCATTAACTTGCGTAAGATAATGGCGGGTTTCATTTCGTCGGTTTATTTTGTGGTTATGTTAAATCTTATGTTAGTTTTTGTGGTTTGAAATCGGAATGCTTGTGGTAGGTCGCCTATCCGTTCGCGTACTTTCCGGATAGTTGTTTCGCCAAATGCGAGAGGTCGGGATAAATGAATGACTCATCTATTCCAAGAAGTGCCAGTTCTTGCAGAATTGTTTTCTTGTTTTCATGTTTGACAGGTATAACTTCATATCTGTCAATCCTTTTGTCAGGATTTTTAAAATATTGAAAAACTCCTTTTTGGTTGCGAATTCTCGCATCGAAAATGTCGGGGAAAATAAGGATTCTGTCCATATCAGCCTGCTCTGATTCCGGATTTTCATTTCTTTGTTTCTTCTGATGCAAGAAAGCGTACCATCCCAATTTATCATTCTCAGAAGTATCTTCGCGAAGCGAACCTGGTTTTGGAAAATTTTTTATGATGACCTCACCGTCTTCGTTCTCTTCTGATTTCGAGGGATGCTCTTCGTAGCAGGCGAAGAAGAGTGCAACCAATGGATTTAGCGTCCAATCGAGTATTCTTGTCTTTAAGCCGTAGTGTTGCGCTAAAAACAGCAAATCGATATCTCGCTTGGGCTGCACTGTTGAAAAGGACTGATATGAACGTTTGAACTGCATGAACAGTTCCCGCTCTTTTTCTCCATGCGGATCCTCTATTCTGCCTATGCCGGGCTTAAGTTCATAACTGCTTTTGAAATGACCGCGATAGGCCGTAATTTCCTCACGGTCGGGGTTCATATACTCCTTTTCATAAATATGCTGGAGGAATCCTAAAACAGAAGTTACCGGAGTCGGTTTCTCCTTTTGGGCCTTCGGAATGGATGTGTCGGGGTTCATAGCCGGATTGGTTCGAGCCATGGGTTCCCGGTATGGTATAATCTTCTGGTGATGGATAATGAAAAAGCGTGGGAACCTGCTTATTGCCGTTCCACATCTTGAGGCTCTCGCATTGCCTGAAACAGTCGGAACGGCAATGACGGAAGCCCACGCAAATATGAATATACCGGACGGCGACCCGGCGCTCGCGCGCCAAGCCGTTGTCCGAACGGATTCATACGCATGTGGCGTTCATCATTGCTCAGCCCCGGACTGTTTTGATGAAATTTGCGAGATTTCAAGATGTCGGGAACTCAGCGCATAAGAAACGCTTTTCTAAAATGTCGGCCGATGCCGCCCTCCCGCTGTACCCACGCTGCGGCCATGGGCTTCCTGTGGTTGCGGCCAGCTTCTGCAAAGTTAGCTTAAATTGCTGAAACAACAAAGGCTATGCAGCCTCCTGCATAGCCTTCAGAGTACAAAATCAAGTAAAAAAGCTTGTAGTGTCGATGGGTCAGGCGAGGCCGAAGGCTTCGCGGACGGTGTCGACGTAGTCGAGTTTTTCCCAGGTGAAGAGCTCCACCTCGAGGGTGCGGTCGCCCTGGAAGCGCGAGTGGAAGGTTTTGGTCACCTTGCGCGGTGTGCGGCCGATGTGGCCGTAGGTGGCGGTCTCCAGGTAGATGGGCTGGCGTAGTTTGAGGCGCCGTTCGATGGCGTTGGGACGCATGTCGAAGATTTCGCTTACGATACGCGAGATTTCTCCGTCGGTCATGTCGACTTTGGCCGTGCCGCGCGTGTTGACGTAGAGGCTCACCGGGCGAGCTACGCCGATTGCGTAGGCCACCTGCACCAGAGCTTCGTCGGCCACGCCGGCGGCCACGAGATTTTTGGCTATATGGCGGGCGGCGTAGGCTGCCGACCGGTCGACCTTGGAGGGGTCCTTGCCCGAGAATGCGCCGCCGCCGTGGGCGCCGCGGCCGCCGTAGGTGTCGACGATTATCTTGCGGCCGGTAAGGCCGGTATCGCCGTGGGGGCCGCCGATTACGAATTTACCCGTAGGGTTTACGTGCAGTTTGATGTCCTTGCCGAAGAGGGCGCGGATATCCTCGGGGAGTTTGGCCAGGGCGCTCGGGAGCAGCTCGGTTTCCACATCGTGGCGGATTACGGCGAGCATCTCCTCGTCGGCCTCGGCCTGCGATTTGCCGTCGGCGGCAGGGATGAAATCATCGTGCTGGGTGGAGATCACGATGGTGTCGACGCGCACGGGATGGTTGTGGTCGTCGTATTCCACCGTCACCTGGCTCTTCGAGTCGGGCCGCAGGTAGCTCTTGCGCTTTCCTTCGGGAGTGATATAGGTCATGGCCGACTCCTCGCGGCGGATTTTCGAGAGTTCCTTCAGGAGATGGTGGCTGAGGCTTACGGTGAGCGGGATGTAGACCGGGGTCTCGTTGCAAGCGTAGCCGAACATCATTCCCTGGTCGCCGGCGCCCTGCTCCTCGGCGTCGGAACGCTCCACGCCGCGGTTAATGTCGGGACTCTGCTCGTGCACGGCCGAGAGCACGCCACACGATTCGCCGTCGAATTTCAGTGCCGAGTGGTTGTAGCCGATAGAGTTGATTACGCGTCGGGCCGTGTCGGCAAGGTCGACCTGCGCCTTCGATTTCACCTCGCCGGCAATCACCACCTGGCCGGTGGTCACGAGTGTCTCGCACGCCACCTTCGAGTCGGGGTCGTAGGCGAGCATCTGGTCGAGCACGGCGTCGGAAATCTGGTCGGCCACCTTGTCGGGATGGCCCTCCGAAACGGATTCGGATGTAAACAGATAGTTCATCGGAAATTTTAGCATTTTTTTAAGTGGTTGCAAGCAATCAAATTTTTCCACGTCCGGGCGCGGGCTCTGTAGGGAAACTGAGGGGAAGCGATTCTCACGAGTCGCATTTGCCTTGTTGCCACGCGCTTAGCATAAAGGAACCCCTGCGGCGACTGCTATCTGAGCCGCAAAGGCGTGGCGAAGTTACGAAAAAACTCCCTAACCGCCAACAGCAGGCCTCCGATATGCAATTTTTATCCGTAGTGGCCGCTCCGGAGTCTCATTTCTTCCTGACCTCCGAAAGCTACCATATAAGCTGCTCTGATCGCGAAAAATGCGGAATTTGGCTAAAAAACATCATTTTTCACCTTGAAAAGTTTGAGATTCCCCGATTTCATACATATATTTGCAAATTGTACGGTTTTTGGACGGTGCAACCTGAATCATTCATTCGATTTCAGAATCAATTATTTATCATAAAATAATATTTATTCTCAATTTATGCTAATTATGCTAAAGTACTACATCAGGAAGCTGGCGCTGCTGCTCATCGCAGGCGTCGGCCTCGCTCTGCCGATGCATGCCGAAGCGCCCCTTGCGCGTCGAGGGGTAGTCAGGGTGGAACTCCAGCCGGAGGCCGCCGCAAAGGTAGGCAGGCAGGCCAGAGTGGCCCGGAAAGGAGCGAAGCTCTCCACCGGTCTTCAGTCGCTCTCGGCTACGGCTCAGAAGCTTAATGCGGTCTCCATGGAGCCCGTGTTCGTGTCGACCCCGGCTACGGCCGAGCGCCATGCCAAATGGGGCCTCGACCGCTGGTATGACATCAAGTTCGACGAATCTATCGCTCCCGAGGAGGCCGTGGCCATGATGGAGCGCACCCCCGGCGTTGTGAAGGCTCAGAAAATCGTGCCCATGCAGCGTATGGAGGGTGGCAAAAGTTTCGTGAAGATCGGCAAGCAGATGGCTTCGGCCATGACCGCCTCCGCAATGCCCTTCAACGACCCGCGTCTGCCCCTTCAGTGGCACTACCACAACGACGGCTCCATAGCCGATACCCGTGCCGGTGCCGACATCAACCTCTTCAACGCCTGGAAGGAGACTACGGGACGCCCTGAGGTGGTTGTCGCAATCATCGACGGCGGTGTAGACTACACCCACGAGGACCTTGCCGCCAACATGCTCGTCAACGAAGCCGAGGCCAACGGCCTTCCCGGCGTCGACGACGACGGCAACGGCTTCATCGACGACATCTACGGGTATAACTTCGTGACCAACTCCGGCGAGGTTTATCCCCACGACCACGGCACCCACGTGGCCGGCACGGTAGCCGCCGTTACCAACAACGGCGTCGGCGTGGCCGGCGTGGCCGGCGGCGACGGCACCCCCGGGTCGGGCTGCCGCATCTTCTCCGCCCAGGTGTTCGACTCGCGCGCCGGTGCCGGCGAAGGCGACTTCGCCAAGGCGATCGTCTATGCCGCCGACCGCGGCGCTTCCATCGCCCAGTGCTCCTGGGGCTGGGGCGAGGCCGGCTACTGCGAGCCCTCCGTGCTCGCCGCCATCGACTATTTCACCGAGGCTCCGCGCACGGAAGTGATGACCGGCGGCCTCTGCATCTTCGCCACCGGCAACTTCGGCGCCACCGGCGACTGGTGGCCCGCCTGCTACGAGAAATGTCTCAGCGTGGCCGCCATGACCTCCATGGGCACCCCCGCCTCCTACTCCAACTACGGCGAGTGGGTCGATGTGGTCGCTCCCGGCGGCCTGATGGACTACAATTCGGCCCTGGGCGTGCTTTCCACCCTCCCGGGCAATGAATACGGCTTCAACGAGGGCACCTCGATGGCCACTCCCCACGTATCGGGCATCGCCGCCCTCATCCTCTCCAAAAACGGCAAGCCCGACCTGCTCAACGAGACACTCCGCCAGCAGATCGTAACTTCTGTCAACGACTTCTACTCGCTCAACCCGTCGGCCAAGGGACTCTTCGGCTCGGGCTACGTCGATGCCGCCAAGGCCCTCCGCATGAGCGACGGCACAGCCCCCGAGGCCGTAGCCGCCATAACGCTCGCTCCATCCCAGGAGGAAATCAACGTGAAGTGGACAATTCCCGCCGCGAGCGACAACAACGTCAACCACCACCTGCTCTACTACAGCACCGAAGCCTTCGACGCTACCTCCGACCTCTCGAAGATTCCCAGCGTGATTGTCGACACCAAGTTCATCGACTCCGGCGCCGAGTTCAGCTACGACCTCACCGGCCTCTCGCCGATGACCACCTACTGGATTGCTCTCCGTGCCGTCGAC
Source organism: uncultured Porphyromonadaceae bacterium (assembly GCA_900545955.1). Taxonomy (GTDB): domain Bacteria; phylum Bacteroidota; class Bacteroidia; order Bacteroidales; family Muribaculaceae; genus UBA7173. The sequence continues at coordinate 16,494 of URAU01000005.1, forward strand.
CGCTGGGGCAACGCCTCCGACCTCTCGCCCGTGGTTTCGGCAAGCACTAACGCCGGCCCGCTCATGACGCTCCCCGACGGCGGCATGACCATAGCCGTTACAACCGACGCCACTGCAGGCGTTACCGCCGGCAGCTTCACCATCGGCAACGACGACGAAGGCCTGCTGAAATGGAGCGCATTCACCCGCACCGTGCCCGCATCGCTCTTCGGAGTGCAGCGTCCCAATCCCGGCAGGGTCAAGGCCTACGCCGGCCGTATGGGCTTCATCCCCTTCGCCGCTCCCAAGACGTATTTCGACGTCGAGGACTACGACCCCGACACCTATCCGCAGACGATGACCAACTACGACAGTCTCCGCGCCTATATCGGCGAGAGCGACCCCTCGCTCCCCAACTCGCTTGCGCAGATGTTCACCGTATCGGCCACGGATTATCCTCAGGGTTTCAACCTCACCCATGTCAATCTTCAGGGTGCCAACGGCCAGAATCCCGTAATACAGATTTACCGCGGCACATCCATCTCCTCGGCAACACTCGAATCAACCGTCGACTACCAGTTCTGGGTGTACGACTACGATATCGCCCTGGGCGAGCAGCTTTTCTTCGCCCCCGGCGAGTCCTTCTGGGTGGTATTCCATTTCCCCGCCTCCACCGAGCTCTATCCCCTCGGTCTGGGCGAAGCCGTCGACGGCTACAATGAAAACTGCAGCTTCATGTCGACCGACAACGGCCAGACATGGTCGCGCCTGAGCGAAGTGCTCAAAGGTTCCTCCTATGCCGACGCACCCAAGGCCTGGGCCGTGAAAGCCATCAGCAAGAACCCCGACTGGAGCCAGCTCCTCGAGCTGACACCCTCCGAAGGCCAGGTGGCCCATGGCGAGACGCAGACCGTATCCGTATCCACCGGCTCCAACCGCCTCATCAACGGAACCTACAGCGCCAACATCCGCTTCACCACAAACGAAAGCGCCAAAAATACGCTCGTGGTTCCCGTTAGCATTACCGCCTCCGGCAGCAAGCCCGAAATCGTAGGTCCGAAAGTCGTGAACTTCGGCGACCTGCTCGTAGGACAGACCAAGAAAGCTACCGTACGCATATACAACAAGGGCTACGGCACTTTCTCCAGCTCCGTTTGGGGCAACCCCGGCATCTATAGCGACAAAATCACCTCGAGCAGCGAGCACTTCGCCGGCCCCGACATGGTGACCGGCGGTTTCCCCGCACGCGCCTACAAGGAGTTTGAGGTGACTTATTGCCCGCAGACTTCCGGCAGCCATACCGGCGTGATCACTTTCACCGACCGCGACGGCCTGCAATACCGCCTCATGGTTCAGGGCGTTGCCACCGACCCCGCAAAAATTGCCATCGACCCCGCCGTGGTCAATGTAGGCGACCTTGAAGTGGGAGCTGACCCCGCCACCTTCGAGTTCAGCATCAGCAACACCGGCAAATACCCGCTCGAATACGTGCTTCCGCGCTTCAGCGACGCCACCATCGACGGTGCCACCGGCTCGGCCCACCGTTTCGGCTACACCTGGACCTCCACCCTCGACGGCACCGCCGAGTACGACGGCAACCCGGCCCTCAACGCTGCCACCGACATCTCCGGCCAGTTCACCGACGACGTCTACCTCTCCAAGCCCATATCGCTCGGCTTCGACTTCCCCTACTACGGAAAGTCCTACGATAAGGTATACATCACCAGCTACGGCGGCATCTGCTTCGGCCAGAACGAAAGCACCTTCCGCTCGCCGCTCGACGAGGGCAGCTACGGGCTTCCCGGCACCGGTCTGATTTCAGCCTGGGGCTTCCAGATGCCCATGGGTCCCGACTCGCGCGTGGAATACGCCCGTCAGGACGGCAAGTTCGTCGTCAAGTTCGTCAATACTCTCGGTATCGTCTACGGCACCGACTATATGCCGATTTCCTTCCATATAGCCCTCTCCGCCACCGGCGACATCGAAATCTACTACGACGACTTCACCCCCATGGAGCTCTTCCAGAGCGGTGTCACCACTTTCCTGGCCCTCAACGATCCTGAATGCGCCGATCCGCTTGTGCTCACGTCGGCCAACATCGCCTACGATCAGGAAAGCCCGCTCTATCCGCAGATTGCCTCCGGCACTGCATTCCGCTTCGCCGCTCCCAAGCCCTACTTCGTGCAGAGCGTCGATCCGGCCACCGGTCTGATCGTGCCCGGCGAGAGCGTTACGCTCACAGCCACCGTCCAGGCCACCGACGGAATGAACGCCGGCCCGACGGTCAACAATCTGGTAATCTCCAGCAACGACCCGCTTTCGCCCACATCGTTCGTGCGTTTCGACGCCAACATCACCGGCGCATCGCTCCTGCCAGTCAGCTCCGTCGAATCGTCGGAGTGTGCCTTCGGCGAAGTGTTCCGCACCGCCGCCGCCACCAAGGCCGTGACGGTCAAGAATGCAGGGCATAACACTATGCATGTCTCCGCCATCGCCCTCACCGGCGATGCCGCCTTCACCCTGCAGCCCGAAGCTCCCTTCGACATCGAGCCCGGTCTCAGCCGCGACATTATGATTTCTCTCGATACCGCGGTCGAAGGCTCCTACATGGGCTCGCTGGCTATCACCACCGACGGCGGCGATCAGACCGTAGCCGTCAGCGCTACCGTAATCGGATGCCCCGACATCGCCCTGAGCTACGACGCCATCACCGAGACTCTCGAGAGCGGCGCATCGAAGGCCCTCCCGCTCGAAATCTCCAACACCGGCGACGAGCCTCTGGCCTACAGCGTTCTCCCATCCGCTATGGTCAGCTTCCCCGCTGCCGTCGATTCCGAGGCGAAGACCACCTACTCCTACCGTAGCAGAATCGACGACCCGACCGTAGAATTCAGCTGGATTGACAATACCAAGGCCGACGGTGTGGTTCACCACGGCTACGATTACTTCGAGGCCAACGACTATTACGAACTCGAGCTTCCGTTCCCCTTCACCTTCTACGGCAAGGAATACACGAAGGCCTACGTATACGTCACCGGATTTGTATCGTTCACCCGTCTGGCCGACCAGCATGCCGTTCCCGAGCCTCCGGCCGAATTCCCCGCAGGCTCCATCTACAGCAACCTGATTGCTCCCTACTGGGGCTTGCATACAATGGCTGCCGACTCTTCCTGCGGCGTGTTCCACACCGTGTCCGACAGCGAGGTGGTAATCTCCTTCATCGGCTACGGCAACTCGATGAACATCGGCGTAAACTACCAGCTCATCATGCGCCCCGACGGAACATTCAAGTTCCAGTATGCCGCCAACGACGAGAACGCCCAGCTGAGGGGCATCTTCGGAACGGCCGGCGTATCGGCCCCCGGCGGTCAGGAAGGTGTACGTCTCGGCGAGCGCCTTGTGGCTTTCGGAAATGCGGTTGAATTCAGCCCTGTCAGTGAGATCACACTTGCTCCCGGCGCCAAAAAGACACTCGACGTTACCCTCGCCGCCACCCAGCTTGCCGGCGAATACACCGGCTCGCTCGACATACTCACCAACGTCCCCTCTAAGGAGCGCGTATCCATTCCCGTCAGCCTTACCGTCACCGGTACGCCCGACGCCGTATTCCCCGCCGACGTGGAGATTACCCATACCGTGGGCTACACCGATATGAACCATCCTATGGCTCAGATGGGCGTTCCCTACGCTGCATATCTCACCGTTAAGAACAAGGGTACCGCCCCCTTCTCGATCGACGCCGTAAGCTACACGTCGCCCACGATGATCGACGAATGGTTCGGCGACGAGATCAACCTCTTCGACCTATGGTATTACGCCGACGAACTCGACTGGATGACAGGCGAACCCACCGGCAACAAGGCATGGCAGCAGTATATGCCCGGCATGATGGCTCCCGTCACCGTGGGCCGCGAGCCCGTGCAGTTTGCGGTGCCCGTCACCAATGCGGCCTATACCCCGGGTGAGTATGAGATTCCCGTCACCTTCACCGTTTCGGGTCTCGACGATCCCACCGAGAAGACCGTCACCGTGAAGATTACCATCACGCCCGCTCCCGTCGCTGTGCTCGACCGTGAGGAGGTGCATATCGAAGGCGCCGTGCCCGGCTCCGTAGGCACTGAAATCCTCGGCCTCTCCAACTACGGCGAATACGGCCTCGACTACACGCTCTATATCGATCCCACCGGCAAGGGTGAGGAAATTGAAGAGGGTGGTGGCGGCATCGCCCCCATGCTGACTGCAGTGGCCAAAGCTCCGGCCGTGGCTCCCGCCGAGCAGCTCCACACGGCCATCCGTCCCTTCTCCACCGAAGCTACGGATAATATCTACGACGCTCCCGATAAGAGCAAGTTCCCCTACAACAAGGTCCTTTACTATCCTACCGTAGGTACGTACTACAACGTCGGTTCCTTCACCACGTTCGACGACTACAAGGCCTCCGTCCAGTTCGTATCGCCCGAAGGCGGCATCAACATCAGTCATATCTACACCGCCCTCAACTATACCAAGGGCTCCGGCGACTACAATGTCGAGGTCGACATCATTTCGGGCACTTCGCCCGTAGGTCAGACCGTTCTCGGCCATGGTTCGTATGTGATTCAGGGTGGTGGCTCCGCCGGCGAGATGGCTCTAATTCCGCTCGACCGTCCGCTCTTCATCCCCGAAGGCTCCGACTTCTGCGTGGTATTGAACTGCCCCAAGGGGGTTGAGACCCCCCTCTTCGCCGCCGTCAAGGAAGGAGACCTCGTCGAAAGCCGCTATATGAACTACTATGATTCCGCAGGCTGGTACGACTTCGGCTCCTACTGGAACGGCCAGTACGGCAACCTCGGTTTCCTCATCAGCTGCGTAGAGACCCAGGCCGGCAAGTTCTGGCTCAATTTCGCCGAGGGAACCACCGCCTCCGGTAAAGTGGAAGTAGGCGAGACTGCCTCTGTAGGCCTCACCTACAATACCGATGCCGCTCCCATGGAGAAGGGCAACAAGGCCATGCTCGTGCTCAAGAGCAACGACCCCGGCCAGCCCGTGGTCAACATCCCCGTGATTCTCGATAAGAACGGCGCTCCGAAAATCGCCTCCGAGTCGGCTGTGGTATATGCCGCCGAAGGCGATGTTACCGCCGTCAAGCTCACCGTCAGCGAGGCCGAAGCCGACGACTTCACCGTAGCCCTCGACGACAACGGCCAGCACGCCACCATCGTCTCCGCTACGCCCGACGCCGGCTCCGCCACCATCGACGGCGCCAACGTGGCCGTAACCGGAGCCTCCACCGTTGAGCTCGGTATCGAGTTGCGTCCCGACTACGGCGACGCCGGCAGCTACTGGATGACCTTCACCGCCGCCGACAGTCACGGCTCCTCCACGGCCCACACCGTAAGCTACGTCGTCGAGCACTCCAACCGCGCTCCCCAGGCCGTAGAGCAGACTCCGCTCATGGTGCTCCTGGGCGCATCGACCACCCCCGTCGACCTCTCCGCGCTCTTCACCGACCCCGACGGCGATGACCTCACCTATGCCGTCTCCGGCGGCGACGACCGCATCGCCCAGCTCTTCGTATCGGGCAAGGATATGATAGTCTACGGCGTGGCCGAAGGCAAGTGCGACGTCACAGTCATAGCCACCGACCCCTCGGGCGCCACGGCCACCAACATCCTCCCCGTTGAAGTCAGCAAGACCCTCGGCATCGACGCCGTCACCGTAGAGAGCAGCCTCAGCGTATATCCCAACCCGGCCCACAGCACCGTCAACATCCGTTGCGACTTCTCGGCCGCCGACGCCTCGATTGCCCTCTACGACATCGCCGGTGCCCGCGTCCTCAGCCGTAAGGCCGACATCACCGAAGGCGAACCCCTCGCCCTCGACGTCGAGGCCCTTACCCCCGGCACCTACCTGCTGCGCCTCGAATCCCAGGCCCACAGCGTAACCGCCATCGTAATCAAGCGCTGATTAACAATAGAAAAAACCTATAGAATCCTATCTTCGCGATGCGCCGGACCATCTCCGGCGCATCGCTTTTTTAATTTGTATAATCCAACGAAAATCTGTACTTTTGCGTTGTAATTACTGAAACCAGTGGGACTTACATTCGGGCCGCCACAGCCGGAGGCTGAGTCAATTGCCTGAATGCCATCGCGTTATCAACTTTTTAATTGAGAAATATAATTATATTTTTTACAATAAATCTGTTGTTTTAGGCTGAGAATTTCGAACAGACTTATGCCGAGAGGCAAACCTACACACTTTCGCTAAAATCCTGGCGTAAACTTCAGTAACTTATTTTTTTCTAAACCATAATGGAAGCTAACGACGCTAAAAAACCGAAACGTCCGCGCATCGGGCAGATGACTCCGGGCGCCGACAGTGCCAACCCCGCTCAGGAAGGCAGTCATTACGAGTCGAACTACAACGCTACCGCCGGCGAAAATCAGAACGGCTATCAGCCGCGCCAGCATCAGGGCGGTTACCAGCCCCGCAACAACCAGGGCTATCAGCCCCGCAACAACTACGGCCCGCGCCAGCAGGGCGGATACCGTCAGCAGGGCGGTTACAACAACCAGGGCGGCTATCAGCGCAACTATCAGCAGCGCCCCTACAATCATCAGGGCTTCCAGCCCCGCCAGCAGCCGGCCGTTCCGACCACGGATGGAACCCCCTCCACGACTCCCGCTGCAGAAGGCGCCTCGACCGACAGCGCAACCCAGCCCCAGCAGGGCGGCTATCAGCCCCGCAACAATCAGGGCTATCAGCAGCGTCCCTACAACAATAACCGTCAGCAGGGCGGCTATCAGCCCCGCAACAATCAGGGCTACCAGCAGCGTCCTTACAATAATAACCGTCAGCAGGGTGGCTACAACAATCAAGGCGGCTACCAGCAGCGTCCCTACAACAATAACCGTCAGCAGGGCGGCTACAACAATCAGGGCGGCTATCAGCAGCGCCCCTACAACAATAACCGTCAGCAGGGCGGCTACAACAACCAGGGTGGCTATCAGCAGCGCCCCTACAATAATCAGGGCGGCTACAACAACCAGAACCGCCGTCCCAACGGCCCGGGCAACCGCTTCCAGAAGGGTCCCGTACGTCAGGGCAAGAGTTTCACCCCGCGTCCCAAGCGCATTGAATACGAGCTGCCGCTCCCCGATCCCGACGAAAAGATCCGCCTGAACAAGTTCATGGCCAACGCCGGCATCTGCTCGCGCCGCGAAGCCGATGAATTCATCCAGCAGGGCCTGGTGAAGGTCAACGGCGAGGTCGTTACCGAACTCGGCACCAAGATCTGCCACTCCGACACCGTGGAATACGATGAGAAGGTTGTGGCTCTGGAGAGCAAATGCTACATCCTGCTCAACAAGCCGAAGGACTGCGTCACCACCAGCGACGACCCCAACGGCCGCACTACTGTGCTCGACCTCGTAAAGGGCGCATGCAACGAGCGTATCTACCCCGTAGGACGCCTCGACCGCAATACCACCGGCGTCCTCCTGCTCACCAACGACGGCGACCTCGCCTCGAAGCTCACCCACCCCAAATACGTGAAGAAGAAAATCTACCACGTATGGACCGACAAGGACATCGCCGAGGACGACATGCAGCGCATCGCCGACGGCATCGAGCTTGAGGACGGCCCCATCCACGCCGACGCAATCAGCTATGCCACCGAGACCGACCGCAATCAGGCCGGCATCGAAATCCACTCGGGCCGCAACCGCATCGTGCGCCGTATCTTCGAGAGCCTGGGCTACCACGTTACCAAGCTCGACCGCGTTTACTTCGCAGGTCTCACCAAGAAAAACCTGCCGCGCGGCCGCTGGCGCTACCTCACTCAGGAGGAGGTCAACTTCCTGAAGATGGGCTCCTTCGAATAAAGAATCTTATTCCGTTAAATATATGAAACGTATCAAGATAGCCGAACTTTTCGCCGACGTTCCTTCACTTCTGGGCAAGGAGGTCTGCGTCAAGGGATGGGTCCGTACCCATCGCGGCAACAAATATGTGCAGTTCGTAGCCCTCAACGACGGCTCCACGATCCGCAACATCCAGCTGGTGTTCGACATGAACACCTTCACCGACGAGCAGCTGAAGCCGCTCACCACAGGCTCGGCCCTCGCAGCCACGGGTATCCTCGTGGAGAGCCAGGGCAAAGGCCAGAGCGTTGAAATCCAGGTGAAGGAGCTCGAACTCTACGGAGGTGCCGACCCCGAGGCATACCCGCTCCAGAAGAAGGGCCACTCGCTCGAGTTCCTGCGCGAAATCGCCCACCTGCGCCCGCGTACCAACACGTTCTCGGCCGTGCTCCGCGTCCGCTCCACCCTGGCCTACGCCATCCACCGCTACTTCCAGGAGCGCGGTTTCTTCTACCTCAACACCCCTCTGATCACCGCGAGCGACTGCGAGGGAGCCGGCGCCATGTTCCAGGTCACCACGCTCGACCTCAACAACCTGCCGCGCACCGAAGAGGGTGCCGTAGACTACTCCGCCGACTTCTTCGGCAAGCCTACATCGCTCACCGTATCCGGTCAGCTCGAAGGCGAGCTGGGAGCCACCGCCCTCGGCGCAATCTATACCTTCGGCCCGACGTTCCGCGCCGAAAATTCCAACACTCCGCGCCATCTGGCCGAGTTCTGGATGATTGAGCCTGAAGTAGCCTTCATCGACATCGACGAAAACATGGACCTTGCCGAGGATTTCCTGAAATACTGCATCAACTACGCCCTCGACCACTGCCGCGACGACCTCGAGTTCCTTAACGAGCACTACGACAAGGAGCTTATCTCGCGCCTCCAGGCCGTGGTAGGCGAGGAGTTCGTGCGCCTGAGCTACACCGAAGCCATCGACATCCTCATGGCCAGCGGCCGCAAGTTCGAGTTCCCCGTAAGCTGGGGCGTCGACCTGCAGAGCGAGCACGAGCGCTACCTCGTGGAGCAGCATTTCAAGCGTCCGGTAATTCTCACCGGATACCCCAAGGAAATCAAGGCCTTCTACATGAAGCAGAACCCCGACGGCAAGACCGTACGCGCCATGGACGTGCTTTTCCCCGCCATCGGCGAGATTATCGGCGGTTCGGAGCGTGAGGAGAGCTACGACAAGCTCCTGCAGCGAATCGAGGAACTGCACATCCCCATGAAGGATATGAAATGGTATCTCGACACCCGACGCTTCGGCTCCGTGCCCCATTCGGGCTTCGGCCTCGGCTTCGAGCGCCTGGTGCTCTTCGTTACGGGCATGACCAACATCCGCGACGTCATCCCCTTCCCCCGCACCCCCAAATCCGCCGAATTCTAAATCCGGCACATACACAAAATTAGCAATAGCGCATTGGACGAAATGGGATCCAATGCGCTATTGTTAATCTTTTTCGGCACGAAGGGTGGTTAATTTATCTTATTAATGAAGTGAAAATACGAATTCGTGCTGTCCCTTTAGAATGGAGAGAAAGGAATAATTAGTCTACTTCCGGTTCAATAGTTTCCACTACTGTTTCGTAGTTTTTGTCGAGTTTTCGGTCGATGGACTGAGCTGAATTTGCGATATTGGCAAGCGCCAGGCATCCTTCGGCCAAGAAACGGAAGAACACTACCAGAACATATCCGACTACCGGCATCAATATCACAACGAAGAAATTGATGTGATAGTAGTACAAGATGCTTCCACCGAAAATGAACCCGATTAGGGCCGTGAGAAAACCACCGACGCCGATTATCATGCCAATCCATTCGCCGTAGGTCTGGAGCAGATTAGCCACAAGGGGTATAGCGATGAAACGCGAGGATTCTCCGGCATCGCATTTAAGATTCTGGGCGCGCTTGTACCATATCAAGAATCCAAGAAATGCCACCAGGATAGCCACTAATATGTTGAGAACCATAGCAAAACGCATTGCACCCTGCATGTAATTCCATCCATTGCTCACACCAATAATCATTGCAATAGGAATAATAATGTTGAGCACGCCGATAATAATATAGAGCCATTTAAAGGGCTGGCGGAAGAATTTGCCTGAATCAATAAATCCCAATACAGGATTTAGAATGTTGAGTAATTTGGAGTTTTCCATGATTTATTTAGTTTAGGTTAGTATATTATAATTCGGTTGTAGGAAGTCGATAACTTTCACAAAGATATATATTTCCTCCTGAATGTAAAAAATATAGATATGCAGCGCTTTTCATTTTTTTTGCATGAATTGAGCCGCAACAATGCCATTGATAGCTAAGTTGCTATGGCTATGTGTCAAAACTCGGAATTTTGACAAAACACCTTAATCGTATTTTCGTCCGGATGGAGGAGGCGATGCCAGAGTGGTGCAGATTTTAGGAGCGGCGGGGCGAAGGCGAAGGGAGTTGACTGAGGTCAATGTCCGAGCCTGAGTTTTCCCCGTCGCGACGCCAAAGATGCGCCGCTAAGGCGCGCCTTCAGATTATTTACCTGTAAGGATTGAGCGGATATCGCTCAGCTTGTTGAGCGCCTGCAGCGGCGAGAGGTTGTCGATGTCGAGATTGAGGATTTCGTCGCGGATCTGCGTCAGCACAGGGTCGTCGAGCTGGAAGAATGTCATCTGCATGGGGGCAGAGTCGATGGCGGCCGTATTGGCGCGGGCAGGTTTCGGCCCTTTCGTCGCTGCCTCCCTCCCGGTTTCGGCTATCCCGGCTTTTTCGGCCACGGAGTGGCGGTTGGCCGTCTCAAGCTGCCGGAGCACCGAGGCGGCGCGCTTCACTATGTCGCGCGGCATACCGGCCAGCTTGGCCACGTGGATGCCGAAACTGTGCTCGCTGCCGCCGCGCTGCAGCTTGCGCAGGAATACCACCTTCCCGTCGATTTCCTTCACCGACACGTTGTAGTTCACCACGCCGGGATAAGTCGCCTCCATCTCGTTGAGCTCATGGTAGTGGGTGGCAAACAGCGTCTTGGGGCGCATGGGCGAGCGGTTGATATATTCCACGATTGCCCATGCTATCGAGATGCCGTCGTAGGTCGATGTGCCACGGCCGAGTTCGTCGAAGAGTATCAGCGAGCGGGCGCTCATGTTGTTAAGTATCGAAGCGGCCTCGTTCATCTCCACCATGAAGGTTGATTCTCCAAGCGAGATGTTGTCGGAAGCGCCCACACGAGTGAAAATCTTGTCGACCACGCCGATATGAGCGCTCTCGGCGGCCACGAAACTACCGATCTGAGCCAGCAGTACGTTGAGCGCCGTGGAGCGTAGCAGCGCCGACTTACCGCTCATGTTAGGGCCGGTAATCATCATTACCTGCGTGGCCTCCGGGTCGAGGACCACGGAGTTGGTGATATAGGGCGTTCCGATCGGAAGTTCTTTCTCGATTACGGGGTGGCGCCCCTCGCGGATGTCGATTACCAGCGAGTCGTCGACCACGGGGCGGTTGTAGCGGTTCTCGAGGGCCACACGCGTCAGGCCCTGCAGGCAGTCGAGGGTGGCAACCAGGTGGGAATCGGCCTGGATGGCCGTCACGTAGTCCGAGAGCGAAGCCACAAGCGCGTTGTAGATGGCCGTCTCGAGTATTTCGATGCGCTCCTGCGCGTTGAGTATCTTCTCCTCGTATTCCTTGAGCTCCTGGGTGATGTAGCGCTCGGCGTTTACGAGCGTCTGCTTGCGTATCCAGTCGGATGGCACCTTGTCGCGGTGCGTGTTGGTCACCTCTATGTAGTAGCCGTACACGTTGTTGTAGCCGATTTTCAGGCTTGTGATGCCCGTAGCTTCGCTCTCGCGGCGCTGAACGCGCATCAGGTAGTCCTTTCCCTGGTAGGCCATCTCGCGCAGCTCATCGAGCTCGGCGTTAACCCCCTGGCGCACCACGTTGCCGCGGTTCAGCTGGTTGGGGGCGTCGTCTACAATCTCCTTTTCGATGCGCGTGCGGATAGCCGTGCATGGGTTTAGCTGCTCGCCAAGGGTGCGCAGGGTGGGGCAGTCGGCCTGTTCGAGCAACTGCTTCACCGGCTCGATGGCGCCCAAGGCGTGGCGCATCTGCACCACCTCGCGCGGTGTGATGCGCAGCGTGGCCACCTTGGAAATCAGTCGCTCCAGGTCGCCGATGCTCCCGAGGTTCTCCACTATGGCGTCGCGCACCTCGGGGTTACGGAAGAAATATTCTATGGCGTCGAGGCGCGCGTTGATTTTCGCGGGATCCTTGAGCGGAAACGAAACCCAGCGGCGCAGCATGCGCGCCCCCATGGGGCTTACGGTGCGGTCGATTACGTCGAGCAGCGACCGCCCCTCCTCGCCGAGCGAGTGAAGCAGCTCCAGATTGCGCACGGTGAATTTGTCGAGGCGCACGAACGCGTCCTCCTCGATGCGGCGCAATGCCACGATATGGCTCGTGCGCGTGTGTTTGGTTATGTCGAGATAGTGGAGGATCGCACCGGCGGCAACCACGGCAAGAGGCATGCGTCCGATGCCGAATCCTTTGAGCGACGACGTCTCGAACTGCTTTAGCAACCGCTCGTTGGCGCTCTGGTCGGTGAAAATCCAGTCGTCGAGCTCCGAGGCCAGATAGCGCCCGGAGAAGAATTCCTCCAGCCGCCCCTTGTTGCCGCGCTCCACCAGCACCTCCTTCGGAGCGAAATTGCCCAGCAGCTTGTCGATATATTCCATCGGCCCCTCGGCGGCGAGGAATTCACCGGTGGAGATGTCGAGGAAGGCCACACCGGCGGTGCCGCGCGCCGAGGCGTTGCGTGCGAAGTGTATGGCTGCCACGAAGTTATTCTCCTTGTGGTCGAGCACATTGTCGGTCAGCGCCACTCCGGGTGTCACCAGCTCGGTGATGCCTCGCTTTACGAGCGTTTTCGTAGTCTTCGGGTCCTCGAGCTGCTCGCAGATGGCCACGCGCTTGCCTGCGCGCACCAGTTTCGGCAGATACGTGTCGAGCGCGTGGTGGGGGAAACCTGCCAGCTCGATCGAGGCCGCCGCGCCGTTGGCGCGCCGCGTCAGCGTGATGCCCAAAATCTCCGAGGCCGTGATGGCGTCGTCGCAGAACGTCTCGTAGAAGTCGCCCACGCGAAACAGCAGCACCGCGTCGGGGTGTTGCTGCTTCATCTCGAAATACTGTTTCATCAGGGGTGTCTCCACCACTTTCTTAGCCATCGCTTCGCTCTCCGTCGTTTTTTAAGAAAAATACAAAATATGGCGTGTCCCGAAAAGTAGGGGTGCAGCCCGGTGCATCCGCCCATCCCGTTAGAGGTCGCCTTTTATAGCAAAGTTACGCAAAATCGCGCTCCTTTTCAAATCCGCGGCCCGGTTAAATGCTCCGGAATGATTCCACCCCGCCGGGGCGCGGTGCCCGGCGGGGTGGATCGGTGTAGCCGAAGTGGGACTCGAACCCACACAGCCGTAATGGCCAAGGGATTTTAAGTCCCTCGTGTCTACCATTCCACCATTCGGCCACTCGGTGGGATGGCGCCACAGCGCCATCTATGGGTTGACTCTGCAAAATTAGGCATTTCCGCCGAAACTGGCAAGCCTCGTTTTTGCCTGTCTGAATCCGGATGGCGAAGGCGATGCCAGAGTGGTGCAGATTTTAGGAGCGGCGGGGCGAAGGCGAGGGAGTTGACTGAGGTCAATGACCGAGCCTGAGGTCCCCCGTCGCGACGCCAAAGATGCGCCGCTATGGCGCGCCTTCAGTTTAGCGGGCTATAATCAGATAATAGTTCTTCTTCCCGCGCTGCACCAGCAGATACTTGCCGTTGAGCAGCATCGGGGCGTCGACAGTTGCGTAGGGGTCGGTGGCCTTCTCCTTGTTGATCTGCAGGCCTCCCTGCTGGGTGAGCTTGCGCATCTCGCCCTTCGAGGGGAATACGGTGGCGTGGTCAGTGAGCAGATCGATGAGTTTGGTCTCGCCGTTGAAGATGTCGGCGCTTACCTCGAAGGTGGGCACTCCCTCGAATACTGCCAGCAGCGTGGCCTCGTCAATCTTGTGGAGCGTTTCGGCGGCTTTGGCGCTGAAGAGTATCTGCGAGGCCTCGATGGCGTTCTGCAGCTCCTCCTCGCCGTGGACCATGCGGGTAATCTCTTCGGCAAGTTTCTTCTGCAGGGGGCGTGCGCCGGGGTTCTCGGCCTGCTCGGCCACGAGTGCGTTTATCTCCTCCTCGGAGAGCACGGTGAATATCTTGATATATTTCTCGGCGTCGGCGTCGGATACGTTCAGCCAGAACTGGTAGAACTTATAGGGCGACGTGCGGTTGGCGTCGAGCCATACGTTGCCCCCCTCGGTCTTGCCGAATTTCGAGCCGTCGGCCTTGGTGATGAGCGGGCAGGTAATGGCGTAGGCGTCGTCCTTGCCGAGCATGCGGCGGATCAGCTCTGTACCGGTGGTGATGTTGCCCCACTGGTCGGAGCCGCCCAGCTGAAGGCGGCAGCCCTCCTTCTCGTAGAGGTGGAGGAAGTCGTAGCCCTGGAGAAGCTGGTAGGAGAATTCGGTGAACGACATCCCCTCGCCCGATTCGCCCGAAAGACGCTTCTTAACGGAGTCTTTGGCCATCATGTAGTTGACGGTCAGATTCTTGCCTACGTCGCGGATAAAGTCGAGGAATGTGTAGTCCTTCATCCAGTCGTAGTTGTTCACGAGGATGGCGGCGTTGGGGGCGTCGCTGTCGAAGTCGAGGAAGCGGGCCAGCTGACGCTTGATGGCCTCCTGGTTGTGGCGCAGTGTAGCCACGTCGAGGAGCTTGCGCTCCTGACTCTTCATGGAGGGGTCGCCGATCATGCCGGTGGCGCCTCCCACCAGCGCGATGGGCTTGTGGCCGGCGCGCTGCAGGTGTTTGAGCATCATCACCCCCACGAGGTGGCCGATATGCAGCGAGTCGGCCGTGGGGTCGATGCCGAGATATGCGGCGGTCATCCCCTTGTTGAGCTGTTCGTCGGTGCCGGGCATCATCTGGTGGATCATGCCGCGCCAGGTAAGTTCTTTTATGAAGTCCATTGGAGTGTAATCTTGTTTGGTGTTTTATGTATATTCTTAATCTTTCGGGAATCAATATAGCTCGGCCAGTGCGCGGCCTATGCGGTCGAAAGCCTCGCGAAGTGCGTCGTCGCCTGCCGCATAGCTCAGGCGGATGTAGCCGGGCAGGCAGAAGGCCGAGCCGGGCACGGTGGCCACGTGGGCATGTTCGAGCAGATACATCGACAAGTCGGTGTCGGTGCTCACGGCCTTGCCGTCGGGAGTGTTTTTGCCCAGGAAGGCGCTCACGTCGGGGAAGAGATAGAAGGCGCCCTGGGGGATGTTGGCCTTAAGGCCGGGAATACCGGCTGCCAGCTCTACCACGAGGTCGCGACGGCGCTCGAAGGCCCGGCGCATCTGCTCCACGCATTCCTGCGGACCGCTGTAGGCGGCGTAGGCCGCGCGCTGGGCGATGGTCGAGATACCCGAGGTGGTCTGTCCCTGCAGCTTCGTCACTGCCTTGGCAACGCTTTCCGGGCCGGCCATGAAGCCGATACGCCAGCCGGTCATGGCGTAGGCTTTCGATACGCCGTTGACCACAACCACGCGGTCGGCAATTTCCGGGAACGATGCCAGCGAAGTGAACGCACCCGAATAGTCGATATGCTCATAGATCTCATCGGAGAGCACGGCCACCTGGGTGTGACGCGCCAGCACTTCGACCAGCCCCTGAAGCTCCTCGCGGGTGTATACGCTTCCCGTGGGGTTGGAGGGGGAGCAGAGAAGCACCATACGCGTGCGCTCCGTTATGGCAGCCTCGAGTTGCGCGGGCGTCACCTTGAAATCCTGCTCGATTCCGGCCGGAACGAGCACGTTGACGCCACCGGCGAGCTTCACCAGCTCGATGTAGCTCACCCACGCCGGCACGGGAATCACAACCTCGTCGCCGGGATTGATCATGGCAAGAATGGCGTTGTTGAGCGAATGCTTGGCGCCGGCCGAAACCACCACCTGCGCCGCAGAGAAGTTCAGCCCGTTCTCCTTGCGCAGCTTTTCGGCGATGGCCTCGCGCAGGTCGGCATAGCCCGCTACGGGCGGATAGCGCGTTATATTCTTGTCGATGGCCTCTTTGGCGGCCTCCTTTATGTGCTCGGGAGTGTCGAAGTCGGGCTCACCCACCGAGAGGTTGATCACGTCGACCCCTGCGGCGCGCAGTTCGCTGCTCTTCTGCGACATGGCCAGTGTGGCCGAAGCGGCCATGGCCTGAATGCGGTCGGAAATCCGGATTGCCATAAATCTCAGTCGTTTTAAATATTATTCCGCCTGCAAATTTAGCGAAAATTATTGATTTACGCCTCAATGCTGCCCCCGTGATTTCCTGTCGCTTTTTTCGGGTACGGGTGGAGAGACGGGAGGGAAGCGGAGGGTGTCGGGGTTGTCGATGAGGCCCTGGCGGATGAACTGGAGGGAGTCCTGGTAGCTCAGGGCGTCGGAGGCGCCTTCGGCCTCGAGAAGCGAGGCGGCCGCGCGCCGGGCGTCGGCTCCGGCGGCGTCGCTGAAGGAGAGGCGCCCGCGGCGCGCTTTCTCCACTCCGCGGCGGAATACATCGTTGATCTGACGCACGATATTGATGCGGGTGTTGTCGGCTATGTGCTGCCGCTGGCCTACCATATTTTCTTTCACCTTGGCACCTCCGAGGCGTATTTTCATCTTCTCGGGCGTCCCCTTTATGTTGATGCCGAATTTGAAGGGTACGGGTGATTTGAGCACGGAGATATGGTAGTTCATGTTCATTGCCAGGTCGTTGCTGCCCATCACTCCGAGGCGGTAGCGGTCGATGTTGAACATGAAGGGGTAGAGTTCCACCGTGGAGCTGTCGATTACGGCCTCTACCTCCATGTGGTCAATCATGTTGCGCTTCTTGTCGCGGAAGAGCAGCCATTTGCTCACGGATTTGAACGTCTCGGCGTCGAGCAGCACGAGCGAGTCGCCTTTCAGGCTGATGGCGGCGCGCAGCGAGGGGATGTTGATGTCCATCTGCGGCGTCAGGTCGGTGGTGACGGCCAGGTCGGCGTTGACGATTCCGGCGAAGTTGCGCATCATGGGCATGAGCGAGTCGATGGCCGGAACAATCGAGGTGAGGCGGTCCAGACGGAAGTTGCTAACCTTCATTCCCATGCCGAACTGCAGGGAGTCTACGGCCGAGCCGTTGTAGAGGCCGTCGAGGGCTATGGAGCCCAGGTCGGTGCGTGCCGAGAGGTTGCGCAGGTTGAGGGCGCCGTCGAGGAGCATCATCTCGCCGCGCAGGTCGTGGAGGATGAGGTCGGAGTAGAGCACGTTGGCGGCGCGCAGCGAGAATGTGGCGTCGATGTTGTGTGGGAGCAGCAGCGGGCCTGTGGAGGCTGTATCGGCCATCTGGTCGAGGCGGCGCTCGGTGGCGTCGTCGTTGTCGTCCCATATCATGGTGGAATCGGCCTGCTGGCTCACGGCCGCTCCGGCGAAGAGAGCGCGCACAATCTGGTTGACGTTGACCGTGTCGGATACCATCGAGAGGTTCACGCCCAGCGTATTGTTGCGCCGGCCGATCAGGGCGCGGCGGAGGTTGGAGATGGTGCCGTTCACGAGGAAGTCGCTCTGGCCGGCGCGGTAGCCGAGGTTGTCGAGCACAATGCTGTCCTGGCTGAAACGCAGGTCGATGTGGCGCAGCTGGTTGCGCAGCGGGAAATATGGGGTTACGAGTCGTCCGCCCCGGGCGGCGATGTGGCCGCTGAAGTCCCAGTTGCGCAGCAGCGAGCGTTCGGTCGAGTCCATGTCGAACGAGAGATTTTCCTCCCTGACGGTGCGGGCGCCCTCTGCGGCGAGTCGGGCGGCACGCAGGTGCCGCAGCGAATCGAGCTGCTCGGGGGTGCGGTGGCGTTTGAGCCTCTTGTGGAGGTCGAGGGCCACGTCGGCGTGGCTGAGAGCTACCTTATTGAGTGCCATCCCCGCCATAAGGCGGTCGACTGTGATTTTCAGGTTGATCTGGGGCATGCGCGCCTCACCCTTGAAGCGGCGCAGGGCGCCTCCGGCCTTGGCGTTGCGCAGACGTAGGCGCAGCGAGTCGGCGGGCGAGGTGAAGGTGAGCCGTTCCACCTCGACCGACATCCCGAAGGGATTGATTTCCGTGGTGTCGGCGCTGGCGCGGCGGTTTACGGTGCCGGCTCCGGCGCGGAAGCCACGCACTTGCAGGTCGATGTCGCGGGCAAGCGCGGCCAGAGTGTCGACTTTGAGCGATACGGTCAGCAGCGAGTCGACGGTTTGGTCTGTTGCGGTGACGAAACGCGAGTTCGAGCCGAATTCGAGCAGGGCGTGGCGGGCGTAGGCGCTCGCCGGCTCGGGTGTGGAAGCGTGGAAGTCAACGAGTTGCAGGCTCCCTTTTACGTTCATGCGGTGGAAATTCTCGCGCGAGAGGTCGCTCTGGGCCAGGGCGAAGGTCGCTTCTCCCTTCAAAGTGCCGGAGGCTTTGAGATTCAGCTTCTTGTAGAGTTGCGCCGGGAGGCGCCCGAGGCTCACCGAGCCATTGAACACACCCTTGATGCGCGGGTCGGAGATGGCGTTCGATACCTCGGCCGAGAGATTCATGTCGATGGCGTCACCTTTGGCCATCAGACGCTTGAGGTTGAATACGGAGGCGTCCATGTCGGTGCCGTCGAAGTCGAACTCCATGTCGGCGGCCAGGGCGCGCAGGTGCAAAGCCTGATATTCAAGGGCGCAGGAGGGGATAGTGACGGCTCCTCGCAGCGAGGGCATAGCGGAGTCGGCCAGGTTCCATGGCCGCGTCAGCTCCACGCTGGCGGTGGCGCGCATATCGGTCTTCAGCGGCGCTACGAACGGGGCGAACTCCTGCGGCACATGGCTCAGGGCCTGGGCCACGTCGATATTTTCCACACCGGCGCTGAATTCCTCCACCATCGGGCGGTCAGTGAAGTCCACGGCCGCTGCGAGCCGGGCATTGAAGCGGTCGAGAGTCAGGGCGAAGTCGCTCAGGCGCAGGGCCAGCGGGCGCCGGCTGTCCCACTCTATGTTGCCGTTGGCGCCGAAGGCCACGCCGTCGAAGTTGAACTCTTCGAGCATCGGACTGGCCACGTTGCTGTCCACTTTGAGCGAGTAGCGTGGCTCGCCGTCGGCCGTGAGGTCGAGATTGCTGAGCGTAAGGTTGATATAGAGCGAATCGGCCAGCGAGCGGTAACGTATCTGCTCCGCCCCCTCGATCAGGAAGCGGTGGATTGAAATCGGCGGGAGGGCCAGGGCCGTGGTGTCGGCCGGAGCTGCCTCGTCCGACGGGGGCATGATCAGGTAGTTGGCCACGGAGTCGCTTACCTGCACGAGGTTGACCGCCGGCCGGTGCAGCTCCACGTCGCGCAGGGCTATGCGGCCGGCAAGCAGCGGCAGCAGGTCGATTTCACCGTGGAAGCGGCCCAGAGTCAGCAGTGAGTCGGCGTCGGCCGGGAGCGTGGCGGCGATGGAGTCGGGCAACCCGCGCAGCGAGCGGCTCGTGAGCCGCAGCGAGTCCACGTCGAGCGTAAGGTGAGGGAATGTATGCCAGAACGTCAGTTCGATGCGCTCGGCGCGCAGGTCGGCGTTGAGGTATTCCGAGGCGTGGCGCTCCACCAGCGGCGTCAGTTTCGCCGGCGAGAGAATCCATACCACGAGCGTAACGACCACGAGCACCAGCGCCATGATGACGGCAGCGCTGATTCCCAGCCATTTGAGCACTCTCACCCACCACGGGCGGCGCTTGCGTCCGGCTTCAGGCGCTTTCCCGGGCGCAGTAATCGGATTTTTCTCAGGCATAGCGCCTGTATCTTTTTCAGTCATAATGAGCAATCTAAATGGTCGGCCATCGGCTTGTAGGACGTTGCAAAATTGTTATTCTGCAACACCCCTATTGTCGGCAGCTTACCGCTATAAGGACTCCATGTATACAAAGGTAAGGAAAATATGCCTATCTGCAATAGGCATTGTGGCCTCCCCCCGGAGGGCGTCTTGAAGACATTAAGGTCTTTAGGGCCTCTAAGGCCCCTAAAGTCTCTAAGGCCCCTAAAGTCTCTAAGGCCCCTAAGGTCTTTAAGGTCGCTGCCGATGAGGCAAGCCTGGCCCCCAAAAAGGTGAATGGGGGCGATACCTCACGGCAAGCCCCCATTCGGGATTATTGAACTGGTAATAAAGGGTTCTATTTAAGAATTAATGTAAAGGTTTCGTTTGGGTCTACGTTTGTGAATATTTTGCCACAGGGGGCGGAGCGGGGGTGTCGGCATATGGGCGGCAATGTATACTGATTATTGTATAAAAGCAGGGCTCATAACACAACAAAATCAGGCCAACAGCCTGAATCCCAGCTCAATTTTAACAATGTTAAAATTCTATTGCCGCCTGCTGCAGCGGCTTCACACTGACAAAAATAAAAATTTATTTCATTCCCTGCAAATATTAGCGCAAAAAAGTTGTCGACTCCTCGGCAACAATATGGCTTATAGCGAGTTTGCACGATATATGCCAAATTGTGCATAAATATACTGTTTGGCTTGCCATAGAGGCAACCCTCGCGCCCTTAACGAGGGCGTGTCAAAATTCAATAATTTGACACATCGCCCTATTTTTCACCCGGATGGCGAGGGCGCTGTCAGAATGGTCCAGATGGTAGGAGCCTGAGAGTGAGGGTGAAGGGAGTTGACTAAGGTCAATGACCGAACCCGAACCCCTCAGGCGACGACCCAGATGGGCTATTATGACACGCCCTCCCTTAGCGCTCGCTAAATGCCCTTGCAGTCTGAGGTGCGGGGAATGAAAAAGGCGGTGCGCCCGGATGGGAGTGCACCGCCTTGTGGGATATGGTGGTATGGGGTTTATTTGGCGACCTTGAGAGCGCCCTGCGGAGCGGCGAGGATATAGATACCGCGGGGCAGGTCGGTCAGCGCGTCAGCCTTGGCGACTTTACTGCGCAGAAGGATGCCGCCGGTGGTGTAGACGTCGACGGGAGTCTCGTCGGTGATGCCATGCTCTTCGGCAGCGACATCCTCAACGCCGGTAAGCACGTTGTCAACGTCCTTGAAGAGGATGATGGGATGCTCGGCAGTTTCAGCGCCGGAGTGTACGTAAGCGTGGTATTTCGCTACCGGGGCAGTCTGGGCATCAGTGAGCTGGGCAAACATCTGGTAGTTGGCCTTTACGAGCGGATAATGGCCTTCGCCTACGATATGGTTGTCGGCAAGTACACCGGTCAGGAAATTGCCGGCATCGGTGTAGGTATCCTCGTAGTTGGTGGGATGGCCTACGAAGGTTTCAAGATAGGTGTTGTCGGTAGCGGCAGCGCGGGCCGGAGCTGCAAAGGCGCTCTGGGTCTCCGTGCCGATTTCCTCCGGCTTGGGCTCGACTTCCTCCACCAATTTGTTCTCCACTATATAGGGAGTGTTGGCCTTCAGGGAAGATACGGCGTCGGAGAGCTGAACCACATGGTAGAAATATTCCTTGTTCTGATTCTCCTGGAGGACTTTCGAGGTCTCCTTATAGCCACCCTTTTCCTTGTCAACCTGATAGAAGATGTAATCCTTGCCGTCCTTGTTTACGTTGGAGCTGATATAGCTTTCCGAAACGTCGAAGGGAAGAATCACAGTGTTCCAGTGCTCGGGGAAGTTCACCTGCACGGTCTCCTCGGCCTTGTTCTCCGGACCATAGTAGGTGAGATGGATGTTGTCGAGGAAGAAAGCTGTTTCGGAAGCCTTATTATCCTGCATTTCGAAGTGTATGGAGAGGCTGCCCCCGCTTACGGTAACATCGAATTCATGCTTAATATCCGCTTCATTCTTGAAAACGTCAAGAATGGGATCGATGTTGTTGATTTCATTGCCGTTATCATCTTTCTTAAAGATGTCGTTGGAAAGGCTTGTGAAATTGGATAAGGTTTTATCAGCCACAGTTCCGCCGACTCCTCCGATAGTGTAGGTTGTTTTGTTGGCTTGGTTCCAGGAGAATGCCTGGAAATCAACTTTATACTTACCATTTGGAAGCCCGGTAATGGTACGGTCCATTTTCCACTTGGATTTATAACCGGCTCCGCTATTTCCGAGATTATAGATCATGGTGAATGCTCCTCTCCAGTTATTACGCTGTGTCCGAGTCGCATTTCCATTATAAGTGATTCCTATTTTATATTTCGATTCGAAGGAGAACTGGTCGAGACCATCCCAGCCGTTACCGCTTGAATAACCGGGCTGATAGAATGTGGCGTCGTAGGGGCGGTTGGGGTTGGCCTTGGTAAGCAGTTCGGTCTGACGCTCGTCGAGGGTTACAAGCTCGAATTCCTGGTTGGCGTCGCCTGCGCGATAGGTATCGAAATCAAGCCAGTAGTCGAGATTGTCGGCATACTGATGGTTGGAGGGTGCGCCATAGGCAAAGGCCGTGAGGGCCTTGGTACTGTTGTCGACTGTAAGTGCATATGTATTTGCCGTCTGGGCAGGAATGAGCCTGTAGTTGTCGCCTGTGGCACCGTCCACGTAAGCATATCCGCTGCCGTCGCGATAGAAACTGCCGCCTCCACCGATTGCAATCGTGACATCGCCGGTTTCAGCGTTAACCTTAAGTGTGAGAGGATAGCCGTATTTGTCGAGGGCAGCATGCGAGCCATAGTTGGCACCGCCGCAAAGCCATTGGCCGGAAGCCTTATGACGCATGAAATAAGTCTTTCCCTCGTAGGGATTGGGATAGGTCGATACATTTACGTCGTCGGGGATGGCATATTTGACCACCGGAGGATTCTCGCCGGCGAAGTTGTTTTCGATAATGCGGTATACGAGTTCATCGCCGTAGACGGGCACACGGTCAGAACCATTGTGGAGCTGCGAGGAGGTGCGCAGCACGTAGTCGCTGAAAAATATACCCACGGGGCCGGCGCCGGCATTCTTCTTCAGGAAATCAATAGCCACAGGTGCCATTGCCTTGGCGCCGTATTTATATTTGTTGGTGGAATAGGAGCTGCCGGATTCGCTGCTGTCGTATTCCATGGATGTGAAGTTCATGCACCATTCGGAAAGATATTCTCCGCCGGCATCATAAACGGATTTAGGTGTCGGCATGGCCTGCATACGTTCGGCCTGACGCTGGAAACGGGTTACTTTGGTGGTGACGTCGGCACCCGACGAGAGGTCCTGTACCCACAGCTTGGTGGAGCGCATTGCGTTGCTCTCGTTGGTGGCTATGGCAGCTACTTCGGTATCGTTGTTGGCGGCGTCCCAGTTGGTCAGACGGGCCTGCTTCGAAAGATGAACGAAGTCGATGCGGTCGCGGGTGAAGAGCACCATCTTGCCACGGGCCTCTTCTACTGTAAGGTTCGGACGATAGTCGATTACATAATTCTTATATGTGTCGTCGAACAGCTTTTGCATCAGTTCATTGTATTCATTGCGCGAAGCAGCGTTGCCTTTCGCGCCAAGCAGGCCACTGCCCGTAGGCATTTCGCCTGTGCGATATATGTTACCGCGGAAGAAATGTACTACGAAGAATTCCGACGGATGCTCATCAAGGAAGGCTACCATATCCTTTACCGCTTCTTCAAGAGTTTTATTAGTCTGAGCCAGGCCGTGGTTGCAATATAATACTCCGTCGTACATACCGGGGCGTAAGTCGATACCACGGATACCACGGTCCATCTGTTCGCGCATCGTTACCGCCTGGGTTGTGGAAGTGGCTTTGCCGTTGGCGGCACTGGTTACCCAGTTCTCCTCGCCTGTGGCGAAATCGTGGGCGCCGGGGATGGAAACGTGTGCCACAAACATTCGGTCGGGGAGTGCCGCCATCCATTTTGCGGCTTCGGATGTGGTTGAGGCGCCAAGAGTCTTGGTGTCGCTGTTCCAATGCTTGTCCCAGGTCATACCCATATAGGTGTCGGACCATTCTCCTGTGCCCCAGGCTTCAGACTTGGGCACAGCTGTCTGGGCTGCTACGGTCATGGCGGAGGCCATGACGGTTAACGCCAATGGAAAGTAAAATCTTTTCATTTTAGGCAATTGTTAGATTTTTCGGTATAATGTATAAAAAGTATAATGTTAATTGTCTGATTGGTTTGATGCGGCGCGGAAGCGACGGGTAGATGCAGTGGCTTCGGGCCGGGAAGCAGATGTGGATGAGCAAGGTTGCGAGGGGGCCATTGCCAGCCGGGCTATTCGCATAGGCCGGAGCGATGTTTTATCCAAATTGAACAGAAAAAAATAGGGAGTCACAGTCTGTAGAGGAGCTCCCCTCGTCTTGCTTTCTTTATCTACTTTTTTAATTTATAAGCACAAGACCCTGGTCAGGGTATTGCCTGACCGCAAATTTATACAGAAATTAGCACTTTTACCCCCCCCATCGTTAAAGCTTGTTAATGGCGTGTGGTTTTAACACTTTTTGTCGTGGCATGCCATAGCGCGGCATCTTTGGCGTCGACGGCAGGGGCATTCGGGCTCGGTCATTGACTTCAGTCAACTCCCGTCGCCCTCACCCCGCCGCTCCTAAAATCTACGGCGCTCTGACAAGCCGCAGCCATCCGGCCGGCTTGGAATTTTTGGGCGTAAAGGGGAATTGGAATTTGTGGCGAAGCCATAGGAGGTGCAAATTATTTCGCACCTTACGCATTCGGACCTCAGTGGAGGTCCGGAGAGGCAATAAGGGAAGATACGGCATTCGCCGCGCACGTTGTTAATGTTTTACAATAGATTACGAAAAAAGAGGCTGTTGTGCCACAGCCTCTTACTCAAACCTAAATCTTTGTACTCTTATTGAATACCTTGTCAAAATCTAATTGCCTTAATCTTTTTGAATGCCGGATGCTCTGAATTGAGGGGTCCGGAATTGTGTTTTAATCATAATATCCAATCATAAAATCTCAATGCGCTTATACTGATCTGAAATCTACTGTGCTGAATGTCGGTTAATTATGCGCTGATTTGCTTCCCGGATTCGTGGGAGGTCGACTTTGAGAACTTTGCGGTCGTAGGTCATCAGACCGTTGACTTCGATTTCCACATCGGTGGTCTGGGTGTAGACTGCGCCGGTGTAGAGGCAGTCGGCCATTGAATCGAGGATATCGGCGTATTTAATGTATTCGTTGGTTACGTCCTGAGCATTTTTAAACTGGATGTAGCCCCAGTTGCGGTCGGGTGCCCACAGATGGCCTTCTACGGCGCAGCCTATGCCTCCGTATTCGCCTATGCAGTTGGCCTGGTCGATGCTCGCCAGATAGATTACCGGCTGAGGATAATGGTGGATGTCGAGCACGTCGCCGCAGCCGTAGAAGAAGTTGCCGCCGCTGGCGGCATTTACGAGTCGAGAACCGTCGTGCTGCTTTGTCCAGGCGGCTATCTCTTTGGTGTCATACTGGCCCCACCCTTCGTTGAATGGAACCCACACGGCAATCGAGGGGTGGTTGTGGAGCGCGTCCATAATTTCTTCCCATTCGGTGCGGAAGTAGCGGTCGCTCTCGGGGGTGCGCTGTTTTTCTTTTCCACGCGAATAGTGGGTCATGTCCCATTCGTTTTCCGAATGGTCGGCCGATGGCATATCCTGCCATACGAGGATGCCTACGGAATCGCAATAGGCATACCATAGATCAGGCTCTACCTTTATGTGCTTGCGAATCATGTTATAGCCCAGTTCGCGCGTTTTGTCGATGTCGAATTTCATCGCCTGGTAGCTCGGAGCCGTGTAGAGCCCGTCGGGCCACCACCCTTGGTCGAGCGGCCCGTAGTGGAAGATTTCCTTATCGTTGAGGGTGAAGCGCACGACGCCGTTTGCATCGGGGCGCTTGCCAATTTTGCGCATTGCAGCGTAGCTCTTCACCGAATCGATTATCTTGCCGTTGCGCTCCAGGGTGAGCCGCAGGTCGTAGAGATGTGGGTCGGTGGTCGACCAAAGCTTCATGTCGGCGGGCATATCCACTTCGATTGGCCAACCGGTGCAGGTGCTTTTGGCGGACGCTACTTTCCGGCCTTTGTCGTAGACATCTACTGTTGTAGTAGTGCCGTCGGTGTTGCCCGAGGCGTCGGCCCTGACGATAAGCCGGCGGTTGTCGACGTCGGGAGTGATGCGTAGCGATGAAATATGCACCGGAGCAACCGGTTCCAGCCACACGGTCTGCCAGATGCCGGTCACCGGCGTATACCATATTGAGCCGGGATTGGAAACCTGCTTGCCGCGGGGCTGACTGCCTTTGTCGGTGGGATCGTAGACGCGCACCAACAGCTCGTTGCCCCGGAGGCGGGTGGCATCCGTAATATCGAGTGAGAAAGGAGTGTAGCCGCCCGTATGGCCGCCAACGTTTATACCGTTGACCCATACATCACATTTCCAGTCTACGGCGCCGAAATTCAGCATTATGTTTTTGCCTTTCCAGCCCGAAGGGATGTCGAAACTGCGGCGGTACCAGAGATAGTTGCGGTCGCCCACGCTTCGCCCTACACCGGAGAGAGCCGATTCGACGCAGAAAGGCACGAGGATTTCGCCTTCAAACGTTGCCGGTTTTCCTTCGCCCACGGGCTTGACGGCATACTCCCACAGACCGTTGAGGCATTCCCAATCGGGACGCACCATATCAGGCCGCGGATATTCCTGCCATACCCGGGCCGGGTCTATATTTTCGCCCCATTCCGTTGTGATATGGCCCGGTACCGGCGAATATGCCCCACATGCAAAACTGCTGCTCAGTAAAGCTATAACCGAAATGGCTAAGAATCTTGTCATAAGTAACTGTTCAAAATTATTTTATATTTTCCTGATCTAATTATTTCAACATTTCCGCGGTAAAATTTTCGAATCTTTTCCTCTCTTCATCAGTCGTGTAGACATCTACACTCCTTCTTCATCGAGAAAAATCTCCTGAAAATTTTCCACCCGGAAATATTAAAATAATTTCGACCAGTTACTTAATGGTAGAATTAAGGTGAAGTGCATTGGGTCGGTTGATTCTTCCAAGAGCAAATTTAATGGATTATTTGCCAAAATGGCACACGTTCCCCAAATATTATTATCTATAGTTCAAAAAGTTGAATCTCAAACGTAGTGTAACCTCTAAATTTAACATCAAAATCAAAAAGGCTTTTCAACTAATAAAAAATTAGCATGATGACACAGTGCTGCCGCCTGAATCGGGCGTATCTTTACACCTTATTATTAATAATGTTAACCATCGTCTCGGGAGCGCTGCTAAGCGTGGCCCGCGCCGACACAGTGATGAACGTAGTTCTTTCCGACAATAGCCGGAAAACACATGCCGTAGCCGATGTGAACAGCATCACCTTCGAGACCTTCGACAGCTACAACCTGATCTACGACGACGAACGCAACCGCTCTTACGGCATAACGGTCGATGGCCCCGACGCCAATAATATATATACGCTTAATATTCCCGCCTCGGCTCCCGAGCGGGTGGTATGGACGCTTCCGCTCAACGCCACTCTGTCGGGCTGCAACTACCGCCTGTCGTTCGCCTACAGCGCGTCGGTGCCGATGGGTGAAGCGAAGGTGGTGCTCTTCGATGAGCAAGGAGCCTGGTATAAGAATCCTGAATCGTCAATCATATCCTCCTCCAGCATAGAAGGAACTGCTTATCCCGGCACCCCGTTTATCTGGTATAACAATACCGGCACCGAGGCATCCACCTGGAAGCATTGCAACTTCGACCTTAGCGCGGCAATCGCGTCAGTGGGATGGAACCAGAACGGCCGTTCGAAAGAATTCTTGCGCCTCGGCTTCGATTTTCCCGCCGGCGCTGCCCCCGGCGATGTCATAATCCGTATAAAAGACCTGCGGCTCGAGCCCTCCGATATGCAGACGGCAACTCCGGCCGACGACGGCCTGGCCGCCTGCGTACCCCTGCGGCTTAATACCGCCTCGCTCTACGATATGACCGCGTCCGAAACCTCGGGCCAGTGGCGCCTCTCCACCACCGGCGGCTCCGACCCCTGGATCTGCACCGAGGCGCTCTCTGCTGCGCTGCCCCCTCGCGCCCGCGTGCTGAGTTTCGAGTACAAGGCTTCGCGTACCGTGCGCGGCATGGTCGCCTATTTCAGCCCCTTCTCCGGCGACCGCAACTGTTATCTTCCCGACCTTAAGGAGTCGCCCGACGAGTGGTGCACCTACTCCGTGGCACTCGACGACGATATCAACCGGCTGAAGTGGGGAGCCGCCGGCGACGTGCTGCGCCTCGACTTTGGCGGAAATCTGGCCGCCGACATAGAAATCCGCAACATCTGCCTGCGCACTCTAAGCGACGACGACCGCGCCCGTATCGCCGAGGCGGCCGAGCAGGCTGCTGCCATCACGGAGCTCGATTCGCGTCTGGCCAAATATTTCCATACCACCTACTCCTCGGAAATCACCCTTGTTGAAGCCACCGACAGCCGAATCCGCATTAAAGGAACCGCTCCATCCGACGGTGGCAAATATGCCATTGCCGAGGTGGCACCCTACGAAGATGCCCTCTTGCTGAAGTCGTTCCATAAATGCGTCGGAAGCATTAAAGGCGAGTTCAGCACCACTTTGCCGCGAATTACCACGCTCGACGGCTTCACCTATGACCGTCTGCTCTCGAAATTCGTCATTGTGCGCACCGACGGCACCGCCGGAGAGCAGATGGTTTCGGCCTGCCGCTACGTCGATGCCGACGGCATCGACCAGAGCAAGGCCGCCGGAAGCGTCGACCTCCCCGACGATATCAAGAAAGGCGGCGAGGCAGTTGTAGGCAAGGTCTACGACGCCGTTGAGATGGGAATGAAAGTTACGCTCGTCGGGATACCCGTGACGGCCGTCATGTGGTCGTCGAAGGAGAAAGCCACTGCCGTCGGCGACGAGGTAATCGAGCACAAATACCTTGGACGCAACTATTATTTCAGCCGCGGATATTTCGAAGATATTCTCGACAAGCATCTCCTGGCTTTGCAGAATGCCGGTATCGGCGTGTTCACCGTGATAACCATCCGGCCCGAATCGCCCTCCGTCCAGGCCTCATACTACAACTACGACCACGACCTGGGAATGCTCATGCAGCATCCGGGTTATTCCGGTCAGGGCACGTTTGCCATGGTCAACCTTTCCACACCCGAAAGTGTGAACTACTATGCCGCCGCGCTCGATTTTCTGGCCTCGCGCTATTCCGACGGCACCCACGGCCGCATCCACCGCTATGTGGTTCACAACGAAATCGACGACCCGCTCAACTGGAACGACTGCGGCATACTTCCGCAGAACGTATATATGGACCAGTTTGTGAAGTCCGCGCGCATGGCCCACAATATCATACGCCAGTATAACAGCTACGCGCAGATTCTCGTGCCCGTAACCCAGCAGTGGACCTTTACCACCACCACCCCGTCGCGCGGTATGCTCTTCGCCGTGCGCGACCTCTTCGGTCTGATGAACAGCTTCTCGGCTGCCGAAGGCGATTTCCACTGGGGCGTCGGCTATCACTCCTATCCCCAGAATTTCCAGAGCCGCACCTGGGAGGATAAACTGGCCACATGGTCGATGAACACCGACTTGCTCACTTTCAAGAACCTCGAGGTGCTCGACAGATGGGCCAAAATGCCGGAAAATATGTATAAAGGTACCGATGTGCGCAACATCTGGCTCACCGAAAACGGCTCAAGTACACCCACCTACAGCGAAACCGAGCTGCGCGAGCAGGCTGCCTGCGCAGCATATGCCCTCAAGAAGGTGCGCAACCTCAGCGCCATCCAGACTCTGATCTGGCACGCTTCGACCGACAACGACGTGGAAGGGAACCTGAATCTCGGCCTCCACTACCGCGAAAATTATACACCCGACCCATGGGGACGCAAGCCAGCGTGGTATGTTTTCCGAGCTTTCGGAACCGCCGACGAAAATGCCGTGCTCGACCCCTACAAATCGGTTGTCGGTATTTCCGACTGGAGTGAAATCATGCACCAGGTTGTCGACTGAACCGCTACGCAACATTAGGTAAAAAAGCATAATCATAGAGATGAAAAAGCTGAACGGTTATCAGCCATACCGCTGTAAATTTGCGATGTAACCTTTAAAGAAAGGCGAACACACATAACACAATCATTAATCATTTTTTTAACACCTAAGTTTAATCAACATGAAATCCAAATTTATTTGTAGTGGAATGGCTCTGGCCGTTGCATTCATGTTGTCGGCAGGCGCTTCGGCCGAGTCGTTAAAACTGAAGGATGTTTCAGGCAATGAAACGAAAGTGGATCTCGCTACGCTGAGCCACATTGATTTCAATGCCAACCAGATGGTGGTTCACGCTACCTCGGGGGAGCATACCTTCAGTCTTGCAGATATCGACCACATGAAGTTCGACATGGAGATGACCGGCATCGAAACAACCGAGGCTACGCTCGACGACCTCAATGTGGCAGTGGAAAACGGTCTGATTTCGGTCACCTCGGCCTCCGGCTCCGCTATTGCCGTGGCAGTCTACAGTATCGGAGGCTATACCGTTGCCATGGAGCAGGGCGAAGGCTTCGTATCTGTCGACCTCAGTCAACTTCCCAAAGGCATCTACATTGTTAAAGCCAACGACAAAACCATCAAATTTATCCGCTAACCCCTTCACATCTGATACAATTACAATGAAAAAAATATTACTCCTTGCAGCCGCAGTGGCTACCGTTGCCGCTTCTGCTCAGGTCGACGAATACCGCATGAAGGTCGCCCTCGCCGACGGCACTTCCGCCAACTATAAAGTGGCCGACATATCCCGCATAGACTTCTTCACCGTTGAGCCCGTAAGCCTTGTGTTTGATGACGAAAGCAACAAGGGCTACAACACCACCGTTTCCAATGCCGATGGCGTCTACAAACTTGATTTCACCACCGACGCTCTTGAGAATGTTGTCTGGACTAAGGGCTTCGACGCTCTGCAGTCGTCCGACTGGGTGCTCAAGCTTACCTACCGTTGCACGCTTCCTGTAGCAGACCTTTCGTTCATGCTGTTCGATGGAGGATACGGTATGTATGACCCCATTGTAGCAGGCGTAAATTCCGGCGCTGAAGCCAACGTTTGGAAAACCGTAAAAGTCGATCTTAGCTCTGCCATTGAAGCAAACCGCTGGAACCTCGACGGCAAATCCGGAGAGCGTATGCGCATCAACTTCAACGGAATAACCCAACAGGTCTGCACCCTTGAGCTCAAAGATGTTTAGCTCGTGCCGAAATCGCAGGTTGAGGAAGAACCCGTTGCGCTTCCCGACGTTCCGGTTACTTTCCCCGAAACCGGCAGCAATACTGCTTATGACGTGACAGTAACGAATGCCGACGGTGTCTTCACCATGGCGTTCCCCGCACAGTGGAATGACAACGGTACTATGAAAGACGTTCCTGAATGCGTTGTATGGAGCTCAGGTATCGAAGCTCTGGCTGGCACCGACTATCAGCTCCAGTATACATATCGCTGCACCATACCGATTGAAGAGACTAAGATTATGCTCTTCAAGGCTGAAGGAATGGAGTGGTATGCCATCGTCGGAGATCCTTTCGTAAGAAGCTCAGAGAGTACTGCTGCAGCTGCCAATGAGTGGAAGACCGTGACCATCAACCTGAAGAGCGTTATTGAAACTCACGGCTGGAATATCAACGGCAAAACCGGCGAACGTATCCGCATCGGTTTCGACGGCACCGTCGGCAAAGGAGCCTTCACCCTTGAGCTCAAGGACGTGAAACTCGTTCAGAATAAGTAATCTGATTCCCTGATATCACTACGTTTATTTAGAAGAGGCTGATGCCATTGCAGGCCGGTTCCTGCTCCGGCGTCAGCCTTTTTTATGTCTTTTCCGGCTGCCTCTTATGAGGAATTTCATATTGTCGGGGGATGCAGAACCACACGAAATGTAGGGACGCACGGTCTGTGCGTCCAAATATGATATTTGATTTTCAGCCAGATGCGCGGACGCACGAGCCGTGCCTCCCTACAATATGGGCGAAAATTGGCGTTCTGCAACATCCTCCGGCAGTAACAGGAATATTTTCCGTATATCCTTAAATCTGATTTGTTAAGTAACCGGTCGGAATAATCAGATCAGGAGTATAAAATAATTTTGAACAGTTACTTATAATGGGAGTTACATATCATATTGCTGTGGACCTCGGTGCGACAAGCGGCCGGGTGATTCTCGCATCTTTCAGCGGAACGAAGGTTACTTTTAAGGAAATCTCGCGTTTCAAATATCCTATGCTTCCCGTGGGCGGATGTCTGTTCTGGAATCTCCCGCAGATTTTTCTTGAGGTTAAGACGGCAATCGACTCTGTTATCCGCGATTTCGCCAGGAAAGAGAAGCTGGTTTCTTCGATAGGCATTGATACCTGGGGGTGTGATGTGGCATTTTTCTATAAAGACGGCTCGCTTGCCGGCCTTCCCTACTGCTACCGCAATTCGTTCACGGCAGGTGCCACTGCGCGTTTTGCCGGGGAAATGCCTCCCGAAGAGCTCTACAGCCGCACGGGCATTCAGTTTCTCGACTTCAACACTCTGTTTCAGCTCTACTGCCTGCGCAGCCTGAAACCAAAACTGCTTCAGGCTGCCGACTATATTCTCTTTATGCCTGATGCGCTGATTTATATGCTTACGGGCGAAGTGGTAACGGAATTTACCGTGGCGTCGACCTCACAGATGCTCAACATCAATACCGGCGAGTTCGACCCCGACCTGCTTGCGATTCTGGGCCTTGACCGCCATCGCTTCGGCCGCATGGTGCAGCCGGGCGAAGTGGCGGGCACCTACCGCGGTGTGCCGGTGGTGGCCGTTGCCAGCCACGATACGGCTTCGGCTGTGGCGGGAATCCCCACCCCCGATTCCAAATATGCCTATCTCAGTTGCGGCACCTGGGCGCTGCTCGGCGTGGAGCTGCCGCAGCCAAAAGCCGGTCCGAAGGCTTTCCGCTATAATTTTACCAACGAGGGCGGAATCAACGGCACAACCAGGCTGCTGAAGAATATCTGCGGAATGTGGATTTTCGAACGTATTCGCTCCGAATTCGGTCAGGATGATACCGACATCAACCTGCTGGCAGCCCTCTGCCACGATTCAGACCTCGACACTCTGATTAATCCCGACGATCCGGTGTTCTCCAACCCCGAGAGTATGTCGGAGGCTATACGAATCTACTGCGAGTCGAATTCGCTTGCCGCGCCGAAAAATCTGGCCGACTATATCCGCGTGATTTACCGCAGTCTGGCCCACCGCGTGGCCGAGGTGATGGGGCTTCTGCGCGAGGTTTCGCGCGAACCTGTGGAACGCCTTCACGTGATTGGCGGCGGCTCGCGCAATTCGCATCTCATGAAGATGCTCGCCGACGAAACCGGCCTGACCATTGTGGCAGGGCCGGCCGAATGCACAGCCCTTGGCAATGTTCTGGTGCAGTTGAGCAGTCTGAATCCCGACGTCGATATCCGCGACATTGCCATAAAATCAACCGAAACAATAACCTATAATCCACAACGATGAACGAACAAGCAATTCTGAAGGCTTACGAGATAGCCCGCGAACGCTATGCGGAACTCGGAGTCGACACCGAAAAGATTATGCAGCAGATGCAGGATTTCCACTTGAGTATGCACTGCTGGCAAGCCGACGACGTGACCGGCTTCGAAAATCAGGGACCGCTTACGGGCGGAATTCAGTGCAACGGCAATTATCCCGGAAAGGCCAATGATATCGACCAGCTGCGCCAGGATATCCTCTATGCCATGAGCCTTATTCCCGGGAAGCACCGCCTTAATCTCCATGAAATCTATGGCGACTTCAAGGGGAAAAAAGTAGACCGCAACGAGGTGACTCCCGAGTATTTTGAAAGCTGGATTCAGTGGGGCACACAGCATGACGTGAAGCTCGACTTCAATTCCACATCGTTCTCACACCCTAAGAGCGGCGACCTCACTCTGGCCAATCCCGACAAGGGGATACGCGATTTCTGGGTGGAACATTCCATGCGCTGCCGCGAGATTGCCCAGGCTATCGGCGAGGCTCAGCACGACCCCTGCATTCTCAACACATGGGTACACGACGGATCTAAAGACCTCACTGTATGCCGCTATTACTACCGCGAACTGCTCAAGGAATCGCTCGACCGGATTTTCGAACATCCCTACGACTGGATGAAGGATACCGTGGAATCGAAAGTGTTCGGCATCGGGCTTGAAAGCTATACCGCAGGCTCCAACGACTTCTACACCGCCTACGCCTCGAAGCGGGATATGATGATAACGCTCGACACGGGCCATTTCCATCCCACTGAATCCGTGGCCGACAAGGTCTCGGCAATGCTCCTTTTCGTGCCCGAACTGATGCTCCACGTGAGTCGCCCCGTGCGCTGGGACTCCGACCACGTGACCATTATGGACGATCCCACGCTCGACCTCTTCAGCGAAATTGTGCGCGCCGGCGCCCTCAACCGCGTGCACTATGGACTCGACTATTTCGACGGCACTCTTAACCGTATCGGTGCCTACGTAATCGGCAGCCGTGCAGCCCAGAAATGCATGCTCCGCGCTCTGCTCGAACCTACCGACAAGCTGTGTGCCTACGAGTTGGCCGACCGTAAATTCCAGCGTCTGGCCATGCTCGAGGAGGCCAAATGTCTCCCCTGGAATGCCGTATACGATATGTTCTGCCTGCGCAACGGCGTGCCTGTGGGCAACGACTACATCCGCGAGGTGGAAAAATATGAAACCGAAGTCACGTCGAAACGATGATTCTTATCGGTCTGCTCATTATAGCCGTCGGCGCCTTCTGCCAGTCGAGCTGCTACGTGCCCATCCGCAAAATCAGGCAGTGGAGCTGGGAAAGCTACTGGATTGTGCAGGGGGTGTTCGCATGGCTGGTGCTCCCGCTGCTCGGCGCTATGCTGGCTGTGCCGCAAGGCCATTCGCTGGCTGAGCTTTTCGGCGATGCGGCACCGTTCAGCCTGTGGATGACCATGGCATTCGGTGTGCTCTGGGGCATCGGCGGCCTCACTTTCGGGCTGTCGATGCGCTATCTGGGCGTTGCCCTCGGCCAGTCGATAGCTCTGGGCACCTGTGCGGCCCTGGGCACGGTGATGGGCCCCGTGCTGCTCAATGTATTCTTTCCTGAAACACACCCTCTGCATACGCTTACGGCATCAGTGCTTATTGGGGTGGCCGCCACTCTCGTCGGTATCGCCATTATCGGTGTGGCCGGCTCGATGAAGGCCTCCGCGCTCAGCGAGGAGGAGAAAAAGAAGGCAGTGGCAGATTTCAACTTCCCCAAGGGGATCGCCATCGCCCTGCTTGCAGGATTCATGAGCGGTTGCTTCAATGTGGGGCTGAATTTCGGCGCCGGTATCAATTTCGGTGCCGCCACCGACCCCATGTTCCGCGCGCTTCCGGCCATTTTCCTCGTAACGCTGGGCGGATTTGTCACCAATGCCGTCTACTGCTTCTGGCAGAATACTAAAAACCATACATGGGGCGACTACACGCGCGGCGGTGTGGCCGTGCTGGCCAACAATCTGCTTTTCTGCCTCCTGGCCGGTGCGCTATGGTACAGCCAGTTCTTCGGCCTCTCGCTCGGCCAAAGTTTTCTGGTCGGCTCGCCGGCGCTGCTCACGCTGTCGTTCTGCATCCTCATGGCGCTCAACGTGGTGTTCTCCAACGTGTGGGGCATCATACTCCATGAGTGGCAGAATTGTTCGCGGGCCACTGTTGTGGTGCTTGTTGTCGGAATAGCCGTTCTCATATTTTCCTGTTTCCTACCGCAACTAATTTAAAGAAAGATGTACTCCATACTCCTCGACCGGCCCGCTCTGAAGGCTGAAATCGACCGCGTGGCCGAAGTGGCCGGTTACCTCTGGCAAAAAGGCTGGGCTGAACGCAACGGCGGCAATATCACCGTTAATGTAACTGATTTTGTCGACGACGTCATGCGGCAGCTCCCTTCGCTGGGTGCCCCGGTGGCTATCGGCCTTACGCTCCCCTCCCTTAAGGGTTGCTGGTTCTACTGCAAAGGCACGCAGAAGCGTATGCGCGACCTTGCGCGGTATCCCATGCAAAACGGTTCGCTGATACGAATCACCCCCGATTGCGCCCACTACGAAATAGTGGCCGACGAGCCGGTGAAGCCCACTTCCGAACTCCCCTCGCATCTGGCCGTTCACAACTATCTGATTGGCAAGGGGTCGCCCTACCGGGCTTCGCTCCATACCCATCCCATTGAGCTTGTGGCCATGAGCCATAATCCTGAATTCCTGAAAAAAGACGTGCTCACCCGCCTGCTGTGGTCCATGATTCCCGAAACAAAGGCCTTTGCTCCGCGCGGTCTCGGAATCGTGCCATATATGCTCCCCTCGTCGACCGAACTGGCCGACGCCACAATTGAGGCCATCGACGACGACTACGACGTGGTGATGTGGGAAAAGCACGGCGTTTTTGCCGTGGATACCGACATTATGAGCGCCTTCGACCAGGTCGACGTGCTCAATAAGTCGGCTAACATCTATATGTGTGGCCGCTCTATGGGCTTCGTCCCCGGCGGTATGACACCTGCACAGATGCAGGAAATCTCCGACGTTTTTCATCTTGCAAAATAATCCCGCCTCCGGACCAGGCGCCACGCTTGCTGCCCGCACTCCCGCTGCTTTATGCTGTCGGGTGTGCGGGCAGTCGCACTGACGCCCGAAAAGGATTTATCATCATTTTGGAAGATTCTAATTTTTTACCAAAACATTCTAAAAAATAAACGTAATATATAACCAATGATAGTTTACCTTTAATTTTGTGTTAGGATGAATAACACGCTGAAAGGAAAATATCTGGAGCCCTCCGAGCACGACAGCCTCTGGGGGCTTGAAACTACCTGTATCGGAACGCAGCAGATAGGCATTCAGGCGGCGTATCCGCCACGGTTTCATCCAAGTGAATATCACCTTGATTCGGAAAACGGAAGAGTCCTCGACGAGTATCAGCTTGTATATCTGGTGTCTGGAAACGGTATGTTCGAGTCAAGGCATTGCCCGCTGCGCAAAATTCAGTCGGGCGACATTTTCATGCTTTTTCCCGGCGAATGGCATTCCTATAAGCCTCTTTCCGATACCGGCTGGGAGGAGTACTGGGTAGGATTCCGCGGAAAGGAGATGGATAATAAGGTGGCAAACGGGTTTTTCAATGTTCATTCCCCGGTGTTTCGCATCGGCCTTTCGGTGGAACTTGTGAACCTCTATTCAAACATTCTCGACATTTCGCAGAAGCAGCCGCCTGGCTGCCAGGCTTATATCTCGGGCATGGTGAGCCATATGCTTGGCCTGATCTATTCGCAGAGCATGCAGGTGAAAGATAATACTCCCCAGGTCGAGGAAATGGTGAAACTGGCTAAAATTTATATTTCGGCAAATCTGCAGTGTCCGCTTTATTCCACTCAGGTGGCTCAGCACCTCAAGGTGAACCATCTCTATTTCTGCCGGCGCTTCAAGCAGTACACCGGATTCAGCCCGTCGCGCTACATCCGCGAAATGCGCATTCAGCGCAGCAAGCAGTTGCTCTGCACTACAAGTCTCAACAGCCAGCAGATTGCCTACGACTGCGGATTCGAAAGCTCGGGTTATTTCTGTATGGCTTTCAGAAAATCAGTGGGGATGACTCCTCTGGAATATCGTAGGCTCGTGTGTAGCAATGACGCCCCGCGCACCTGATTTCTCAAAACTTAGATAATGATGGCACAGCCGGCACAGAAACGATGCCGGCTGTGGCGCTTTTTACGCCTTTTGCGGTGGCTTTTACCGTGATTTTGCCGGCGTCGGCGGTTGAGCGCAGTATGAGCATAGCTTCGCCGCGGAAAGTGGTGCGGCTATTGCCGACGAAGGATTCATCGCTCAGGAGGTTGGCGTTGCTTACGGCCTGAATGGTTGCCGGCCCGTCGACGTGGAATTGCAGCTTCATATCTTTGTCGGGCACTGTATGGCCGTTGCGGTCGGTAATTCTGAAGCGGATATAAGCCAGGTCCATCCCGTTGGCGGCAATTACTGCGGTATCGGTTTCGGCAACGATAGCGTAAGGCTGAAGGGCCGTATGCATGCTGTCGCGTGCGGTTTCACATCCGCCGGCATAACCTGCGGCGAGGATTTCACCGGGTTCGTAGGCTACTTCCCACGTCAGTCGCGGCGGCTGCCCTGCGGGAGGCAGACTGCGCCGTCCGAGGCTCCGGCCGTTGAGAAAAAGTTCGGTTTCAGGGCAGTTCGACATAACCTGTACGCGCAGGGTGTCGCCCGTGGCGTAGTTCCATCCGCGTTCCATATATTTTCCCGGGAGTTTAAGGTCGTTCCATACTATCCCTCCCTCGAGCCGGGCGGCCACAACGGCCATTTTCACCATCGGCTCGGCTGAGGTGAAACTCCGCACGCTGTAGCCGGCAGGTTTCATCCTGTTGTCGGTGTCAATAAGCCCCAGAATCCATCCTTTCATAGGCCATGCCACGGATTCACCGAGATAATCGGTGCCTCCCCAGTAGAAGTGGCCGATAGGGTAGGAGTGGTCGAAATTGAAATAATCGTAGCCGGAATCGCCCACGGCCAGTTCGCTTGCCATGAATATCAGTTGCGGATAGCGCGCGTGGTCGCGCCCCCACATATATTCGGTGTAGTTGGTGGCGACCACATCGCTATGGAATGAGAAGGGATGCGGCTCGGTTGAAGTGAAATCCTTGGAGTTGAAGGGTGTTTTCGACCCCTGTCGCGCCGGATACTGTCCGACGGCCGAGGGACGCGTGGGGTCAGCCTGCCTGATGAGCGAGGTTATGAATTTCAGACGCTCTACTCCTGCTTCGGGCTCTCTGGAGGCATCGATTTGCTCGTCGACCTCGTTGCCCGCACCCCAGATGAACACTGATGGATGGTTGCGGTCGCGGCGTATCCACCGGAGCAGGTCGGACGTCACCTCGGGGGCTTTTTCAGGGCTGAAGGCATCGCCCGGACCGTAGAAGCTGTTGCCCCACTTGTCAAGCATTTCGTCGTAGACGAGTATGCCATGGCGGTCGCACCAGTCGAGTACGAACTGAGGATACACATTGTGGCTCAGACGCAGGGCATTGCATCCCAGGCTGTCGACCACGGTGCGTAGGCGTCGCTCCCATGCCGCATCGAACGACGCGCACCCAAGCGGCCCGAGTTCGCTGTGGAGGCATACACCGTGAAGATACTCTCTGCGGCCGTTGATAATCAGACCGCTGTCGGCCAAAAGCTCGATGCGGCGGATTCCGAAGGGGGTCGTGTAGATGTCGTCTTGCTGTCCTGTGCTGCCCACGAATGATTCGGCGCGGTAAAGCCT
The DNA here is from genome assembly GCA_900545955.1 of uncultured Porphyromonadaceae bacterium. Lineage (GTDB taxonomy): Bacteria > Bacteroidota > Bacteroidia > Bacteroidales > Muribaculaceae > UBA7173. The sequence goes on from URAU01000005.1 coordinate 55,685, forward strand.
GCCGCAGCCAGCGTCCCAAAGCTGCGGATCTGCAATTTCAAAGTTCTGGCGGAAGATGTAGGTCTCGTGTGGTGCCAACGGGGCGCAGGCGGTATGTTCGCCGGCCTTCAGTCCGTCGGGGTCGAAAATCCGGGTGGTAAGAGAGCAGAAAGCCGAATCGGGCAACGTGTTGACCACAGTCGTCTCAACCGAGGCAACGGCCCGGTGTTTTTCGGCCACCGGGGTGGTGATTCGAGTGCCGTAGAGGTCTACGTGAACCGGCGGTATTATAGTAAGCCATACATTGCGGTCGATTCCCTCACCATTGTACCACCGCGAGGTGGGCGCGCCGGTGTTGTCGTAGCTTACGGCTATCAGGTTGTCGCCTTCGCGGAGCAGGTCGGTGACGTCGTATTCAAAGGGCATGTAGCCGTTGCTCACGGCCGTCGGACCGCAGAGACGTCCGTTTACGTAGACCCGTGCGCAGCGGTAAACGCCTTCAAATTCCAGTATTACGCGTTGCCCTTCCCATTGGCTGCGGTAGGGTAGGTGGCGGCGGTACCATCCGGCTCCCCGCTCGAGAAATCCGTTTTGCGCGAGGGCATTCCCACGGCTGAACGAACCCGCTATAGCGGCGTCGTGCGGAAGGTTTACCGTAGTCCAAGTCCTGTCGGAGAAATCAGGCGATTCAGCCCCGGCAATATTTTCGCGGATAAATTTCCAGCCCAGATTCAGGCTCTCTTTGCGATGGCCTGAGTAGTCGCTGCCGAAAGCGTAGGCCGCGGAATCAGGAGGTGCGGCAAAAGCTGTCAGTGCAGTGATAGCTTCAATTATCAGAACGCAAAGCGAGGAAATTCTGCGAATATAGAAATTATTCATATCTGAGCCTGTAAAGATGGTGAAGATGCCTCAGCGGATTTCAATGTTGGTGGAAAGCAACGGTGTACGCGAGTCGCGGCAAACCTCGATTGCGTATTTTCCGGGGTCAAGCCGCCAGTCGCCTTGCGTAACGTCGTAGACCGAGAATGCGTCGCTGTCAAGACAGAAGTCAACATCGGCGGCCGCGCCAGCAGGGATGAAGAGCTTGCGGAAAAATTTCAGTTCGTGGGCCGGCCGTTCGACCGACGGATTGAGCGGGCGCACGTAGATTTGTACGGTCTCCCAGCCGTCTCGGCTGCCGGTGTTGGACACGCGGACGCTTCCGAGGGCTCCGTGCCCTTCGGGAGTTGCGGCGGCTGTCAGGCCGGAATAGTCGAAAGTAGTGTAGCTCAGACCGTAATCGAAGGGAAAGAGCGGAGCTGTGTCGGCCGTGTCGAAGTAGCGGTAGCCCACGTTAAGCCGTTCGGTGTAGAGCACGTTGAGCGCATCCTCGCGCGCGAAGCGCCGGCATGGATAGTCGTCCAGACGTTTAGCCCATGTGAAGGGCATGCGGCCCGACGGGTTTATGCGCCCCAGCAGCGCTTCTGCCACGGCAGTGCCTCCCTCCATGCCCGGATACCATGCTTCGGTGAGCGAGGCCACCGAGGGGAGCCAGTCGGAAATTTCGAGCGGTGAGCCGTTGATGAGTACCACGTGGGTGTTGGGATTAACGCTGGCAATGCGCTGAATCACGCGTGTCTGTAGCTCGGAGAAGGCGAGCGAGGTTTTGTCGCGCCCTTCGGTGTCGATGCTGTGGTCGATACCGCCCACGAATACCACGGCGTCGGCGTGCTTGGCAGCCTTGTCGATTTTGTTCCATTGTCCGCGGGCAAACTCCGTGTCGGGCCCCTGCCACTCTACGCGCAGGGCGCCGTCGCCGCTCTCGCGCCGGTAGATGATGCAGAGGCGGAGCATCTCTCCTTTGCGCAAATCGAGGTCGGCGGTTGTCACCGGTTCGAAAAATTTCCCGGCGATAGTGACAGGGGCGCCGGCCCATTCGTTGTTGTATACGAAGGCCAGACCGCCCCCGGCGGTGAAGCGGAAGGAATATTTGCCGTCGACGGGCGCCATGAATTTCATTTCGAAGCGGGCTTCGCCGAATTCCTCGGCTGTCAGGGCCGGTGTGGGAGACTTCATCTCCCACATGAAATCGATACTTCCTATGGTATCGGTGGCTGCGGGCGTGCCGCTCCCTTTGGCGAAATACTGGGCGGCAAACCCTTCGCCGCCTGGCGAAACTTCGGCCTTAACGGGGCGGTATCCGCCCAAATCATCGAATGATATATAACTTACACGACTGTCGCCCAGGGTGTTGCGCAGCCCTTTGAGCACAGTCACCTCGTAGGGCGACTCCATCCACGAGCTTCCGCCCATGCCTCCCATGCAGAATCGTTTGTCCGCGTTGGGGCCGATTACCAGCACGTTTTTCAGTTTCTTTTCGTTGAGCGGTAGGGCGTTCCGGTCGTTTTTCAGGAGCGTGATTCCCTGTCGCGCCGTTTCCAGAGCAATCCGGTGGTTTTCGGGCGTGGAAAATCCCGCGCCTTTGGTGCGGTCTTCGCGGTCGAGAATACCGATGAAATCGTAGACGCGAAGCACGCGGCGCACTTTGTCGTCGATTACTTCCATGAGCACGCGTCCGGCCTTCACCGCCTCAAGTAAGGGGGTGCCGAATCCGCATCCGTCGCCACCGGGCATCGAAACGTCCAGGCCCGCCCAGGCTGCTTTTTCAGTGGAGCGCGTCTGAAGCCAGTCGGTCATCACGAATCCGCGGAATCCCCAGCGGTTTTTAAGTATATCCGTTAGCATTTTGCGGCTGTCGCTTACGAATTCGTAGTTCATGCCGTTAGCCGAGGTCATGATGGTCTGAATGTCGGCTTTCTGCACGGCGGCTTTGAATGCCGGGAGGTAGATTTCGTGCATGGTTCGGTCGTCGATAACCGACATGTAGTCGTTGCGGTTGTTTTCGCGATTGTTGCAGGCGTAATGTTTCAGGCATGCTGCAACCCCCTGGCTCTGAATGCCTTTTATCTGAGCTACTGTAATAGCGCTGTTCAGGCAGGGGTCTTCGGTGTAGTATTCGAAGAAGCGGCCGCAGAGCGGGTCGCGCAGAATGTTGCAGGCAGGCCCGAGCAGGATGCGCCGGTCGATTGCGCGGCTCTCCTCACCCATCACCGCTCCGGCTTTTTCTATGGTTTCAGGATTCCAGGTGGCTCCCATCAGTATGCCTGAGGGGAAGGCTGTGCTTCCGCCCTGGCCGTTGGGGCCGCGAGGACCGTCGCACCAGCCCACTTCGGGTATGTTCAGGCGCTCCACGCCGCGAAAGTGCATGAAGTTGCCGTAGCATAGGCCCACTTTTTCTTCGAGAGTCATTTGTGAGACAATACTGTCAATTTTCTGCTCGTCGGCTGCACGGGTGCATAGGGATGCCAGAAGGCAGAGACTGAGAATAATTGCTTTGATTGGCATATTATCGGGTTAGAGGGTTGTCGTGCTGTTAGTTTTCGAATTTATACGTGCCGGAACCGATTTCGGCAAGCCAGCTATCGCCGGCATCGGCCATCCGAACCATACCTTCGGTTTTGGCCGGACAGCGCACGAAGAATTTCTTGGGAAGATAAACCGATGCGCGGCAGTTGGGCGGCACTGTGATATTCCAGCGGAGTGTATCGTCGGCAGAACGGCGCCAACTGCTGCGGATTTCGCCCGAAACGGATTTATAGGTGGCATCGACTTTTCCCAGACCCGCCGGGAAGCAAGGTTGCATCAGAATATGGCGGAATCCTTCGGAATCGTCGGCATTGCGTATGCCGGCCAGGTCTTCATAGTACCATATCAGCAAATCACCGAGAAGCATCACGTGGTTGGCTGAATTCATGTCGGGTGCGGCGGTGTCTCCGTTCCAGAGTTCCCAGATGGTAGTGGCTCCCCGCCTCAGCATATATCCCCAGCTGGGATAAGTGAGGTTGGTGGCCAGGCGGAAGGCGAGGTCTTTGCGCCCGTGCCGAGCGAGGGTGCGCATCAGATACTGCACTCCCACCACTCCGGTGCTCACGTGGCCTTGCCGCTCCACTTCGGTTTTGTAGACAATGTTGTTCATCACGCGTTCCGCGCTCCCTTCGGGCACAAGGCCGTAGAAGAGCGGAATGAGGTTGCCCGTCACCGCATTGTTGCCATAGCATCCGCGTTCGGCATCAAACAGAACACGGTTCAGCCCTTCTCGAAGTTGCCCGGCCAGATCAAGATAGGCCGGGGCGTCTTCGGGACAGCCGGCTATCTGAGCAAACTCGGCCATAAGCCGGAGCACGTGGTAGAATTTGGCCGTGCTGATGATGCGGCCGTCGGGTTTGCGCGTCGGGTCGTTGGAATGAATAAGTTCGGGCGATTCTGGCGGCAGACACCAGTCGCCGAACACGTCGCGCGTAAATACCCCGTCGCTGATATAGTTGCACATCAGGTCGACCCAGCCCTTCATCGATGGGTAGTGGGTCGTGATGGCCGAACGGTCGCCGAACTGCCGCCGCAGCATTTCGGCCGCGAGAATGAAGGCGCTCGACCAGCTGACGTCGTCGGCGCGGTCGTTCCAGTATTGCGGCGCCACAATCGAAATCCATCCTTCGGGGGTCTGGGTCTTCTCGATATCGTCAATCCATTTCCTGTAGAGCAGGCTGTTGTCGAAAAGGAAACTTTCGCCGAAGCATCCGGTGGTGCGATCGCCCAACCAGCCGTGGCGTTCGTCGCGCTGGGGGCAGTCGGTGGGCATGTTGCGGTAGTTGCCGCGGATTCCGCGGCAGGCATTCATCCAGACGCCGTTGAGCACCTCATTGTCTGATTCGAATGTGCCGATGGTTTCCATACGGTCGTACATCACTTCGGCTGTGAAATCGTCGGGCGACGGGAGACGTTCAAGTCCGTCGATCTCCACATAGCGGAATCCGTGGAAAGTGAACGAAGGTGCCCAGCAGAATGTGCCGTCGGCCGCCGGGGTATAGATGTCGGTGGCTTTTGCCGACCGTAGATTCTCCACATAGAGCGTGCTGTCGGGATTGAGAAGTTCGGAAAAACGCATCACTACAGGCTGATTCTTATTCCCGAATCCGCAGATTCTCAGGCGCCCCACGAGATTCTGACCCATATCAAGCAATATTTTGCCCGACTGAAGCCGATTTACGGATATGGGCTTCACGCGTTCCATAACCGTAATCGAGGGACACGGCTGGGCGAGCAGTTCTCCTTTGGGAGCTTCCATTGTGTCGGCATTTTTCCAGAGGGAATCGTCGTAGCCCGGCTCAGACCATCGGCCCAGTTCGAGGCGCGAATCGTATTCTTCGCCGTCGTATTCGTTGTTGGCAATGATGGGACCTTTCGACGTTACTTTCCAACTGCCGTCGGTAGATATAACGTCGACGGTGGAATCTTCATATTCAATTACGAGTTGCGAAAGAAGTCTCGGCAGTCCGAAGCCTGCAATCGGCTTACCCTGTGCTCTGAGCCAGAAATACCGGCCGTTGCCCAGTGCGACTCCCAGCGCGTTGGCGCCGCGGCGTAGCATCGCGCTGACGTCGTAGGTGTTGTAGTAGACTTTACGGTCGTAGTAGGTCAGCGCCGGGGCCAGAAAGTCGGTGCCTACGCGCTGACCGTTGATGTAGGGTTCGCAGGCACCCACGCCACTGATGTAGAGCATGGCCCGGCTGACGGGCTTTTCGGTCGTGAATTCCTTGCGCAAATATCTGGCGGCAAGACGCGTGTGGAGGCTGTCGCGGTTTTCGCCGGGGTTGGAGAGCGCATCTTCGCCAATCCAGCATCCCCGCCAGGAGTCGGCTGCGGGAGCTGTGGAAAAACGCTGCGGACGGCTCCATCCGGTTGTGCCGGCATTAGTGTAGGCTTTCGCCTGCCAGAAATAATCGCTGGCGGCTTGTAACGGCTCGCCGGCGTAGGTGGCCTGCATGGCGTCGGAGGCTACCCGGCCGCTTTCCCACACAGTCTTTTTTGTTTTTCCGCATACCACTTTGATTTCCCATCCGGTCTGCTTCACGCCCCGTTGCCCGGAGCTTAGATACCAGGAGAATGTCGGCTTGGCCACGGCCACGCCCAGTGGTTCCTGCTGCATCTGGCAGCGTGTGTGCTCCAGACCGACGGCTTTTCCCGCTGCAGGCATCATTGCGGTCGCCAACACCAAAAAAATAATGATACGGTTCATATCTGTATGGTTATTCGGCGTTTAAACGAAATGTGCGCGTTTCCACCTTTGCCGAGTTTGGCCCGACCATCACCTCGAAATCGCCGGGTTCGGCCACGTAGTTGAGAGATGAATTGTAGAATTTGAGTTGCTCGGGGGTGATGGTGAACGTCACGTCTTTTGTCTCGCCGGCTTTGAGGCTTATGCGGGCAAAATCCTTGAGCTGCTTCACCGGGCGCGAAACGCTTCCGACGATATCGCGGATATACAGCTGCACGATTTCGTCGCCGGGGCGTGCTCCTGTATTTGTCACGCCTACGGTCACGGTAATGCTGTCGCCGGGAGCCATTGTCTCGCTGCTGAGCTTCATGGGCGAGTAGCTGAAGTCTGTGTACGACAGGCCGTAGCCGAAGGGGTAGAGCGGCGTGGAAGGTCCGTCGATGTATGAACTGGTAAATTTGGCGAAGTTGTTGCCGTCGGCTATGCGTCGCCCAGTGGGGAGTTCGTCGTAGTGAATCGGAATCTGGCCTACGCTGCGCGGAAACGATGCGGTGAGTTTGCCCGAAGGGTTCACGTCTCCGAAAATCACGTCGGCCAAAGCGTCGCCGGCTTCGCTTCCGGGGAACCAGGCGTTGAGTATGGCCGGCACATTGCGGCTCTCCCAGTCGAGCACGGTGGGCCGTCCCATAAAATATACGAGTACCACCGGTTTGCCTGTGGCAAGGAGCTTTTCGAGCAGTTGCCGCTGGGCCGCCGACATGCTGAGGTCGGTGCGCGAGCTACTTTCGCCGCTCTCCATTTCGTGTTCGCCGAGAAATGCCACTACCACATCGGCCTCCCGGGCCACGCGCAGGGCTTCTTCGGTGTCTGCCTCGGTACCGGACTGAAGCCGGAAGCCGGGCTCCTTGTCGTAAACGTAGTTTTTCACCTGCCAGTCGTTTCCTCCGTCGGCAAAAGCGCATCCGCGGGCATAGAGGATTTCAGCCTTATTGCCCACGGCATTGCGGAAGGCATCGAGGATGCTGGTGTAGCGCTCCGGTTGTCCGGGAAAACTCCATGTGCCCTGAATCGCGCGGGTATCGGTAAGTATGGGCCCTATCAGAGCTATTTTTCCGCTTTTTTTCAGCGGGAGAATGTTGCCTTCGTTTTTCAGAAGCACCATCGACTTCGCGGCGAGGCTGCGCGCGGCGTCGCGGTGGGCGCGGGTGTAGATCTGTTTTGCCGGCCGGGAGGTGTCGCAGTATTTGTAGGGGTCGGCGAAGAGGCCGAGCTTATATTTCGCCTCAAGGATGCGCCGGCACGCCAGGTCGATCTGTTCGGGCGAAATGCGCTTTTGCTCAACCGAAGTGGCAAGATTCTGCATATAGCATTCCGAGCCGAGGTCCATATCGAGACCAGCGTTTAGGGCCAGATCCGAAACGTCCTGGCGGTTGCCCATGCCGTGAACCACCATTTCGGCCACCGAGCTTGCATCGCTCACTACGAAACCGTCGAAACCCCACTGGTCGCGCAGCAAATCGGTCAATAGCCAGCGGTTGCCGGTGGCGGGAATGCCGTCGACCACATTAAACGAACTCATGGCCGACCCCACGCCGGCATCTATGGCCGCTTTATAAGGCGGCAGATATTCGTTGAACATTCTCAGGCGGCTCATATCCACTGTGTTGTAGTCGCGTCCGGCCTCCGGGGCGCCATAGAGGGCCACGTGCTTCACGCAGGCCATGATATTTTCAGGGGAGGCGTAGGCCGGAGTGCCCTGATAGCCTTTCACCATGGCCTGAGCGATGCGCGAACCGAGAAGGACATCTTCGCCCGAGCCTTCCGACATACGCCCCCACCGCGCGTCGCGGCTGATATCCACCATGGGCGAGAAGGTCCAGTTTATTCCGTCGGCGCTTGCCTCCTGCGCAGCTATGCGTGCAGACTCTTCGATGGCCTCCATATCCCAGCTGCACGATATGCCCAGCGGGATGGGAAACACCGTCACGTAGCCGTGGATTACGTCGAGGCCCACCAGCAGCGGTATGCCCAGACGGCTGTCTTCTACGGCAATCTTCTGCAGGTTGGTTACAGCATTTACATCCTTGAGGTTGAGAATACCGCCGACTTCGCCTTTGCGCAGGCGCGAAGCCACATCGCTTTCGGCAATGGGTCCGGTGTAGATGTCACCGGCACCGCATAGGTTCAGCTGTCCGATTTTTTCCTGCAATGTCATTTCCGACATGAGCGAATCTACGAAATGCTTCATCCCGGGGTACCTTTCGGCTCCGATTGCGGGGAGCGCGGCTGCCAGCAGCGTGGCTCCGGCCAGAAAGATATGGTGACGTTTCATAAGATTATGGATTTAGATGTCAAGAGTGTAAGTGCCTGGACCGTATTCTTTGGTTTCGGTCTGTCCTGGCAGAGTCACGCTGGCGCGTGCGCCTTCGGGAACGGTGAAATTCCAGCGGCAGCGGTCGCCTTCGTATTTCCACCGGCTGCTGATTTTGCCTGCGGGTGATTTGTAGACGGCGTCGAGCGAGCCCAGACGCGGGTCGGGCACCGGTTTCATGATTATATGGCGGAATCCGGGTTCTTTGGGGTCGGCGGCGATGCCGGCGGCGGTTTTCCACAGCCATTCGCACACGCAGCCGTAGGCGTAGTGATTGAAGCTGTTCATACCGGCCGGGCCCATCCCCTTGTCGGCCATGTAGCTGTTCCAGCGCTCCCAGATTGTGGTGGCGCCGTTGTCTACGGAATAGAGCCAGCTCGGATTGCGGCGCTGGAAAAGCAGTTCGTAGGCCACGTCGGTCATGCCGTTTTCCGTAAGTGTGTTCATCAGGATGGAAGTGCCGAGAAATCCTGTCTGCAGGCAGTTGCCGTGGGCTTTGAAGTTTTCGCGCAGGCGGTCGGTCATGGCTTTTTTGGCATCACCGTCGACGAGCTTGTTTTTCAGCGCGAAAAGTGCAGGAGTCTGCATGGTGTTGAGAATTTCGGTCTTGAAAGTACCGTCGGGATTAATCAGGTCGTTCTGTAGATGGCGGCGCACTTTCTGGGCCATCTCGCGGTAGGGTGTGCTGTCCTTGCCTATGGCTTCGGCCATATCAGCCATCATTTCGGCATCGCTCAGCCAGTAGCATGAGCTGAGGAAAGCCCAGTAGCCGAAAGCTTCGGGGCGGATAGCCACGCCCTCGGGAGTCTCCATGTGAACACCTCCCGAAGCCCATTCAAGCGGCTCGTAGCTCAGCCAGTCGGCCCATTCTACGTTGCTGTTCTCGGGGATAAGCTTGGTGTGGTCGTAGCCGGTTTCGTCTACGTGGCGCATGAAACTCTCCATCGAATTCCAGCTCTGAGCCACCACGGCGGTGTCGCCAAACTGTTTCAGCATAATCCAGGGAACGATTACGCCGGCGTCGGCCCAGCCGAAACGCATGCGCTCGCCTTCCACGCCATATTGCGCCCATGGAGCCACGCCCGGATAGGCGCCGGTTTCCGTCTGGGTGTCGCTCACATCGCGCATCCATTTGCGGAAAAAGTCGCGGGTGTCGGCAAAGAAAGACCCTGTTTCGGCAAATACATGCGTGTCGGCCATCCATCCCAGACGCTCGTTGCGCTGAGGGCAGTCGGTAGGCACGGAGAGATAGTTGGAGCGCTGCCCCCACACGGTGTTGGAAATGAGGCGGTTGATGAGCTCGTTGCCGGTGTGGAGCGTCCCGGTTTCCATGTCCTGCGAGATCGAGGAGATGGGAACCGAAACTATTCGACTGATTTCTACTGGCTTATCGGCCGAAACGGATACGTAGCGGTAACCGAAGAAAGTGCATTCGGGGCGGAAGGAGGCTTCTTTGCTGTCGGCAAAGGTGTAGCGCAGAATCATCCCGGAGTCGGGGATGCGGAGATTGCGGCGGTGAACGCTCCCTTCGGGGCCGTCCATGCCGCGCGAGTGGGCCCCGTTGCCGTCGTTGAGCAGTTCGCCCGGCAGGCAGGTGAGATTGGCGCCCTCTTCGGATTTAAACGAAAATTCTGGCACTCCGGCGCAGTTTTGGCCGAAATCCACTACGAGCGTTTCGCCCGGCTTAAGGCCGATTTTGTCGCCGGCTTTATAGGTGCGCAGTTTGAGCACCTTACCGTAGGCGTCAGCAGCGGCTCCGTCGGTATCCTTCCATACGTAGATTTCTACAGGATTGAGAATCAGGTCATCGCGGAAATATACCTCCCCACCTTCCGATGGGAGAATCTCGCCTTGAAATTCGGTGTTGATTTCAGGTGTCTTAAAGCCTTCGATAGCTTCGAAACCCATCGGGCGGCGAGCGTCGTATTCCTCGCCGTCGAAAATGTCGGCGTGGGTTACCGGTCCGCCGACGCCTGCGAGCCAGTCGGCGGTATTGGTGCCGAAAGTCTCCGTAGTGCCGTCGTTGTAAGTGAGCTGCAACACCCCGCGGAAAGCCGTTTTGCGTCCGGTCATTCCCTGGCGTCCGGCGGGAGTCACGATCTTATCGGCCCACCAGCCCGGAGTCGTCTGTACGGCCAGCGTGTTTGCTTCGCCGCAGTTGCGGTTGAGCATATCGGTTATATCGTAGGTAAACGAGCGTTTTGTTTTCAGCGGGTGGGTGAATCCCGGTTTGAGAATCTCGTCGCCCACGCGCCGCCCGTTGACGTAGGCCACGTTGATGCCCAGGCTGGTGGTCATCCATAGTGCCTGTGTGATTTTCTTGGTGTTTCTGAAAGTGTTCACAAACCACGATGCGCCGTCGGCAGCCCTGGTGCCGTCTGCAATCACGCCGCCGACCACCTGGGCGTCGGGCGACGAAATCCATTCCGATTGGCTCCACAGGCCGGAGTCGAGCGCTGTCGTGCGTTTGCCGTTGCCGTCGGCTGCGGCAGCCACGTGGGCTGCCGCAGCAAGCAGGCATATAAGGCTGATAACTATTATTCTTTTCATTTTGATCGCTGTGTCTGTTCTGGTTTTCGTGGGGCTGATGCATCCGGTTATTTGCCCGGACGAATCTGAATGTTTCTGATCTCAAACAGGATGGTCGATTTCTTGTTCTGAGTATTCTCGGTGGTGAAAATAAAGCGGATCTGGCTGGTCGGATTCGTGCCCCATTTGAGGCGTTCGATGTCGCCGCTCAGGTCGAATGAAAGCGTCTTCCAGTCGAGTGTCTTGCCCATCAGTCCCTTGTTGGAGTAATAATCAGCGATTGTAGCCCATTCAAACGGGTAATAGAGAAGTGTGAGGTTGAAATTATCCTGACATCGGTATTGGAACGAAAGAACCATATCTTTGCGCGGGAGCGATTTCCCGATAGGTTCGGAAATAATCAGGCGTTCCGCTGCTGTGGGGTCAATCATCAGGGCATAGCTGTCGGTGCCGGTCACTTCATAGGTCAGGCCCACCGGAGCATAGTCGAAAAATACTGCCTCGGTGCGCGTCGGGTCGAACCAAATACGGATTATATCCGAATCGTCGATTGAGGATTTTATTACGAAAGTGCGCGTGGGGCTTGTGATGTAGTCGTCCATATTTTCGGCCAGGAGAGTGAATTCAGTGTCGCCCACGCCAAGGTCGGTAATCGAGAAGCTGCCCGATTTTGTTGCGTCGATTTCCTCTTCCATGAGCACCCCCATATTGTTGAGATAGCTCATAATCAGCCTTACGCCGATTCCGGTTTCGTTGGTCCACGTAAGTTCGGCACCATAGGAGGAGGCCGTGATATCGGCCGTCTCGACCACGTAGGCCGATGCTCCGGAAGCATCCTGGGGCTGACACTTCACGCTCACCGGTTCAGAGCAGGAGCCGTCGTAGTTGAACGACTGGAGAGTAAACGTATATTCCTTCGTGTCGGTAAATCCGCCGAGAATGGTGTTGGTATAACCGTTTTCGTCGGCGAGAAACCTGCTGTATTTGTTGTTGACCACCGTGCCGTCGGATTTCTGATACGAAACCAGTGTATAATAATAATCATCGCCCGGAGGATTCTTCCAGCTCATTTTTACCGATCCGATGAAGGGGGTGAAATGAACTTCTGTAACGTTGCCGGAAGAGCCGGCAACGTCGTTGGTTTGATCGTCGGAACATCCGGTGAGCATCATCAGCATCAGCAGGCTGATGAGCGGCATTAGATATATTTTACGCATTATCATCTGTATGCTTTTATCGGTTGTCTGTGAAAATGTTGCTGAGATTGTTACCATCCGGGATTCTGCCAGTTTGCACCGGTGAAACCTTCGATTTTGTCGACTTCGGTCTGATTGATGGGATACATCAGATATTTGTCGTCGCTGAGGTTGCGGTCCATCATCTTGACGCGGCGGTAGTCGTAGGTGCCATCGGAAGCGCGGGTGATTTTCATGCCGGTGACCACGGCGTCGGTCTTGTCGAGGATTTTCCAGCGGCGCACGTCGAAGAAGCGGTGCTCTTCGAAAGCCAGCTCGATGCGGCGCTCGTTGCGGTAGCGGAGTTCGAACTCGTCGCGGCTCATGCCGCGTGCCAGCGCGGGCATACCGGCGCGGGTGCGCACGGCGTTGACGGCCCCGCGGGCCGAAATCGCAGATCCGCCAACTACCGACGTATAGAGCACATCGGGACCTTTAGCCTGATATGCAGCCTCGGCGAAGTTGAGATAGAGCTCGGCCAGACGGAAGATGCGCATAAAGCCGTCGCCGTCGATGTCGATGCCCGAGCGGTAGTCGTTGAATTTTCGGAGGTAATAGCCGGTGCGCGTGAAGCGCGTGTCGGTAACACTTTCGGAGATGCCGCAGTTGCCACCCACGTAGGTCTGAACCAGAGTCATGCGGTCGTCGAGATAACGGCGGCAGTCGTTGTAGTAAATCGAGGCGTAGAAACGCGGGTCGCGGTTGGCATAGGGGTCGGAGGGGTCGTAGAGCTTGTTGGCGGGATTGTAGTTTGGCACGAGATGGTCGGCGTCGACATAGGGATTGGCAAGGTCGAGCACGGGCTGCCCGTCGGATGTCTCATAGGCGTCGACAAGTTCCTGCGAGGGGCCGGCACCGGCTTTTTCCATGCCGGCGGTGATAGGTGTGCCGGCAAGTTTCCATACGTTGGTGCGCGTCGAGGTAGATTCGAAAATTGTCTCTTTATCCCACGAGCGGCTAGGGTCCGACCGAGTGAAGAAATAATACTGGTAGGCGTTGAGTGCCGTAGTTGCGTCGGGCTTGGTATCGTAGAGGTGGAATCCGTGAACCAGACACTGGTCGAGAGCCTCTTTGGTGATTTCGGCTGCCACCTGCCAGCTTACGGTGCCGTCGCTCCATAGCGGGCTGGCGGCGTAAAGTACCGTTTCCGACATTACGGCATAGGCAAAGGCGCGGGTGATTTTGCCGCGCTCGTTATCGTTGATATTCCAGCGGAAACCGAAGTTGCCCTTGGGCTCTTCAACTGCCAGCGCCCTGCGGCATTCGCTTACTATAAAGGCTGCCACCTCGCCGAATGTGGCACGCTTATCCTTCGAATAATCGTGCTTCGTGCCGTAGGGCACCCTCACCAGAGGCACCCCGCCGTAGCGCTTTATGAGCTGAAGATAGTAGAAGGCGCGCGCCACTCTCACCTGAGCTATCCAACCCTGCTTTTCGTCATCGCGAAACTGATACGTGGCGTATTCAGGGTCTTCGATATACGATAGGAACGTGTTGCAGTGGCGGATTGCCTGATAATAGTATGTCCAGCAGTCGCCCTCCCACGCACACGACAGCGGATTGTAGGTCGTCGACGTGTAGCCGCGATACCACCGCGAAACGGGCCCGTCGGCGTAGTCGCTTGCATCGTGGGCTTCATCGCAAAACGAAGCCAGCGGGGTGTTGCTGTAGAGAAATCCGATCTGTGGCACATATCCGATACATCTGTTGTAGTAGTTGACCGTGCGCTCGTAGTGGCCGAAGATATCTTCGTAGCCTACGCGTCCGTCCGACTGTATGTCGAGATCAGCACATGAGCCCAGGGCTGCAGCGCAGATCAGGAGAATTGCTGTTTTAAAAAGTTTGTTCATCGCCGTTGTCCGTTAGAAGGTTAGTTGAAAACCGATGTTGTAAACACGGTAGGGCTGGAAAGCATTCATAGTGCCCACTTCGGGGTCGATATATTTCGATTTCATTTTGTCCCACGTAAGAAGATTCTGTCCGCTCAGGGCTATTCTGATTTTCTCAGCACGGATTTTGCGCGAAATGGAAGTCGGCAGGGTGTAGGCCAGTTCGAGATTCTTCAGGCGGAAATAGGAAGCGTCCCAGATGAAAAATTCGTTGGGCACGTGGTTGGTGGTCTCGTTGAGCGACAGAGCCGGGTAATCTATGGGCTCGCCGTTGTTCCAGCGCTCTGCGGTCCAGGCGTTTTCGTGGATGTCGCTGAAAACGCCCTGATAGGTGTTCTCAAACACGCCTACGCCGCTCACGGTGCGCGAAACCTTGCTCACGCCCTGAAAGAGTACGTTGAGTTCCAGACCTCTCCAGTTCACCCCGGCCGAGACGGTATAGGTGTGCTGGGGAATGTGGCTGTAGCCTATGGGAGCCTTGTCCTTTTCGTCGATAATGCCGTCGGAGTTGAGGTCCTGATAGATGAAATCGCCTACACGCGGGCTGCCGAAGCTGTATTGTAGCCCCTTGGCATCCAGCTCCTCCTGGAAATTGAATATGCCGTTGCCGTTGCTGTAGTCGATGAGGTAACCCCAGCACTGGCCGAAGGTATAGCCTTCCGTGCGGTAGCGGTAGGCATAGTCGGCTGCGTTGGGCGATTCGCCCACGTTTATCACCTTGTTTTTGTCGTAAGTGAAGGAGCCGCCGATATTAAACGTCCAGTCGCCTATGGCTTTGGCGTAGTTGGCCGTGATTTCATACCCGTGGCTTTCCATCCGGCCGTCGTTGGTGCGCGGATACTGGTCGAGAGGCACACCCTGATAGATGGGAATGTTGCCGGAACTGTTGATGAGCATGTTGTCACATATCGACTTATACCAGTCGAACGACACGTGGAGCCCTTTGAGCACGGCCAGGTCAACGCCGTAGTTCTGCTTTTTCATCTTTTCGGCGCGCAGCAGCGGGTTGCCGCGCAGCCCCTCGTTGCCGTTTACGTCAAGATAGTCAAGATAGAGGAAGCGCACGTTTCCGAGCTGGTCGTTGGCCGTGATGCCGTAGGAAGCGCGGAGTTTCAGCATGTCGAGCCATGTGAGACCGCGCATGAAGCTTTCGTCGGATGCTATCCATGCGGCCGAGATGGCCGGGGTTGCCATGTAGCGGCGGTCGGGGTGAAACTGCTCCGACCCGGCATACCCGATGTCGCCCTTAATGAAGTAGCGGTTGCGGAATCCGTAGGTGGCCGTTACGCCCATGCTCTCCTGCTTGTAGGCCATATTGCTCTTCTGGAGTTCCTGCTGCTGATAGAAAATATAGGCCATGGCGTCGACCAAATGGTCGCCGAAGGAGCGTTTATACCTGGCCTGACCGAAAAGGTTCAGGTTATAATCCATTGTGGAGGCCTTGCCGTAGGAAAGTGGAGTGTTGGTGGCCGACCCTTGCTGCACGAAGAAGAAATCGCTCATCTCCTGGGTGCGTACCCATCGCGAGAAATCCTGCGTAGTGGCTGTCTGGTTGAGCGTGCTGGTCTGATAGGCCATGCTTCCGCTCAGTGAGAGACCTTTGGTGAGAAATCCCAGGTCGAGGTTCAGGCCTGCCTGTGCTGTTACGTTGATATGCAGATTGTGGATGTAACCGGAGCGGTTAAGCATGCCGTAGACCGGGTAAGTCTCGTCGTCGTGGGTTACTACCTGATTGCCGTTCTCATATCCTTCTCCGTTGGGAGTCAGCGGACCATACATCGTAGGCGGCAGATTGAAGATATGGTTGTATATGGCCGCGTTGGAAAATCCGGTAGTCTTTTCGTTTTTCACATTGCCGGCCAGACGCAGGAATCCCGACAGATAGCTGTTGAAATTCACGTCGATGTTCGAGCGGAAGTTAAACCAGTCGTTGGCGGGCTCCGGGTTATACTTTCTGTCGGGCTCGTCGACAGTCTTGAAGGGAGAGCTCTGGTGCATGTAGTTGATATTGGCGAAATAGAGCACATTTTGAGTGCCGCCCTGCACGCTCACTCCGGCGCGCGTCATGTAGGTGATGTCGCGCATGAACATATCATACCAGTTGTTGTCGGGATAGAACCGGCTACCGCCTTCGGTGAATTTATCCGTGTCGGTTTTGGAGAACTGGGAGTAGGGACCGAACCCGTCGTTTACGCCGGCCTGGTTGCGCATGGCCACGTATTTGGCCGAGTTGATGTATTCGGGTTTGCGGGTCATCTGCTGAAATGACTGGTCGAAGGTCACGTGGACTTTCGGCGCGCCATAGGCGCCGCGTTTTGTCTTGATTGAGATAGCGCCTCCGGCGCCCTGCAGGCCGTAGATTGACAGAGCCGCCGCATCTTTGAGCAGTGTGACCGACTCAATTTCCTGCGGAGTGATATATACGTAGTTGGTGTTGGGGCATACAATGCCGTCGAGAATAATCATCGGCGTGGTGCCGTTGATGGTCGATGCGCCGCGCACCCACCACGACATGCCCATGTCTTCGGTGGAAATGTCCCCGCGCGAGAGTTCGTTGTTGGACTCCTGGGTAATCAGTCCGGGCAGTCGGCCCACCAGAGTTTTGGGCAGGCTGGCGTCAGGCGTTCTGGAAAGTACATCGCCCGTAACGATGGAGACGGCGCCGGTCACGGCTCTGGACGGAAGCGAGTAATATCCCATGTCGACCGTTTCTTCCACAGGTCCGTGGGCCGCCGAAAGAGAGTCGGTTTTTTCGGCATCGGCTGCCATGATGCGCCCGGCCGGGAGAATCAGCGCTGCGCAAACCGATATTTTAAATATTATGCTGTTCATTTTGGTGAATTTCAGATTAGACCATTTTTACCATCCGGGGTTCTGCCAGGAGTCGCCCGTTACGGCATCGAGTCGCGAAACTTCGTCGATGGGAAGAGGGAGCAGCAGATCGCGGTTGGAACTTCCGCCGCGCGGAATCTGCCATATGTTGTAACGCTCGTAGCTGTAGGTGCCGTCGCCGCGCGGAATCGGGCGCATCCCCGTGAGCCAGCGGCAGGTATCGTAGAGGTCGCCGTCGGGTTGCTGCCAGCGGCGCAGGTCGTAGTAGCGGCATTCTTCCCAGGCGAGCTCTACCTGACGCTCGTTACGCACACGCAGAATCATATCCTGCTGCGACAGACCGTCGGGGAGCGCGGGCATCTTCACACGCGCACGGATTTCGTCGACGGCGTCTTTGGCTTCGGTCAGATGGCCGGCTTCGGCGGCGGCCTCGGCGTAGTTGAGAATCACTTCGGCCAGCCGGAAAAATTTCCAGGGCGGAGTATTTACGGCATACGACGACCCCTGGCTGGCACCGGGCTGCACGAATTTGCAGTGGTAGTAGCCCGTGCGCGTAAAGTCGTCGACCGAAGCCGTAAGATTAATTGCGTTGGCGCCTCCCTCGAAGGTCTCGATAGTGCGCTTTTCGCCCTGATAATAGAATGTGGAGCCGTTGTGAAGTAGCGTTTCGTCCATGCGCGGGTCGCGGTTGGCGAAAGGATTGTTCGGGTCATACTGGCTGTTGGGGTTGTAGTTGGGGAGGAGGTGCTTATCGTCAAGATAAGGCTTGCTGAGGTCGAGCACGGGCTCTCCGTCGAGGGTGTTGAAGGCGTCGACCAGCTCCTGAGTAGGCGAGATCCCGGCCGAGTAGGTGCCGTCGATACCGCTGCCAACGTAGCCGATATGCCACACGAAGCAATCCATGCCGTACTGCTGCCAGATAGTTTCCTTGTCGGAGGGGCTTCCGCTGTAGTCGGCTGCGGTGTTGATGAGCTGACGCAGACAGGCAGCGTCGCCGGTGCCGAATGTGTTGGGATTGGTGCAGATGGTAAAAAGTTCGTAACCGTGGGATTTAAGCTCGCGCACGGCAGCTCGGTTCATCTCGAAAGCCTCTTCCCAGTGGTTCTGCCCTTCGTTAAAAAGCGGACTGGCTGCGAAAAGCATCATTTTCGACTTGATGGTCCAGGCGAGAGCTTTGGTTACACGGCGTGCCTCCGACGCCGTTTCGATACGCCATGGCAGATTGTCGGAGTAAATCGCCATATCGCAGTCTTCTTCGATAAATTTTGCCACTTTGTAGACCGACTGGCGCTTCATGTCCGAGAAATCAGCCGTAGCGTCGACCGAATGGTCAAGCACGGGCACCTTGCCGAACCATTTTACCAGTTCGGAATAGAAGTATGCGCGGAGCACGTGGGCCTCGGCGCGCATGCGGTCGCGCTGGGCCTCGCTGTTGACAGCGGCATTGTCGATGTTTTCGAGAAAGATATTGCAGAGGCGTATCTGTTCCCAGTAGCGCGTCCAGTATTTATTGGTCATCCAGGAATCGTTGCCCGACCAGCCGTCTCGAAGCGAATGGCTCGTGGCCGACACGTCGCCCGAATAAACCTTGCTGGCCGCGGTGTTGTTGGAACCGTCCCAGCAGGTCCAGCCGTCGTCGCTGCAGGCTGTTACGGCGGCCTCCCATCCCCAGTAGAAATAGCCTTTGTAGGGGAGATTGGCATAGCATGAGTTGAGAAACGCTCCGGTCTTGTCGGGGTCCTGAAAAACCTCGTCAAGGGAGAGCGTGCCGTCGGGGGCCACGTCGAGCACATCGGAGCAGGATGACATTCCCAGAACGGCCGCGGCCGACAGAAGCAGATATTTAAGTGTTAATTTCATGGTGCTTTGCTGTGAATGTTTAGAATACTACGTTTACACCGAAGTTGAGCATCTTGGTGAGCGGGTAGTTCGCTTCCCAGTTCTGTTCGGGGTCGATGGAGTTGTTTTTGATTTTTTTCCAGGTCAGAAGGTTGTTGCCGGTCATGTAGACCCTTACTTTCTGTACCTGGATTTTGCGTAGCAGCGATTTGGGAAGGCTGTAGCCTATCTCGATGTTTTTCAGGCGCAGAAAGCTGCGGTTCATGATGAAGAAATCGTTGGGCAGATGGTTGGTGTTCATCTTCGTCGACAGGGCCGGATACGTGATCTTTTCGCCGGCAGCATATCGCTCGGGTGTCCAGGCATTGAGATGCCAATCGTTGTAGATACCCTCGTTGCTGTATTCCACGGCTCCCCATGCATTGTAGCAGCGGGATGCTTTGGCGATACCCGAGAAGTGGAAGGCCAGGTCGAAATCGCGGAAGAAAATCTGAGCTCCGAAGCCGTAGGTGATTCGCGGCACGTTGGAGTAGAGTATCGGCGCCATGTCTTTTTCGTCGATATAGCCGTCGCCGTTGAGGTCCTGATAGAGGAAATCGCCCATGCGCGGCACTCCGACCTTATACATGGCCTGGGCTCTTTCAAGCTCTTCCTGAGTATTGATGAAGCCATTGCCGTTGGAGTAATCGATTTTGTAGCCGAAATCCTGACCGATGCTGTAGCCGGTCATGCGGTAGCGGTAGGCGAAGTCGTCCGAGCGGATAGGCTCGTCCATATCTTTCTGAGTATTCTTGTTGTATGCGAAGTTGCCGTTGACGGCGAATGACCAGTCGGAGTTGATGGTCTTGCGGTAGCGCGCTTCGATTTCAAAACCGCTGTTGTCTACAACTCCCATGTTTACTTTAGGAAGGTTGCCAAGCGGAACGCCTTGAATCTCAGGCACCGTGCCGCGGTTGATAAGGATGTCTTTGCGGTGCTCGCGGAAATAATCGAACGAAAGGGTCAGTTCGTTGAACAGCCCCAGGTCGATACCGTAGTTCTGCTTGTAGGCTATTTCCCACGAAATGTTTTCATTTCCGAGTTTGCCCATAATCACCGACTGGCCGCGTCCGAGCGAGGGGATTGTGCCTCCGCCCATCGATACGTTGGTGATATAGAGGAAGCGGGTTCCTCCGAGTTTATCGTTGCCGACTTTTCCGTAGGATGCGCGCAACTTCAGCATTGAAATTGCCTCTATATCTTTCATAAACTTTTCATGGCTGATAACCCAGCCAATCGAGCCGGCAGGGAAAAGACCGAAGCGGTGGCCTTTGGCAAACTGCTCCGAACCGTTGTAGCCTACGTTGAATTCGGCCAGATAGCGTTGGTCGTAGTTGTAGGTCACGCGGCCCGAGAGGCCGAGCATGTTGTAGGGGAGGTCTGCTGCGGCGTTCTGCCAGTGGTCGCGCTGCAGAAGCACCATGGCGCCCAGGTCGTTCAGCCCGAAGCGGCGCGCATAGTTGATGTAGTACTGCAGGTTGAGGTAGTAGTTGGAAGAGTTGCTGCGTACTGGTGCTCCTATTACGTCGTTGGCATTGAGTGTCACGGCCTTATAGTAGGATTTTTCTCCGGGACCCGTGGCTGGGGCGGCCTGATATACGTCGAAAAGACGCGAGGCTGTGAGCTGCGTTGCTGAGACGGCGTCGAATGCCACCATGAATTTCGTGCTCAGACCTTTGGTAAGGAAGTCGAGTCCCCAGTCGATGGCCAACGAGGAGTTGAGGTTCATGTTGGTGTTGGAGGCGTAGCCGCGCCGGTTGATGTCGGCGTATTTGTTGTTTTTCGGGTCGGAGCTATAGACCGACGAAACTATTTTGCCGGCGGGAACGAGCGTGCCGTCGGGAGTGGTGTAGCCCTCCGCGGTGATGGGGCCGGGAGCCGTAGGTGGTGTCGACCATGCGTGAACCATCAGGTCGGCCGTCATCGAAGCTATGTCGCCTCCGTAGAGGTCGGTGGCCTGGGGGGAATTCACCTTCTGCAGATATGATGCCAGATTGAGCGAAATCTTGAGGTTGGATACCGGCTTGATGTCGAGGTTGGAACGGAAGGTATACCTGTTCATCTTGTAGCTGGGGTCGTAGCCGAGGTCTTTTTTAGATTCGGTCTTGAACTGGCCGCTCTGCCCGATGTACCCTACGTTGATGAAGTAGTTGATTTTATCGTTGCCGCCGTTCATGTTCACGTTGACGCGAGTCTGCGGAGCCCATTTCTTGAAGAACTCGTTCATGATGTCACGGTCGGGGAAAAATACCGGGTCGCTTCCGTTGCGGTATTGCTGAATCATCCAGTCGGTGTAGGGAAGGGCGTTTTCGGCCACACCGTCGTTGCGTGCGGCCTGGTTGCGTAGGGCTGCGTAGTCCCAGGAATGCACGCGGTCGATCGAAGTTGTGAACTGCTGCAGACTGTAGTCAAACGAAATGCTCAGCTCTTTTTTGCCGGATTCGCCGCGGCGGGTGGTAATTAGAATTACACCGTTGGCGCCGCGAACGCCAAATACGGCCGTTGCCGAGGCATCCTTCAGGATGGTTACAGACTCGACCTCGTTGGGGTCGAGGGTAGAGATGCCGCTGCGCGGCACACCATCGATAAGTATCAGCGGGTCGACGCCGTTGGTGGTGCTGGCACCGCGCAGATACAGAGCCACATCGTCGGCGCCGGGACGTCCCGACGTCTGCATGGTGGCCAGACCGGGGAGCTTCCCCGAGAGGGCGGCGCTCAGGTTGGGCTGGGAACTACGTTTCAGGTCGTCGGTGCCTATCGAGGCAACTGATCCGGTTACGGAAATCTTTTTCTGCTGGCCGTAGCCCACTACCACCACCTCGTTGAGCTGTACATTGCTCTCGTGGAGCGTTACCTCTACGTGGGTGCGCCCTTTGGTGGGTACGTTCTGGGTCATGAACCCGATATAGGAAACTGTAAGCTCGGCTCCCTCGGGCACTTTTATAGAGAATTTGCCGTCGATGTCGCAGGTAACCCCGTTGCCGGGATTCCCTTTTTCAATGACGGTGGCACCTACTGACGGCTCGCCGTTGGTATCGGTAACGTAGCCTGTCACTACGCCTTTCGTCGCCGTTGCAGCCGACGATTCGCTTGCGGCTGCCTCAAGGGCTGAAGCTTTTGCCTCAAAGGCTCCGTAAGCCGGCCAGCCCAGCGCGAGAGTCAGCACGAGCACGGCTCTCTGCAGCCCCGGTTTAAACCGGTACGATTGTGTTTTTCTCATTGTGTCGAAAAGTTTGATTGCGTGATTGGCTTAGTCGTTGACCTGATGCATGATTTCATCCCAGTTCGAGACGCCGATAATGGGTAGATACCGGTCGATTACCTGGCTTTCGCGGGTTGTGCCTATGGCCTGAATGGCATACCATGCGGGCTTGCGGCCCCAGGGGTCGGGCGCATAATTCTCGCGGTAGTGGAGGCCGAGATTCAGGTTTCCTTCCACGTCGTTGTCGGTCGAGGCGTGCCATATCAGAGTCTGGATGGCACTGAGCTTGCTTACCTTTTTGTATGCGTAGGCTGCGCAGGCAGCCTGCTCGGTCAGCTCGGTCTCGCTGTAGTTAGGTGTGCTTGAGCCGTTTTCGGTGAGCCATACGTCGCGCATCTTGGTGCCTTTATACATATTGGCCGAAGTTTTGGCCCATTTGTCGAGCACTTCGAGATTCTTGAAGGTGATGTATTCGGTGTTCATCGACCAGGTGGCCAGATCGTCTTCCCAAGTGCGGTTCTGGAATTTCTGAGGATAGGAGTGGTAACCCACACCCCAGTAGTAATCGCCTTCCACCCGGCTGAAATCATTGATGAGCGAAAAGAGGTCGCGTACGGCAAACGACATGTTGTGGGCCGGATGGGTCTTCTGGAATGTCCACTGCTGGGTCACGGGTACCAGAATCTGGGCGTAGCTGTTATACTGGCGTATGATATTGTGGGCCATGCGGGTCGACTTTACAAACTGGTCCATATAGACACGCTGGGGTTTCCATCCGCAGTCGTTCCAGTTGTTGGGATCGTCGATTTCGTTGTGCATCACGTAGCGGTGTATGCGACCGTGGGAGCCGTCGGAATAACGCGAGGCGAGGAAATCGAGTGCGGCAGCCATATAGTTCACGCTCTCCGCCTGGGTGAGGTTGACCATGGCAAACGTGCCCTGACCGGTGTAGTCGGGATGCTGCAGGAGCAGCCCCAGCTCATGGTCGTAGTTCTTATAGGCCGTGGGATCGTTCGGGGTTTCTGGGCGCAGCGTAATCACGGTGAATACCGAGATGCCGGCGTTCTGAAGTTCGATGAGGTGCTTGTCGACAATATCCTCGAAATATCCGCGGCTGAAATAGTATGTCTTGCCCATGTAGCGGTGCTGAATCACCTGGTCGCCAACGGCAGCGGCGGCAGCGGCCGACCGCCACATCACGGCAGTCACTGGTATACCGACAAGAGTTACTTTCATCCCCATTTCAACAGCGTCGTAGACTTTGCCGTTAACGGCCTCGCCCCCCTTCTTAATATCCGACGGAACGTCCTGGCAGCCGATGGCTTTGCTCTGGTCGATATGATCGGCATCGACGTAGCGGCAGGCCGATGCTATCTCGTCCTTGCCGTTGGTGGTCTTTACAAGCACGAATTTCGAGAGCAGACGGTCGTAGCGGAAGCCGTCGTATTCGGTGAAGCGCGGTATGCTTACGTTGAACGAACCGGAAAGCCCCGTTTTGCATTTATGGAAACTGGTGAGCAGCAGAGCATTCTGATAGGGTGTCACTTCTGCCAGTGCCAGAGTGCCTCCGTTGGCGGTGCCGCTGATGTTCACTTGATCGGAAGTCACCTCCACCATCGATATCTGTGAGCTGAAACTGCGGCAGAGATAGTCGGCCAGGCGCTCGTCGAGAGTGTTCAGCGATGCCAGATACTCTTCTTCGGTTTGCTGCGAATTGCGTTCTTCGGCGTTGAGGCCGCGGATGCGCAGGTTGCGGATTATTATGAGGGCTTCAGTGCCGTCGCCGAAGTCGAGGCGCAGCATATCGCCGGCTTTACCCCACGAGAATTCCTTGAAGGATTCGCCTATTACGGCCGAGAACGATTTCCAACTGCCGGGCGACGCCTCGAGGCTGCCCAATCCGACATTCCGTTCGCCGTCGAGCGGCGGGCAGAGGTAAGCCTGCAGCCCGTCGACTGCGCGCGACGACTTATAGTCGAATGCGAGCACAACGGCCTCTTCCGTAAGATCTTTGGGAAGTTGCTTCGTGTAAATCCAGGGGTCGTGGCCGCCGTTGGTCTTGATGCGGTATTCCGAATTATTTTCGGTGGCGCTGAGCTCGTTAATCTGGTCGATATCGAGCGAGAGAGCCACGGCGCATGCTTCGCCGTCGTCGCCGGGCGAAGGTACCGGAGGCATCGGCTCCTCCGGTTCTTCGACCTTATCATCGCTGCAGGCGCACAACGATGCCGAAAAGGCAATAAACATAAGCGTCGGAATCAGAGTGATAAATAATTTTTTCATTGCTGATGTGATTGGTTTCATGGTAAATGAATCTTCTTAGCGGCGACGCGGTCGGCGCGCCTTGGAAGCGCTGTTGGGAAAGATTTTGATGTCTTTGATTTTAAGGGTTACGGCTTCACCCGTGGCCGGGACGGGGTTGAAGTTGATGCGAAGTCGCTCCTTGTTCTTGCCGATGTTCCAGTTGACTTTCGAAATCGGCGTTTTCAGGTTGCAGACAATGGTTTTCCATTCGCCGGTGGCGCCCTTCCAGTCGTCGAAATGAACGAAGGGATCGCCGTCAAACATGTAGTAGGTCATACCTTTGTCGAAGAGCATCATGTTGACTTCGTTCATGGGGCGGTCGCACTGATATGTGAACTGGATGGAATAGTCGGCATCGGGCAACGGTTCGTCGGGACCGTTGAACCATACCACGTGCTCGGGAGCGCTGGCCGTGTATTCAAGCGTCATTGTGCTGTTGTCGGAATTAGTCAGCTTAGTGTTGTAAACTGTGTTTAAATCGTCGATCGAGGTGGGTGTGAAAGGCTTACGCGAGTCTGGTTCGACGGGTGTGTCGGTTTTGGGTACCAGGCGGGCGGCCTTTATACGTAGTGTGGCGTTGGCGGCGGCCATATTGAAGTTGATGCGGAGGCGTTCGCCGGTCTTGCCGTCGAGGTTCCAGCGCACGGCATCGATGGCCTTGCTGAGGTCGATGACCACTTCTTTCCACTGGTTGGCCGATGCCTGGGTGTTGGAGCCGGAGATAAACGGATTACCAAACGGCTGATAGTAGGAGAAGCCACCGTCGAAGAGCATGCAGTTTACTTCGGTCACGTCGATAGTACACTGGTAGAAGAGGCGCAGCTCCCAATTGGAGTGGGCGATGCCGTTTTCAACGCCCAGCGACCATACTACGTGTTCCGGAGCCGAAGCCTTGAAATCGAGCTGGTAAACGCCGTCGGCGGTCGATACGCCGGTCTCGTAGCCTCGGTTGTCGCCGTCGCTGTACATCAGGCTGAATGCTTCCGATTTAGGCTCGTCCTGATTGGGGTGGTCGGGCGAGTCGGTCACCACTTGCAGATGAATGTCTTTCAGGCGCAGGCTGGTGAGGCCGTAGAGCTCGGGGTGTAGTTCGTCGTAGGGAGAGAGCAGGCAGAAGCGAATCTGCTGGTCGCCGTTGTCGACCGAGCTGCCCCACTTCATGGCCTTGACCGGTTTGGTTATATTATGGTGGCAGGTGGCCCACCCCTCTTCGTCGCGGTCGGTCGAGGCGCTCGCTTTCAGTTTGGTTGTTACAAACGAGGCGGGCCAGTCGTTGGCAGGATCGCTGAAGGGATATAGTCCGGTGCGCAGGTTAAAGTCGGCGTCGGCTTTATATTTGAATACGAGCTCAAGCTGCTGGCCGTCGATTAATTCTATGGCGCGGGTGAGCGGGTCGGTGGCAATGAAATGCTCGGCAGCACTTCCCGAGGGCGCATAGCTGTCGTTGATGCGCAGAATGTATTCGTCGCCGATGCGGTCAAACGATATGCCGCTGTAGATGCCGTAGACGTCTTCCATCGACCAGTGAGATCCACGGTTGGGAGTGAAAGTCAAGTTGTAGCGGTAGGGATCGAACTCGGTGACGGTCTGGCTTTCGGATGTCTTATACAAATATATATCCTTAATGCTGAAAATCACGTTGCCTTCGGTCGATGTGGGTTTGAAAATCAGACGCAGGCTCTGTCCTGCCGACCCCCAGTTGTTTTCATTGATGTCGCGGTCGATTACATATTCGGCAGCCGCCCATCCGTTTTCGTCGACGTCGACCGACGTGCTGGCCAGAAGTGTGGATTTCTGCACGGCCTCGCCGGCTTCGGGCGTAAGATACTGAAGATCCAGACCTACGTTTTCCTCGCATTTATAGGAGAAACTGAGTTTGACCTGCTTATCGGGAAGGTCGGAAAGCAACGGGATGGTAGTCACGTACTGCGGCATCGCCGTGGCGTCGATGGTAAGGGCGTAGGCATTTTCAACATCTGCAATGGCTTTTATAGTGATATTCTTCACCATATCTGCGTCGGTAGCTTCGGTGTCGAATGCCAGAGCCACGCCCGTACCCTTCAGCCCGAACGGGTCGTCGATGGAGTAGTTGTCGTCAGGTTCCGGACGCTCGTAGGCGTCCAGGTCATCGTCGTCGCACGACGTTGTGATGACGGCCGCCATAGCCACGGCCACCGTGGCCGCAACGGCAAACCGTAAGCTCCGGCATACGGTTGCCCACATTTGTAGGATTTGATTTGGGGCTTTCATTATCAATTAGATTTAAAGGATATTTGCATTTGTGTTTCTATCTGAAAAATGCCTCCGGCTTTTCCGTGGTCGATGCGGCTTTTTTCTCAAGACCAAAGTTAGGCGTAAAGCCCGGTGGATGATTCAGCTTTTTACACTATGGATATTGATATTCGACATTTTGGAGACATAACCGCCGGGGATATATTAACTTTACGTCGAACAACCGCCAAAACTTCGTATTAAGTTAAATTTACAAACGTTACAATTTTATTCTTTGGGAATTTTCGGTCAGGTATCTTAGTTTATCAGCCTTGATTTCCGCACGTCACATTATAAATTATGAAGAATTTTGCTTTAGTTTTCCTTCTCTTCGCGTCGTGTCTGATTTCGCGTGCCGACGTGGTCCCGGTAGATTTTTCACAAATCAGAATAGCCGACGGTTTCTGGCTCCCGCGCATCGAAAAACTCACCGACGTAACTTTGCCGGTATGTATGCGCAAATGCTGCGATGAAACACAACGCGTTAAAAACTTCGCAATTGCCGCCGGGCTGACAGAAGGAAAATTTCAGGGAATATACTACGATGACTCCGATTTATATAAAGTGATAGAAGGTTGCGCCTATTCGCTCACCACGCGCCCCGACGCCCGGCTGGAGCAAAAACTCGACGGCATTATTGACACGATTGCCGCCGCGCAGCAGCCCGACGGCTATCTCGTGGCCTATTTCATCGCCGAGGCGCCTGAGCAGAAATGGACCAATATGGACCGTCACGAGATGTATTGTGCCGGCCATCTTATCGAGGCGGCTATCGCTTATTATAAGGCTACGGGGAAACGTAAGTTGCTCGATGTGGCTATCCGGTTCGCCGACAATATCGACCGGAATTTCGGCCCTGGAAAACGTTTCTGGGTTCCCGGCCACGAGGAAATCGAGCTTGCGCTGGTAAAACTCTACCGCGTGACCGGCGAAAAGCGCTATCTTGAACTGGCGAAATGTTTGCTTGGCCGGCGCGGCAGCGGAAAAGTCGACTGGATGGCCTATGGCGGCCTCCCTGCAAGTCATTATCAGGACGATATGGAGCTGCAGAAGCTTTCGAAAATCGGAGGCCATGCCGTGCGCGCAATGTATCTGTTCACCGGCATGGCCGATTATGCAACGGCAGCATCCGATACAACCTACGTGGCCGCACTCCGGCGCCTCTGGAACGACGTGACCGGCACAAAAATGTATGCAACCGGCGGGATCGGACACCGCGGGTGCTCCGAAGGGTTCAGCGTGGACTACGACCTCCCCAACGATTTGGCTTACTGCGAGACGTGCGCCTCAATCGGTATGGCGATGTGGAATCAGCGCATGAATATGCTCACCGGTGAGAGCCGCTATGCCGACGTGATGGAACGGGCCGTCTACAACGGCGTGCTTTCGGGTATCTCCCTGTCGGGTAACACATTTTTCTACGTGAATCCGCTTGAGACCGACGGCACCCACCACCGCAAGCCCTGGTATGATACTGCCTGCTGCCCGAGCAACCTCTCGCGCTTTCTTCCCTCGGTGGGCAATTATATGTATCTCACCGAAGGCTCTTCACTTACGGCCAATCTCTATATTGCCGGCGACGCGGAAATGAGCGTGGATGGAAAGCTGTTGAAAATCAGTCAGCAAACTGAATACCCCTGGAACGGGAAAGTTGCGCTGACGCTTACTCCCGAGGCTCCGGCTGATTTCGAACTGCGCCTGCGTGTGCCCGGTTGGTGCGAAAGCTGGCAGCTGACACTCAACGGCCGGCCGGCAGATGCAAAGCGTGCGCCCGACGGATATATCCATCTGACGCGCCTTTGGAATCCCGGCGATGTGGTGGAATTGAATATGGATATGCCCGTGAGGGTTGTAGCAGCCGATACGCGCGTTGCGGCCGACCTCGGGAAGCGCTGTCTGCAGCGCGGTCCGCTGGTCTACTGCATGGAAGAAACCGACAATCCTTCCTATGATTCAGCCGTCCTAACGCCATCTACTACCTATAAGGCTGACTATGAAGCCGGTTTGCTTAACGGCGTCGTAGCTGTAGAGGCTCGCAGCGGCGAGAAGACTTTCCGCTTTATCCCCTATTATGCGTGGGATAACCGCAAGCCGGGTAAAATGAAAACGTGGGTGGATTTCCGAAAGTCGGCCGATTGAATCTATTAATGGAGAATGTGCCATTTCGTCTGGTTTTGAGTGAATGAATAAACCTAAACGAATTGGCACATCATTTTCTGTCGCTTTAACCTTATTTGAGAACCGCATTGCGCGAGCCGTGCGTCCCTACATTTCGGTAGTTCTACGGCATCCTCGTGGAGGTTGGGTGGGAGGCGTTTGCGGCCGGGTGCGTGAGGTGCGAAATGATTCGCACCTCCTAAGCTCCGCAGGTCGGGATTTTGGAGCTTTATGGGAGGTTGGGAAATAGAGGCGGGTGGATGAAGGAGGCGGCCTGGCGGATTTCACAATCCGGCAGACCGCCCGATGGGTGCCCGCTCATGGTTTGCGGGCTATCTAATAATTGCCTAAGTTCTTTGTTCAGCGGCGCAGCTCTTTGGCTACGGAACCGTCGGCACGGCGCACTACGGAGAGTCCGCGGAAGTCGTCGGCTACGGGGCGCCCCGTGAGGTCGAAGCGCTCCACGACGGCGGCATCCGATTGGGTGGCCTCTATGGCTTCGATGCCTGTAAGGGGCCAGCGGTCGGTGAAGAAGTTTTCCCATACGGGTGCAGTCTTGTATTTTCCAATACTTTCGTATGGCACTCTAAGACCGGCGTTGGTATAATTTGCCGGATTGAATGTGGAAACCGTGGCAACAGGAGGTTCTATGGCCCGGACGGTTATTGCTTCCAGCTCCTGGCTTGAATAGAAGGCGAGGTTGCCGATGCTCTTCAGGCCGCTTCCCAATGTAAGGGTCTTCAGTGAGGGGCACGAGAAAAACGCATAGTCGGCGATAGTGGCTACATAGTCGGGGATTGATACGTCTGTGAGGCTCCGGCAGTCCTGAAAGGCCATTTCACCGACAGCGGTGAGGCTTTCAGGCAGAGAAACCGACTCCATGGCGTAGCAGCCGTTGAAGGTGCAGTACTCGATGGTTGTCACTCCTTCGGGAATGACGATATCCGTAAGGGTGCGGCATCCGGAAAAGGCGTATTGCCCGATGGAGCTTACGCCGGCAGGTATATCGATCTGCGTCAGCGCCGTGCAGTTGCGGAAAATTGAGGCGGGGAGCGCCGTGATTCCATCAGGCAGGTTGATTTCAGCGAGGATGGAGCAGTTGCTGAACGCGCCCTCGCCAAGCTCGGTAAGACCGTCGGGTAAAACGACGGCGGTCAGCGAGCTGCAGCTGGAGAATGTATACGGTTCGATGGTGGTAATTGCTTTGGGGATGTTGACCGACGCGAGGGCTGAACATCCGGAAAAGGCATGCTCGCCGATAGATGTGACGCTTTCGGGCAGCTCGATTGATTCGAGCGAGGAGCAGTTGTGGAATGCGGTGAGGCCTATTGACGAAAGATGAGAGGGGAGTTCCACGGTTTTGAGCTGCGTGCAGCCATTGAAGGTGGACTGCTCAATTTTCGTGACCTGATCCGGTATGTCCAAAGCCTGAAGCGAGGTGCAGTTTTGGAAAGCGGCGGCGCCTATGGCGGTGAGGGAGGCCGGAAGGTTCGCTGATTTGAGTTTCTGACAGTTCATGAAAGCGGAGTAGCCGACCGACGTTACAAGTGCAGGGATTTCAATGGATTCCAGCGAGGTGTGGAGGAATGCCTGCGGGCCTACAGATGTAAGGGTAGAGGGTAGCGATACGGACGCGAGGCGTGTGCACTCGGCGAACGCGTTGGTTTCAAGGGTGGTGACTCCTTCGGGAATCTGAACAGCCGTCAGGCCCGAACATCCCTCGAAGGCCTGGATGCTGATTTCCCCGATGGTTTCAGGCAGGATGATGGAAGTGAGGTTTGTGCATCCGTTGAATGCGTTGGCGCCGATTGAGGCTACGGTGAATTCAGTGCCCGACTGCACGACGTGCGACGGGATTTCGATCGCACCCGTATATCTGTCGGGATTCTTGGTATAGTCTGTACCTTCGAAGGTGACTTCGACCTGGTTGTTTCCGAGATAGTTGTAGTAGATTCCGTCCTGTACGAAGCTGTGGGCGGATGCGCTGAGCGCAGCGAGGGCTGCCATGCACACAGGGAGGCAGCGACTGAAGAGTAGCTTTAGTCTCATAAGCATGTGAATAATAATGTATCTAACCAGTAATTGTCTGTTCAAGAAAATACAAACCGTAGGCTCGGATATAATTCAAGGAATTCCAGCTTAAATTTACCAGCTAATTACGTTCAAATCCTGTAAAGTATCTACCCGAGGAAACCGGCGGGTTAAAATGTTGGTAAAATTCCCTTATTTTTAGGCGTCGCAAAGTTACAAACTTTAATAATTACCCCCCCAAATTATTCATAATTAAAGCTAACAAACGTTAATGAAATTCGGGGCAAAAAATGGACGGAAGCATTCCGAATTCAGAGCAATTCGGAATGGCGGGGGTGGTGTAGGTTCCCGTTAAATCAATGAAGTATGCGCCAGGGGGTGGGGTAGAGGTTGTTGGCGCGCGAGCCGAGGTTGTTGACGAAGCCAAGGGGTAGAGGGGAGGCGAGGTCCCGGGGCCTGATGGTGAGCAGGAGCGGTCCGCGCGGGGATTCGGGAAAGCCGGGGAGCGATTCGCGGCGCAGGTAGCTCAGAGCCAGGTCGAGGTCGACCTCGGCCGTGGGAAAGGGGGAATCCGTGCTGTTCAGGGCGGTGGTGAGTGCCAGCGGTTGCGAGGGGACGGCCGTGCGGCCTTTGAGCGCGGCGACTTCGAGGCCGGGGAGAAGCAGGTCGAGATGGCTGTCGAGGAGGTCGTAGATATGGGAGAATGCCGCCGGCCGGCCGTAAAGGGCTTCGCCGCGGAGGAGGAAATCATAATCGCCTCGGAGCCAGGGGGCGCAAAGCGAAGCTAAATCAGGGGCCTTGGACGACGGACGGCCGCCGGGCTGAAGCTCGGCCACAGAACCACGATTCCGGCTCTTTTTCTTCTCCCTTCGGGGCGTGGAAGCGGTGTGGCGGATGAGAGAGGGGGGCCACTCGCCGGGTTTGCGGAGGATGGCCATGAAGAGCCCTTCGCCGCGCAGGTGCGTGGGGAGAAATCGCATGCGGCCTTGGCCGTCGACCACGATTCCGCTATCTTCAGGCAGGGGGATTGCCACCGGCTCGGCACCGAAATCGGCAATCATCCGGTCGGCAATCCGCTCGTTCTCGCGGGTATTGAAGGTGCAGGTGGAGTAGATGAAGAAGCCCCCGGGGGCGAGCGTCTCCCAGAGATTTTCCACGATTTCCCACTGGCGGGCGGCGCACTCGTCGACCAGGCGCTCCGACCACTGGGCGCAGGCTTGCGCGTCCTTGCGCATCATCCCCTCGCCGGAGCAGGGCGCGTCGGCCGCCACGATGTCGAACAGCTCCGGCAGGCGACGGAAACGCGCCGTGTCGCCGCGGCTTACGGCTACGGCCGGACAGCCCCACTTCTGGATGTTCTCGGCGAGGATGGAGGCGCGGCGGAAATCGAACTCGTTGGCCACGAGCATCGAGCCCTCGGGCAGAGCGTCGAGAGCCGCCGTGGATTTGCCGCCGGGTGCGGCGCAGGCGTCGAGCATCAGAAGCGGTGCGCCGCCGAGACGCGCGGAGAGCGCGCCCACCACGTGGGCCGTAATCATCGAGGAGGCATCCTGCACGTAGTAAAGCCCCTGGTGCATGGCCGGGTCGTGGGTGAAGTCGGGTCGCTCGGGGAGCAGATAGCCCTCCGGCCACCACGCCACCTTCTCTCCGGCGCGGCATACCTTCGGAAGCCAGTCGTCGGGCACGCCGGCCGCGCGGAGCTTGCGGCGGTTGATGCGCACGGCCACCTCAGGAGCGGTCTGCTCCAGGCAGTCGACGAGCCCCTCGGCGAGCGGCCCGATCTCGCGGGATATGAATGTCCGGTATTCCTGTGGTATAGAGGGCATAGCGCAGAATCGTTATTATTATGGAAGCCTGGCGCGTAAGGTGCGAAAGAATTCGCACCTCCTATGCTTCGCGCCGGGTTAGGAGGTTCGAATTATTTCGAACCTCACGCATCCGGAATAGGCGGCTGCACCAGAGTGCATCCCTACATTTTGGAGGTGTCGTTTTGGCTCTCTCCTTCGGCGGGGGTGGCCTCCTTGGGGTACTGGACGCGGGCGTGATACATGGAGCGCAGGCGCGAGGTGAATACCTCCTTCACCTCCTTGATGTCGCGGAACGATAGCGGCGAGTCGCTGTGGAGGCCGTCGGCCACCTGGCCGTCGATGAGCCGGTCCACCAGGCTGCGTATAGCTTCGGGCGAATGGTCGGTGAGCGAGCGCGAGGCGGCCTCGACGGCGTCGGCCATCATGAGGATGGATGCCTCGCGCGTCTGCGGGTTGGGGCCCGGGTAGGTGAACGGTTCCGGATCGACCTCGCTGTCGGGGTGTTGGCGGCACTCCATAGTATAGAAGTATTTGGCTTTGCCGCGGCCATGGTGCTGGGCGATGAAGTCGCGCACCGCCTTGGGGAGCTTGATGCGCTCGGCCCGGCGCAACCCGTCGGACACGTGGCGCGTTATTATGCGCGCGCTCTGGGCGGGCGTGAGCGTGTCGTGGGGGTTCACACCATACTGGTTTTCGGTAAAGAAGGCTGGATTGTCGATTTTGCCGATGTCGTGGTAGAGCGCGCCGGCTCGCACCAGCTGCACGTTGGCGCCGATGCGGTGTGCGGCTTCGGTGGCGAGGTTGCTGACGGCCATCGAGTGCTGGAACGTGCCGGGGCATTCGCGCGAGAGCTCGCGCAGGGTGCGGTTGTTGATGTCGGAGAGCTCCACGAGCGTCATCACCGATACCAGGCCGAAGGTCTTCTCGACGATGAACACCAGGATGTAGGCGAAGGAAATCAGCACGGCGTTGATGCCGAAGTATCCGATCAGGCGCCACGACAGGGCGCTCAGCGTGCCCGACATCATCAGTTCGAAGCCCACGTAGGAAACCACATAGGCCAGGAAGGCCACTATGGCCGAACGCAGCAGTTCGGAGCGGCGCGAGAGATCCTTCAGCGAGAAGATTACTGCCGTGCCGGCCAGAGTCTCCACGAAGATGAACTCAAGGGGGAGTGTGGCCTCTACGGCGCAGAGCAGCACCTCGGCCACAAAAACGAAGAAGGCCGTGCGCGAGTCGAAGAACACGGTGATGATTACCGGCAGAATGGCCAGCGGCACGCAGTATATGCCGTTTCGCAGCAGCCGGGCCACCAGGGCGGTGAAAATGAAGAACACCACCATGAGCAGCACGGGGATAAGCACGAGCTTCACCCTCCGCAGCGAATCAGGATAATAGAGCAGGCAGAAGGCGAACACCATGGCGAAAATCAGGGCAGCGTAGACGGCCTTTCCCGCGAAAGCGTTGATGCGCTGCGTGCGGTCCACGCTGGAGCGGCGGTCGAGCATCGATTCGTAGGTTTTCAACACCTGGTAGAGCTGCGGGGTTACGATTTCCGCCGGTCCGATAATCTTCTCCCCCTTCTGTATGAGGCCGATGCCGGCCACTACGGGCTGGATGAGGCTCTCGCGGTAGAGGCGCGTGGCCTCGCGGTCCTCCACGATGTTGGGGAGCAGCCGCTCGGAGAGGCGCACCGACTGGAAGGCGCGGTGGTCGTCGGACCCGGCGAACAGCGAGTCGATATAGGCATAGGCGTCGCGTTGCGAGAGATACTGGGCCGTATGGCGCGACACGTTGACGTTGTTTTCCGAATATTTCACCTCAGGAAGCTCGCCTCGGGCTATGCGCGAGGAGGTGGTCTGGTCGACCACACCGACGGCGTATACGCGCGCCACGGCGGCGGCAAGGCGGCGTTTCACGCCGGCAGCGAGCGAGTCGCTGGCTTCGATTTCGGCCACAAGGCGTTTAGGCTGGGCGTCGTCGCGCCGGTAGATGGGCACGAGCGAGGCGTCGATGCTGTCGGTGATGTGGGCCACCGTGGCCGAGTCGCGGTAGACGGTGATGTCGAACGGCGCCGTGAGCAGCGAATAGGCCCAGGGTCGGTTTTCCTCGTAGGCATAGCGCTGGCGCGCCGTGCGCGGCATGAAGTAGGTGCAGACGGCCACCGCGGCAATGAGCACCAGGCCGAGATATATGCGGGTGTTGTCGGTAGGTTTCACTTTCTTTCAGAGGGTGGGGATGGATTATTGCCGGAGGTCTACAGGCGTGCGGCCTTCTCTACGCCCGGAATCTTGCGGATTTTGGCGCAGAGAGCGTTGATTTCGTCGACGTTGCCTACGAGCAGCGAGAGGTCGGCGTGGAACACCTCTTTCTCGGCGCGTATGTCGAGGGCGCGTATGTCGAGCGTGAGCTGTTTGGAGATGAGCGAAATCAGTTCGTGAAGAATGCCGTGGCGGTCGATTCCCTCCATATGTATGGTGGCGGGGAAGCGGGCTTCGCCCACCTCCCATGCTGTGGAGAGGATGCGCGGGCCGAAACTGGCCTTGAGCACGCTGGCACGCGGGCAGTCGAGGGCATGCACCGTGACGGTGCCGTCGTCCTCGATGAATCCGAGCGCCGGGTCGCCGGGAATGGGGTGGCAGCATTCGGCGAAATTGAAGTTGCCGTCGCCCTTGTCGTCGTAGCGCAGGCGGTAGGTCTCCTTGGTGTTGATGGCGGCGCGGCGCGCGGCGGCCTCCTTCTCGGCGTCGGTGGCCGGGACGGGCGCCTCAGAGCGGCCCAGCAGCTTCGACAGCAAGCGCTTGGTGGCGGAGCTCTGGCGCCGCAGGGTCTTCACCACGTAGTCGTTGAGCACGATCTCCTGGTTTCCCAGCAGGCAGTAGAAGTCGTCGCGGCTCTGGGCCTTGAAGAGCCCCATCACCTTTGTGATAGCCACGTTGTCGTCGGCGATGTCGTGGGCCTTGAGGAATTTCTCGAAAATCTCGCGTCCGGCCGAGATGGCCGGTTGCTGCATCTTACGCAGCGAGGCGCGCAGGCGCGATTTTCCTTTGGCTGTGGCAAGGAAGTTGATCCATTCGGCCTTTGGCGTCTGGCTCTGCGAGGTGAGCACCTCCACCTGGTCGCCCGAATTGAGCTTCTGGCTCAGGGGCACGAGCTTATGATTCACCTTGCCGGCGATGCAGTGGCATCCGATCTGGGTGTGGAGGTTGAAAGCCACATCGAGCACGGTGGCGTCCATCGGGAGCGTGAGCAGTTCGCCCTTCGGGGTGAATACCACTATCTCCGAGGCGAAGAGGTTGAGCTTGAGCGTGTCGAGGAAATCGAGGGCGTTGGGCTCGGGGTCGTCGAGGATGTCCTTGATGGTGTGGAGCCAGGCGTTGAGCTCCGACTCCTCGTCGCCCTCGCCGACCTTGTATTTCCAGTGGGCGGCAAACCCCTTCTCGGCGATTTCATCCATGCGGCGCGAGCGGATCTGCACCTCGATCCAGTTGCCGTCGGGCCCCATCACCGTGAGGTGGAGAGCCTGATAGCCGTTGACCTTCGGGGTCGACACCCAGTCGCGTGTGCGGTCGGGATGCAGGCGGTAGATGTCGGTGATGGCCGAGTAGATCTGCCAGCAGATGCTTTTCTCCTTGGCGGGGTCGTCGCAGTCGAACACGATGCGTGCGGCGTAGAGGTCGTAGACCTCCTCGAAGGGGATATGTTTGGTCTCCATCTTGTTCCAGATGGAGTAGACCGACTTTACGCGCGCCTTGGCCGTGTATTTCAGTCCCATGGCGTCGAGGCGCTGGAGAATCGGGGCGGCGAAATTGTTGTAGATCGAGTTGCGGTGCTGCTCGGTGGTAGCGATTTTGCGGCTTATCTGCTCGAAGGCGTCGGGATGCTCGTATTTGAACGAGAGGTTCTCCAGTTCTGTCTTTATGGCGAAAAGCCCCAGGCGGTGGGCCAGCGGAGCGTAGATGTAGAGCGTCTCGCCGGCGATCTTATACTGCTTGTTGGGCGCCATAGAGCCAAGCGTGCGCATATTGTGCAGGCGGTCGGCCATCTTTATGAGCACCACGCGTATATCCTCCGACATCGTAAGCAGCAGCTTGCGGAAATTCTCGGCCTGTGCCGAGGCCTTGTCGCCGAAGATGCCGCCCGAAATCTTGGTGAGCCCCTCCACGAGCTGGGCGATTTTCTTGCCGAAATTCTGCTCGATATCCTCCACGGTGTAGTCCGTATCCTCCACCACATCGTGAAGCAGGGCGGCGCAGATCGAGGTTGATCCCAGGCCGATCTCCTGGCTTGCGATTTTGGCCACGGCGATGGGATGGAGGATATATGGCTCGCCCGAACGCCGGCGGATACCCTTGTGGGCCTCCCTTGCGAAACGGAACGCCCGCTCTATAATCTCCACCTTCTTGCGGTGATTGCTTTTGAGGTATCCGTCGAGCACGTCGCGGAAAGCCTCCTCGATCATGCGGTCTTCTGCTTCGGTGGTGAAAGTGTTGTTCTGGCTCATAACAAAGAATGGCTGCACCCGTAAATGGCAGTGCCCGGAAGCACAAAAGTGCATATAAGCACCAAAAATAGGAAATTTCCGAAAATCTCGCAAAAAAACCTTCGTTTCGCCCTTTCGGCCACAGCTCAGGACTGCGGCCAGCCGGGGGCGCGGAGGGTGGAGGGGGCGAGCGAGGCGAGGGTGTCGGCCACGGCGCTGACGGCGGCGTCGGAGCGGGCGCGCAGTTCGGCGGCGAAGCTGCTGCAGCTGCCGGAGCCTTCGGTGGCGATCCAGGCGAGGATGCCTGTAGCCACGGCGTGCTCCAGATGGCGGCGCACTGTTATCAGGGCGCCGCTGCTGAGGCGGTCGGCACCGGCGAGCGTGAGCCGCATGGCAGGAGCTTCGGAGGTGGAGTAAGGGTGGTCGGCGGGGAGGTCGGAGTCGTCGATGTCGGAAGTTTCTACGGCCGGACCGAGGCGCAGGAGGATTTCGGCGAACACCATCCGCGCCAGCACGCGCAGTCCCGGCAGCTGGTCGCGGGTTACGAGCATCCCCTCTTCGGGATTGGCGGCCGTGGCCTTGCGAAGGGCGGTAAGAGCGAGGATTTCGTCGGTTATGGTCTTGAAGTCGAGGGTAAGCATTGGGGTTGGGAATTTTATGTGGCTGATAGGGCTTATAAGGTTTATTTTGATTTTGATTGGGCGTTGCGCCGGCGGTGGCTCGGGCGTGCGATGGCCAGGCGGCGCATACGCGCAAGGCGTGTGCGGCGGTCGGCTTCGGCTTTCTCCTCGCGGAGCCACGCCAGGCAGAGCCTACGGGCGTAGGAGGGCGCGATGAAGAAACTCGACGGCCGGTAGTTGGCGATTATCCAGTCGAGGGCCTCCCACTCGGTTTCGCGCGGAGCGACGCGGCATCGCGCGGCCAGGGCGCGCTCCATCTCGTCCCACATAGCGCGTCGGTGGGGCTTTTCGCCGGGTGGAAGATGGCCGTGGCGACGGCGCAGAAGCATTTTGTAGGCATGATTTCGGCACACGTAGAAGCGTCCGGCCGGCATCCGGAGGGCTTCGCCGATGGCGAATTCCTCCGAAACCGGACGCTCCCCGCTAAGCTGGCGCCACAGGCGCT
The DNA here is from genome assembly GCA_900545955.1 of uncultured Porphyromonadaceae bacterium. Lineage (GTDB taxonomy): Bacteria > Bacteroidota > Bacteroidia > Bacteroidales > Muribaculaceae > UBA7173. Next base: position 93,873 of record URAU01000005.1, read on the forward strand.
CGAAGGCGGCGATGAAGTCGCCGGCACGTTGATGGGAAGTATACATAGTTCTCGTAATTGATTTGAGCTTGCGTTCTGCAAAGTTAAGGCCCGGGTCGGGCAAGAATCTTTCACACCCGGGTTAAAAGAATGTTAAATTTGCCGGTTCTTATTTTATGGTTCTGGCTATCAGATTGTCGCGGGTGGCGATGAAATGCGCGAAGGTCTTGATGAGGTCGTCGACGGTGAGCGAGGCGTTGGCCACCTCGTTGCGGTAGCGCTCGGCGCCCACTCCGGCGCTGATGTTGCGTCCCATCAGGGCATCGCTTACGCCGCTCACGTCCTGAAACATCTCGATCTGCGTCTGCAGCATGCGCGATATTCCGGGGTCGGAGAGCGGCGTGACCACCTGGTGAGGCTCCCCCTTATCCACCGGGCGGTAGGGAATCACCCCTCCGGGGTCGGCCCACAGCTGCACGATGTCGGCCCAGTCGAGTTCGTCGGGCTTGCATTTGCTGGGGAAGAGCAGCACGCCCTTTGCCGCGGTGGCCATCATGCGGTCCATGATCGTGATCATGCGGTTCACGTGGCGTTGCTGGTCGATTACATCCTCCACGAGAGAGTGGACGTCGCCGTCGACGAGCGGATAGAATTTCATGGCGAAGGGGTGTCCGGCCACGGCCGGACGCGAGCACTCGGCAAGAATAGTAGCGTCGGGCGCCATGATGCGGCAGTGCCAGGTGGTTGTTGTCTCGATGCGTGCCTTCAGTTCGGGCAGATGGCTGCGGCGCCTCCGGCGGTTGATGCGCTCGATGCGCTGCAGGGCGCCGGGTTCGGCAATCGCCATGGTGGCCGACGCCGGGTCGTGGACGCGCATCAGCTCGCGGCATTCGAGCGTCCACACCTCGATTACACGGCATCGCCCTTCGGGAGCCTGATAGAAGCTTCCCGCGCCGGAGCGCACTGCTGCCTCGGCCGTGTCGAGGGCTCCCGCCGAGGCATATATGCTGCGGAGCATGGCTGTGCGCCTGGGGTCGCCGTAGCCGTAGCGCATGCAGACCTCGGCGATACTCATGTCGGTGAAGCGGCCTACCAGTTCGGTATCGCATCCGCGCGGGTCGCCCACGGGAGTGATGAAGAAGGTCTCGGGATTCACTATGTCGACCCATACGGCGCGTCGGCCGCGGCGCGTGTCGTGTCCCACGCGCTGCAGGGCCACGCCTGAAATCAGGAATTCCTCGAAAGTGCGTGCGTCGAGCTCGTCGGTGCAGTTGAAGCGACGGCATGCGCCGAGGGGTGTGTCGGCATCGTCGCGCCCGGCCCCTTCGGCCTGCATGCGGTAGCGCCCCACTACGGCTTTCACCATGCGGCGGATCAGGTTGTTGGTGAGCGGACGTGCGCCCTGGGCACGCATGGCTTCCCCTTCGGATATTGCGCCCGATGCTTCGGGCGCGGGGTCGCCCCACTGGTCGCCGTAGGTGTAGCGGATGTAGCGGCGCCGGCGCCGGCGGAAGTCGGCCATGGCCAGCCACGCCTTGTGGGCGGCCTCAAGCACTCGCCGGGCGCGGTTTATGGCGGTTTCGTTGGTTTCGGTAGTCATGGAAAAAATTTATAAGAATTATAAGACTTATAATTTGTTATATCAGCGGCTGCGGATTTATAAGCGCCACGGCCTGCTCGTCGAAGGTATAGAGGTCGGGTCCGGCGTCGACTGCGGCGAGCACCGACGCCACGGGCGTTCCGGCAGCTACGGCGGCCGACATCAGCCTCACCACCTCGCTCCCCGGCGTCCAGATAGCCACGGGGGCTTCTACGCCACCACGGCTGAAAGGGTTTTCCTGAAGCCTTACGGCGGGATGGCGGGGGTCGGCGATTACCGTGGCCGCACGGCACCAGCCCGAAAGCTGCACGCTCAGCACGCGTTCCACTCCCGCCGGCAGAATCAGTTCCGTCACCCCTTCGGGCGACACCACCGCGCGGCATTCCCCGGCGATTTCGGCCGGAGCCAGCGCCTCCACCGGCCCGTGGCGCAGCAGGTCGAGATACCATGCGCGCATCTCTTCGCGCAGTCGGGCGTCGAGGTCGATGCCGTCGGTGCGCTCTATGGTGCAGTCGGCTCTGAGCGGTTCGATGAAATGCCGGCGCTTCCAGAGCGCCAGCATTTCCGATTGGTCAAGGGTAAGTTTCATCGTTCAATGGTCTTGGGGTCAGGCTTTCGTGGCCACGATACGCACATGGCTCTGCGGGTAGCGGAGCACCAGGCAGCTTGCCTCGGTGATTACGATTGCGTCGACGTTGCGCACGCCGCTGGTGCGCAGGTTGAGGCTTTCGGTGCGGAAGGGCACGTGGCAATACTTCGTGATGTACTCCGGATCGATCACCATTCCGTTACCGCTCATGCCGCAGCTGTCGAACACTTCGGCGAGCATCACGTAGAGCGTGCCGAATTTCGAGTGGATTTCGGTGAAGTCCAGGCCCCACTTGGTCACCACGGCATCGTTCACCAGCACGCGGGTGCTCCCTATCATATGGAGCTTTTCGATCAGGTCCGAGCCGGCAAGAAGCACTTTCTTCGAGCTTCCGGCGCTGTTGGCGAAGGCCTGGCGGCAGAGCTGCACGAGTGTCTTCTCCGAGAGTCCTTCGGCGGCACTGTAGCTGAAAGTGTTGCCGGTCTGGTTCCAGATGCCGCCGGTAAGGCATACTTCCTCCCCTTTCACGGGGTCGAGGATGCGGCTCTGATGGCCGAAGAGGAAGTTGCGCTCCATTCCCATGCGCATGTCGATTATCGCGGCTTCCTCCTGGTCGGAGAAGGTCCAGCCCACCTCCTTGTTGGAGATTTTCATGAAGGTGGTCTGCTCCACCTGAGCCTTGAATATCTGGCAGAGGTTGCTGCTCTTGGTGGGGAGGGCGCCGTACTGGGGAGTGGTCACGTCGAGCTCGGTGGCCGCGCGGCCCATGCGCACAAGGCGCGTGCCTACGGGCATTGCCGGGAAGCCCGGTCCGTCGTTGTATTTATGGTTCACGGGAATCACCTGGGCGCCGTCGCGCGTCAGCTCGCTCACGTAGAGCACCAGCGGCCCACCCTCCGAGGCTTCGATGTCGGGCGCCATCAGCGTGGTGCTGGGCTGGAAAATGTCGTTGAGGTCGGTCTTGAGCACCACGGTGGTGTCGGTGTTGCGGTCGTCGGTGGCGGTCACGGCCTTGGTGAGTTTTGCCTCATAGGGTTTTGTATCGACCGAGTAATATTCAACCTTCATCGAACCGCTCAGGCGCGAGCCTCCGTAGCGCGAAATCTGGTCGAGAGGGGTCGACATGGGGCGGATTTTCACTATGCGCTCGTCGATTTCGTTACGGAGCAGCCCCGGGGCCTCCGTGTTGGCCGTATCGGTGGTCAGGGGCGCGCCGTCGATGTGGCGTCCGGCACCGGCGATGCCCGCTACGGCTGCCATGGCGGCGCTTGCTCCGTCGGCAGCGTGGAAATTGCCGGCCGCCTGCTCCACAATCTGTATTACGGTTGAATTGTTGTGCCCGAGCACCCATCCCAGCACGATGGCCAGGAGCAGAGCGGCTCCGAGGAAGATTGCCGGGGCCAGACGGTCGTCGGAAAGGAAGCGCACTATTGCGCTTTTGGCGGAATTGAGAATTTCTTTCATGGTGGTTTTTGTGGCTTTGGAGTTGGTGGTTCTGGTTGTGGTTCTCTTGGTGGTTTTCGGGGTGGTTGTTTCAGTCGTTTTCATTGTTCTCGTAGGTTTTGTCGTTTTCGATGTTTTCTGTGTTGTTGTGGTTCTCGTTGTTTGTCTGCGGTCGGCGGAAGGTGAGCCAGCGGGCTACCATCGACAGGAATTCCGCGATTGCCCGCATGATTCCGATAATTTTTCTCATAATTCTTAGGGTTTTGAAATGGTTGAAATAAGCATGTGAATTATTGTGGCTATGAAATACTTGTTTACTGCTGAGTTTGTATAAATGATTGGCCGTCAGCTTGGAGTGATGCCTATAAATCCCAGATTGAAGGTTTTAAATTCCCCAGAATCATCGGTTCGCCCTTAAGATGGCCGCCTTCACCGAGAGTTTCGGTCTCGTAGCCCGTGGGCGCTTCCATAAGCTGTTCGATCTGCTCGTTGCGGCCGCGCAGATAGCCTCGCTGCTCGGCTTCGGCCACCATCTGCTCGATTTCCTCCGGGGTGGGAGCCGTCGGGGTCTCTTCGGGCGCGGCTTCTGTCTCGGCTTCTTCAGGCTGGGGCGTTTCGGGCTGCTCGGTTTCGGATTTCGGTTCGCCGGAGCTCTCGGTTTCGGACTCAGGAGCCACGGGGATGAGGTCTCTTGAATTTTTTTCGTTCTCGATAAAAATTTTTGCTTTTTTCATTGGTTTTTAATTTTTTACTCGTAATTTTGTACAATCTATATTGTAAATGCATTCGTGGCAGAAGCCGAGGTTACAGCCGCGTGTCGGATTCTCATTGGTGGCTGCCTTCTCGATTATGCTTGCAATTGGTTGTATTTAATTGACTATCAATGGTTAAATTGTAGAAAAATCTGGTTGTAGACAAAATTGCGACTTTTTGAAGATATTTCAGTTACAAATTTGACCTGCAACGTGTTGTAGACTATCTTTGTAGCAACCCGCATTGGCACAATTCGCAATCATATACCGTTTCCCTCCGGCTTTGCAGCCTCCGGCCCTTTCCGAGGCCGGCTTAGCGTGTAGCCGTCGGCCATACGGTTTCTACAAACTGAATTCTTTAATCCGGAAATTATCCATTGTTCATTTTATACAAACCTTTTTGTGGCGCGCATAGTCGCCGCAGCTGTATTGATTGACTGGTAATATTACTATGTATCTCGGTAAGGGAAGTCGTGAGATTTTCCTTACTTTTTTTGAGCGACGGCCAGTGGGCGCACTTCTGCGTCGCTTCCCACGGTGAGGTCGGTCTGTAGCTCGATCCAAGGGCGGAACCCGGTTGCGAGCGGTGCGACAACAGGCGAGGTCAGATCCCCCTCCACCTTGAAGCGCGCCAGCAAAGCGGGGCGTCGGTTGCCGCGGTCGGCGGTTATGGCGATGGTGCCCTTGATGCCGCTTCCTGTCACGGCTGCCCGCACCGGGCGTCCCGCGATTCCGTAGGCGTTGCCGCTGAAATTATGACGAAGCCTCAGGGCCATCCTGACTCCATCCGCGGGCCACGTCTCGCGGTCGGCAGTATATGTGCCGCCGTCGGAGGCCAGAATCAGCAGCCGTCCGCGCCACGTGCGCAGCGTGATGTCGCCGCTTATTCCCGGGTATTCGGCCTGGATGCGTTCTATTGTTTTGCCCGATGGGGATGCGTGCAGCAGTTGTGTACGTCCGTCGTGGTCGGTCTCCGTCCACCAGTATTCTCCGCGCTTGCCTCCGTAGGCTATATCTCCGGCGCCTTCTATGCCTGTGGAGAGCAGAGCCACTTTCGACCCGCGCAGTTCGGCCGGACGGCCGCCGGTAAGCATCAGCAGAAATCGTCCTTTCCCGTCGTTGCATTCCGTCAGTCTCCCGCCGTCGGCAGTGAGGGGGCTCATGCGTCTTACGGCGTGCACGCTCATGGCGCCGTCGAGCGTAAGCTGGTAGATACCGCCGCGTGTGGCAAGGGCGAGGCGTGTGCGCGAGAAGTCCCAGCTGCCGTTTCCGGAGGGCCATTCGGCAATGGCGTCGATGCTCCCGGTGCCCAGCCTGCGGCGTTTCCGTCGGTCACTCAGGGAAGTGCCCGTGGCTACGGCCACGCTTCCGGCTTCGCAACGTGCTGAGGCTGTGGTAGCGCCGATGTCGAGGGTGGAAGCATCTGTGGCGGGGAAGATAGTGGGATTGGCGAAATTGATATGGCAGGCGTAGCCCGTGCCTCTCAGCGGACGCATGGCGTAGGTCTGCTGCATAATCCCTTCCGGGCGCTCCACGGCCAGACGGAGGCTGACGGCGCGTTCGTCGGGATATACGAGCAGTGGGGAGAACCCCGCGGCATCTTCGTCGGTCACTTCGGCCACGCGCACGGCCTTGTGCTCGGTTCCATCCGGCTCGCGGAGGGTCACGGTAGCCACGGCGCGCCAGTATTTCCCAGCCATGGAGTCGGTCCGCGTAAGCAGCTGCGCGGGGCTAAAGCCGTCAAACGGTTCTGTCAGCGGATCCGCGGCGATAATTGCGCCGTCCGGCAGGGTGAGCATGGTTCGGAAACTTTCAGCGTCGCGTTCGGGCGCTGGTGTCGTCCCTTTTGTGGCGGGAAGATCGGCAAGCGGTATGGTCGTACGCTGTGCGTCTCCACCGAAAGGGTCGGTTATTGAGGCCTGCTCGCACCATTCGCCGGCCTGCAGGGCCTGTAGGGCGCGCTTCTCCACAGCCGCCGTCACGCCCGCTTTGCTGCCTGCCATTCCCGGCAACGGCATCGTTACAGTTGTCTCGCGGCCGTTGTCGGCAATCGTCGGTGTGCCCGCACTCCCTTCTGGAGAGTATGGCTCGATTTGTGCCGAGGTCTCCACAACGGCTCTGTAGGCCAGACGTCGCCATGGCTCGGCTATGGCGCGCATGCCGCTGAGTTCCAGATTGTAGGCGTTGGCCGTCAGTGCCGTTGCCTGGAGGGTCTGGCCGTCGGAGCCGAGCGTGAAGGTTGCTCCACCGGTGCATTGGGGCCCGTCTGGACTGCATACTAAGATTGTCGGCCCCGTGGCGATTGTGTCGCCCCGGCGGTCCTCCACTCTTACGCGGGCCAGGCGCGGCTGGAGCGAATATCCGGCGGCCGAAGCGCGTTGCCGCAGGCGCAGATAGGCGTCCTCCACACGCTTGCTCATGGCGGCGGTGTCGCCCGCGCCTGGCCGGGATGTTCCGCTTATCGCCTGCGAGAGCTTCAGGGCGCTCACGGGTTCCGACATAGTCTGTCGCCGTCCTTGCCTCAGAAGCAGGGGAGGGAGTGCCGGCATCCGTCCGTGCATGGTGAATCGCCATCCGCCCGGTGCATCGGCATCGCGCCGGTAGCTCGCGTAGACGCTCCGGCTGTGGCTCAGGAAAATCCTCAGAAACCCTTCCTCTACGACCTCGCACCCTATCACCCGCGCCTCCACCTGTCCAAGCTCGGCGCAGGCCTCCGGCATCTGCAGTTCCGTTTCATCGTTTGTAGTCTTTGAAATCGCCACCCCGAGCTGCATCCCCTTCATGGTCAGTACGGCGGTAGTTTCGGCATCGAGCGGAAATTCCGCCACGAATTCACGGCAGTCGTCGGCCACCTTTGCCGGCATTCCCGCCGGGCGCCATACATCAGGCTCCCTGTCGTCCCTGCGGCAGTTCACCGCCTCCACAGGCCTCCCCTTGGCCTCAACCCATAGCATTTTGGTAGATTTCATTGTCTCGGTTCTCGTAATGTTAAAGTTCTCTTTTTTCGGTTGCGATGCAAAGTTACAACCGATTTTGCCCCTTGCGAGTCCAAAAAATCCGCTTAACACTCCTTAACGCGCCATCCCTCTCTCCTCCAGTCTCTTATCCCCTATAAATTTTTCAAAAAAATCCATTTCTTCTGGCCTTCCCCTTTGCGTTCTCCTCAAAGATGCGGTTTTTCTCTTTAGGATAGCCTCGCAGCCGAATTGGCCGCCCACGCATGGCGTGGCGGCTTGTCAGAGCGGTGCATATTTTAGGAGCGGCGGGGTGAGGGCGATGGGAGTTGACTGAAGTCAATGACCGAGCCCGAATTTCCCCGTCGCGACGCCAAAGATGCGCCGCTATCACAAGCCGCCTAATCTCCGCCTAAAAACAGACAGGCATCCCCATAGCTCAGAAACCTGAACCCATGCTCCAGCGCGTATTCATAGGCCTTCCGCCAGTCGCCCCCCGTGAAAGCCGACACCAACAGCAGCAGCGTCGACCGCGGCTGGTGGAAATTCGTAACCATTCCCTTTACAACCCTGTACCGGTATCCCGGCGCTATAATAATGCGTGTCGAGGCGATGAAAGTCTGCATCCCCGTCTCGTCGAGATGCCGCAGAATCGCTTTCATAGCGTCGGCCACACATATATTTATAGTGTCCCCCTCATAGGGCGCCCATTGCGGCACCTCACCCTCCCATTTCCCCTGAAGCATCAGCGCCCCGGCGTGGAAGAGGCTTTCGAGAGTGCGTACCGACGTTGTCCCGACGGCGATTACCTTCCGTTTCCCCTCGGCCAGTTCGGCGATAAGGTCGCGGTCGACAGCGATAAACTCGCTGTGCATCGGGTGGTCGCCGATCTCCTCCGATTTAACCGGCTGGAAGGTTCCCGCCCCCACGTGGAGCGTCAGCTCGCGTCGCTCTATGCCGCGCCGCGATATGGCTTCCAGCACCTCCGGAGTGAAGTGCAGCCCCGCCGTCGGAGCTGCCACTGATCCGTCGATATGCGAGTATACCGTCTGATAGTCAGTCGAGTCCGATGCCTCGGTGCCTCGGTTAAGATAGGGTGGGATGGGAATCTCACCCACGGCGCCGATTATCTCCGAGAAGCTTACCGCCGGATTGTCCCAGCTGAACTCTATGTTGGAGCTGCGCCCGAGGTTGGCCATGCGTTCGGCCTTGAATGTCAGGGGCTTGTCGTTTACTTCAAGCTTCATTTCGAGCGCTCCCTCTTTCCATTTCTTCGAGTTGCCCACCAGGCAGTTCCAGATGCAGCGACCTGTCTGCGCGAAGCTTACGGCGTAGTCGGCGGGATCCACCGGCTCCAGGCAGAATATCTCTATGTGGGCGCCTCCAGCCTTGCGGAAGCGCAGGCGCGCGTTGATCACTCGCGTGTTGTTGTATATCAGCACCGCATCCTCCGGCAGAAGCTCCGGAAGTTCCGAGAATATATGCTCCGAAATCTCCCCCTTGCTCTGGCGCACAAGCAGTTTGCAGGCGTCGCGTTGAGCCAGGGGGTGCTTCGCTATCCGCTCGTCGGGTAGCGGATAGTCGTATTCGTCGATGCGTATCTCCTTTACCATATTCTAAATTTTGCGCAAAGTTAGCGATTTATCCGTATCTTTGCACAAAAGCAAAATGTAAAGAAAATGGTAAAGATAGGCGATACAGTCAGGTTTCTTAGCTCCACCGGCGGTGGACGCGTGGTGAAAATCGACGGCCAGGTGGCCCACGTCGAGGAAGACGATGGTTTTGTTACTCCCGTACTGGTCAAGGAACTGGTGGTTGTGGCTCCCGCAGGCGACGAGAAGGCGCGCCGCGATATTTTCGGCGGAACGGGCCAGCAGCGTCAGGCCGACGAGGCCGAGGCGCGCAGCAAGTTCGTTCCCACCGCCGTTCCCGAGGCTCCGAAGCCCGAACCGGTGGTCGAGACCCCCGGCGGCGACCGCCTCAACGTCGTGCTCGCCTACGAGGCTGTGGAACTTAAACATCTGTCCACCACCACGTTCGAGGCCTATCTCGTCAACGATTCCAATTATTACCTCTACTTCACATACCTCTCGCGTGCCGACGACGAAGAGGGTTGGACCACCCGCTATGCCGGCCTTGTAGAGCCCAACATGCAGATTTTCATCGAAGAACTAACACGCGAGCAGGTCGGACGCCTCGACCGCGTAGCCTTCCAGTACGTCGCCTTCAAGCGCGACCGTCAGTTTGCCTTGAAGGCTCCCGTCGCCGTCGAATCGCGCCTCGACACCACCAAGTTCTTCAAGCTCCACTGCTTCCGCGAGAATGTCTACTTCGACCAGCCGGTCATCGCCGTCGAGATTGTAAAGAACGATATTCCCCAGCGGGCCAAGGTGTTCGACAGCGTAGGCCTCGAGGAAGCCATGCGCTCGAAAGTGCGTGCCGACCGCCGTCCGGTCGTGAAGCGCGACGCCCCCAGGCCCAAAGCCGACGCCCCGCTGGTGGTCGACCTCCATATCGGCGAGCTCCTCGACACCACTGCCGGCATGTCGACAGCCGACATCCTTAACTACCAGATTGACACCTTCCGCCGCGTCATGGACGAGAATCTACGCAACCGTGGCCGTAAAATTGTCTTCATCCACGGAAAAGGGGAGGGGATACTCCGCCAGGCCATCATGAAAGAGCTCAACCATCGCTACAAGAGCGCCGACGTTCAGGACGCCTCCTTCCGCGAGTACGGCTACGGCGCCACCCAGGTAACAATCAGATAATCACTCTCTTTTGCTATGATTATATGTTTCAGCGGCACGGGCAACTCCCTTCTGGTTGCCCGACAACTGCAGTCGCATCTCGGCGGCGACATCCTCATGCTTGAAGGGCGCCGTCTTATCGAGCCCGACTCGGAGCTGATACGCGTCCCAGAAGACGAACCTGTCGTATGGGTCATGCCCGTCTACTCCTGGGGAATCCCTCCGGTGGTCGTCCCCTTCCTGCGCCGCAGCAAGCTGAAAATCACCCCTGAGCACTCCACGCCTCACTTCCTCGTCCTGACCTGCGGCGACGATACCGGCTACGCCGACCATCAGTGGGCAAAAATCATCGGGCGCCGAGGGTGGAACCCCCGCGGATCCTTTTCCGTCACGATGCCCAACACCTATGTGCTGATGAAAGGCTTCGACGTCGACACCCCCGAAGTCGCCGACGCCAAACTCAAGGCAATGCCCGACCGCGTGGCCCATATCGCCGCAAAAATCAGCAAAGGCTACGGCGAAGGCGAAATGACCCGCGGCTCCTGGGCATGGCTCAAAACCTACATCATCTACCCCTGGTTCGCCGCCTTCTGCATGTCCCCGCGCCCCTTCCACGCCACCGCCGCCTGCACATCCTGCTCCCTCTGCGCCCGCTCCTGCCCGCTCTCCAACATCACCATGTCCCCCTCCACCCCTTCTATATCCTCTCGTTCTTCTCAAAATCAAGAAGGTAGTTCTGTGGACGAGCTTCAGCTCGGCGTCCCAGGCAGCCCCTCAACCCCCGTCTGGGGCTCCCGTTGCGCCCTCTGTCTGCGCTGCTACCATATCTGCCCCTCCCGCGCCGTCGCCTACGGCTCCGCCACCGCCTCCAAATCCCGCAAACCCATCTATCGCTGATCTCTCTCCGTTCCCCCTCCGTCCCTACTTCTTCCCTTCCCTAATCCTCCGTCAAAGGTGCGGCTTCACGCTTCCGGCGATCACGACGGCAATCCCCTCTTCCCTTTCTCCTGTCTGTCCGGCCTCCTGTCTTTTGTTCTTGTGCCGCCGGCTTGCCGGCGGTTTGCTGCTCAGAGGCAAATTCCCCTTTGATTATCTGCGGAATTTGTGTATATTTGCAAGCTGAAAACTATGTCGCGCAGCCCCCTCCGGGGCCTGTGGCCGCTCTGCTTGCCTCACTGTCAGTGGATTGGCTTCGCGCCGGCATTCCGTTTTCTCCCTTTTTTGGCTCGCGTGGAGCTGCCCGGCTATGGGGCGCCTCCGCCGGCTCAGGCAATGGAAAATAAAAAAAATAATAACATAAATACTTTTTAACACCACATGCAAAGCAAAGGAACCCTCGGGAGTATCATCGCCGGTATCATCGCGATTTTCCTCGTGCTTGTCTGCCTGTTCTACCTGTCGTTCACCCTCGTGAGCAGCAAGCAGGAGGCGAAGGCTGAGCAGTATGCTCTCTCCGTAGCCGGGCAGCAGGGCAAGAACTCCGAGCAGTACAACAAGGCCTATAAAGCCTACATCGACTCAATTTCCAAGGAGCCCGTTTGGCTGGGCTACAACTACAGTGAAGTCCAGAAATGGGGTGTCGGCCTCGGACTCGACCTCAAAGGCGGCATGAACGTCATCCTTCAGGTCTCCATGCCCGACATGCTCCGCTCAATGAAAAACGCCGACCAGGATCCGGCTTTCGAGCAGGCGCTCGCAAATACCGACTCCATCATCGGCAACAACCACTCCTCCGACTATGTGGGAACCTTCGTCCAGCAGTACCGCGCCCTTAACCCCGGCGCCGACTACTCCGTGGTGTTCAACTCCATCGTGAAGCAGGGCCAGAGCGACAAGGATGTCGCCTCCGTCCTCAAGTCCGAGGTCAAGGATCGCGTCAACAACTCCGCCACCAACGTGCTCCGTTCGCGTATCGACGCCTACGGCGTGGTTTCCCCCAACATCCAGGTGCTTCAGGACAACGACGGCCAGATTCTTCTCGAACTCCCCGGCGTTAAGGAGCATCAGCGCGTGCGCGAACTCCTCCAGCGCTCCGCCAACCTCGAATTCTACGAGTGCTACGGCGCCAACGAAATCGCCGGTCAGGTCGCTCAGCTCGACGCTGCCCTCCGCGCTAAAAACGGTACCGGCCTCCGCGAGCGCTTCCTCATGATCAGCTCCGACGCTACCCCCGTATTCGGTATCGCAACCGCCCAGGAGCGCGACAGCATCAACGCCGCCCTCGCAACCCCCGAAGCCAAGCAGTACCTCCCCTCCAACCTCCGCCTGCGTTGGAGCGTGAAGCCCTCGCCCGTCAACTTCACCGACACCGTCACCCATAAGGAGCGTCAGATCGACACATATCAGCTTATCGCCCTCCGTGCCACCAACGGCGGTCCCGCCCTCGACGGCTCTGGCGTAATCGGCGCTACCAGCGACTTCGACCAGATGCAGGGCAACGTCGTTTCCATGACCATGAACTCCGAGGCCGCACGCGACTGGGCCCGTATTACCCAGCGCAACATCGGCCACCCCGTAGCTATTGTCCTCGACGACCTCGTTTATTCCTATCCCAACATCCGCCAGGCTATCGAAGGCGGTCGCTCGCAGATCACCGGCGACTTCACCGTCGAAGAAGCTCAGGACCTTGCCAACGTCCTCAAGAGCGGTAAGATGACCGCCAAGGTCGACATCATCTCCGACATGGTTATCGGTCCCTCGCTCGGCCAGCAGGCCATCGAGTCCGGTATCTGGTCGTTCGTTGTCGCCCTCGTGCTCCTCATGATCTTCATGTGCTGCATCTATGGCCTCATCCCCGGCCTCATCGCCAACTTCGGCCTTATCTGCAACCTCTTCTTCACATTCGGCATCCTCGCCTCCTTCCAGGCCGTCCTCACCCTCAGCGGTATCGCAGGTATCGTCCTCGCTCTCGGTATGGCCGTCGATGCCAACGTGCTCATCTTCGAGCGCGCCAAGGAGGAACTCCGCGCCGGAAAATCCATCCGCACCGCAATCGCCGACGGCTACTCCAACGCCTTCTCCGCCATCTTCGACTCCAACCTTACCTCGATTATCACAGGCGTGATCCTCCTCTTCTTCGGCACAGGTCCCATCAAGGGCTTCGCCACCACCCTCATAATCGGTATCGTCTGCTCCTTCTTCACGGCCGTCTATCTCACCCGCATCATCTTCATCACATGCGGAAAGACCAAGCCCTTCCAGAAGCTCACCTTCACCACCGCAATCTCGCGCAACATGTTCAACAACTCCCACTTCAACTTCCTGGGAGCCCGCAAGATTGCCTTCCCCGTAATCGGCATCTTCATCGCCGTTGTCGTAATCTCCCTCTTTGTCCGTGGCCTCAACCAGGGCATCGACTTCTCCGGCGGCCGCAACTACGTTGTCAAATTCGAGAAGCCCGTCAAGACCGACGCACTCCAGCAAGCACTCATGCCCGTCTTCAACGCCGACGGTCAGGTAGCTTCCGTATCCGTAATCACCATCGAGAATTCCAACCAGGTTCGCATCTCCACCAACTATAAGATCAAATCCGACGAAGACGCCTCCGCCATCGAGGAAGAAATCACCCGCAAGCTCTACGACACCTTCAAGGCCGAAGGCCTCCTCCCCGACGGAATGACCCTCGAATCCTTCTCCACCACCGACGAGACCCAGGGCATCCTCTCCTCGCAGACCGTCGGCCCGACCGTCGCCAACGACATGCGCAACAAGGCCTACATCGCCGTTATCCTCTCCCTCGCCGCGATGTTCCTCTACATCCTCCTGCGTTTCCGCAACGTCGCCTTCTCCCTTGGTGCACTCGCAGCCGTCGCCTTCACCGCATTCTCCATCATCGGCTTCTACTCCCTCTTCTGGGGCATCCTCCCCTTCGCCATGGAGATTGACCAGACATTCATCGCCGCAATCCTCACCATAATCGGTTATCAGATCAACGATACCGTGGTAGTGTTCGACCGCGTGCGCGAAAACGTCGGCCTCTATCCCAAGCAGGACTTCTTCACCACCATCAACAAGTCGCTCAACTCCACCCTCGGCCGTACCATCATGACCTCGGCCTCGACCCTCCTGGTGCTCCTCTGCATCTTCATCCTTGGTGGCGATTCCATCCGTTCCTTCATCTTCGCGATGCTCTTCGGCGTAATCACCGGTACACTTTCCACCATCTACATCGCAACCCCCGTTGCCTACCTGGTGAACTCCCGCAAAGTGGCCAACCCCGCCGTAAAATAAATCCTCGGCGGCCAACCCCGCCGTGCCCCCGACGGTCATCCCCGCCGAAAATAACCCCTGGCGGTCATCCCCGCCGAAGCCTCAACCGCAGATTCTATCAGCTAATAGCCGATAATCAGCAATATCAACCAATCAGGGCGAAAACCTTCGCCCTGATTGGTTTTTGTTCTATAGTGCTTTCCACCTTGCTCCCTGCTCTTTCTCCCCTTGGCTCCCATCAAAGGGGCGGTTTCCCGCTTCCGGCGAGCATCGCCGGAATTTCCCCCTCCTGCTCCTTCCGCCCGCTTAGGAGGTGCGAATTATTTCGCACCTCACGCGCTCGGATTCAGCCGCCCCGCTTTCCCCGCTCTTGCCTCGGGCTTCTTCCCTGTTTCCCTCCTGATTTGTTTGCGCTCCGAGCTTTAGCTCGGGTCTCCCCGTGTTCCTCCCTCCTCCTATCCCTTGGCTCCCATCAAAGGGGCGGTTTTCCGCTTCCGGCGAGCATCGCCGGAACCCCCGCCTCCTGCCTCCAAATTGTTTTCCCCTCTTTTGTTCTTGTGCCGCTGGCTTGCCAGCGGGCGGAGTTTCGCTCCGATTCGTTCTTGTGCCGCCGCCTTGCCGGCGGTCGGGCGTTGCCCCGATCCGTTCTTGTGCCGCAGGCTTCCCCTCCTTTTCCCATCGCAAAGGCAAATCCTTGCGTTGCCCCGCAAAAATTCGTACCTTTGCAGTCTAATCCGCAATGACAAAACTCGACATATTCATCCTGATTGTATTCGTCGTATCCGTCGCCTGGGGCTTCCGTAAAGGCGTCATCGTCCAGGCCGGAGCCCTCGGAGGCCTCATTCTCGGCGTCCTCCTATGTCATATCGGAGGCGATTATATCGCAGCGATGATAGCCTCCAAAGGAGCTGATGCCGCTACTCAGCCCGGATATGTCGATAAGGTGATGGCCAACATCATCCTGTTCATAATCGGCTACCTGAGCGTGCGAATCGTCGCCCACTTCTTCAAGACCGTCGTCCGTTCCCTCAGCCTCGGAGTGCTCGACCGCATCGCCGGCGCCCTGTTCAGCTGCTTCGAGTGGATGCTTGCCCTGAGTATCCTGCTCAATCTCTGGCTGCTCGTCAAGCCCTCCACTCCTTTCCTGGCCATGTCGACTATCGGCAACGGCCATGCAATCGAGGCCATCCTCTCCCTCGCCCCCGCTCTACTCGGCTGGGCCGTCGGCGGCTGAAACTCTTTCCCCATCCGCCGCGTTATAATGATTGTCTACACGAATCCTTTTATGGTTCGCTTATATAAATCCTCATCAACAGAGGCTCGGAGAGCCGATGTCGTGGTCATAAAAAGGATTGTAGAATAAGAAAGTCAACTACCGTTATGGACAAAAGCAAAGACCGTCATACCGATTCCTCCTCGGGCAGCGTGCTCGACAACGTCACCCGCGGCGACTATAAATACGGCTTCGTCACCGATATCGACACCGACATCATCCCCGTAGGCCTCAACGAGGACGTCATCCGCCTCATCTCGCGCAAGAAGGGCGAACCCGACTGGATGCTCGACTTCCGCCTCAAGGCCTACCGCTACTGGCTCACCCTCACCCCGCCCAAATGGGGTCACCTCAAGATGCCCGATATCGACTTCCAGGCCATCAGCTACTACGCCGCCCCCGTCAGGAAGGAAGGCCCCAAGAGCCTCGATGAGGTCGACCCCGAGCTGATACGCACCTTCGATAAGCTCGGAATCCCCCTTCAGGAGCAGAAGCAGCTCGCCGGAATGGCCGTTGACGCCGTAATGGACTCCGTCTCCGTCAAGACAACCCACAAGGAAGCCCTCGCCGAGCGCGGTATCATCTTCTGCTCCATCTCCGAGGCCGTGCGCGACTATCCCGACCTCGTGCGCCGCTACCTCGGCAGTGTCGTCAGCTACAAGGACAATTTCTACGCGGCGCTCAACTCAGCCGTGTTCTCCGACGGCTCATTCGTCTATATCCCCAAAGGCGTGCGGTGCCCCATGGAGCTCAGCACCTATTTCCGCATAAACGCCTCCGGCACAGGTCAGTTCGAGCGCACCCTCATCGTGGCCGACGACGATAGCTACGTCTCCTACCTCGAGGGATGCACCGCCCCCATGCGCGACGAAAACCAGCTCCATGCCGCCATCGTCGAAATCGTGGTCGAAGACCGCGCCGAGGTGAAATATTCCACCGTACAGAACTGGTACGCCGGCGACGAGCAGGGCCGCGGAGGCATCTACAATCTTGTCACCAAGCGCGGCCTCTGCCGCGGCGACTATTCCAAACTCTCCTGGACCCAGGTCGAGACCGGCTCGGCCATCACCTGGAAATACCCATCCTGCGTCCTTGCAGGCCGCGGCGCAACCGGCGAATTCTATTCCGTGGCCGTCACGCGCAACTACCAGCAGGCCGACACCGGCACCAAGATGATTCATCTCGCGCCCGATACGCGCTCCACAATCGTCTCCAAGGGCATCTCCGCCGGCCATAGTGAGAATTCCTACCGCGGTCTCGTCAAGGTTACTCCCGCCGCCGAGGGCGCGCGCAACTACACCCAGTGCGACTCCCTCCTGCTCGGCAGCGAGTGCGGCGCCCACACCTTCCCCTACATCGACGTGATGAACCCTACGGCCGTGGTCGAGCACGAGGCCACCACCTCCAAAATCTCCGAGGACCAGATTTTCTACTGCAACCAGCGCGGAATCTCCACCGAGGAGGCTGTCGGCCTCATTGTCAACGGCTACGCCAAAGAGGTGATGAACAAACTCCCCATGGAGTTCGCCGTCGAAGCCCAGCGTCTGCTCTCCATCACCCTCGAAGGCTCCGTAGGCTGATAAACAAACCTCCCATCCCTTCCAAATTTCCCATAATACCCCTCTCTCCAATAATTCTCAATACTCCCATCCCTCCCAAACCCTCAACCACAAAATGAGCAACGATATACTTCTGAAGGTCAGCGACCTTCGCGCAAAAGTCGACGACAAGGAGATTCTCAAGGGAATCAATCTCGAGATTCATCCCGGCGAGGTCCACGCCATCATGGGTCCCAACGGCTCGGGCAAGTCCACGCTCTCCAGCGTTCTCGCCGGTAATCCCGCCTTCACCGTCACAGGGGGCTCCGTCGACTTCCACGGCCTCGACCTGCTCTCGCTCTCTCCCGAGGACCGCTCCCACGAGGGCCTTTTCCTCTCCTTCCAGTATCCCGTTGAGATTCCCGGAGTCTCGATGGTCAACTTCATGCGCGCGGCCGTTAATGCCAAGCGCGAGTATTTCCATGAGCCCGCCCTCTCGGCCGGCGAGTTCCTCAAGCTGATGCGTCAGAAGCGCGCCATCGTCGAGCTCGACAACAAGCTCGCCTCGCGCTCGGTCAACGAAGGCTTCTCCGGCGGCGAGAAAAAGCGCAACGAAATATTCCAGATGGCCGTGCTCGAACCGCGCCTCTCCATCCTCGACGAGACCGACTCCGGACTCGACATCGACGCCCTTCGCGTAGTGGCCGGCGGCGTCAACCAGCTCAAGAGCGCCGACAACGCCACCATCGTCATCACCCACTACCAGCGTCTGCTCGATTATATCCGTCCCGACTTCGTCCATGTGCTCTATAAGGGCCGGATTATCCGTACCGGCGGTCCCGAGCTCGCCCTTGAGCTTGAGGAAAAAGGCTACGACTGGCTTAAAGACCAGGAAGCCTGATCGTTAATCCTACTTCTCACAACCGATGAACGCACTTACCCAATATATCGACCTCTTCCGGCAGAACCGCGCGGCCATCGACGCCCATAGCGCTCCGGCGCTCAACGCGGCGCGCACTGCGGCCCTCGCGCTTCTGGAGAAGGCCGGACGACTTCCCGACCGCGGCGACGAGGGATTCGAGAAAACCTCTGTCAACGATATGTTTGCGCCCGATTTCGGCGTGAACATCGAGCGACGCGACCTCCCCGCCGATGTCGCCGCCTCGTTCCGTTGCGGCGTCCCCAATCTCAGCACTCTCCTCGGCCTCGTGGTCAACGACCGCTTCGCCGCCACCCCGGCGCTCCTGAAGAATCTCCCCGAGGGCGTCGATGTCTGCTCGCTGGCTCAGGCCGCCCGCCAATGGCCTGATTTCGTGGCTGATTACTACGCAAAGCTTTCCTCGGCCTCCCAAGGTGCCGCCTCCTCCCATGCCGCGCTCAATACGCTCCTTTGCCAGGATGGTGTATTCATCCGCGTGGCCCCCGGCGTGCGCCTCGAAAAAGCCATACAGCTCGTCGACATCTTCCAGTCGCAGTTCCCTCTGATGGCCGTGCGCCGCGTTCTGCTCGTCGCCGGCGAAGGCTCGTCGGTATCGGTGCTCAAGTGCGACCACACACGCCCCGACAGTCAGAACTGCCTATCGAGCGAGGTTGTCGAGATTTTCGCCGGACCCGGTGCTTCCGTCCAGTGGTACGACATCGAGGAATCCTCGCCCGCCACTTCGCGCTATTCCCAGCTCTTTGCGCGCCAGGACGATGGCTCGTCGCTCACCGTGTGCGCCTCCACGCTCGCCAACGGCTCCACCCGCAATGAATTCCATCTCGACGTGGTAGGAGAGCATACCTCCACACGCCTCTCTGGCATGGCCATCGGCAGCGGTGAGCAGCATATCGACAACTCCTCCGACCTCCGCCACGCCGGCTTCTACGGCCATAGCTCCCAGATGTTCAAATACGTGCTCGACGACGACGCCACCGGCGCCTTCGAGGGAAGCATCGAGGTCTGCCACGGCGCCCGCTTCGTCGAGGCCTACCAGAGCAACCGCAACATTCTCGCCTCGCGCAGCGCCCGCATGCATACCAAGCCCCAGCTCCTTATCTACAACGACGACGTAAAATGCTCCCACGGAGCCACCACCGGTCAACTCGACGACCGCGCCCTCTTCTATATGCAGACGCGCGGCATACCCCTCGCCGTCGCCCGCCGCATGCTCATGCAAGCGTTCATGGCCGACGTTATCGACGCCATCGAGCTCGAACCCCTGCGTTCGCGTCTGCTCCATATGGTGGAATGCCGCTTCGCCGGCCATCCCGCCTCCTGCGGCGAATGCAGCCGGTAATCCCTGTAATCAGTCTTCTGTCAGACTCTCCGTCCAAAACAATATCTTCCCAGCCGCCATGTATTCCGTCGATGATCTTCGCAAAGAGTTTCCCATACTGAGCCGCAACGTCTACGGCCGTCCGCTCGTCTACCTCGACAATACCGCCACATCCCAGACCCCGCGCCGCGTGGTCGAGGCCATCGACGATATGTACTATCAGCACAAGGCCAACGTCCACCGTGGCGTCTTCTCCATATCTCAGGAGTCCACATCGATGATGGAGGCCACCCGCGAGCGCGTCCGCGCATACATCAACGCCGCCTCAACCCGCGAAATCGTCTTCACCCGAGGCACCACCGAGGCAATCAATCTTGTGGCCTCCAGCTTCGGTTCCTTCCTCGAAAACGGCGACGAAATCATCCTCACCGTCATGGAGCATCACGCCAACATCGTCCCCTGGCAGCTCCTCGGCGACCGCAAGCGCATCCTCCTGCGCGTTGTCCCCATCCTCCCCGACGGCAGCCTCGACATGGAAGCCTTCCGCTCCTTCTTCAACGAGCGCACGCGTCTCGTCAGCGTCTGCCATGTCAGCAACGTCCTCGGAACCGTCAACCCCATCGCCGAAATCACCTCCTACGCCCATTCCATGGGAGTCCCAGTAATGGTCGACGGCGCTCAGGCCGCGCCCCACATGCACATCGACGTCCGTGCCCTCGACGTCGATTTCTATACCTTCTCGGCCCATAAGATGTACGGCCCCGCCGGCGTCGGTGTGCTCTACGGCAAGGAGCATTGGCTCGAGGCGATGCCACCGTATCAGGGTGGGGGAGAGATGATTTCCCACGTCAGCTTCAAGAAAACCACATTCGCCGAACTCCCGCTCAAATTCGAGGCCGGTACCCCCGACTTCGTCGACATCGCCGCATTCTCCGCCGCCATCGACTTCATCGAGGGCGTCGGCCTCGACGACATCGCCGCCCACGAGCACGAACTCCTCGAGTGGACCACCGCCGAAATGCTCAAAATCCCCGGAATGCGCATCTTCGGCACAGCCCCCGGCAAATCCCCGCTAATATCCTTCCTTATCGGTAAAGCCCACCATTACGACACCGGAATGCTCCTCGACAAACTCGGCGTAGCCGTCCGCACAGGCCACCATTGCGCCCAGCCCCTGATGGAATCCCTCGGCATCGAAGGCACCGTCCGCGCCTCCTTCGCCGCCTACAACACCCTCGCCGAGTGCCAGACCTTCATCGCCGCCCTCCACCGCATCCTCCCCCTCCTCTCCTGACTATTTCCCCTTCTCCCCAAGATCTTTAAAAGTCTCGGATTTCCCTACTCTCCCTACTCTCCCGACTCTCCTTAATCCCTCTAAAGTCCTTAAGGTCCTTAAACTCCTTAAAGTCCTTAAAGTCTCTAAGCTCCTTAACCTCACACATATACCGCGCTGCGGATGCGCAGCTTAGGAGGTGCGAATCATTTCGCACCTCACGCATTCGCCCGGCGCAAAAGCAAATATTGTATATATTTTATGGCGATATATTTGAATTGCCAAATTGTAGGGATGCACCCCGGTGCATCCGCATTTTCAGCACGTTAGCATTTACAAAGACGGATGCACCAGGGTACATCCCTATAGGATGACGACAATCTTTAGTGCTCGCTTAACACATTTTAGCATTAATTAATAAACTTTTTATGGCGAAAATCGCAATAGGTTGTAACTTTATTGGTCCATTCAATCGCTAATTGCAAACGCCTTAAAACTCACCTCCTGATACTGCCATCAGGACCTGTTTAACACACCAAAACCACACACCAGAACCAAAATCACACATTTCTAAAAATACCGCCTTCGGTTTATAAAAACACATCTAAAATCCACGCGCTTATGAAACTAAATCTACTTGCCGCACGCATCCTATGCGCGCTCCTCGCCGCATTCACCTCCCTCTCCGCCTCCGCCTACGCCTTCCAACAGAACGGCATCTACTATAACATCACTTCTGCCGACAACAAAACCGTCACTGTAACCTATAGTAACTATGATACAACGACCGATGCAAACGGGAATATAGTAGTTGGGCAATATAATACCAACGGAGGATATTCCGGCGATGTAACCATCCCTTCAACTGTAACATACAATGGCATAACATATACTGTTACTGCAATTGGTGCCAATGCATTTTCCGATTGCAATAATCTGAATACCGTTAAGATACCGCAATCAGTGGTTGCTATTGGTCAACAAGCCTTTATGAAGAGCTCTTTGAAAGAAGTCTCTATCCCCGAATCCGTCACGGTCATAAATAACGGTACATTTCAGTACTGTAAATCATTAGAGTCGATCACTTTGCCTGAAACTCTGACCTCAATTAAGGATCATGGAATTAGAGAGTGTACGTCCTTGCAATCAATCAATCTGCCGGAAAATATCACATTTATAGGATACGCTGCCTTCTATGGCTGTACTAATTTAGCCAGCGGAATTACAATTCCTGCCGGGATTAAAACTATTTCAGAGTTTGCATTTGGGTCTTGTTCCAAAATACCATGGGTAGAGTTTCATAACAACCTGATTTCAATTGGGGGGTACGCATTTCAAAGTTGTGACGCACTCACGGAAATAAAGATTCCTGACAGCGTGGAATCAATCGGGAAAGATGCTTTTCGTAGCTGTAGTAAACTTCAAAAAGTACAGGTAGGCACCGGTATTAAAAGTATCGGGGCAGGTGCGTTCCAGTATTGCGGTAATTTGGAATTAATAACAGTCAATGCCATCGAGCCGCCGACAGCTGTTGAAATACCCGAAGGCGAGACATATGGTGGCACTTTTATGACGTGGCAATACGAAAACACCGACCTGCGGGTGCCTGCTGAGAGCATCGAGAAGTACCGGACGGCGCCGGTTTGGGAGAATTTCTTCAAGGACCGCAATCCGCTGACCGCCATCGAGGGCGTGGAAGCTGCTGAAGGCGCTGAGAGCGAGGTAGTGGCGCGCTACGACCTGAGCGGGCGCCCCGTGGCCGACGACTACCGCGGCATGACTATCGTGCGCCGCGCCGACGGCTCGACCGCCAAAGAGATACTCCGCTGAATCAGCGGAAACTACCGATAAAACATACCGCTGCGCCCGCGGCAGCACTACCCCCCAATAAATTAGGTGATAATTAGATTGGACCGCCGAAAGGATCCCGGCCGCCTTTCCATGGGTTCACACCCTCCGCTCAATTTGCCATCCACAATAGGAGGTGCGAATCTTTTCGCACCTCACGCATTCGCGAAGCGCCAAAGGTTCAATACCCCATGGCTTCTGCCCCTCTGCGGCGCCTGCAGGGCGCCGAGCGCGTAAGGTGCGAAAAGATTCGCACCTCCTGCTCCCGCATTCTGGCTGCAAGGGCGTAGCGGATTTGGCAAAAATAGGCTGTGGTTAACACTATTTAGTTTTAATTAATATAAATTTGGGGGGTAATAGTTGAAGTTTGTAACTTTGCGACGCAATTCGATAACGGATTGTAAAACTACATTTTAACACTTCCGACATCACTCATTACACACCACCACAAAGGGTTAAAACACATCTAAAATTCTTCATGCTTATGAAATTAAATCTACTTGCCGCACGCATCCTATGCGCGCTCATCGCCGCATTCATCTCCCTCTCCGCCTCAGCCTACGACACGTATGAAATCAATGGTATTACTTATGCGATAGATGATAATTCTGATGAGACATTTGTAACAAGTAATACTAATTATTCAGGAAATATAAATGTTCCGGAATTTATTAATTTTAATAATAAAATATACTCAGTAACGGGTATCGGTGCAAGTGCTTTTTCAAACTGTGAGAACTTAACAGCAGTAAAATTGCCTAAGACGATTAAAAGTATTGGAGTCTATGCGTTTAAGGGGTGTAGCAAACTCGCAGAAATAAGTATCCCGGAAGGAGTAACTATCCTAAATTCAGCAACCTTTGAGGAATGTACATCATTAACATCCGTTACGCTTCCAAATTCATTGACTACGATAGGCCGATTTGTATTTAATAAATGCTCAAGTCTGACTAACGTAAACATACCGGATGGAGTTACATCTATAGAAATGGCAGCTTTTCAGCGATGTACATCTATCAAATCTCTCAAATTACCTGAGAGTGTTATATCTATAGGGGCTCAGGCTTTTCTAGGCTGCTCAAGTCTTATGGAGATAAATATACCAAATAATATTACAGAAATACAGCGCTACACGTTTGATAGCTGCTCATCATTAACGTCAATTGCCATTCCAGAAAGCGTTACATCAATAGGATATGGCGCATTTGGTTGGTGTTCAAATCTTTCAACGGTTAATATTCCAGAAAAAGTTACTGTAATAGAAGAAGTGGTATTTAATCAGTGTAGATCCCTCAAGTCTATTATTATCCCCCAAAATGTTACTATAATACGTAATCAGGCATTTGGGTTTTGCGGCTTTGAAAAAGTAATTGTCCCTGACAAAACCGAAACTATAGAAGGTTCAGCATTTTATACCTGCTTTAATCTAAAGAATATTGAGATTGGTAAAGGCATTAAATCAATCGGAGAGAAAGCATTTTCCAATTGCCATAAATTAGATTTAATTACAGTCAATGCCATCGAGCCTCCTACAGCTGTAGAAATTCCTGCCGGTCAAACATATGGAGGTACCTTCGATACCTGGCATTACGAAAACACCGACCTGCGGGTGCCTGCTGAGAGCATCGAGAAGTACCGGACGGCGCCGGTTTGGGAGAATTTCTTCAAGGACCGCAATCCGCTGACCGCCATCGAGGGCGTGGAAGCTGCTGAAGGCGCTGAGAGCGAGGTAGTGGCGCGCTACGACCTGAGCGGGCGCCCCGTGGCCGACGACTATCGCGGCATGACTATCGTGTGCCGCGCCGACGGCTCGACCGCCAAAGAGATACTCCGCTGAATCAGCGGAAATTACCGATAATACACGCTGCTGCGACAGCGGCAGCACTAACCCCAAATAAATTAGGCAATAATTAGATTGGCCCGGCGAAAAGATTCCGGGCTGCCAACGGGGCGGCCGGCGGATTGCGAAATCCCCCGGCCGCCCTTCTCATCCTTGAGGACCTTAAAAGACCTTAGAGACCTTAAGGTCCTTAAAGTCTTTAAGGACCATGGAGGGCTTAGGGCTGACCCCCAAAAGCTGGGGGAGTTGGCAAAATTTGCAGCAAGGTTGTTCTGTGGGCGAGCTTCAGCTCGCTGCGATTTGGCCGTTTGCGCGGAAAGTAGTAAATTTAGCAATCATTTTACCCTCCCACGAATGGAAGAAAACTATATAGTATCGGCGCGTAAATACAGGCCCACCACCTTCTCGAGTGTGGTCGGCCAGAAGGCCCTCACGGCCACGCTCCGCAATGCCATCGCCACCAACCGCCTGGCCCACGCCTACCTGTTCTGCGGCAGCCGCGGCGTGGGCAAGACCTCCTGTGCGCGCATTTTCGCCAAATCAATCAACTGCGAGCACCCTACCCCTCAGGGCGACCCCTGCAACGAGTGCCACTCCTGCCGCGCATTCAACGAGAACCGCTCGCTCAACATCCTCGAGCTCGACGCCGCCTCCAACAACTCCGTCAATGATATCCGCGAACTCGTCGACCAGGTGCAGATTCCGCCTACCGAAGGGCGCTACCGCGTGTTCATCATCGACGAGGTCCATATGCTCTCGCAGGCGGCCTTCAACGCCTTCCTCAAGACGCTCGAAGAGCCCCCTTCCTACGTGGTCTTCGTGCTCGCCACCACCGAAAAGCATAAGATTATCCCCACCATCCTCTCGCGCTGCCAGATCTACGATTTCGCGCGTATCACCATCGCCGACATGATCGACCATCTGGCCTATGTGGCAGAGCAGGAGGGGATTACCGCCGAGCGTGCCGCTCTCAACGTAATCGCCCAGAAAGCCGACGGCGCCATGCGCGACGCTCTATCCATCTTCGACCAGGTGGCGGCCTCCTCAGGCGGCAATATTACCTACCAGAGCGCCATCGACAACCTCAACGTGCTCGACGAGCGCTACTACCACCGCCTTGTCGAGGCGTTTGCCAAGGGCGACGTTCCCTCGGCCCTCCTTATTTATCGCGAAATCCGCGACCACGGTTTTGATTCCCACTTCTTCATCACCGGTCTGGCCGACTATCTGCGCAACCTCATGGTGGCCCGCGACCCGCGCACGGCCGCGCTCCTCGACTCCACCGACGAGGTGCGCGCCTCTATGGCCGCACAGGGTGCCGCGCTCGCTCCTGAGTTCTTCTACAAGGCAATGAGCCTCTGCAATGAGGCTGACCTCGACTACCGTCAGGCCTCCAGCAAGACCTTCCTTGTCGAGCTGCTGCTCATCAGGCTGTGCCAACAAGTCTGCCCTTCCCCCGGCTCTGAAAGCGGCAACGGGGAAGGGCGCGGACTAAAACCTATCCAGCCGCTAAGCGCTCCCTCCCCGGTGCCTCCTGCCTCCCCGTCCTCTCCCACAACTCCTAAATCTCCCGCTCCCTCCCGGTCGCCTCAACAGCCTGCTCCGGCTCCCGCAAGGCCGCAGAGCCATGTCGCACCACCTCCGGCCGCACCATCTCAGCCTGCGGGAGTGGTAATGCCCCCCAATGGGCCTGAAATCGTCATGGCGAGAGCTGCGGCCCCGTCGCGCCCTGCCGGTCAGGGACGCCCGCTCATGGGGCGCGGACACATCAGTTTCGCCCGTGTGGTCTCCGGCGCCGAATCCGCCCCTGCCCAGGCCGCTGCTCCGCGCCAGCTGCGCGAGGAGCCCTTCACCCACGGCCAGGTACTTCAGCAGTGGGACGCCTACATGACTCGCGACCCGAAGGCTCATCTGCTCAACAATACTCTCCGCATGCATAAGCCGGCTCTCCCCGAGGGCGTTTCGGCCCGCGTTTCAGGCCAGCGTGAGGCCGCCTCGTTTGTTGTCAGGGTGGTCAACAGCGCCCAGGTCGACGTTCTCAATCAGGAGAAGCCGCGTCTGCTCGAGGCCATCCGTTCGGCTATAGGCAACGACTTCTTCGATTTCAGCATCACCGTCGACGAGGCCGCCGTTCCCTCTACCGCATGGTCCGACCGCAAGGTGCTCGACCATCTGGTGGAGCGCTCCCCCTATATCGCCCGCTTCATTACCGACCTGAAATTCACGCTTTCCTGATTTCCCGCCGGTTGCATTCAGAATTATACATCCTGCTCTCCCGCATTTTCTCTCTTCCCCCGATTCCTTCCCATGAACGATAAAAAGCTCTTTCTGCTCGATGCCTATGCCTTGATATACAGGGCATACTACGCTCTGATACGCGCGCCGCGAATCACCTCCAAGGGGTTCAATACCTCGGCCATCTTCGGCTTCTGCAACACGCTCGACGAGGTGCTCCGCAAGGAGAACCCATCGCATATAGCCGTATGCTTCGATCCTCCCCACGGCGTAACCTTCCGTCACGACCTTTTCCCCGAATACAAGGCCAAGCGCGAGGCTCAGCCGGAGGATATCACACTCTCCGTACCCTATATCAAGGAGATTGTGGAGGCCTATCGCATCCCCGTGTTCGAAGTGAGCGGTTTCGAGGCCGACGACGTAATCGGTACGCTCAGCCGCCTGGCTTCGGAGCAGGGATTCACCACCTATATGATGACGCCCGATAAGGACTACGGCCAGCTCGTCAGCGATTCAGTGCTGATGCTGCGGCCCTCGCTCCGCGGCGAGGGGGGCGAGATACGCGGCCCCAAGGAGGTATGCGCCAAATATGGTATCGAGCGCCCCGAGCAGGTAATCGACCTCCTCGCCCTCGAAGGCGATGCCATCGACAATATCCCCGGCTGTCCCGGAGTCGGCGAGAAGACCGCCGTGAAGCTCATAAGCCAGTATGGCAGCGTGGAGAACCTGCTTGAGCATGCCGACGAGATAAGCGGCGCGCTCGGCCGGAAGATCCGCGACAACGTGCGCCAGATCCGTCTTTCCTACGACCTTGCCACAATTCGCCGCGACGTCCCGATGGATGTGGATTTCGACCTGCTGCGCCGCGAACCCGAGGATGTCGGGAAACTCGCCGACATATATCGCCGTCTGGAATTCAAGTCGTTTCTGGCACGTCTGGGGACTTCCGCCTCCACATCTGCCGTATCCGGAAAAGGTTCTGCTTCAGCTGCTTCCGAAGTTCCTGCGCAGCCGTCGCTGTTCGACTTTATCGAAGGGGAGGAGAGCGCGGAATCGGCCGCCGGTGCGACGCCTGCATCCATCCTCTCGGCCGACACCGACTACGCCGAGGCCCTTACCCCCGCCGAAGTCGGCGAGGCCGTAGAGGCCGCCGTCGCCTCCGGACGGGTGGGCGTGGCCCTCTATGCCGTCGGTGCCGAGGCCATGTCGGCACGTCTTGAGGCCGTGGCGATCTCGGGTGCCGAGGGGCGCGCCACCATGGTGCGCGTTCCGCTCGATCCCGCGCGCCGCAAGGAGCTGATGGCCATTCTCGAACCTCTCTTTACGTCGCCCGCGGCCACTGTGGTGAGCCACGATATAAAGCGCGACATGATTCTCCTCCGCCGCGAGGGAATCGACCTGATTGCTCCATATTTCGATACATCGCTGGCCCACTACGTGCTCCAGCCGGAGATGCGCCACCGTCTGGCCGACGTAGCCATGCAGGTGCTCCACTATCAGACAGCTGATTACTCCGACGCGCCTGCTTCGCGCAAGACCGCGGTCTCTCTCCCGGACGAGCTGCTCACGGCGCGCCTCTGCGAGCAGGCCGACATCTGCCGCCGCATGATGGAGCCGCTCGAACAGCTGCTTGCTGAAAACGGTCAGCTTCAGCTGCTTCGCGATGTGGAGCTTCCCCTGGCGCGGGTGCTCGCCGAAATGGAGTGGACAGGCGTGCGAATCGACATTCCCGAGCTCCGGGAACTTTCGGCGCAGCTCACGGCCCGCGAGCAGGCCGTAGAGGAGCGTTGCTTCGAGCTTGCGGGCGAACGCTTCAATATCGGCTCGCCCATGCAGGTGGGCGAAGTGCTCTTCGGCCGCCTCAAGCTCGACCCGAAGGCAAAACGCACTAAGACAGGGGCCTTCTCCACCACTGAGGAGGTGCTTGAGAAGCACCGCAACGACCATCCGGTTGTCGGCCTCATACTTGAGGCCCGCTCCCTGAAAAAGCTGCTCGCTACCTACGTCAACGCGCTCCCGGAGCTTGTAAATCCCGCCACGGGAAAGATTCATACCACCTATAATCAGACTGTTACGGCCACCGGCCGCCTCTCCAGCGCCAATCCAAACCTCCAGAACATCCCCATCCGCACCGACGACGGCCGCGAGGTGCGCAAGGCTTTTGTAGCCGACCCGGGATGCCTCCTGCTCAGCGCCGACTATTCGCAGATCGAGCTGCGCCTGCTGGCGGCTCTCAGTTCCGACCCGGAGCTTACGGAGTCGTTCCGCGAGGGGCTTGACATCCACCGCGCTACGGCGGCTAAAATCTTCCATGTTCCCTTCGAGGAGGTGACCGACGATCAGCGCCGCAAGGCAAAGACGGCCAATTTCGGCACGGTCTACGGCATCTCGGCCTTCGGTCTGGCCGAGCGGCTCGGCATTCCGCGCGCCGAGGCCCGCGAGCTGATCGACGGCTATTTCCGTACCTATCCCCACATCCGGGAGTTCATCGCCGAATCCATTGAGCGCGCGCGTAAAGAGGGCTATGTCAGCACAATACTGGGTCGCAAGCGCTTCCTCCCCGACATCAGTTCGCGCAACGCTACGGTGCGCAGCTACGCCGAGCGCAACGCCGTAAATGCTCCGCTCCAGGGTTCGGCCGCCGACATCATCAAGGTGGCCATGATTCGCATTTTCAAGCGGATGAACGAGAGCAACATGCGTTCGCGCATGATTCTGCAGGTACACGACGAACTGGTGTTCAACGTCGTTCCCGACGAACTGCCTGCCCTTCAGGCTCTCGTGGTCGAGGAGATGGAGGGCGCCTTCAAAGGCTCTGTGCCCCTGGAAGTTGCCGCCGGTACCGGCCAGAACTGGCTCGAAGCCCACTGACCGGAAGTCCATTGATGATCACCGATTGCCACACCCATACGCCCGCACACGGTGCCATCGCCTCTGGCTCGCCGGAGCAGGTGAGGCGCTGGCTCGCCGATGGCGCGCCCGGCGCTTTCAGCGTGGGGATTCACCCATGGGCCACCGCAGCACTCTCCCCCGAAGCCCTGGCTGCGCAACTCTCGGAAGTTGAGATGCTTGCACGCTGCGAGCGCGTGGTGGCCATAGGCGAAGCTGGGTTCGACCGCCTGCGCGGAGGTTCCCCGGCAGTTCAGCGCGAGGCGTTTGTGGCTCAGGCGAAAATTGCGGAAGCGATCGGCAAACCGCTTGTGCTCCACGTGGTTAAGGGTATTGACGACGTTCTCGCCGCGCGGCGCGGATTTCCCGCCGGAGTGCCATGGATATGGCACGGCTTCCGTGGCAACGCCCTTCAGTCCGCGCAGATAATGCGCTCTTACCCCGGTATTTACCTTTCATTCGGCGAAAAATTCAACGAGGCGTCTCCCGCTGCCGTACTGCCCGACCGTCTTCTTGTCGAAACCGATGAATCCGCATTGCCAGTCAGTGAGATAGCATCCCGGCTCGACAACGTCCGCGGCTCCATACCGGGCTCCACGCTCAGCCTTGCGGGCGCGAATCTGCAGCGGCTGCTTGGCGGCTGCGGCGTTTTTCCAGAGCAATCCAGATAAAGGTTATCAGTCCGAGAATTATCAGAAGCACTGTCTGCGAGGCGATTATCACGTTGCCGAAGGCAGCTCCTACCGTCATGAACTGCGAGTGGGCCACCCCTGCGGGCGCAAATAGCGTCAGGCCGAAAATCAGCGTGGTCTGATAGGGGCCGATCCCCCCGTTCGACGGGATTCCCATTGATATTGAAGTGAGTATGAAGCATACCAGCGGCAGCGTGAGCCCGTTTGCGTCGAGCATCTGGCTCGTCAGCGGGAAGGCGCGGAACGCCACCACAAGCTGCAGGAAATAGCAGCCCCAGATGCAGGCCGTCAGTCCCAGCCAGCGCCATTTGTGCTCCATGCGCGCGAGCGCGGCGAACCCCTCCCACATACCGAGAACGAACCTCTTTATTTTCAGTACGATGGAGTTCTTCGAGCGTGCAAGCAGCCACCAGGCCCCTCCGGCGAGCACAATCATCACCCCCCAGAACCAGGGCGAGCCGAGGATATTTGCTATCGCCTGATAAGCAGCCGGATAGGTGCGCACGAAATCCACAATCGGACCGCGTGCTATGATAAACGTAAGCAGCGTCAGCAGCCCCACCGTGAGCAGGTCGGCGAAGCGGTCGCCGATCATCGATCCGAACACGGCCGAAAAGGGAGCTTTCTGCCTGTAGGAGATATAGCCCGACCGCCATACCTCGCCCAGACGCGGGAATACGATGTTCACGCCGTAGGTGCCGAAAATACTGAGCACCAGCGCATGTGTCGGCACGTCGATACCCAGCGCCTTCAGCTGTATGCCCCAGCGCAGCCCGCGGAGCATCATCGGCGCGATGCTTATGGCGAGCATCAGCGCAATCCAGCGGAAATCGCAGTCCTGGCGTATCACAGCCATCATCTCGCCGAAATCAATATCGCGAAACATGGCCACACACAGCCCCACGGTCACCACAAGCGGGATGCCGAACTGCACCACCTTCCCTGCAATTCCCTTCTTCCCGCCTTTAGGGCTTTCAACAATATTTTTACTCTTTTCCATCACTCCAAAGTTACAAAACCCCCGACAACCCGCCAAATCTCACATTGCCGTGTTGCGTTTTCCGATTTTTTTCGCCATATTTGCAGGCGGATACGCAATCCAACCCCAGAGGGATTATTCCTAATACCAATACCGAAAAGAGATTATTTTACGCAAATTTTTATGAAAAACTTTCTACGCCTTGCAGCGGCGCTGCTGCTGGTGGCCCTCTTCGGCCGCGTCGACGTCAGCGCCCAGGTTGTCACGACCCAGCCTGAGGTGATTACTCAGGATACCAAAAACGTCGTTATCACTTTCCATGCCGACTGGGGCAACCGCGGCATGGTCGGCCTCTCATCGTCGGCCGCCGTCTACGCCCATACCGGTGTGATTACCGACAAGTCCAAATCCAATCAGGACTGGCTCTACTGCACTTCAAACTGGAACACCCCCCAGGCCAAATTCAAGATGACCTACGCCGGCCCCAACCTCTGGACGCTCACCATCCCCGACATCCGCCAATGGTACGGCGTCCCCGAAGGCGAGACCATCGAGAAGCTGACCTTCGTGTTCCACGCCACCTCCGGCACAAAGCCCGAAGGCAAGACCCTCATGGGCGGCGACATCTACCTCACGCTCTTCCCTGAAAATTTCCCCCAGCCCAAGGAGGAAGCATATCCCGGCGGCACGCCGAAGCTGGGCGTAACGCCCAACGCCGACGGCTCCGCCACATTCTGCTTCGTGGCTCCCGACAAAAAATCGGTCGTGCTCCGCGGCTCGTGGAACGACTACGCCCTCGTCGGCTCGCAGCAGATGAACTATACCGACTTTGGCGGCAACCGCTACTTCTGGTGCACCGTCCCCGGCGTGGCCAACGGCCAGAACCAGACCTACTACTACCTTGTCGACGGTCAGATTGAGGTAGGCGACCCCTATGCACACCTCGTGCTCGACTATGAGAACGACAAGACCATACCCGCCTCCGTATTCCCCGACATGCCCGCCTATCCGGCGCGCCTGGTGGCCACACCTACCATTCCCCTGGCCGTTTTCAACAGCACTGAGAGCGACTACGCATGGGAAGTCACCGACTTCCACGGCCCCGACCGCTCCGACCTGGTAATCTACGAGATGCTTGTCCGCGACTTCACAGGCACGGAGAATGCTGCCCGCGGCGACGGCACCATCGAAAAGGCCATCGAAAAGCTCGACTATCTCAAGACCCTCGGAGTCAACGCCGTGGAGCTCCTCCCCATCATGGAGTTCAGCGGCAACCAGAGCTGGGGCTACAACCCCAATTTCTATCTCGCACCCGACAAAGCCTACGGAAACCCCGACGCCTACCGTCGCTTCATCGACGAATGCCATAAACGCGGCATGGCCGTGATTCTCGACATCGTGTTCAACCACGTCGACGGCCGTCACCCGTGGTACAACATGTACCCCGGCATCTCCACTAAGTTCTTCAATGCCGCCGGCTCGGCCCCTCACGCATATTCGGTGTTCAACGACTGGAAGCAGGAATATGAACTCGTAGAGCAGCATTTCGAGGACGCCCTCAAATACTGGATTACCGAGTTCAAGGCCGACGGCTTCCGCTTCGACCTCGTCAAGGGCCTGGGCTACAACGATTCATATAACAACCCGACCTACAACGCCGCCACCAACCAGTGGGGCAACCCCTCCAACCTCGACGCCCTCACCGGCGCGTTCAACGCCTCGCGCGTGGCCCGCATGAAGGCACTCCACGACGCCGTGCGCACCGTAAAGCCCGACGCCTACATGATCAACGAAAACCTCGCCGGAGTCGAGGAGGAAAACGACATGGCCCGCGACCAGGAGCTCAACTGGGCCAACGTAAACTATGCCTCCTGCCAGTTTGCCATGGGCTTTGAATCAGGCGCCGGCCTCAGCCGCTTCTACGCTCCCAGCGACGGCGGTCGCCTCTGGGGCTCCACCGTAAGCTACGCCGAGAGCCACGACGAAGAGCGTATGGCATATAAGGTGAAGACCTACGGCGCCACGGGCGTAAAAGGCAACGCTCCCATGATGATGCGTCGCCTCGGCTCCGTGGCCGCCCAGATGCTGCTTACCCCCGGTTCCCACATGATTTGGCAGTTCCAGGAACTCGGCGCCGACCAGACCACCAAAAACTCCACAGGCGGCAACGACACCGGCAATAAGCGCGTGGTCTGGAGCCTCCTCAACAATGCCAACAACAAGAGCCTCCACGAGAGCTACCGCCAGCTTATCCACCTGCGCACGCTCAATCCCACGCTTTTCGCCGAGTCGGCCGAAGCCACCGTATCGCTCGACGCATGGAGCGGCGGACGCACCCTGACGCTCACCGACGGCTCGCGCGAGCTCCTTCTCGTGGTCAACCCCAACGTCAGCGGCACGGCCGACATCTACATTCCGGCCACCGTCAACCCCCGCAACATGGTTGTTCTCGACCAGAGCCCGCTGCTCTCGGGTGAGTCGCAACCCACTATATCAGGCGCCTATATCAAGGGCGTGCCTGCCGGCGCCTATCTGGTCTACGCCTCCGAGAATACCCTCGGCGTCGACGGCGTCCTCTCCGACAGCAACCCCGACGGATGCGGCTTCACCATGAAGGTAGTCGGTTCTGACCTCCACGTCTATGCTCCCGACGGAAGCGAGCTTTCGCCCGATGAATATCAGGTGTATACCGTAAGCGGTGCCCGTGTGGGCTCCACATCGCTCCGTCGTGGCGTCTACCTCGTGAGCGCCCTCGGCTCCACCCGCAAGCTCGCCCTCTGATTGATTAAAATATAAAACGCGCAGGTGTCGGATTTCGCAATCCGGCACCTGCTTTTTCTTTGCCCGGTTCTCTTCGGGCAATCTACTAATTGCCTATCTTATTTGTATTTAATTGTATATATTGAATCTTCGATATGATAACGCTGAGATCCGCTCACTCTCATTATAACAATGAGGCCGCTCTCTCGTAGGAGATTGTTGCGGAACCACCGGTTTTCGACCATATTGTACGGACGAACCGCTCTTTTGCAATACCCTCGCATATCCGTGGTTGTCGACCATCTTGTAGGGACGCACGGCTCGTGCGTCCGTATAAAATAGCCCTTGTATATCCGGACGCACGAACCGTGCGTCCCTACATTCATCCCTGCGGTTTCGGCATTATGATATGAATGCCACTTGCCGCAATGATGCAGGAATGGTTGATGCATGGGTCTTTAAGACTCGTGTATATCGTTTCATCTGGGATTGCGTGTGTGATAATGTGCGTAGTATGTCGAAAGACTGGTGTAAGGGATTGGTGTGTCGGTGCTTTTCGCGGGGGAGAGAGGGAATCCGTGCTTTTGTTAAGAACGGCCCGGATGTGTGTGTTCGACTGGCTGGGATACCTAAACAATCTTCTGACTGCAAAGCTACTGAATCGTATCCCCTTTCTGCAAATTAATTAAGCTAATTTCGGAAAAATTTTGTTAAAAAGCCGAAATCTCGGCTACATTTTGTAGCTGATGCCGCTACGACACTCAGCGTGGCAGCGAGGCGAGAATACGCTTCATGGCGCGCTCCACGCGGCCGTAATGCTCCAGATGGTCAGCCACATAGATGAATGCCACCTGGAGGCGCGGCCCCTCGGAGCCGGCGATGTCGCCATGGTTCAGGCGATAGGCCTCGCGGATACGGCGGCGCATCTTCACGCGGTCTACGGCGTGGCGCAGCTTGCGCTTCGGCACGGAAATCAGAAACTCCACCCGCTCCTGCTGCGCGTACCCCTCGGGCGAATCGGCCCATACGGCGCGCAGAGGGTAGGCGAGCATCGAGCACCCCTCGCGCCGCGTGGCGAAAAGGGTGTCTATGGCCGTCTGGCTGCAGAGTTTGTGGGCTTTGCCGAGTGTATATCTGCGCTGCATCTGGATGGAACAGGATGGGGGATGGAGAGGGGCGCTCCCGCCTGCTCAGGCGTTCTTCTCCTTGAGGAAGAGGTCGAGCGCGGCAGTAATCGAGGGGGCTTTGGGCGACGGAGCCGAGAGGTCGAGGCGAAGCCCTGCCTCTTCGATGGCCTTGGCGGTCGAGGCGCCGAAGCAGCCCACCTGGATGTCGCCCTGCTGGAATTCGGGGAAGTTCTTGAGCAGCGAGTCGATGCCCGCCGGCGAGAAGAAAAGGAGCATATCGTAGTCGAAAGGCTCGTCGGGGGTGAAATCGTTGCTCACCGTGCGGTACATAACAGCCTTGGTGTAGTTGATTTTGGCCTTGTCGAGCATCTCGGCGTTGGTGTCGTTCTTATGCACGTCGCTCACCGCGTAGAGGAATGTCTCCTTGTTGTGCTTGGTCAGCGAGGGGAGCATGTCGGCGAGCTTGCCGGTCTCGCCGTGGAAAATCTTGCGCTTGCGGTATACGATGTATTTCTGCAGATAGAGCGCTATCGACTCCGTGGTGCAGAAATATTTCATGGTGTCGGGAATGGTAAGCCGCATCTCCTCGCAGAGACGGAAAAAATGGTCGATGGCCGTGCGGGCTGTGAATATTACGGCCGAGAAGTCGGTGATGTTGATTTTCTGCTGGCGGAATTCGCGGGCACTCAGGCCTTCTACCTTGATAAAGGGGCGGAATACCATTTCCACGCCGTGGCGTGCTGCTATATCGAAATATGGAGATTTGTCGGAAGATGGTTTGGGCTGGGAAACGAGAATTTTCTTAATCTTCATTGCGCTTTTACACAAATTTCCGATGCCAGAAGGCAAGCGGCGATGACTGGGACTATTTCCAAGGTGCAAAGGTACAAAATAAAGTAAAGCAATGAGGGGATTTTGTCGTAAAAAATTCTAAATCCTTTATATATGTAGCATAAACGTGATAAAACGTAAAGTATGGCACCTGCCAGTAGCATGTCGCTCCGGAAGGCAGGATAGAAGAGCGCCACCATGGCCGGGGCTGTCAGGGCGATGCCGAGAATAGCCGTCGAGGCGTTCAGCCCGCGGCGCCAGAGCGAGGCCGAGAGCCGGTCGGTGAATGTGAAGCCCACCATAGAGCAGGCGGCCAGCTGGAAGAGGTAGAAAGCTACCATCAGCGCTATCAGGGCCGTGATGGTGGAGAATACGCTGGCCGCGGTGGTAAGCGGCCCGATGCGTCCCAGCCAGAGGAAAAGCAGAAGACCCTCCATTACGGCGGTGCCGAGCAGCAGAAGGGCTATCACGCGGGTCTCGTTGGCCGTATGCTCGTCGAAGGCGTTGTTGCGCCGGCGAACCGACAGAAGGTCCTGTGGCAGCGACGAGAAGATGCGGCGCACGTGGCGCATGTTGAGCCCCACAAGCACCAGCATGGCCACCAGTATGGCCAGAATCCCCGAGTCGGTGGCTGGCGTGAGCGGTCGTGGCTGCCCCGCGTGGCCGTGGGTCCATGCCGGAGCCTGCGAGCTGTAGAGTTCGCGGTCGGCGGCCGACGCCGGGGCGTCGGCCTCGGTGGCGGTGTTGAAGGGGTTGGCCGAAAGGGTTGAGGCCATCGGGGCTCGGTAGGGTGGGTTAGGAGGTTTGGGGTGAGGCGGTTTACTTTTTGTTGCGGAATTCGTCGCGGATGGTGTCTACCACGTTGATTATGAAGTCGCCGGCCTTTTCGAGGGTCGAGATGATGTCCATGTAGTAGATGCCGCTCTGATATTCGTAGTGGCGGCCGTTGATGTTGGCCACGTTGGCCGTGCGGAGCTGGTTGCGCAGATTGTTGATTTCGCGCTCGCGGTTGTAGCAGGCTATTATGTCGTGCTCGTCGACGTTCTCCAGATTGCTGAGCACCTTTAGCATGCCGCCCACCGACTTCTCCACGTAGCCGAACATCAGGTCGATGTTCGAGTATATCTCATCGTTGAAGTGAACGCCGCTCTCCTGCTTGCGCAGCAGAATCTTGCCTACGCCGAGCATCGCGTCGGCTATGCTCTCGATTTCGCTGTCGATGCTGAGCATGGCCGTAAGCCGCCGCTTCGACTCGTTGGAGAGGCGCCCTTCGGCGCAGCGGTTCAGATAGTTGGCTATCTCAAGCTCCATGCGGTCGGAAATCTCCTCGTATTTCTCCAGCCGCGAGTAGGTGCGGTTGAAGTCGTCGCTTCCCGCCTTGGTGTGTACCAGGTCGCGCGCCATCGGGAGCATACGGCCCACGCGCTCGGCAAATACGTGCATCTCCTTCTCGGCCTGCGAGATATTCAGCTCCGAGGCCGAAAGGATGCCCGCCGAGATGAATTTCAGCTGGAACTCGTCGTCGCCCGAGTGTTTGGCCGGCACGAGTATCTCCACGATTTTCACGTAGACGTTGGTCAGCCAGATCATTATGCTCAGGTTTATCAGGTTGAAGACCGTATGGAATATCGACAGGCCGAACGATACGCTCACCTGCATCTGGGCTATTACCGAGCGGTGGTGGAGCACCACGCCGTCGTCGGTCGGAAGGCCCGCGGCCATCACCTGGTTGTACATCCCCGGGTCGGTGGCCTGGAGATTGCTCACGTAGTTGTAGAGCCCTGCGGGGTCCCCCTGGCCGATCTCCTCAGTAATCCAGCTGTTGAGGTCCACGAAGGGGTAGAATACCGCCAGAGTCCATATCGTGCCTAAGAGGTTGAACAGCAGATGGCCCATGGCCGTTCGCTTGGCCGCCACGTTGCCGCTCATCGAGGCAAGCAGCGGAGTTACCGTCGTGCCGATGTTCGAGCCGAGCACAAGCGCACACGCCAGGTCGAACGTTATCCACCCCTTGCTGCACATTATCAGCGTGATGGCGAACATCGCCGCCGAGCTCTGGATAATCATCGTAACAACCACGCCTACCAGGCAGAATATCAGCACCGACCCGAAGCCCATCGAGGCGTAGCGCTGCAGGAAGGCGAACATCTCCGGATTGCTCTGCAGATCAGGCACATATTTGCTGATCATGTCCAGGCCCATAAACAGGAAAGCGAAACCGATGGTGAACTCACCTATCGATTTCGTCTTGCTTTTCTTGGAGAACAGAAGCGGCACCGCCAGGCCGATCAGTGGCAGGGCGAAGGCCGAGATGTCGACCTTGAAGCCGAAAAGGGCTATGATCCAGGCCGTGAACGTGGTGCCCACGTTGGCGCCCATGATTACGGCCATCGACTGTGCCAGCGTCATCAGACCGGCGTTCACGAAGCTCACCACCATCACCGTCGATGCCGAGGAGCTCTGTATCAGAGCCGTGATAAAGAAACCCGTCACCGTGCCGGTGAAGCGGTTGCGGGTCATCGCACTGAGGATATTGCGCAGGCGGTCGCCCGCCGCTTTCTGCAATCCCTCGCTCATCACCTTCATTCCGTAGAGGAAGAGGCCTACGGCTCCGAGAAGCCCTAAAAAGTCCAGTATCGAATAATTCATCGTTGCTGTGGGTGGAAAGCCCGGCGGGGATATTGTTAGTGAATGGATTGAGAGAGCGCTTCGGGCCGCTGGCGACCCTGGCGTTTCCGGAACTTTCCGCACGCAAATTTAGCAATAAATTTTTCGAAACAAAATAGCCGTTTCCGCCCCTCCCCAACATATTTCCCCTCTATCAACATATTTCCCCCTCCCTCTGTAATTTTTTCGGCCTCTCCGGTATTTTTTCGGCCTCTCCCTCCCCGCCTCTAAATTTTTCTCCCTTCCGGCCCCATTCTGCGTTCGCGCCCTCTTTAAGGTCTCTAAAGTCCTTAAGGTCTTTAAAGTCCCAAAAGTCTCTAAGGTCTCTAAGGTCCTTAAAGTCTCTAAGGTCTCTAAAGTCTCTAAAGTCGCTAAGGCCCTTAAGGTGTAGAAGGGCGGCCGGGGAATTTCGCAATCCGCCGGCCGCCCCGTTGGCAGCCCGGTATCCTTTCGCCGGGCCAATCTAATTATTGCCTAATTTAGTTGGGGTTAGTACTGCCGCTGTCGCAGCGGCGTGTTTTATCGGTAATTTCCGCTGATTCAGCGGAGTATCTCTTTGGCGGTCGAACCGTCGGCTCGGCGCACGATAGTCATGCCGCGATAGTCGTCGGCCACGGGGCGCCCGCTCAGGTCGTAGCGCGCCACTACCTCGCTCTCAGCGCCTTCAGCAGCTTCCACGCCCTCGATGGCGGTCAGCGGATTGCGGTCCTTGAAGAAATTCTCCCAAACCGGCGCCGTCCGGTACTTCTCGATGCTCTCAGCAGGCACCCGCAGGTCGGTGTTTTCGTAGTTCCAGGTCTGAAATGTTCCACTGAAATTATCACCTGGGGTTATTTCTTCTGCTGTTGGCGGTTCGACTGCAAATATTGTAATTATTTCCAGATTATTGCAATAACCGAATGCTTGACTTCCTATATTCTTAATCCCTTTCCCTATAGTAGCGGAAGATAGGTTTTTGCAGTCGAAAAAGGCATAGTCTTCGATATTAGTGACATTATCAGATATTGTAATATCTTTTAGGTTTTCGCAACTAACAAATGCACACGATGGAATGGTTGTCAAACTGTTGGATAATTTGACAGAAGACAATGCTGTACACTCCTGGAAAAAGTTTTCCCCTATGGTTATTACGTTATCTGGTATTTCAATTGATTCCAATGTTGAGCAGCCATAAAATACACCCCATCCCATTGATTCCAGATTATCTGGTAATTCGATGGCTCGTAGACTCGTGCAATAACCAAATGCAGAAGCAGAAATGTATTTCACAGAGGTTGGCAAAATGATATTCCCTAAATTGCTACAGTTCATAAATGTCGCATCTCCTATTTTAGAAACACCCTCCGGTATTTCAATAGATTCAAGGCTGGTACATCCATAAAATGTTCTGGTGTCAAGTTGGGAAATGTTTTCCGGTAGTTGAACGGATATTAAGCTTTTGCAGTTTTCAAAAGCGGATGTTCCTATTGTAGATACGTTGTTTGGAATACCGATCGTTATAAGACTGCTGCATCCTGCGAAAGCAGATATTCCAATCGTTTGAAGTCTATCAGGAAGTATCATTCCTCTCATAGAGCTACACCCATCGAATGTACCTGGTTTAATTTCTTGGAGTTGAGACATAATGTTGCATGCCGTCAGGTTAGAACATCCGTTGAATGCATAGGCGCCTACCTCAGTAATCTCTGAGTGAATAGAAATGTTGGTTAATGAAGTGCAATCGGAGAAAGCGTAATCTGAAATGGCCGTAACATAATAAGTGGTTTCTTTGTAGTTAACACTAAATGGAATACTTATTTCCCCGGAATAAGTATCGGCATCGTTATAGTTATTATCAACTCCGTCGTTTTTATATGTTACACTGACGGTTTTATCGGTGGTAGAGGTGATGTTATAGTAGATGCCGTCGGCTTCGAAGTCGTAGGCGGAGGCGGAGAGGGAGATGAATGCGGCGAGGAGCGCGCATAGGATGCGTGCGGCAAGTAGATTTAATTTCATATGCATGAAGAATTTTGGATGTGTTTTAACCCTTTGTTGTGTAATGAGTGATGTCGGTTCTGATGCCGGAAGCCGGGGTAATGCACCAATTCAATACTTTGCTTACCCCCTTCCGGCGCGAATCCGGAAGTGTTAAAATGTAGTTTTACAATCCGTTATCGAATTGCGTCGCAAAGTTACAAACTTCAACTATTACCCCCCAAAATTTATATTAATTAAAACTAAAGAGTGTTAACCGCAGCCTGTTTTTGCCAAATCCGCTACGCCTTTGCAAGCTGAATGGCGGGAGCAGGAGGTGCGAATCCTTTCGCACCTTACGCGCTCGGAGCCCTGAAGGGGCCGCAGAGTGCGGCAATGCAAGCGGTCAGACGGACGTTAGCGCTTCGCGAATGCGTGAGGTGCGAAAGGATTCGCACCTCCTATGTTGCATTTTTTTTTGACTTTGCAATTGATTGAGGGTCAGTTGGGAGCAAAACAAAATGCGGGTTGCGGATTTTTTGGACAGGCATCCGCCTGAATCGGTTGTAACTTTGCATCGCGCGGGACTCCCCGTGCTCCTTTTAATCTTGCCCCAAACCCAATGCCCCCATCCGGATGGTTGGCGGCTTTTTAGAGTGGTGCAGATTTTTGGAGCGGCGGGGCGAAGGCGAAGGGAGTTGACTAAGGTCAATGACCGAGCCTGAGTTTCCCCGTCGCGACGCCAAAGATGCGCCGCTATATAAAGACGCCAAATTACGAGAACGAAAATGATACTACCTTCCCCCCTCTTCAAGATGGGACCGGATCTGCTGCCGGTCGACTACAATGTGCCGCCCGCGCTGAAGCCCGAGCCGGGAGGCCGACGCTGGCCGGTGGCTGTACCGGCTCCGCGGCGCCGTGCTGAGGCCGATGCGGAGCTCGCGCGTCGCGCCAGGGCCACGCTCAACCGCCTGCCGTGGTCGGCCGAAATCGAGGCGGAGGATGCCCGGCGGCAGCGTGCCGTCGAGGCGCGCTGCGCGCTGTTCGATCCCTTTATAGGGCGCTTCCCCGAGGGTGCGCCCGAGCGGCGCGTGGACGTCGACGCCGGATTCGTGCGCTCTCGCTGTCCGAAGCTCGGCTATGCCGACACGCTGGAGCAGGCGCTCGACGGCGTGGCGTCGTGCCCCGTCGCCATACCCGAGTCGATGGCCAACGACCCGGCGCTGGGGCGTGTAGGGTCGCGCAGAGAGTGGCAGCTGGTGCGCTTCCGCCATGATTTCGCCTACTGGGCGGCAACGTGTGTCAACATCAAGGACAAATGCCGGGGGCGCCGCGTGCGCTTCGTGCTCAACTATGCCCAGCGGAGGCTGCTGGCCGCTTTCGAACGTCAGCGTCTGGCCGGCCGCCCCATCCGCACGATTCTGCTGAAGGCGCGCCAGTGGGGCGGCTCGACTATGACACAGATGTATATGATGTGGATCCAGAGCGTGCTCACCACCGACTGGAATTCGCTCATCTGCACGCAGGTGAGCCATATATCGGCAGGCATACGCGGCATGCTTTCGCAGACGCTCGCCGAATATCCTCAGGAGCTGTGGCTGGACGAATGCGGCGACGATGATGAGGAGGATGCCGACGGCGCGGAGGCCCCGTCGCGCTCGAAAAGCCGCAAAAAGAAGAAACGGAAGCTTTGCCTTACCCCTTACGAGGGGCAGCGCGAGGTGCGCACCATCCCCGGGCGCCGCTGCAACGTCACGACCGCCTCGGCGCGCAATCAGGACGCCGTGCGCGGCGCCGACTACGCCATGGCTCACCTCTCGGAGGTCGCCTTCTGGGACGATACCCCCACCTCTTCGCCCGACGATGCCGTGCGCGCCATTGCCGGTGCCATAGCTATGGCGCCGCTCACGATGGTGGTCGTCGAGTCGACGGCCAACGGCATGGGAAACTACTTTCAGCGCGAATGGGACCGTGCCGAGCGCGGCGACAGCGACAAAACACCCCTGTTCGTGCCCTGGCACGAAATCGACATCTATTCGGCCGAGCCCGACGACCGCCGGGCGCTCTGGGAGTCGCTCTCAACCTACGAACTGGAGCTCTGGCAGATCCACGGCTGCTCGCTGGCGCAGATACAGTGGTACCGCTCGAAGCGCCGCGAGATGGAGTCGGACGACAAGATGTTCGCCGAATATCCCACCACCGCTTCGGAGGCATTCATCAACACCGGGAGCGCCGTGTTCGCTCCGGCCCACGTGGAGGCCCTGCGCATGGACTGCTGCGAGCCTGCGGCGCGCGGCGAGATCGTGTCAGCCTGCGGCAGCCCCACGGGCCCGGATTCGCTGCGCGGCCTCTCCTTCCGCGAGGATTCCACGGGTTGCCTGAGCATATGGAGCGACCGCGTGCGCGGCGCCAGCTATGTGGCGGCTGTCGACGTGGGCGGACGCTCGCGCACGTCCGACTGGAGCGTAATCGCCGTGGTGCGCACCGACGGCGAGATGCCCGAGGTGGTGGCCCAGTGGCGCGGACACACCGACCACGACCTGCTCACCTGGGCGGCCGCCCGCATAGCCGCCTACTACAACCGCGCTCTGCTCGTGTTCGAGAGCAATACCCTGGAGTCGGCCGACCGACCCGGCAGCGACGCTCCGGAGCAGGGGGCATATATCCTCCATACGCTCTACGACCATTATCCCAATCTCTACATGCGCCAGAGTCCCGACGGCTCGGGGCCGGCGCGTCCCGGCTTCCACACCAACCGCCAGACAAAGCAGATGATAATCACAGAGCTTATCGCCGCCGTGCGCGACGGCTCCTATGTGGAGCGCGACCACCATACGGCCGACGAGATGAACGTCTACCAGCTGATGCCCAACGGCTCATACTGCGCCCGACGCGGCTATCACGACGACTGCATCATGACGCGTGCCATCGCCCTCCACGTGGCCCGCTCGGAGCAGGCGCGCCCCTTCTCGCTCTCGCAGAATCCGGAACTGGCTCGCTTCATCGGCGCCCAGCTCGGGCGCATCAAAGCCCATTAAGGCCTCTTCCTTAAGGTCCTTAAGGTCTTTAAGATTACAATATAGGCGGCAAGATATTCAGTTTCGTGGGCCCTTACGAAATTTTTGTTGCCGGAATGTCGATTTTTTGCTTGCAAATCCGAACTTTTAATCCCATATTTGCGTTGTTCAATCGAATGTTATTATTATTCATGGCCATAAAGGCCTGCGCATTCCCAATCTCTCTCCGCCTTTGTCGAATTATCACACATCTGAATTAATTATCATCCTACCATAAAACACATTCCTATGAACACCTCGTATGTATTCCTTGCTCCCGGTTTCGAAGAGGTCGAAGCCCTGACCGTAATAGACGTGATGCGCCGTGCCGGCATGGATGTCAAGACCGTTTCCATCACCGATTCACGCACCGTGGCCGGTGCCCACGGCATTGCGGTGACGGCCGATGTAGTCTACGAGAAAACCGATTTCATTACTCCCGAATGGCTTATCCTCCCCGGCGGTATGCCCGGCGCCACGAACCTCTCGCAGTATGCGCCGCTCAACACGCTGCTGCTCAACCAGGCCAATTCGGGCAAGATTGCCGCCATATGCGCATCGCCGGCCGTGGTGCTCGCTCCGCTGGGCATTCTCGACGGCAAGGAGGCCACCTGCTATCCCGGCTTCGAGAAGCAGATGCACGGCGCCGTATGCCGCGACACTGCCGTGGTGGCTCTCGACCGCCTTATCACCGCCAACGGCCCTTCGGCCGCCCTTCGCTTCGCCCTGGCCATCGTAGCCAATTCAATGGGTGAGAGCGTGGCCCAGGAAGTCGGCTCAGGGATGCTCTTCTATCCCAAGTCGATGAATTTCTACTTCTGATATACGCCCTATAGGCCCTATTCGCCCCATAAGCGCAATCAGCCCTATAAGCTCTATAGGCCCTATACCCCTTCGGAATTCTCGCCGCCTGCGTTGTAGGCGGCGAGCGTCTTTCTGAGGCTGGATACCACCATGTTGCGTAGCTCGCGCGGAGCCACCACCTCTACGCTCGGGCCGTAGCTCAGCAGCTGCGCCACGAAATCGGGCGTGAGCTGCAGCTCCAGAGTAAAGATGGAATAGGCGTCGGTAATCATCTCCGACTGCGAGGGGTGAAGCGGCAGCGCACGGAAATACTTGGCCTGGCGCACGTCGGCCTTCAATACCACGCGGCGCGGGGCCGACTGGTCGACCACGATGCCGAAGGAGTTGCGGAAATACGTCTGCGGATCGGTGTCGTCGGGCGCCTTGAAGCGGTCGGGCATTATGGTGAGGTCGCTGATACGGTCGAGCGAATAAGTCTTCACCTTGTCGTCGGCCACGCAGCGGCCGGTCATGTACCAGAGCTGGCGGTAGATGCGCAGGAAGTAAGGCTCGACCACAACGCCCGTCGAGGGGTTGGAACGCGTGTAGGGATGGTAGTTGAAGCGCACGGGGTGGCTCTCGCGTATGGCCTCCATCACCGTGGCGAGGTGCTGGCGCGCCGA
Organism: uncultured Porphyromonadaceae bacterium; assembly: GCA_900545955.1. Taxonomy (GTDB): domain Bacteria; phylum Bacteroidota; class Bacteroidia; order Bacteroidales; family Muribaculaceae; genus UBA7173. The sequence continues at coordinate 138,837 of URAU01000005.1, forward strand.
CGGGACGTCCTCGAGCATGATTCTGTCGGCGATATCCTGCGAGTTCTTGAGCACGCTGGAGGTTACGGAGGCGTTTAGCAGCCAGTCGGTCAGGGTCTGGCTTTCGCGGCCCTCCACATAGTATTCGTAGGTGGAGGTATCGCAGCCTATGCGGATGGCGAAGAGCTCCTCGATGGCCTGGCGGTAGTTGAAGAATGTGCGCCTTGGAATCTCAAGTTCGCCCTCGGCGTAGGGTGTGCGGCTCCAGAGGTCGTTGAGTTCGCGGCGCGATATGCGTCCGTAGCGGCGGATTGTGTCGACAATCCAGATGTAGCGGTTGAGGAGGTCTTTAGCCATTGCCTGATGGTTGGAGGAAGATGTGTGTGATTGGTGAAGTATTATTGGGCGGAATAGAGCCGGCCGAGATGCGGTAGAGATGCGGGAGAGTGGCTGGAGAGGACGTCAGCGGGCTACCAGACCTACTACCCTTACCAGCGAGATGGGGTTTTCCGGGTCGTTGGCTATGAGCTGGAGCCGGGCGTTGAGAATGTCGGCCGGCAGGAGCGAGGGGTCGACGGTGACGGTGGCCGTGGCGTGCTTCCCTTTCTTGATTTTCGTGCGGTCGATGCTTACGGCCACACCGGGATCGGTGGTGTAGAGGCGCCGGATGTACATGTCGCTCTTGCCGCGGTTGTGTATGGTGAAGGTACGCGTCTGCGGCCCGTCGGCGGCGGTGAGCTCCCCGAAATTCACGCGGTCGGGGTCGACGGCCACCACCGGTGCTTCAGCCCGCTGGCGCGGGGTGAGGCGCGAGAAGTCCTCCTCCAGGATGGCTGTCAGGTCGATTTTCAGGGGCGTGGCGTCGGCCGAGGGGGCGATGAATACAGAGTCGGTAAGGATTCCGTAAAGTTCTGTCTGCGAGGGGGTGAGCGTAAGGGCGTAGACGGCCTGCTCGCCGGCGGGGATAGTGTCGCCGCCGGAGGTGGCGATGCGGATGTAGGTGGGCAGACCGCTCCAGCAGGGAGTCATTGGCTCGGCCGAGGCGTTGTAGACCTCGAGGAAGGCGGCTTTGGCCTTCCCCTTGGTGACGGTGCCGAAGGGGAGCTGAGTGGTGCGGAGCTTCATCTCGCCGTGTTCGATGGGGTAACGCGAGCGCAGGGTGTTGCTTGAACCGATTACAACGCCGCTGATTACCAGGCGCGTGCGCGGGCCTCCGGCGATGTCGACGGTGACGCTCTTGGAGAAGCGGCCGGGGCGCCCCGTGGGGTTGAATTTCACGCTGACTGTGGCGGTGTCGCCTACAGCGACGGGGGTCTTGGTATAGGCCGGGGTGGTACAGCCGCACGAGGCGCGGGCGGCGCGGATGGCTACCTCTTCGGGGCCATGGTTCACGAAGCTGAAGGTGGTGGATACCGAGCCGTCGTCTTCCTTGAAGGCGCCGAAATCGTGGGATGTGGCGAGCCATTCCACACCTTGGGCGGTCTGAGCCGGGGTGGTGGGCTGAGTGGAGGCGGCGGGGGCTTGGAGCGCTCCCAGAAACAGGGTGAGGCCGAAAGTCAGACGTTTCATTGGCTGATGGTTGGTGTTAACGTGGTGGAAATCAACTGACGGCAGTTTTGCCGTGGTGGTATCAGCGGGCGTCGGGGTTAACGAAGCCTTTGATGCGGAGTGTTACCTTTTTCTGGCGCTTGGCGTTGGTCTTCACGGTGACGGTCTTCTCGAATTCGCCGGGGCGGCCGGCGGGGAGGTATGTCACCTTGATTTTCCCTTTTTTGCCTGCTTTGACGGGCTTTTTGGGGAAGTCGGGGCGCGTGCAGCCGCAGGAGGCCGTGGCGTTGAGAATCATCAGCGGGGCGTCGCCGGTGTTGGTGAACTCGAATTCGTGGCTTACGGGGCCGCCCTGCTCGGCGATGGTGCCGAAATCGTATGTCTTTTCGGCGAACTGTATGGCTGCCCCTTCGCCGTCGGCCCGGGCTGCAAGCGCGGGGAGCAGAAGAAGCAGGAGGGTTGTTAGGTATTTCATAGTTTATGGAATATCAGATGGTTGGATTGTCGGTATGGCTGCCTTCCGGCTCGGTGGGGCAGAGGTTGTCGCGGCCGGCGAGCATGCCGCAGGCAGCCATTATGTCCTCGCCGCGCGAGGCGCGTATGGTGGCTGTGATTCCTTCGGCGTTGAGGGCGTCGCGGAAGCGTTCCATCTTTTCGGGGGTGGAGGGGAGCAGGTCGGAGCCGGGGATTGCGTGGAAGCGTATGAGGTTCACGCGGCAGTCGAGGCCGTGGAGGCGTCGAGCGAGCTCGTGGCAGTGGCGCGGGGAGTCGTTGACGCCGCGGAACATGATATACTCGAACGAGAGGCGCCGCTGGTGGGAGAAATCGTAGCCGCGCAGCAGCTCAACGACCTCCTTGATTGGGTAGGCCTTCTCTACGGGCATCAGCGAGGCGCGCTCCGAGGGGTATGGCGAGTGGATGGAGATGGCGATGTGGACCTTGGTTTCGTTGAGGAGGCGCTGCAGGGGCTGGAGCTTGCCTATGGAGCTGACGGTGATGCGTTTGGGGCTCCATGCCAGTCCCCATTTGGCAGTAAGTATCTCGATTGCCTGGAGCACGGGGCCGAGGTTGTCGGTGGGTTCGCCCATTCCCATGAAGACGAGGTTGGTGAGCGACTCGCTCGCGGGGATCGAGAGCACCTGGTTCAGAATCTGATGGGCTGTGAGATTGCCGTGGAAGCCCTGGCGGCCGGTCATGCAGAAGGTGCAGTTCATCTTGCATCCGGCCTGTGAGGATACACATAGCGTGGCGCGGTCGCGGTCGGGAATGTATACGGCCTCGACGTCGCGCCCCGGAGCGCCGCGGAAGAGGTATTTCACCGTGCCGTCGGTGCTACGGGCCTCGGAAAGAGGAGCCTCGCGGCCAACGGTGTAGCCGCATTCGGCCAGCCTGGCGCGCCCGGCTTTGGAGATGTCGGTCATCTGGTCGATGGATTCCACACGCTTGTCGTAAAGCCATTTGGCTATCTGCGTGGCGGCGAAGCGCGGCAGCCCGCATTCGGCCGCCACTTTGCGAAGCTCTTCGAGCGTGAGGCCTACGAGCGGGCGCGTTTCGCCCGCGGAAGCGGCTGGACGGTTGTCCCGTGAGGGGATATGCTGGATATTCTGATTCATTGTGGGGAAGAAATGTCAGCTGGGCAACAAACTTGCCCACAAAGATAACACATTTCCTACTTAATTGACGCCGATTGTCCTAAAATCTTCTGACGGCGGTGCTTGGCGAGGTTGGTGAGGAGCATGCCGGCGATGATGGCTGCCATGGCGAGAATCTGGGGGAGGCGCAGGGTGGCCAGTCCCATCAGGACGGAGGCGATTGTGGCGATGACGGGCACGAGGTACTGGTAGATGGATACCAGCACGCTGCCTATCAGCTTGATGGCGGGGTTGACCATGAGATAGGCAAGGAAAGTCGGGCAGACCACCACGAAGGCTATCATGAGCCAGGGGGTGAGGGTTTGGCCTTCGGCATGGAAGAGCGGGGCGTGGGGAAATGCGCCGATGAGGAATATGGCGGGGATGAAGGCTGCGAGAAACACCCAGCGCAGCAGGCTGACGGGCCGGTAGCGGTGGGTCGGGCCTTCAAGCACAACGAGATAGATCGCATAGCAGAGGGCGCTTGCCAGAGCGAGGAGGTTGCCCAGCAGGGCGTCGGAGGCGTGCATGTCGGTGTGTCGGGCCATGATTACGATTACGGCGCCGGCGAAGGCGAGAATGATGCCGCCCAGCTCGAGCCACGAGGGGCGCGCATGCCGGAACAGGACGTTGATAAGTATCACGAACACAGGGGGAAGCGTCATGATAATCGATACGTCGATGGGGTTGGCGTAGCGAAGCGAGAGATTGAAGAGGAAAATGAAGGCGAATAGCCCGAGGCCGCCTCCGGCGAGGATGCGCGGGAAGTCGGCGCGGGCTATGCGGTTGTCGCCGCGCGTCAGCAGCGACGCCAGCCAGAAGAGAATGCATCCTCCGCCGAGGCGGAAGAGGGTTATGTCGTTGGAAGTCAGCCATTCCGGATTCAGGAACTTTACCACCGGGATGTTTACGCCGAAGAAGATGGTGGCGCCCATAATCAGCAGGTTGCCGCGCAGCGCGCCCGATTTTGCCGGAGCGCCCGATTTTTCAGGGACCGCAGCCGTATTTGATGTTGCCATAGCCAGGAAGTTATTCTATATTTTAACCCCCGGGAGGGCACCGAAGTTCAAAAGGAGTATTCGAAGAAAAGGCACCCGCGGCCGCTGGGAGAGCCGTCGGGCTGAAGCCCTCCCGCAGAACTACACGCGGGCGGCTTTGCGAGCGCTACCGGCAGGGGTGCAGAAAGGGGGTTGACGACATTTCCTGCATCAATAATACTGAAGCGCCACACAATTTAGTGTGGCGCTTCAGGAAGGGATTAAAGATACCCAGAAATACTCGGGGTGTGGATTATTTTCAGACCTTAATAGTCCGTAGGCATGACTTGCCAAAATCTGTTTCTACCACAATCAGATAAATTCCTTTGGGAAGAGTTGCGGTCTCAACAGATACTTCGGACGGGTGGTTGCTGAAATTCCGTGAGATCAGACGGGCTCCGCGCATGTCGAATATATGGACTCCGAGAATCGAACGTCCCCGGGTCTGTATGTTTATCATGTCGCGCATGGGGATGGGAGAAACTGAAATCTCAGAGGTGTCGACTGCAACATTTTCGACGCCGGAGGTCGAAACGATGAAGCGGAAAGACACAACCTCACTGTCGGTCATGTTGTCGGCCATGGCAACGGCCCGGATTACCATATCGTGTTCGATTCTGATTGGCAGGCCATCATACAGGGTGACGTTATCGGACAATTCGGTCGGATCGGAGCCGTCGGTGGTATAGAGGATAGATGCGCCTTTGGTGGAACATCCCAGATATACTTCTGTACCAGCGTCTACAGGCAAGTCGGTTGAAACCGAAGCAACGGGGCGGCTTACACGTCCAAGAATAGCGGGCGTGGCGGTAACATCGGCAATGGCTTCAAATCCGGAGCCAATGGTCTTGAAAAGAATTCGGGCTGTTCCGGCCATACGGGCGGAAACGGAGAAGCGGGCCTTACCATCGGCATCGGTGTAGGCTGTGGCCGGTTCGACGGGTACTACAGAGGGGGAGGTTGAGACGGCTGTTATAGCTATGCCTTCGCCTGCAGCCGCAGGTACAGCCGACACTTCTATTTCAAGTACATCGCCAATCTTTGTTTCAAATGATTGTTCCACTGAGATTGCGGAAAGCACGGGCCGGACATCGATTGTGGCGATATAATCGGAAGACATCGGAATCCCGGCGTAGCTTTCGACATCCTTGCTCACAAGTACTTCGACCTGAGGCGACTCGATTACAGATTCAGGGATAAACGTGACTTTGGAAGCGACTTCGCCATTGCCATTTTTCTGATAATCGGGATATTCAATCCGGCCTCGAAGTATGCTGCCGTTCTGTTTGACGAAAATTCTCGAGGTGTTGGCAGTCGGGCACAGCATAAATTTGCTGAAATCGATGGTAACGGCTGTGGGGGTAGCCGAGGCTGTTACAACGGCGGGCGCAACAAGATGCTTCATCGCGATATTGACGTCGAGCTGAGGGGGCGGCACGGGGAGCCAGTCGGTGGTGACGGTCTCATATCCTTCCTTCTCGAATTTGACCTGCCATAGACCTTCGGGAACATCCCAGCGGTAATAACCTTCGGCATCAGTGATTACGGGATTGGACTGCCCATAGCGTGCGGCATCCCATACGGCTACCACCTCCTGAGAATCGCCCATAGAATCCTCGGAAATGGTTTTCTGATAGAGGGTTGCGGTAACGCCTTCGATACGCTGGGATTCAGAACCCTCGTAAACGAAGCCAGAGGGGTCCTGAATTGGATCGGCAAGAGGCTCGGGGAGGTCATCGCAATTGCTGCAGAGGCAGGTGAATGAGTAACAGGTGCAGCCGTAGAGATTGCCACAATTGCAACGGAAAATGGTATGGGGGTCATCATCATCGTCGTCATCATCGTCGTCGCAGGGCTTTTTGCAATGTTTCTTCAGCTCGTTGATGCGGCGGAACATGCTGTGCTGCCAGCCTTTGAAGCCTTGTTCGGCGGTGAAATCAATGGCAAGATCGATAACAATCTTCTTGATAATTTGCTTGAGGGCCACCAGCGGGAGGGCAGTGCCACCCGAAGGAATCATCATGGCGACGGACGACAGGTCGTTGACGGCTTCGATTACGATTTTCAGTTCCACATAGTGGATTCTTGAAATTGCATATGCGACACCTTCGAGCTGAAGTTTCGTAAGTCCGTCAGGGTCGCAGTCGCACGACTGCGGAATCTGCTGGAGGAGTTTCAACATATCTTTAAGAGAGGATATACCATCGGCAATCATAATGAAATATTTTGCCAATGGCATCACCTTGCCGATTTTACCTCGGAGGAATTTAAGGTTTTTCAGGGATGCACGGGTGGTTTTTGCCGCCGACTTGAATCCCTTCAGGGTATTTTTCGAACGGGAAAGGATTTTCTGGCGTCGCTCAATCTCCAACTCGATAACTACCCTCTCAAGTTCATCCGGAGCCTTTGCGAGCTGGTCCTGCAAGTCAGCAATCCATTTTTCCTGCTTCTTGACAAGGGTGGTATACGCCTCGATTGAGCTATCGTAGTTCTTGATTGTATTCTCGAAGAATTCTTCAAGCGAAGAGCATTTCCGGAGCACATCTGTATAGAGGCTCTCGACATTATCGATGCAGGAGTTAATCTTATCGATAGTATCGTAGATGGATTTGATTACTTCATAAATCTTAGAGTAGGTGGAATTATTGTCGTCGGACTGGGCCTCGGAGGCGGCGGCGAGAGCGCGCAATGGCGACGACTCGCCGGCGGAGAGATCGTACTGCCAGTGCTGGCGGGCGCCGGTATCAACCACGTCGACGGTAGAGCCGACGCTGCGGACGAACATCTGCGAGCCGTCGGTAACGGCTACGGCCCGGTATCCGGCACGTAGCCAGAAGTCGGCGGGATGGTCCTCGTAGTCGAGGATTGTGACCCCGCTTCGTGCAGCCAGTTCGGGATTGTCTTCGATGGTCGCGGCGAACATGTCGTCGAGACTATTGATAAATTCTTTCTCAGCGTCGAGGCGGCGTTCCATCTCGTCGACCACGGCAGTGAGTTCGTCGACGGTCATTTCATCGGGATATTCGTCGGCATCGGAGCTGTGGATGGGTTCGTAGTCGTCGGCATCGGAATTGCGGTTCGACCAGTAGTCGGCCATCAGCATAGAGAATTCAGCGTCGAGATCGTCGAGCATCATGCGGTCGGCTTCGGGTTTGCTCTCGGAGAGCACGTTGACTTTAACGCCGACGGGGAGTTCGGAGGCCTTGAATGTACCCTTGGCGGTCCAGAGACCGAGAGCTGCGTTGTATTCGGCATAGAAACCGCGCCATTCATCCTTAGTGGTGTACACCTTGAGGAATACGGCCTGGGCTGCGTCGGCAGTGTTGTCGTTCAGCTCAATCTCGAAGTTGAAATCGGGATAAGCGGGCCAGAAGCGATAGTATGCGTTGCCTTCGATGCGATGATCCTGAAGATTGAAAACTGTAGACTGCTCGCGTAGCTCGCGGCCGCTGTGGTCGGTGTTGGTCATCGTAACTTTCGTGGCGAAGATGTGGTTGCGGTCGATTTTTACGTCGACGGCTTTCGATGCGAGCTGGGGGCCTCCGTCGGGGTCGTCGACCTTGGCCTGAATCGAATGGACAGAACCGTTGTATGCGTCAGGAAGAACGAAATTCCCGCTCCAGTAGCCGATTGCGTTGGATTTGGCCGAGCCGATGCGGGAGCCGTTGTCGAAGATGGTGACGTCGGCATCGGGTTTACATTCGCCGGAGGCAGAGAGGTTTCCGTCGGTGATACAGGCGGGGACGTTGAGGTTGAGGTCGCGTGCGGTAAGGTTAACTACACCTATCGGTGAAGAAATCCTGCGCCCGTCGAGTGAAAAATCGGCCACAACGGTCATGGATTTTTCGCCACCGGAGACGGCGCTGATGCAGAAGCGGATTTTGCCGCTGTTGGCGGAGAGAGGAATCTCGACAGTGCGTGTGGAGGCGTTGTATTCGTAGGAAGAGGGCGAACTGCCGACCATTACAGAATTCTCCTTAAACTCGACTCCTTCGGGAAGGGCAGCCTTGAGGCGCAGTCCGGAGATTTTCGAGGCGTATTCCTCCTTGAAGTCGATATAGGCGGTGGCGGTGACAATATTGCCGACCGTGGCTATCGTCTTGTTGAGGCCCACAGCAGTTGCGCTACCGGTGAAACTGATGGAAGCGAAATCGAAAGCAGGGACGGAGGCAAACGCGGCACTGGCGGTAGCTCCGTCGACAACCGAAATTTCGGACGTAACGGCATAGCCGGTGCCCTCTGGAATGCCAGCTTCGGCAAACATCGTAAGGCGCGTCCAGACATCGGGATTTTCGGTCTGAAGGGCCACAATCCGGTAGGTTCCTTCAGGTAGCGCGTGAATCCGTGCGGAGCCATCGGCGAAGGGGGCGTTTGCAACGCGATTGCCTTCGGAGTCGTATGCGATGGCGTATACCGAGCCTTCGGGGAGAGATTCGGCCGAAACGACTATGTCGCCGCGCTCAACAATTGTCAGGCTGAGTGATGCTTCCCCTCCCGAGGGGGTACATTCGGCTGTGGCCGGAGCGTAAAGGTCCTGGGGGGAGCAGGCGGTGACACGGAGGGTGCCCCCGTTCGAATCATATCCGACCACGGTGAGCCGGGGGAACTGGAGCGCCGATTCGAGAATCTTACCGGAGGAGGATTCTGCGACGATGTATTCCAGAGACCGGGCATCGGAATAGTTTTCAGTAATCTGCCCCTCGCTGTTTTTCAAAGCGATGTTGAGGTTGATGACGGTACCCTGTATCGGACGTAGCCGAACCGCTTCCATGTCGAGCACGCCATTGCCTGCGGCGATGGCCCGGGCGATATCTTCAAGAGTGATTTCAAGGGAAGTATCGCAATAGTCTGATTTCGAAATAGTAGCAATGGCAGGTATCCCTTTCAACGGGATGCTGATGGCACCATTGGAATCCGAGCGACTGGCCGCGCGCGATTGCGAGCCATCGGCATACGTCTGGACTACGGTCACTTCGGCAGTCGGAACGGGGGAGCCGGTAAGGTTGTCGACTATGATTGCCTTTAGAGTGAGGTCTGCAATCGGAGTTGCCTCGATGGCGATTATAGCTGTTTCTCCTGCCGTGACTGCAATTTCGTCTGGCAGCGACAAGCTATGGTTCAGGGGCTCGGAGGCGGAGCAGCGCAGGAGGTAGCGGCTTCCCGCAACGGCATCGGCGAAGTCCTGCCGATCGGATACGGTTGCACCTTCGGGTGTCAGCCATGTGAAACTGCATTGCGAGGAGATATCCTTGCCGTCGGGAGTTGAGACGACGGCTTTAAGTCCGGCGAAAGCCGGGAGATCTGTTACGGCGAGCGAGAGGGTGATATTCGCACCTTTTATAGTGGCTGCCACGGGGTTGGAAATCCGGACTCCGGAAGCGTCGGTAAAATAGACCGAAATTTCAGAGCCATCGGCGAGGTTCGACATAACGTATCTTGCCCCGGCCTCTACGGCCATACTCTTGGTGGTATGCAAAGATGTGTTTTCGATAATAAGGAATTTGCCTTTCAGCCGAGCATCCGGAGTCTCGCCGGGAAGAACCGCTGTTAGGCGGAAGCCGGCGCCTTCCTGAATGTCGGCGTTGGAGTCGCTGTAATCGAGGATTAAGTAGAATACTTCAGTGTCGGCAGAGGCGGTAAAGGTCTGTTCGACCGCATTACCGGTCCAAACAGGTCGGTATTTGGAGATTTCGGTTCCGTCGGCGGCTGTGAGCCGGGAGTTGTCGGAAAGGCCGAAGGTAATCGAGTGGAAGGGGTTGCCATTGGCCGATGTTACGGTAAATGAGTAGCCGGCTGGAATATGCAACGCTCTGTAGCTGTCGCCCATCGCCACCGCGGCTGGATTCGAGAGGCTTAGGTTTATGCCGTTGAGGCTGAAAGAACTGAACGGAGTCCCTTCGGCAGGGGCAGAAGCGTTGTCGGTGAAATTAAGGCATACGGCGCCAACCGGGATTTCAGGCTCCATTTTATCGGCAACCGGCGTGGGGGTGCCCTCTTCTGCAATATCGGTGGCGATGAAGTTGATGAAGCGACTGTTCCCGGTTACCATAAAGGCGTATCCGCGGACTCTGTAGGTTTTCCCTTCATCCAGGGTGTTAAGAAGAGCCTTGCTGCTATATCCCAGGGAGCCGATAGCTGTGGCCCCGTCGAAGGAGAGATTGTAGTAGGAACCGGACATTGCAAACGTACCCACAACCTCGACGAATTTGATTTCCGGATTATTTACCCAGTTGTCGATATCGCTTCCGGAAAGCTTTACAGGTTTGCCGTGTTCCGGGAGAAGATGCCCGTTGCCAGTGATGAGGGCTCCTTCAACAAACTGGTTGAAACCGCCGTATGTGGATAGTGGGCCGGATATGGTAATGATGTCGCCTTGCTTGTATGTTTCTCCTGCAAGCGGATTATAATAATAGATGAAACCGGAGCCGTCGCCAATGAGGAAGCCGGACAGCCCAGTGGCACATATGGTTCCCTGAACTTTCACAGTTTGTCCGGGTTTGGCTTTCTGAGCCTCTGCGATAGGGATTACAGTATTCGGGTCGATAGGAGGAGCAGGATCGCCCATCTGAATCTCAATGGGGGAATTGAAAGCGAATTGCGCGGCTTTTGTGGCACCATCTGTTCCGAGGTCGGCGTAATCGGGCACCGTAAAAGCAACTTCAGGAGCCGAGCCAGTCCAGGTCAGGAGGCTGTTTGGCAAATCGACTTCAATTTCTCCGGTGTTAACCGAGAGGGTGCCCAGACGGCGAAGTCCTTGAGCCGAGAGGTGGAATGTAATTTTATTGATGTCGGCGCCTGACAGTGTACGGACTATTAATTCACCCTGAGAATAGATGCGAACATCTCCATAGTTGGCGTTGACAACAGGAGGATTTTTTGCCGCTCCCTGAATGGAATAGATGTAGACATCACCCAACGGAAAGGAGATTTGCTGGCCTCCGGATGCGGTGGTCCATCCGCTCGTGGCGGTCCATTCGGCAGAAAGGACAGTACTACGCCCCGATATGCATGCGAATGTGCATATCAAAGCAAGCAAGAAGTGTTTCATTGATTGGACGTTTGGTTAAATTTTTGCAAAAATACAGTATTTTGCAATTTTGGGCAAATGTATGTCAATGTATAAATCTTTGTAAAAATAAAAAGCTGTTAGCCATTCGGCTAACAGCTTTAATGGTACCCGGACCCGGGATCGAACCGGGATGGATTGCTCCAACGGTGTTTGAGACCGTCGCGTCTACCGATTCCGCCATCCGGGCTGATGGTGGTGGGATTGCACGGGGCAAAGTTACGAAATTTTTTCTATTCCTTGCGCGTGGCGGGAATTATTTTATATGGGGGATTCACGGGGGCGGTTTCACCGGGGATTCGGGGGATTTCCGGCGATGCTCGCCGGAAGCGGGAAGCCGCACCTTTGATGGAGCCCTGAGGGGTGGAAGGGGGT
>URAU01000006.1 GCA_900545955.1 uncultured Porphyromonadaceae bacterium
ACAGGGAGGCTTTGCCGCCATAATTTTTTTTGTAACTTTGCCCCTATCCCTGGGCTACGTTGCCTTCGGGCTACGCCCTCAGTCAACTCCGCCCAGGGATAGGGCCCGGTCAGTCAACCATCTCCAGAGATAAAGTAAACCAATATCAGTAAACATACCAAACAGAGTCAACCATTTTCAGGAACAGACAGGTGCTCCCGCACAACATAAAAGTTTCCCCGTTTTGTAAAAAAATTAGGTGAAAAATATGTAATTTTGCATGTCGTCCAGACGGCATGATGCCGTAGCGGCCGGCGGGGTGCTCGTGGCGAGCTGTCCCTCCGCGGCCGTGAGGCCATTGGACAGGTATTTTTAAGGGTTGACGCAACGATAGCGTTTTTAAACACGTGCAATTGATGAAAAAGGTAAAAGAAAAACTTTACGGACTCATAGGGTATCCGTTGGGCCATTCGTTCTCACAGAATTATTTCAACAGCAAATTCGAGGCGGAAGGCATCAACGCACGCTACATGAATTTCGAACTGCCCGACATCGGCGACCTGATGGAGGTGCTGTCTGAACATACGAACCTCGACGGCCTCAATGTGACAATCCCATATAAGGAGCAGGTGATGGCTTATCTCGACGACATCGACCCTGTGGCCCAACGTATCGGAGCCGTAAATGTGATTCAGATTTTGCGCGGCAAGTCCGACAGCGATTTGCGCCTTGTCGGCTTCAACAGCGATATCGCCGGCTTCACCAACTCAATCCGTCCGTTTCTGCGCCCGTATCATAAGGCCGCTCTCGTACTCGGCACCGGAGGAGCCTCCAAGGCCATCTGCTGCGGCCTTGAAGACCTCGGCATAAAGCCCCAGCTCGTGTCGCGCACGCCGCGCGAGGGTATTATAGGCTATTCCGATCTTAACCCCGAGGTGATGGAGAGCCACAAGGTGATAGTCAACACCACACCACTGGGTATGTATCCTCATGTCGACGAATGTCCCGACATTCCCTATGATTGTCTCACTCCCGAGCATCTCTGCTACGACCTTCTCTACAACCCTGACGTGACGCTCTTCATGAAACGTGCCGCCGAGCATGGCGCCGTGGTGAAAAACGGTCTGGAAATGCTTCTGCTTCAGGCATTCGAATCGTGGGAAATCTGGACCGCGCGAAAATAATCTGCAAATAATACAGCCAGTCAAAAAACGTACAACAGTCGCAATGAACAATTTAGGACGCTACGTCTACATCCTCGCTATCCTGCTGATTGCCTTTCCCTTTCAGGTATTCGGTGTATCTGATTTCATAACTCCCGCGCTTGCGCTTTTCGCCGGCCTCGTGTTCGCGCTGATATTTCCCATGCCGTTTCCGAAATTCAATAAGAAAGGCTCGAAATATCTTCTTCAGGCTTCGGTGGTCGGACTTGGATTCGGCATGAACGTCGTCACGGCGCTGAAAAGCGGCTCCGAAGGAATGATGTTCACCATCGTGTCGGTAATCGGCGTGATGGCGTTCGGCATTCTGATAGGAATCTGGATGCATCTCAACCGCAAGACGGCCTATCTGATTTCGTCTGGTACGGCGATATGCGGCGGAAGCGCTATCGCTGCCGTCGGCCCGGTTCTGAAGGCCGACGACCACGAAATGGCCGTTTCGCTGGGCGTAATCTTCATACTCAACGCCATAGCGCTATTTATCTTTCCTCCGATCGGCCACTATTTCGGGATGACTCAGGCGCAGTTCGGAACGTGGGCCGCCATTGCCATCCACGACACTTCGTCGGTGGTCGGAGCCGGCGACGCCTATGGGGCGGAGGCCTGCCAGATTGCGACGCTCATAAAGTGCACGCGCGCATTGTGGATTATTCCGCTCGCGTTTGCCACGATGTTTATCTTCCGCGACAAAAAAGGAAGTAAGGTCAGCATCCCTTGGTTTATCTTCCTTTTCGTAGCTGCTATGGTAGTAAACACCTATTGCGGCATCCCTTCGGCCGTAAGCGATACAATTGTCTATATCTCGAAGAAAGCCCTTGTAGTTACCCTTTTCTTTATCGGAGCAGGACTTTCGGTCGGTATGGTGAAAAAAGTTGGTATCCGGCCGCTTCTACTGGCCATACTCCTGTGGATTATCATCGGTGTGTCGAGCTTTATGGTAGTGATGAACACTATCGACTAATCCGGCAGCTCCGTATCCATTCTCAACCTCTCTCAAACCATGGAATTCAGCCGGAAATGAGCGTCAGGCGCCCCATATTGCCATCGATGCCGGCCCTCGGTGCCCTCGCGGCGCTGGTGGCCGGCATTTTAGCGGGATACTTTATCGGGAGTGCGACGGTCTGGCTGACCGTGGGCACCGTGGCAGCTACGCTAATCGCTTACGTGGCCGATCGGCGCCGCATTGCCGCACTCGGGCTGTTCGCCGTGCTCGGGATGGCGGCGTATACGCTTGCACGGCCTCCACGGGTCGACATCCCGGAGACAGGCATTACGGTTGCGGTGACGGCGCATGTGGCCCACGCGCGGCAGAACGAGCTTAACCAGCGGCTTGTGCTCGATGTGGAAGAGGGAGTATGGAAGGGAGTCCGCCTGTTAGTCTATAGTCATGCCCTCACACCTGTGGTAGGATGTGGCGACCGCATTTCCGCACAATTGCATCTGATGCCGCCCGATGTCGGTTTCAAGGTCCCCGACGAGTTTTCTATGGTCCCATACTGCCGTACACACCACATTGCGGCGATAGCCCACTGCGGTGAGGGGGCCATCAGGGTTGTGGGGTATGCTCCGGATTGGTCGGACCGACTGAGCGCTTGGCGCGAAAAAATTGCAGACTTCATATTTTACCGCACTGGCCTGCGGCCGGACACGGCCGAGATGTTATGCGCGCTGCTGACGGGATGCGACGACTTTCTCGACGAAAATATCCGTGCGGAATTCACCACTGCAGGGCTTGCCCATGTGCTTGCTCTCAGCGGCACCCACCTCGCCGTCATAGCTATGATTCTCGGTCTACTTCTGATTCCCCTGCGCGTGGTGGAGCACCGGAGGGCTGCTGGAGCGGTGCTTCTGGCGTGTCTGTGGGGATATGTGGCGCTCACGGGAGCGTCGCCCTCGGTGGTCAGAGCCTGTCTGATGGTGTCGATTGTGGCGGTTGGCAGATTCGCCTCCATGTCTGGCAACCCGCTCAACAGTCTGTGTGTCGCCGGTATTCTTATCCTGATTTTTGACCCTGAGGCACTTTTCATGCCCGGTTTTCAGCTTTCGTTTGCGGCCGTGGCGGCCATTCTGATGTTCGGCGCGAAAATCCGCGATCTCGGCGGCCGCAGTCAGTGGTGGCGCCTGCTGCTGGGGTGGGGAGGTGTCTGCGTTGCCGCTGTGGCAGGCACAGCTTTGATTTCCGCATGGCATTTCCATGAGTTCCCGCTGCTTTTTCTCGCCTCCAATCTGCCGGTCGGCCTGCTCCTCCCCTGGTTCATGGGTCTGGGGATGCTTAAGATGGCCTTTGCCGTCGCGGGTATCCACGCCGCGTGGCTTGCTGGAACGCTTAACGCCATTTACGACGTGATGACCGCCACGGCGCAATGGGTGGGAGACCTGGGATTCTCGTCAGTCAAAGGGTTGTATTTCAGTGCGTGGTGGCTGGTGCCATATTTCCTGGCGTTGATTCTGCTGTGGCTCGCGTGGGAACAGCGACGCCTCCTTCCGGCAATAGGAGCGGGCTTCGTCGCGGTCGTCGCGGTCATCGTCTCACTTCTTATTCCCGATGTGGAACGAGACACCGAAAGCTACACGATTTACGATTATTACGCCACGACTTTGCTGTTGCGCGACGGCCGGGAGGTCTGGTTTGTGACCGATGCCCCGGAAAAATACCATCAGTCGCTGATAGAGCGCACCTCTTTCCGTCTCGACAAGTATTACTCGCGCAGAGGGGTCGATTCCGTGAGGGTGGTGAGCAGACTCAGGCATCCTTACTTCCGGGCCGACGGAAAGCGGTGGACTACATCAGGAAGTGAGGTAGTGCTTCTCAACGCCGACTGGCGTCAACTTTCCGACAATGACATCAGGACGGCTATTGCACGCGTCAGCGGTGGTAAACTCATACTGCTGGTTACTACCGGCTTCCGTGGTGATTTGCCGAAAATATGCCGTATGAGCGGAGCCGACCGCATAGCCATATCGCGGCGGCTCTCGGGGGAACGGCGTGAAAAACTGGCTGAGGCGCTGGCATCCGAAGGAATACCATTTGTCATCGGGCTTGAAGGTGAACTTTGAAGGGGGAGGCCCACCGGGAGTCTTATAGGCCGAGACTGCTTAGACCGCGCCGGAAGTGAGGCGAATCATATTCCTCCCGGTCGACGACTCGGCCGGCATACTCTACAAGATCAATATCGATTATTATCTTTCCCTCTGCCTTATCGGCGGCCGTGCGGCCGCGCTTACGTTCATATGCTTTGAATTTCGACTCCAGAACGGCGCAGTCGAAGGCAGTTGTGCCATAAACTACCGCGTTGAGATATGTGCCTGCGGCGGTTGTGCCGTCGGGGGCTTCGGTCGGCGTCTCATATGGAGTTGTCTCCACCCCCGCAGGCATGAATCTACGCAGCCATACCAGGGCGCGGGAAACCTCCTCCGCACGGTTCTCGACATTGCTGCCGATGCTTATCGTGATGCTTTTCAATGCCATTGCTCTCGGGGTATCGGTTCAGATATTCTGGTCGACGCCGCGCATGCTCAGGGCTATGCGTCCGCGGCGGATGTCGATGTCTACGACTTTCACCATCACGTGCTGGTTTAGTTTCAGTACCTGCGACGGATGACCGACGCGCTTCCCTTCGGCGAGCTGCGATATGTGTATTAGTCCGCTCTTGTGAATGCCCAGATCCACGAAGGCACCGAAATCCGTTATGTTGTTGACGATTCCGGGAAGTATCATCCCCTCGCGCAGGTCGTTGATGTCGGAAATCGACTCGTCGAAACTGAATGAAGATGCCTTTTGGCGCGGGTCGCGGCCGGGCTTCTCAAGTTCGGAGATTATGTCGGCGAGTGTCTCCACCCCGGTATCTGCATCCGTGTAGGCCGCGATGTCAACGCCCTTGATTGCCGCGGGTGAATGGATGAAGTCGTCGAGCGGCATCCCGGCGTCGGCTGCCATGCGGGCCACAAGAGGGTAGCGCTCGGGATGTACGGCTGTATTGTCGAGAATGTTTTTACCTGTGGGCACGCGCAGAAAGCCGGCCGCCTGCTCGAATGCTTTCGGGCCCATGCGCGGCACTTTCCTGATGGCTTCGCGCGAGGGAAAATCACCATGCTCGGCTCGGTAGGCCACGATGTTGGAGGCGAGAGTGTCGCCGATGCCCGATACGTAAGCAAGCAGTTCGCGCGACGCGGTGTTCACGTCGATGCCTACGGAGTTGACGCATGAGGCAACGGTCATATCGAGGCTTGCCTTGAGCTTGGTCTGGTCGACATCGTGCTGATACTGGCCCACGCCGATGGCCTTCGGGTCGATTTTTACGAGTTCAGCCAGAGGATCCATGAGTCGGCGCCCTATGGAGACGGCTCCGCGCACGGTGACGTCGTGGTCGGGGAATTCCTTGCGCGCCAGGGCGGAGGCCGAGTAGACCGATGCGCCGTTTTCGTTTACCACGAAAATCTCCACTTCGCGGGGATAACGCAGCGATTTCAGAAACCGCTCGGTCTCGCGGCTGGCGGTGCCGTTGCCAAGCGAGATAGCCTCGATGTTGTAGCGGGCCACAAGGTGCAGAACCTTTTTTGTCGCACCTTCGATGTCGGAGGCGGGAGGGGTGGGATAAATTACGTCGTGGGCGAGCAGATTGCCGTTGGCGTCGAGACATACCACTTTGCATCCTGTGCGGAAACCGGGGTCGACACCCATGATGCGTTTTGAACCGAGAGGTGCTGACAGCAGAAGCTGCCGCAGATTGTCGGCGAAGGTGTCGATGGCTGCCGAGTCGGCGCGGAGCTTCGCCTCGGCGGCGAATTCGTTTTCGATGGCAGGACGCGTAAGGCGCCGGTAAGCGTCGTCGACGGCGTCGAGAATCACATCCTGACATTCCTCCGAGCCGTTTGGCTTGAGAAAGATGGGGTAGAGGCGGCCGAGGGTGCGCTCGTCGTCGACATAGATGCTCACTTTCAGAATTCCTTCGGCTTCGCCACGCCGCATAGCGAGGTAGGCATGCGAGCCAACGCGCCGCAGGGGTGTGGAAAAATCGAAATAGTTGGCGTAGTTCGCTCCTTCCTCCTCTTTTCCTTTCACAGCTTTGGATGATATTACAGCGAAGCGGCGGAACTGGTCGCGCACGCGCGAGCGGGCCGCCTCCGATTCATTCACCCACTCGGCTATGATGTCGCGGGCTCCCTTTATGGCTTCGTCGGCGGTAGCGACTTTCTCGCCGGTGAATTTTGCGGCTGCCCGGCCTACGTCGGGCGTGCGCTGGGCCATGATGATTTTGGCAAGCGGTTCCAGACCGGCTTCGCGGGCCATCTGGGCGCGTGTGCGTCGTTTCGGTTTGTAGGGGAGATAGATGTCCTCGAGTTCCGAGGGGTTGAGCGTGGCGAGGATACGCTCCTCGAGTTCGGGTGTGAGTTTCTCCTGGCTGCGTATGGTTTCGAGGATATATGCGCGGCGCTTTTCGAGTTCGGCAAGTTCGGCCGCGCGCTGCTCGATGCGGAAAATCGCCACCTCGTCCATATTGCCGGTGGCTTCCTTCCGGTATCGGCTGATGAACGGGATTGTAGCGCCATCGGCAAGGAGGTTGATGACGGCCGTGACGTGGGCCGGATTCAGCCCGAGTTCCCGGGCAATGATGGCGTCGGGCGTGGTGGCGTTTTGCATGGATGAGAAGTATAGGGAAAATCAGCGCGAACGCAGCGTGATTAGTGTGATTTCGGGAGTAGCGCCCATGCGCATGGGAATGCCTACGGTTCCGGCGCCGATGTTGACGTACAGGTGGCGGCTCCCGGTGGAATCGGAATATAGGCCGCCCCACGTGGGATAACGCCAGGCTGCGGGCGATATGCTGCCCAGCTCAATCTGCATGGCGTGTGTGTGGCCCGAAAGAGTAAGGGCCACGTTGGCGTCAGGGGTGGCGGCGATGGAATCGACCCAATGCTGCGGATTGTGGGTCAGCAGGATTTTGGAGTTGGAGTCGGCAAGCCGGGGATATGCTTTGGACAGAGAACCATAGATGGTGAATGGCGGGTCGCCGATGTTCTCCACTCCGATCAGGGCAATTGAATCGTTGCCGCGTCGAAGCCATTCCGTTTCGTTCAGCAGCAGGCGCATGGGCGTGTGCCCGTAGAGGTCGTAGAGGCGCTGCATGTTGTCGGCCTTCCGGGCAGGGGAGGGCCAGTCGAGATAGTCGCCGTAGTCATGGTTGCCGAGAATGGCGTAGACGCCCATCGGTGCATCGAGGCGGCTCAGGGGGCCGATGAATGGCTTCATCTCGTCGGAGCGGCGGTTCACGATGTCGCCGGTGAACACGATAACATCCGCGTGGAGCGCGTTGATGCGGTCCACAAGGTCCGCGACGAACGTCGTGTCGGAGCCGAATGTGCCGGTATGGAGGTCTGAAAACTGGGCAATCGTCATTCCATCGAATGCCGGGGGAAGATTTTCCACCGGTACTTCAACATGGCGCACATCGATACGGTAGCGGTTTATGAGCGCTCCCCACCACATGGCTGCAAATAGAATCGCACTCAATCCGATGCCGGCTTTTGTAAGCCAGTGCAGGCGGTCGCGTCTGAAGAGCCGAGGCGCTGAGGCTATCAGGTCGACAATCACCCCGACGTATTTCGAGGCGTAGACGCTGAGCCATGCGAAAAGCGTCCACATTTTTATGGCCAGGGTCTGCTCCGAGCCGAAGCGGGCCGGCAGACACATGGCCACAAACATCAGTGCCACAAGCGCGATTGAACTCCATAGAGTAAGGCGGCTCCATAGCGGGCTTTGGCATCTGCGGCGCGTCTGCACGTAGATATAAGCGTCGGCAATGATGCCGACACAAAGCAGAACGGCGAGAGCAAGCAGAGGGGCACGCATGGAGGGGAGGAGAATCAGATGTGGGAGGGGTGGAGCGCGGCGAGCTTGTTGCGCAACGGGTTGGCATACATGCGCATGATCTGGTCGCGCATGAATTCGCGTTCTTCGGCCGAAACGTCGGGAAGGTCAACCTTGTCGAGCTGCGACTCGATATAGCTGTTGAACGCCTCCACTTCGGCCGGGGAATACTCTGAGGCGAAGCGGCTGCCACCTTCCACCCGGTCGAATGCAATGTAGTTGACCGGATAAATGCGGTAGTTGCGATGGATTTCGGAATCGATAATGGCGCATACGCGGTGAACGACCTCCACCTTGTCGGGGTTCTCTGCCATGGACTCCAGCTGCGGATTGATACACGGGCAGAAGGCGAAATTAACGCGGCCCTTGTACTGAAGGATGCCCGTCTCCATGCTGAACAGGTCGTCGCGCTGCGATTTCTTGAATTCCGGGTCGCGGCGGCGCGCAAGGAATTCGCGGGCCTTCAGATAATCGTTGGGGTCGTATTCGTAGGATATGGACAGAGGAGTAATGTTCAGCCCCATCAGCCGCTCGGCCATGAATTCGGAGTCGCCGCTGAGAGCGAGCATTTTGATTACACTCTCCTGGGTAAGGTCGTTGGAATCCTTCGCGCGCCCCTCGCGCTGGGCGAGCCATACCGACTGGTGTTTCTCGCCGATGCAGTAGCGGATGTAGCCCGAGAGCTGCTTTGCGGCTTCAAGAGCTTTGGTAAGGCGCAGATTGCGCTTTACGATGATACCCTTGTTGAGCCTTACGAGGTTCTCGATCCAGGGGTAGATAAGCAGGTTGTCGCCGAGAGCAACCTCCTGTGCGGGAAGTCCGTGGCGAATCATCACAAGGCCGAGAAACGATGCGTCGAGCACTATGTCGCGGTGATTGGAAATGAACAGCGCGTTGTGGCCGGGGCAGATGTTCGCCTCTCCGCTTTCGCTTACTCCGGCGGTGGTCTTGCGCTCGAGCAGTTCGAGAATGCCGAGCATCACCGTGTGCTGGAACTCGTCTTTGCCGCGCAGGGCGGTGAGCTGCGATACCAGCGAGGGGTAGTCGGCGTCGGGCATTACGTACTTTATGGCGTTTTCAAAGCCGGGTTCAGCCACGAGCTGCTTCATGTGGCGTTGAAATTCACTGTCGTCGTAAGGGGCTATATCTTGAAATTCTTCCTTCATAACTTGCAGGTGCAATTTGTGGCAAATTTACAAATACCCTGCCAAATCTTAAAAACTTCACGATCCTTTTAGGTTAATTTAATAATGTGCAAAGAGGGCCGTGAACTGTGCAATATGAGGTCAGAATGTTGATATAGGTCGGTTTACTGCTCCGCATAGGAGAGCACGGTGGGACTCTCTACGTCTACCCCGAACTCTTTGGCACGTGCCATTATGGCACGTGCAAGGCGCGGTTTGAGCTCTTCGGGACAATAGCGGAAATATGCTTCGGCAGCACGCACATGGGCGGCGTCGGGCATGGGGTACTCGCGGCGCTCGGGAAGTCCGAATACTGAATCTGGAAGTTCTTTTTTCTCTTCGTAGGAAATACGGTCGGTCATGGCGATGGAATGTTTAATTGTTTTTACAGAGATTAAACAATCCGTCGGCGCCGATGGTTTGGTGCAGTATGTCCGAAT
Source organism: uncultured Porphyromonadaceae bacterium (assembly GCA_900545955.1). GTDB lineage: Bacteria > Bacteroidota > Bacteroidia > Bacteroidales > Muribaculaceae > UBA7173. The sequence continues at coordinate 9,692 of URAU01000006.1, forward strand.
CAGATGGTGAGCACAAACGTCTCCAGCCAGATGCACACCATGCCGGCTATATATCCCAGGAAGGCCATCCACGTGATTTTCTTTGCGTACCATAGGAAGGGAATCTTCTCGATGCCCATGGCCACAACGCCGGCGGCCGAGCCGATGATGAGCATGGAGCCTCCCACGCCGGCGCAGAATGTGAGCAGGTGCCAGAACAGGCCGTCCTCCACGAAATAGGCTGCGTAGGCCGGATCGGCGGCAGCGGCGATCATGTCGGGCGTCATTACGGGATACATGTTCATGCAAGCGGCTACCAGGGGTACATTGTCGACAATCGACGAGAGCACGCCTATCACACCGTTGATGATGTATGGCTGATGGAATGTCGAGTCGAGCCACATGGCCAGATGGTTGAGGATTCCGGCTTGCTGGAGGGCACCGACCGAAAGAAGGATGCCGAGGAAGAAGAGGATGGTCGACATATCGATATGGCGCACTACCTGCGATATGCGGCCCTCGATTTTGCCGTCGAGGCGGTAGCGGCGCACGATTATCTCGGTGAGAAGCCACAGAAGGCCGAGCGAAATCAGAATGCCCATGTAGGGAGGGAGATGTGTGATTGACTTGAACAGGGGCACGAAAAGCAGTCCCCCCACGCCGCAGACCAGGATAAGGATGGAGATTCTGCCGTGGTGGCGGCTCATCTCGTAGCCGATACGCTGGTCGATGGCGTTGAGTTGCTCCATGGGCTCGTTCTTGATGGCGCGCGAGGCTATGAATGTCGGTATCACCACTGAGATGAGCGAGGGAAGAATCAGATTGACGATAAGGCTTACCGACGATACGTAGTTCTTCATCCACAGCATAATCGTGGTTATGTCGCCGATGGGCGACCATGCGCCGCCCGAGTTGGCCGCCAGGACGATGACGCATGCAAAGAGCCAGCGCTCCTTCTGGTTGGAGAGCATCCGCCGGAGCATCATCACCATGATGATGGTGGTGGTCATATTGTCGAGTATGCTCGAAAGAAAAAACGCCACGAAGGCAAGCACCCACATCAGGCCGCGCTTGTTTTTCGCGTTTATGTGCCTTACGATGATGTTGAAGCCTCCATAGCGGTCGATAAGCTCCACTATGGTCATGGCGCCGATGAGGAACACCACTATCTCGCATGTGTCGCCCAAAGCAATGATTAAATCTTCCGAGAGATTGGGATCGTGGCCGCCTATGGCATAGACTGCCCAGAGCAGGCCGCACATCATCAGTGCGAATGTGGCTTTGTTGATGTTAATCACGTGCTCAAGGGCTATCATGAGGTAGCCCGCCACGAAGAGCACAATCATCAGTGTAATCATCGGGGTTGAGGGGAAGACGGTCGTGCCGGCGACGCGGCGCGACGGTTGAAACGGTTTGGGTTGATTGGTTTACAGTAAGTAACTGTTCAGAATAGTTTTGAGCGGTTACTTATCGCAAATATACGATTAATTGGCGAAAAATTTCCGTAATTATTCGTGATGCGCCGTAAATGCCAATTTCTTATCCGATTTGCCAAATGAAATCCCGATGAGATGCCGGAGTAGGCCGCCCTGGCTCCTCCGAGCCGTCAGTCAATGCGCCGGATTGAGGCGCCGAGTGCGTTGAGGCGCTCGTCGATGTTCTCGTATCCGCGGTCGATCTGCTCGATATTGCCTATTGTGCTGGTGCCTTTGGCCGACATCGCCGCAAGGAGCAGGGCGATACCCGCGCGGATGTCGGGCGAGCTCATATTGTTGGCGCGGAGGGTGAACTTATGGTCGTGGCCGATGACCACGGCACGGTGTGGGTCGCACAGAAGTATCTGGGCACCCATGTCGATAAGGCTGTCGACAAAGAAGAGGCGGCTCTCGAACATTTTCTGATGGATAAGCACACTGCCGCGGCACTGCGTGGCCACTACGAGCATCACGCTGAGAAGGTCGGGGGTGAGGCCGGGCCATGGAGCGTCGGCTATGTTCATGATTGAACCGTCGAGCGAAGTCTCGATGATATAACTATCCTGGGCAGGCACGTAGATGTCGTCGCCTCGCTGCTCCAGGCGGATACCGAGCCGACGGAAGCTCTCGGGGATAATGCCGAGATTGCGGTAGCTCACGTTCTTTATGGTGAGCTCGCTGCGCGTTATGGCTGCCATGCCGATGAAACTGCCTACCTCGATCATATCCGGGAGAATCGTATGCCGGATTTCAGGTCCGTGCTCGCGCCATAGGTCGGGTTGGCCGTCGACGGTGAGCAGATTTGAGCTTGTGCCGTATATGGTGTAGCCGATTTTCTGCATCAGCGAGCAGAGTTGCTGCACGTAGGGTTCGCATGCGGCATTGTAGATGGTGGTTGAGCCTGTGGCGCACGCGGCGGCCATAAGGATATTGGCCGTACCGGTCACGGATGCTTCGTCGAGAAGCATGTAGCAACCCCTGAGATGTTTTTCCGGGATGGTCAGAAGATATGCCTTGAGGGCCGGGTCATATTCGTAGGCGGCTCCGAGATTCATGAAGCCCTGAATGTGGGTGTCGACTTTGCGGCGCCCTATTTTGTCGCCTCCCGGTTTGGGGAAATATGCCTTCCCCATGCGGCCCAGCAGCGGGCCGACCACAAGCACCGATCCTCGCAGGCGTGCGCACCGCTTCACGAAATCCTCGCTCATGGCATATCCGGTGTCGATATTCCGGGCACAGAAGGTGTAGAGTCCGCGCCGGTGGCGCGTGATTTCCACGCCGAGCATGCGCAGGAGCTCGATGAGGTTTTTGACGTCGCTGATTTCGGGCACATTGTCGATTGTTACCTCGCGCGATGTCAGCAATGTGGCGCTGATTACCTGCAAAGCTTCGTTTTTTGCACCCTGAGGTACGATTTCGCCGCTGAGCGGCCTGCCGCCTTCGATTATGAATGATGCCATGGATGGGTTGTGGATTTCAGTATGTGTTTTTATCCGATATGGATTACTTCGGGATGAAGCGTGACGCCGAAACGCTCGGCGACGCGATTGATTACAGCCTGCTCGAGAGCCACTACGTCGGCTCCGGTTGCCCGGCCGGTGGCGTTGACGATTACGAGCGGTTGCGCGGGCCAGAGAGCGGCCCCTCCGCGGGTGAGCGGTTTGCATCCGGCCTTGTCGATGAGCCATGCGGCCGAGAGCTTGACATCGCCGGAGTCGAGACGATGGCCCGGAACGGGTGTCTCGGTCTGCGCCTGAATACGGTCATATTCCGCGGGCGTGACAACAGGATTCTTGAAAAAGCTTCCGGCGCTTCCGGTCTGTACGGGAGAGGGGAGTTTGGCGTCGCGCAGGGCGATAACCTCCCGCCGGAGCATTTCGGGGGTAAGGGTCTGCGGGTCAGCGTCGCCGAAGGCTTTCTGGAGTGCTGCATAGCTTAGCACGGGCTTCGGAAGTGTGGATAACTCTACGACGGCCTCGTAGACGATGAGCGAACCCGTGCGGTCGAGATGCTTGAACATAGAGTCGCGGTAGCCGTAGCTGCAATCGGCGTTGGATAGCGAAATGGTGCGCCCTGTGGCGGTATCAAAGCAGCGTATTTCCACCGCCACATCCTTCCATTCGGTGCCGTAGGCCCCTACGTTCTGCACAGAGGCGCCGCCAACCTCGCCGGGGATGCCCGAGAGGTTTTCGATGCCCCAGAGCCCACGGGCGCAGGCTTCGCGGCAGAGGTCGTCGAGCGTTACGCCGGCACCTGCGGTGCAGACCACGTGGCCTTTGGCGTCGGGAACGGAAAATTCCATGCGGGCAGAGCGGCAGTGAACCACCGTCCCGTCGTAGCGCGGACTGACAAAAAGCATGTTGCTGCCGCCACCTATGGGAAGAACGTCGGCGAGCATCCCGCTCTCATAAAGCGTGACCAGGTCGTCGGCGTTGTAGTATTCAATCAAACGGCCACATCCGGCCTTGAGGCCGAATGTGGTCATTCGTGTAAGGTCGTAACCTTCGTGTATATCAATCATATCAACTGATGAGGGAGAGGGAGAGGAGCGGTCGTCAGCCGCCGAAATTGTCGTAGTGGATGTTGGCGGGATCTACGCCGAGCGAGTCGAGCATGCCGTTAACGGCCTTGCTCATCGGGCCGGGACCGCACATGTAGTATTCGATATCCTCGGGCGACTCGTGGTCCTTGAGGTATGTGTCGTAGATTACCTGATGCACGAATCCAGGGGTGTATTTCACTCCTGCGGCGTCGGCTGCCGGATCGGGACGGTCGAGAGCCAGATGGAACTTGAAGTTGGGGAATTCCTTTTCAAGCTGCAGGAAGTCGTCGAGATAGAACACCTCGTTGAGGGCGCGGGCGCCATAGAAGTAGTTCATCTTGCGGTCGGTGGTCTTGAGCGTCTTGGTCATATGCATAATCTGCGCGCGCAGGGGGGCCATACCGGCGCCTCCGCCAATCCACATCATCTCGTTTTTGGTATCGAAAATCGGGTGGAAGTCACCGTAGGGGCCGCTCATCAGCACTTTGTCGCCGGGCTTTAGGGTGAAGATATAGCTTGATGCGATACCGGGGTTGACGTCCATGAAGCCCACTTCGGGTTTCGGCTTGAACGGGGGAGTGGCGATGCGCACGGTGAGCATGAAGCGGTCGCCTTCGGCCGGATAGTTGGCCATGGAGTAGGCGCGGACCGTTGTCTCGGGGTTGACGCACTTGAGGTTGAACAATCCGAATTTCTCCCATGCCGGCAGATACTCCTTGCCGATCGAGGCTTTGTCGATGTCTTTGTCGTAATCGATAGAGAAGGGTGGAATCTTGATCTGAGCGTAGGAGCCGGGGATGAAGTTCATGTGCTCGCCTTCGGGGAGTGCCACTATAAATTCCTTGATGAATGTGGCGACATTGTTGTTCGACACCACGGTGCACTCGTATTCCTTGATGTCGAGCACTTCGGCCGGAACCTTGATGTCAAGGTCGCCCTTCACTTTCACCTGGCAGGCGAGTCGCCAGTTGTCTTTAATCTCCTTGCGGGTGAAATGTACGGCTTCGGTGGGAAGAATCTCGCCGCCACCTTCAGTGACGCGTACCTTGCACTGGCCGCAGCTGCCTTTGCCGCCGCAGGCCGAGGGGAGGAAAACGTTTTCGGTGGCCAGGGCTGAGAGAAGCGGACGCCCGGATTCGACGCTCACCTTGCGGTCGTCGTTGATGGTGACGGTCACTTTGCCCGAGCTGACCAGGAAGTGCTTGGCCACGAGGAGCACTATAACCAGCAGAAGGGTAATCACTAAGAAAATACCTATTCCCGACAGAAGGGTGGCGCCCATGGGCGACGTTGCGAGTGTAGTCATTCTGTTGTGTTGCTAATCAGATTTTGATGCCGAGGAAGCTCATGAAGGCGATGCCCATCAGAGCGCAGATTATGAAGGTGATGCCGATGCCGCGCAGCGGGGCCGGGACGTTGGAGTAGGAGGCCACGCGCTCGCGGATGGCGGCGATTGCCGAAATGGCCAGAAGCCAGCCGATACCCCAGCCGGCGCCGGCACATGTGGCGGTCCATACGCTGTCGAATCCGCGCTGCTGCATGAAGAGCGAACCGCCGAGAATGGCGCAGTTCACGGCTATAAGAGGCAGGAAGATGCCGAGCGACGCATAGAGCGACGGAGAATATTTCTCTACGGCCATCTCGACGAGCTGGGTCATCGATGCTATTACGGCGATGAACATGATGAGCGAGAGGAAGCTGAGGTCTACGTCGGCGAAATCAGGCCCGAGCCAGCTCAGTGCGCCTGCCTGGAGCACGTAGGTCTGGAGCAGGTAGTTGATTGGGAGGGTGATGACCAGCATGAAGGTTACGGCTACGCCCAGACCGAAGGCGGTCTTTACGTTTTTCGACACGGCCAGGAATGAGCACATGCCCAAAAAGTAGGCGAACACCATGTTGTCGACGAAAATCGACCGTATGAACAGATTCAGGTTTTCCATCTGCGGTAGATATATGTATTCTGTTGTCTTCTAAAGGGTAGGGTTTATGGCTCTGCCGCGGATTATTTCTCCTGCAGCTCCTTGTTGTGGGCGCGGTGTACCCAGATTATGCATGCCACCACGATGAGAGCCATGGGTGGGAGAATCATCAGGCCGTTGTTGGCGTAGCCGGCGTCGTAGAAGCATTGGGGAACCACCTGGAATCCCATCAGAGTGCCGCTGCCGAGCAGTTCGCGGAAGAAGGCCACTATTACGAGCACGAGCGAATAGCCGATGCCGTTGCCCACACCATCGAGAAACGACGGCCAGGGCTTGTTGCCCATGGCAAAGGCCTCGAGGCGTCCCATCAGGATACAGTTGGTGATGATCAGCGACACGAATACCGAGAGCTGGCGGCTGACGTCGTAGGCGAATGCTATCAGCAGCTGGTTGACGATGATTACCAGGGCAGCCACCACCACGAGCTGCACGATGATGCGGATGTTGGTGGGGATGGTGTTGCGCAGCAGCGAGATAATCACGTTGGAGAAGGCAAGCACGGCGATTACCGAGATACCCATCACCAGCGCCGGCTCAAGTTTGGCCGTTACCGCCAGCGCGGAGCAGATGCCGAGCACCTGTACCACTACGGGGTTGTCCTTCGAGAAGGGGTTGAAGAAAATATCCTTGTTTTTGATTTTTTCTGCCATGACAGGGAGAATTCAAAATGTGTGAAATCAACTTATTGATTATGTGTGGATCCGGCGCTTCAGCGGGCTGCCTTTTCGAGGTAAGCGCGGTAGGGGCGGAGGCAGTCGCCGAGCATGGCGCTTACACCCTTGGAGGTGATAGTGCCTCCGGAGATGCCGTCGACGTAGTCGGCGTCGCCTTCGGGTTTCATCCCTTTCTTCACGACCTCGACGGGGCGGAACCGGCCGCTTTTGAAAATTTCTTTTCCTTCAAACTGGTCGGTGAATGCCGGTTTTGTTATCTCGGCGCCCAGTCCCGGGGTCTCTCCCTGATGGTCAAAGAAGGCGCCGTAGATGGTTGTACCGTCGCTGTCGATTGCCACATATCCCCAGATCGGACCCCAGAGGCCCATTCCGGCGAGCGGAAGCACATATTTGGTGGCTCCGTCGGCCATAGTGCAGACATACACGGGGAGCTTGCGCTCGGCTGCCGGCTTTTTGGCCTCGGCGGCCACGTCGACGGCGAAAGCCTCGTTGCCTTCGGCTACGATGTTGCCCTCGGTATCGACAATCAGTTGCGAGGTTACGGTGGTGTTGAAGGTCTCGACTACGTCGGAGCGGTCGGTAGCCACATGGACCGACATTAGAATCTGCCTCATCTTGTCGGCGTCGGCATTCTCCTGCTGGCGGCTTTTAAGCCCCATGGCGGTGAATGCCAGGGCGGCTCCCACCACAATCACCATTACGGTGATGTAGACTATGGTGTAGACGTTGCTTTGTTTGTTGATCATATCGTGGTTATGATGATTGTCTGTTCAAATTCTTCGGGTTGGTGATCAGCGTTTCACGCGGCTCAGACGGCGACGCACGTTGGATTCTACCACGCAGTAGTCGATAAGCGGAGCAAGCGCGTTCATAAGCAGCACGGCCAGCATGGCTCCTTCGGGATAGCCGGTATTGTAGGTGCGGATGATTATTGCGATAGCGCCTACCAGGAAACCATAGATGTATTTGCCGGTGTTGGTGCGGCATGCCGTCACGGGGTCGGGGGCCATGAACACGGCTGCGAAGGCGAATCCGCCGAGGCAGAGCTGATCGGCCACCGAAAGGAAGGATGCCGGATAGGTGGGCGTTGCGAATGCGTTGGCAATCAGCGCCATGACGGCGCCTCCGGCGAATACCGACAGGATGATGCGCCAGCTGGCTATGCCGGTGAGCAGCAGGATAGCCGCACCCACGAGGATGAACAGCGTGGAGGTCTCGGCAAACGAGCCGGGCATCAGGCCGAGAAACATCTGCCAGGTGGTGAGCGGTTCGTTGGTGAGGGTGGTCATCGCCTGGGCAACTTCGGCATGCGAGCCAACGGTAGCTGATGCCAGCTGACCCAGCGGGGTGGCGCCGGTGAAGCCGTCGGGAGCGTGGCCTCCGAAGCCGAGCATCGGGCTGAGCGACACAAACACGCCGTCGCCGCTCATCTTGGCCGGATAGGCGAAGAAGAGGAAGGCGCGCGTCACCAGTGCCACATTAAATATATTGTAGCCAGTTCCGCCGAACACTTCTTTTACGAAAATCACGCTGAAGGCCGTGGCTACGGCAATCATCCATAGCGGCGTCTCGATGGGGCATATCATGGGAATGAGAAGTCCCGTCACGAGAAATCCCTCCTGAATTTCCTCCTTGCGCCACTGTGCGACGACAAACTCAATGCCGAGGCCCACTACGTAGCTTACTACGATGCGCGGAAGTACAGCGAGAAATCCGTAGAACAGCAGGCTCCAGAAGGGGAACTCGGTCTGACCGCAGGCCAGCCAATGCTGGTAGCCGGTGTTGTACATGCCGAAAAAGAGGCAGGGCAGCAGCGCCAGCACCACGATAATCATCGTGCGCTTGGAGTCCATGCTGTCGTGGATGTGCACGCCCGAGGCCGAGGTCTCGTTGGGAGTGAACAGGAAGGTGTCGAATCCGTCGAACACCGAGCGGAAGGCATGGAGTCTGCCATCCTCGCTGAAGTGCGGACGGGCTTTGTCGAATATTTTCTTTAGTGCTTTCATATCTGATGGTTCACATCGGTGCTGATTGGTTCATTCAGTTCTTATTCAAGCTCTTTGCGCAGATAGTCGAGGCCTTCGCGCACGATTTTCTGCAACTCGAGCTTCGAGGTGTCGACGTATTCGGCCAACGCGAAATCCTCCGGTGCCACCTCGTAGATGCCGAGCTGCTCCATGCGGTCGATGTCGCGGGCTATGATGGCCTTTATGAGATATTCTGGGAGAATGTCGAGAGGAACTACATCGTCATACTGCCCGCTCATTATCATGGCGCGCCGGCCGCCGAGAAGGCGGGCGTCGGGGTTAAAAAGCTTTTTGGCGAGGAAATGGCCGGGAAACGAGCGGCTTGTGCTCATCTTTTTGGGCGATACGGAGGCCCAGCCCATGAATTCGTCGGCATCGTCGCCTTCGGGAATCACGGTGACCTGCGTGTAGGGATAGCGCAGGTAGCCGTCGGCTCCGGCGTTCACTCCGGTGAGCACGTTGCCCGAAATAACGCGGTGGTGGCGTCCGTCGGCCTTTACCTCTCCCTTCAGCAGCTCGCTGAGCGAGGCTCCGATAAGGGTTTCGACCATCTTGGGCGTCTCGATTTCAGATCCGGTGAGGGCCACGGTGGTGGAGCAGGGCACTGTACCCGTAAGGGCGAGAGTGCCGATGCGCATCAGGGTGTCGAGCGTAAGGGTCATCACAGTCTCACCCTTGTTGACGGGTTTTACCAGGCCGATGGCCGTGCCGGCGTTGCCCGAAGGATGAGGGCCGCTTACGGTGACCATCTCGGCACCTTCGAGGTCGGGAATCTGCTGCCAGGTCTGGCGGGTTGCGTATACCTTTCCGGCTGTCAGTGTAGCCAGAAGCTTCACTCCGGCCTGCATTGCCTTGCGCTGTTGGTCGGTAAACTCAGCGGGGCTTTCGGCCAGCGGAGCGGAGTCGAAGCCGGAAACGAAAATATCACGTATCTCGGCGTCGGGATTGGTGACGATGGCATAGGGCCGCTGGAGCGTCATGGCCCAGAGCCCGGATTCGAGCAGGAGGGCCTTGGCCTTGGCGGCATCGGTAAGCGCTCCGTCGACGGCGTGCTTTACAGCCTGCTCGCCGGTTACTTCAACCTCCACGCGCAGAATCTTACGGCGTTCTCCGCGCACTACGGCTTTTACCTTCCCCTGTGCGGGCGACACTACTTTCAGCGCCTCGCAGTTTTTTGCATGGAAAAGCGGCTGCCCGGCCAGCACTTCATCGCCTTCGCGTACCTCCATTTTGGGGACGAGCCCGACGAAATCGTCGGGCACGATGGCAACTGTTGTCACGGGTTTCACTTCGCACTGGCGAGAATCGGCCACCGCTCCCTGCAGATGCAGGTCGAGGCCTTTTTTTACTTTAATCCCGATATTCATTATATAATATGTGAATTCTGGTGGCTATGGAAGAATCTTGCGTCTGTAGCCGCTTTATAAGCAGGGGGAAGGCGCACTGGAGTTTTTCGAAGGGCAAAGGTAGTTATAATTTTTGTCACTTCTTATTAAATTAATGAAAAATTTCGCTAATTAAGCTCCGGCGTATATGGAAAATGCCGAATCCGCGTTGAAACATAGAGCGGTCTCGGATTGGGACCCCGGGCGGCCGTTGCCGTATCGGCTTGCGACTCCCCGCGGGTAGCCTCCGGCGCGACACCATGTCCTTTCCCCGCGACGTATGTGGCTCCATAGAGCTATGGAATATACGTCCTGGCCGCGCGAAAAATGTTTAAAATCATATTCAAAAATTTTGTCAGATAAAAATATAATGATAATTTTGCAATTAGCTTTTAAGCCGGAGGCGGCTTCCGAGGCCACGACAGGCCTGCGTAGGGATGCCGGAAGCACTGATTATACAGCTTATCCGTTCTGACGCCATGAAATTATCTCGGCCGGAAATCCGTCCGGCTTTCAATGCATAGCTTCATTCCGGCCCGCACGCGTCTCCGGTCTGACTCCGGAACGTCCCCATGCAGACCATCCCCCTCGCGGTATGCCCGCAGGGATTCATAATGACAACTTACAAAGAAACAATACTTTTATTAATAACATCTTAATTATTTTTTTGACCTTAAAATTATGGAAGCTCAAAAGCCCAATTCAGCTCCTACCGTGAAACCCGGTAGCAACGTACGCGGTATCAAGAACGCCTTCTTGGTTATCATCGCCTGCTTCGTAGTGGCAGTCTGCCTGTTCCTCTTCGTGTTTGGCCACCCCAGCCATTTCGACGCTGAAGGCTTCGACGGTATCTCTATGTGGTTTGCCGGCGACGAATTCGCTAAAGCTCATCCCGTCGACCTGATCGGCACCGTATTCAAAGGCGGTATCATCGTTCCTATTCTTCAGACCCTCTTCCTCACCGTTATCGTTCTCTCCGTTGAGCGCGCTATCGCTCTGAAGAGCGCCAAAGGCACCGGCAACATCGCCAAATTCGTTGAAGCTGTGAAGAAATGCCTCGCCACCAACGACATCAAAGGCGCCCAGGCTCTCTGCGCCAAGCAGAAAGGCTCTGTAGCAGCTGTCGTTGCAGCCGCCCTCAACCGCTACGAGGAAATGGACCGCAACACCGTCCTGACCAAAGAGCAGAAAATCGCCACCCTCCAGAAGGAAGTTGAAGAGGCTACCGCCATCGAGATGCCCTCGCTCCAGCAGAACCTCCCCATCGTGGCTACCCTCACCACCCTCGGTACTCTCGTCGGTCTTCTCGGTACTGTGCTCGGTATGATCAAATCGTTCCAGGCTCTGTCTGCTTCCGGTGCTCCCGACTCGTCGGAACTCTCCACCGGTATTTCCGAGGCCCTTGTGAACACCGCCTTCGGTATCGCAACCGGTGCCTTCGCTGTAATCTCCTACAACTTCTACACCAACAAGATCGACAACCTGACCTACGCTATCGACGAAATCGGCTTCTCGATTGTACAGTCGTTTGCAGCTACCCACTGATCCCCGATTTTCCTAAACGCATCAAAACAATTCTAATAATCTAAGGAAAATATGGGAAAAGTAAAAATTAAAAGAAAGAGTACCCTCATCGACATGACCGCGATGAGCGACGTTACCGTTCTTTTGCTTACTTTCTTCATGTTGACTTCGACCTTCCTCCAGAAGGAACCGGTGACGGTTATCACCCCTTCGTCGGTTTCGGAGATCAAGGTTCCCACCTCCAACGTGGCTCAGATTCTCGTGGCTCCTCAGGGCAACGTGTTCATGTCGCTCCTTGGCGACGCCGATCCTGACAACGCTGAAGAGTGGGGCTCGGAAGCCCTCCGCCGCGAGGTGCTCCGCACCGCTGCAGCCGACTACGAGCGCAAAACCGGCAAAAAACTCGGAATCACTCCGCTCGACCTCGACAAGTTTGCAAAGAACGCTTCATTTGGCGTGCCCCTTGAAAAAATGCATGAGTTTCTCTCGCTTGAAACCACCAAGCAGGACGAGTTCCTCGGCCAGACCGCCGACAAACCCGTCATCATGGGCAATCTGAAACCCCGCGACGTGGGCATCCCCTTCAAGGACATCGTCTACACCGACGAGAATGGGAATTCCATCGCAACCAACGAGTTCCAGATCTGGATGCGCGCCATCTACAACTCCTCGAACACTAACATCAAGGACGCTATCCAGAAGGGCGAAGGCATCGCCGTGAAATCTGACCGTGGCACGAAGTACGAGACCATCCATCAGGTGCTCGACAACCTTCAGACCATCAAGATGAACAAATTCTCTGTGATGACGGCCCTCAAAACGGAAGCTGACTAATAGTTATGGCACAGATAGAACAATCATCGGGCGGCAAAAAGAAAAAAGGCGCCCAGAAAAAGATGGCCATCCATGTGGATTTCACCCCCATGGTTGACATGAACATGCTTCTGATTACGTTCTTCATGCTCTGTACCACGATGATCAAGTCCCAGACCCTGAGCATCGCGCTTCCTACCAACGAGAAGCTTGAGCAGACCGAACTTCAGAAGGCTAAGGAATCTGAAGCCATTACCCTCATCCTCGACACCGACTACGACGACAACGGTAACGTAAAAGGCAACACCGTATACTACTATACCGGTAAGCCCGAGCTCGAGCTCAACGGTTCCGACGTCGTTTCCTCCAACCTCGAGATGACTCACTTCCTCGGCAACGACGGAGCCGCCCAGCAGGGCATCCGTAAAATCCTCCACGACCGCAACAAGGGCGTGCTGGCCGACGTCGAGAAGAAGAAACAGGAATGGCGCGACAAGAAAATCACCGAGGAGCAGTTCCAGGAAGCTGCCAAGAAAATCCGTAACAGCGACCAGTACGAGCGCCCCGTTGTGATTATCAAACCTATGCCCGACGCATCGTGGGAGAGCGTTATCTCCGCTCTCGACGAAATGCAGATCAACCAGATCTCCCGCTACCAGCTCGGCTCGCTCACCGACGTCGACGAAGCTATGGTGGGCGACTACAAGATCAAGCATGCCAAGAAGTAAGAAGTGATGAACGACTATATTAATTAACCGCAAAAAGAACAGACACAATGGCAAAAGATGTAGATCTTTCATCAAAAGAATGGACCGACCTTATCTTTGAGGGCAAAAACAAGGAGTTTGGTGCATACCAGCTCCGCCGTCAAAGCGACAAGCGCCACAACCGCGCCGTGCTCTTCGTGATCATCGGCCTGGTGGTAGTACTTATAGGCGGTTATTTCTGGGGCATGTATTCCGACTATCGCCGCGAGCAGCGCGAACTCGAACTCCAGGCTCAGCTTGAGCAGCAGCTTGCCGCTATGGAAGCTGAAGCAGAGGCTGAAGAGCAGCAGGAAGAGGAAGTGCAGCAGGCGGTGGAAGAACCCCAGCGTGAAGAGGCTCTCCCCGAAGAGATTCTCAATACCATCAAGGATACCGAAATCGCCATCGCTGCCGACGACGAAGTGACCGAGGACATCACCTCGAAGGACGACGTCGCCGAGTCGACAGCAGCAGCCGGTTCCACCACTTTCGACCAGGGTACCGACGACCTCAACGTTGTGCGCGAACACAAGGAAGAGATCATCGTTGAAGAGAAAAAGCCCGTAGTAGCCAAGGAAGAGGTCTTCACTGCCGTTGAGCAGATGCCTCAGTTCCCCGGCGGCGAAGGCGAGCTCCTCAAATACCTCGGCTCCCACATCAACTATCCTCCCATGGCTGCTGAAAACAACATCCAGGGCCGCGTGGTAGTGAAGTTCGTTGTGAAGAAAGACGGTAACGTAGGCGAAGTAATCGTGCTCCGCGGTAAAGACCCCGACCTCGACAAAGAAGCCGTGCGCGTGGTCAAGAGCCTCCCCAAATTCATCCCCGGCAAGATGAACGGCCAGCCGGTAGCCGTATGGTATACCGTCCCCGTAAACTTCAAGCTCCAGATGATGTAATCCCCCGGATACCCCTATCCGCGTCTGAGCCAACGCTCAGACGATTCCCCCAAATATCGGCGGCCGCCCTCTCCCGGAGCGCGGCCGCCTCTTTTTTAGAAAGTCAGTATCCCTCCGAAAAGACCCGATTTTGTGGCCGGTTTTTCAGACGGATACGCTTCTCCTTTTCCCCCTCGGAGGCCCGGATGGCCGAGGTCGTGTCCAACCCCTGGCGATGGCCCGTAAGGGTCGAGCCTGGGGAAAGAATCCACTCACAAAAGCGGAGCCTCGGAGAGGCGATGTAGTGGTAGAAAATTATTGAAACATAAATATTTATAGATATTTCTTATATTTTCGATTCCCATATTTTGCTGTTCCGATATAAATAACTAATTTTACAGCGGCGGGAGAAATCCGCCGAATTACATAGAAGCGTTTCGTGCTTTATCCTTTCTCGGAAATCGCCAAATTTTCATAGTACAAAGGGAAAGCAGTCAAAGACAACGCTCATGCTTGTCGCATATCCACTCCCCGACAAGGGGTATCGGTATACGATAAGGCGTGGGAGTGGACTGTTTATTTTGTACAGGGCGTTTGGCGATGCCTCCGAGAAGATAGACAAGAACATCGTTCCACGCCTCTTTATTTTCCATCAATGTCTGCTCGGGAACGGAGCCGACACGTACGAAAATAATGTACAAGTATCTTAAACCAATCCTGATGCTGGTGATAGCATCTGTGTTTTTCACATCTTGCGGCGGCGACGACCCCGAAAATCCCAACGAACCCGGCAATACGACGGAAAACGGCGGCACTACCACAAATCCTTCCACACCTTCCGACCCTTCAATCGAACGCATTGTCCGCGACAACGTCACTGTAAGCCGCACGTATTCCGATTATACGTATACCTTTGTCATTAAATCGAAGGTCAAGGCTAAATTGCCTGACGCTAACGTTAGCTATGGTATCGGTCATCACACGATTTACGACCAGGAAATCGTGAACATCTCAGTCGGGAATCAGGCCTACTATTATTCGACGAGCGGCCCCGGCAGTAATGAAACAATCACTTTCCGCAATCCATTCTGGTTTTATTATGTCTTTGCTGACCAAGACAAAGAAAAATGGACAGTTTCGGAGATGTTTTACAATTCCTATATGTCATTGGCAAACAAAGGGTATTCAAACCTGTCATCCTACGAAAAAGAACTGTACAATGATATGATTGACAATCTCGAGGAATACGAGAAAGAAGCTAAGAAGTATTATCGCCCCGTGATATACGTGTGCGTCAACAACAAATTTTATAAGGTATCATAACCTTAGAACGCACATCAGAACAGAACTTTAACACTAAACTACATATCAAAAAACACAATGAAAGCAATCAAACACCTGCTGTGGATGCTCATAACCATGAGCATGAGCATCAGCATCGCTGCTTGCGGCGGCGATGACAACGACGGCAACGACGGCAACCAAGACCTCCCCACATCTGCTCCCGGTCCCGGCGAAGGTGCCTCCGAACTTGTCGGCAAATGGGAAGATACATACTCGACAAGCGGTATCGGATGGGGATACGAACTGAAAGCTAATGGTAGCGGCATCGGATTCGAATCAAATGTTTCTACAGATAAGTGTTATGGGACATGGGGAATCAGATGGTCTTATAAAAATGACCTTCTTACCATTCAGGACGCAAAGGATGAGGATGATATAGAAATATATCGTGTGGATTATATTGACGAAGCAGCAATGCGACTCACTACTTGTGACGAACATGGCGTTCCGACCTCCAATAAAGTAACTTTTTATCGTGTCAAGAAATTCCATTGGGAATAAAAGCAATCATCAATGGACTAAATATAATTAGAATAATGAAAGCAATCAAATACTTGCTGTGGATGCTCATAACCATGAGCATGAGCATCAGCATCGCCGCTTGCGGCGTCGATGACAACGACAGCAACCAAGACCTCCCGACGCCTGCTCCCGGTCCCGGCGAAGGCGCTTCTGAACTTGTCGGTAAATGGGAGACGGTTGAATCGGGCCAAACCATAGGGTGGGGTTGGCAACTGAAGGCTGACGGAACCGGCACCGGTTTTGAAGCAGATATCGATCCGGTCTATGTCCACGAGACCTGGCCAATCAAATGGAAGTATAAAAATAACATTCTGGATATAGATGAGGGCTGCGAAGGTCTTGAAGAGGATTTCTTATCCTATCGGGTTGATTACATCAGCGAAACAGTAATGCGTTGCACAGACTTAGACGAGTTTGGCAAGCCCACTTCCCGCAAAATCACTTTTAAGAAAGTGGATCGATTCTTCTGGGAATAAGCAATTTGAATCATATTTTCTATCTCACTCTGAAGCCGGATATGCGGGTATCCTTCCCTGCATATCCGGCTCTGCATAATTAATAGTTGCTATGACTAAATACGATGATAAACATATTGGCCGACAGCTTGTAGGGATGCACCCTGGTGCATCCGAATATGCATTCGAATATCAACAAGTTAGCCCAATAAGATTGGCGGATGCACCACGTTGCATCCCTATAGGCTGATGAAATTGCTTTTATACGGAGTCAGTGGCTTACAGGTATATAATTACCTCATGTAATTAGGATATAATATGAAATAGTATGGAATATCATACTTTTGACAGGAAGGATTGCGCAATTTGACCTGCTGTTAGGTTAAAAGTATGTTTTATTGTACTATTTATTTGGCGGTCTTGGAAATTTGCTTTATTTTTGCGAAAAAGTTTATTATGTCAGACTATGGAACTGATGGATATAATGAAACAGCGTAGGGAAACACTGTCCCTCACCCAACAGGATCTTGCTGAAATGTCGCAAGTGGGTCTTGCCACAATCAAGGATATTGAACGTGGCAAGGGAAATCCTGCACTCAACACCATAAAGAAAATTCTTGATGTCCTTGGCATTGAGATTGAATATCGTATAAGGCAGACTGTATGAAGCAGCTTGAGGTATATTTCAATGAAATAAAAGCCGGAATATTGACGGAGCAGCACCCGGGAATCGGATATTCTTTCCAATATTGTAAAGATTATCTTGACTCTCCCATGCCCCCAATTTCTGCGACGTTACCCAAAAGAACAGATGCTTTTCATTCGGAGCACTTGTTCCCTTTTTTCTCTAATATGATTCCGGAGGGAGCAAACCGCCGTGTGATTTGCCGCTTGCTGAAAATTGATGAACAGGATTTTTTCGGTCTGCTTGAAGCGATGGCCGACAGAGATTTTATTGGAGCTGTTAACGTCAGGAGGATTGCAAATGATTGAAATAAAAAACTGCCCGTCTTCTCTCGTGGAGGGATTTGATACATATAGTCCGAACGCCGCAAAATTACTCTTCGGCGGGGCAAAAGTAAATCCGATACTGGGATTTGACATCGACGAGTTCCGGAATGCCGGCGAGATTGCTGATGCCATGCATCGCATATCGGTTTCCGGTGTACAGGAGAAATTTCCGGCTATAATAAATGCAGATGCAATCATTATAGCAGGCGACAATGACCGCTCGACACATATATTGAAACCCGCGCCATGGGACAAGACACTCCGTGACCGCAAGATGATTCCGGCCAACGAGCATCTTACGATGCAGATCGCCTCACAGGTTTACGGCATACAGACTGCGGCGAATGGTCTATGTTTTACGCCCAAAGGACAGCCGGTATATATTACCCGCCGTTTCGACATTCTTCCCGACGGTTCAAAACTCCCTATGGAAGATTTTGCCTCGATAATAGGCAAGAACGAACAGACATCCGGACTCCAGTTCAAATACAACGGCTGCTATGAGGATATCGCCAAAGCTATCAGGACGAATGTCGCTGCATGGATGGTTGACATGGAGCGATTCTTTGACCTTGTGGTTTTCAATTCCATTTATGCTAATGGTGATGACCACCTTAAGAATTTCTCGCTGATTCTGAATGGACAAGATTACCGTCTGGCTCCTGCTTACGACCTTATCAACACCAGCCTGCATGTCAATGGCGATGACTTCGGTCTTGACGGCGGACTGTCATCTGATATAGAGAAGAGCGACGTTTACGACAGAACCGGCCATCCCTGTCGTCTTGATTTTGAGAGATTCGGAGAAAAGATTGGCCTGGTAAAGAAACGTATGGACAGAATCCTGAACAAATACTCCGCTTTCCCTGAAGGTGCGAAACGACTGGTTGACCATAGTTTCCTCACCGACAAACTGAAACGTAACTATATACGTATCGTAAACGAGCGAATAAGCCGTTTCAACAGGGTATCGGAATGATTTCTGAAATTCGGGGTGAAATCGCGCGGGAGGCATACGAATCGGGGGTGGTTTTACGTTTATATTTAGATAGACAATGCCCTTTTCAGAATCGATTATGACTCCCGGTAATTTCAGGATTTCAGATATATGTAAATGCTTTGCTGCCACTGCGTTGCAGCGTGTCGCCGATGCGCGGATTTTTAGCCGTCGGGGATTCGTCAGTCTGCTCGTGGCGCTCGCTCTGCTGGTCGGGGTTGCCCCGGCGCGGGGGGCTTCGCTCTCGTTCGAGGGTATCGACGCCACACGGCAGCCGATTGCGGTCGATGTGGCCACTACCACGGGGCTGGAATGTATCTATGTGGTCTGCTACAGCAGCGGCGCAACGGCGGTGTTCGATGCCGGAACGTCGGGAGCGGCTGCATCGACGCGCTGGCAGCGCTTCTCCAATCTCGGCGGCGGTTTCGCCACCGACATCCAGAGCTACGCCCAGGGCTCGCTCTCGAAAGTGCGCATAGAGTCCGACGACGCCGGATATATCGTGGAATCGGGCGGCCGTCGTTACTGCTTCTGGGTGGTGAACTACAACAATCACGTCTGCACGCTCACCGGCCTCGAGCCGAAGGCCGGCCCGCAGGATTGCGACCGCATCGAGCTGGATTTCGCCGGCGACGCCTCGCTGATTACCTACTATACCATCAACGGCGTGGGCCACGCGCTCTCGCGCGAACTGCAGCTTACTTATAATACGCTGCAATTCAACGAGGAGAAGGGGTATTATGAAAATGTGCAGGCTGTGGAGACGCTCGACTACGCTTCGGCGGTGGTGCGAGCTCCTGCTCCGCTGTGCGATACGGAGTTTACTCTTTCCGGCGACCGCTTCCTTTCGGCCTGGGGCGCTCCGCAGTCGGTCACGTCGTCGACCTACCGCACGCAGTCGATAGGAGTCTCGACCTCTGCGCAGCAGACCTCGCGCGAGGTGCTCAACGAGCAGAAGGACCAGAAGGCTCGGCTCGGGGGCTCAGGGCCGGTGGAGATAACGTTCACGGCTGCTACCACCGATGCGGTGGTATACCGCGAATGGCAGTTCTCGCGCAACCGCGAGTTCGACCCCATCGATCTCCGGTATTCCGACGACGAGGTGGTCCACACTTTCCGCGACTACGGCAATACATACGTACGCTTCGTGGCCGCCAATGCCGACAACTCATGCACCTACACCTCACAGACCTACGAGGTGTATATCGGAGAGTCGAAGCTCGATTGTCCCAACGCATTCTCACCCTATGGGTCCGAGGGAGTGAACGATGAGTGGAAAGTATCCTATAAGTCGATTATCGAGTTCGACTGCCATATATTCAACCGCTGGGGCACCGAGATGACCCATTTCACCGATCCGGCCGAAGGTTGGGACGGCACTTACCGCGGCAAACTCGTGCCCCCGGGAGTTTACTATTATGTAATCAAGGCCACGGGCACCGACGGCCAGGAGTATAAACTCGCCGGCGACATCAACATCCTCAAATATACCACTCCGACAGAGCGAAACTGACTTCACCCCGGGAGTGAGCACCCCGCCTGAGACCGGATGTTTCCAATAGAACAACAGGATAATGAATAGCAACAACACATCATACACCGAAGATTATAACGAAGCCGTCGAGCCGCGCCTGGAGGTGACCGGAGCGAGGGTCCACAATCTCAAGAATATCGACGTGAGCATTCCCCACGGGACGCTTACCGTAATCACCGGCCTCAGCGGCAGCGGCAAGTCGTCGTTGGCGTTCGATACCATCTACGCCGAGGGCCAGCGGCGATATATCGAGACGTTCTCCTCCTATGCCCGCAACATGCTCGGATCGCTCGAACGTCCCGACGTAGACCGTATCACCGGCCTTTCGCCCGTAATCGCCATCGAGCAGAAAACCGTAAACCGCAATCCGCGAAGCACCATCGGCACCACCACCGAGGTCTATGATTTCCTTCGCCTGCTCTACGCCCGCGTGGGCGAGGCCCGCAGCTATCTCTCCGGAGAGCCGATGGTGAAATATACCGAGGAGAAAATCGTGTCGCTCATCCTCGAGCGCTACGAGGGGAAGAAAATCTACGTGCTTGCTCCGCTGGTCCACAACCGTAAAGGCCACTATAAGGAGCTTTTCGAGCAGCTGACAAAGAAAGGATTTCTCAACGTGCGCGTCGACGGCGAGCTGACCGAGATTACCCCCGGCATGAAGCTCGACCGCTACAAGAACCACAGCGTGGAACTTGTGGTCGACAAACTCAAGGTTAGCCGCAAGGACGAGGAGCGCCTGCGCAATTCCGTGGCCAACGCCATGCGTCAGGGTGGCAAACAGTTGATGGTCTACGACCTCGACGAGGCTGCCCCAGCCCACTATTCGCAGTCGCTGATGGATCCCGCCACGGGCCTCAGCTACCGCGAGCCGGCGCCCCATAATTTCTCGTTCAATTCCCCTCTGGGTGCCTGCCCCTGCTGCAAGGGGCTCGGCACAGTCAATATCGTCGACGTCGAGAAAATCATTCCCGACAGCAGCAAGTCGATTGCCGAGGGTGGTATCGTGCCGCTCGGCAAGCAGAAGAATTCGATGATCTTTTGGCAGATCGCCGCCATTTGCGAGAAATACGGCGCCACACTGAAAACCCCCTTGCGCAATCTGCCCGAGGAGGCGCTCTCCGATATTCTCAACGGCACCGACGAGCGTCTGCACATCAAGAGCGAGAACAATTCCATCTCCAACTATTTCCTCTCCTATGAGGGGCTGATAAAATATATCGAGCTGCAGCAGACCGACGACGCTACCTCCGAGGCGCAACGCTGGAGCGAAAAGTTCTATTCGCGCCAGGTGTGCCCCGAGTGCCACGGCGACCGCCTCAACCGCGAGGCGCTTCACTTCTTCATCGACGGCAAGAATATCGCCGAGCTTTCCCGG
Organism: uncultured Porphyromonadaceae bacterium; assembly: GCA_900545955.1. Taxonomy (GTDB): domain Bacteria; phylum Bacteroidota; class Bacteroidia; order Bacteroidales; family Muribaculaceae; genus UBA7173. The sequence continues at coordinate 30,952 of URAU01000006.1, forward strand.
CTCGACATCAGCGACCTCTGGGAGTGGAGCAAGACCGTCGAGGAGCGTCTCAGCTCGCGTCAGCGAGCTATCGGAGCGGAAATCCTGAAGGAAATCCGCTCGCGTCTGGCTTTCCTCGTCGATGTAGGTCTGGGCTACCTCGCCCTCAACCGCAATTCGGCCACACTCTCGGGCGGAGAGAGCCAGCGCATCCGCTTGGCCACGCAGCTCGGCTCGGAGCTTGTCAACGTGCTCTACATACTCGACGAGCCGAGCATCGGTCTCCACCAGAGCGACAACCGTAAGCTTATCGACTCGCTTCAGCGGCTGCGCGACGCCCAGAATTCCGTCATAGTGGTGGAGCACGACAAGGACATGATGCTTGAGGCCGATTATATAGTCGACATAGGCCCCAAGGCAGGCCGCAAAGGTGGTGAGGTCGTTTTCGAGGGTACTCCCGACGAGATGCTCCGCACGCAGACGCTCACCGCGCGCTATCTCAACGGCTCGCTGCGCATCGAGGTGCCTTCCGTGCGCCGGAAGGGGAACGGCCAGACGCTCGAATTGCTCGGCTGCACGGGCCACAACCTGCAGAATGTGGATTTCCGTCTGCCCCTGGGCACTCTGACGTGTGTCTGCGGCGTGTCGGGCAGCGGCAAGTCGTCGCTCGTAAACGGCACGCTCCAGCCCATTCTCTCGAAGAAGTTCTACCGTTCGCTCGAAGAACCGCTGCCGTACTCGGAAATCCGCGGCATGGAGCATATCGACAAAATCGTCACGGTCGACCAGTCGCCGCTCGGGCGTTCGCCGCGCTCAAATCCGGCCACGTATACCGGTGTGTTCTCCGACATCCGCTCGCTCTTCGTCGGTCTTCCCGAGGCTAAAATCCGTGCGTACAAGCCGGGGCGCTTCTCGTTTAATGTGGCCGGTGGCCGATGCGAGACCTGCAAGGGCAACGGCTACCGCACAATCGAAATGAATTTCCTCCCCGACGTGCTCGTGCCTTGCGAGGACTGCCACGGCAAGCGCTACAACCGCGAGACGCTCGAGGTGCGCTTCAAGGGAAAATCGATAGCCGACGTGCTCGACATGACCATCAATCAGGCAGTGGAATTCTTCGAGAACCAGCCGCGCATTCTCAAGAAACTGAAGGTGCTTCAGGAGATCGGTCTGGGCTACATCCGTCTGGGGCAGCCGTCGTCCACACTCTCTGGCGGCGAAAACCAGCGCGTGAAGCTCGCAACCGAGCTTGCCAAGCGCGATACGGGGAAGACGCTCTTCGTGCTCGACGAGCCTACCACCGGGTTGCATTTCGAGGATATAAAGGTGCTCCTGGCCGTGCTCAACCGCCTTGTCGACAAGGGGAACACAGTTCTTGTGATCGAGCACAACCTCGATGTGGTGAAATCGGCCGACTATGTGGTTGATATGGGCCCTGCAGGAGGACGCAACGGCGGCCGTATCATCGCACAGGGCACTCCCGAAGAAGTCGCCGCAACCTCGTCGCCTACAGCCCCCTTCCTCGCCGACGAACTGAAATAATACGAAAGATAGTTCCATTACACCGTTTAGCCGGGCTCTTGTCTGGATGGTGATGGCTTGTTAGAACGGTCCAGATGGTAGGAGCCGGAGGCTGAGGGCGAGGGAGTTGACTAAGGTCAATGACCGAGTCCGAATGCCTCAGGCGACGACCCAGACGGGCCGTTATGGCGCGCCATCATTTTCGCCAGAAGCCGGGGATGAACAGCACCAGCACGGTGAAAATCTCCAGACGGCCCGTCACCATCAGGAACGAAAGCACCCATTTGCCGAAATCGGGAATTAAGATATAGCTCTCGCCATAACCGGCCATATTGAGTTCACATCCGGCATTGCTCACGCATGCCATGGCGGCGAAAAAGGCATCGGTAAGCGGCACGCCTGTAGCCGACAGCACCAATGCTCCTGCCACGATTACCCCGGTATAAAGCGTGATGAACACCAGCACCTTGTTGAGCAGATCATGGCTCACGGCCTTACCGTTCCATTGCACCGAAAGGATATGGTTCGGTCTGATGCAGCGCTCGAGCTCGTTGGTCGAATTTTTCCACAACACGATGAAGCGGTCGATTTTGGCGCCGCCGGAAGTAGAGCCCGCGCAGCCGCCGAAAAACATCATTACGAATGTAAGCCCCAGAAGAAGGAAGCCCCACTGCTGAAAACCGTCGACGATAAATGCCGTCGACGACATTGCCGAGACTATCTGGAAGAGCGGATCGATGGTGAAGGCCTCGACGGTGCGCGGTACCTCCGGGTTGAACCACAGGGCTACGTCGAAAACCACAAAGAGTACCGCAATAATCTTAACGAACGCGCGGAATGCCTGGTTGCTCCATACGTTGCCGAACGCTCCGGTCGAAGCTTTGTAGATAAGGGCGAAATTCACGCTGCCGATAAACATGAATACGGTAGTCACAATCTTGACGTAGAGTGAATCCCACGCCATAATCGATTCATGGCGCGTGGAGAATCCCCCCGTCGACATCGTGGAGAACGCATGGCATATGCTGTCGAACGCATTCATCGGCCCGAGGCAGTAGAGCCCTACGAGCACGGCCGTCAGCAGAGCGTAGATGAGCCACAGCCGTTTGGCTGTGGAGCTTACGCGAGGGCGCAGCTTCTCGTGGGTTATACCCGTAACTTCCGCGTTAAACATCTGCATCCCCCCCGACGAGTTGAGCATCGGGATGACGGCCAGTGTGAAGAGTATAATACCCATCCCGCCGATCCATTGCATCAGCGCACGCCACATCAGCACCGAGTGCGACAGGGTGTTGATGTCCTCAGCCACCGATACTCCGGTGGTGGAGAAAGCCGACATGGATTCGAAAAATGCGTCGGTGAAGCTCATCGGAGTTGAGCAGAGCATGAAAGGCACCAGGCCGAAGAATGAAAATACTATCCACACAAGAGCCGTAAGCAGAAAGCCCTCGCGTTTACCCATGTGGTGGTGGGATGGCCGTACGGCAAACACCATCAAAAGGCCGGCCACGGCCGTGAATAATGCTCCGATGGCAAATGCCGTGGAGTCAGATTCATGATAGAAAAAGGCTGTGGCGAGCGGCACAAGCATGAAGATGGCCTCTATTACTACGAGAAGGCCGACCACGCGTGCCAGCATGGGGATATTGATGCCTGTTTTCACTCTTTTCATGTCTGAGAGGTAGCTGTGTGGATGCCGTAAGGCGGTTGCCAATGGCGGCGGAGGTTAAATGAAGAGTTTTTCCACGCGGTGGATGGAGCCAGAGAGGCAGAATACAACCACGTGGTCGCCGGGCTGAATGCGCGTGCGGCCGTCGATCAGCATCCCTTTCCCGTCGCGTACGAGGCCGGCAAGGGTCATGTCGTGGCTCAGATGGAGGTCTTTCACGTCGGCTTTGGTGATTTTGGAGCCGGGCCGGGCGTCGATTTCGGCCACCTCGGCGTCGGCCAGGGCCATGAATTTCGAGGAGCTTTCGTCGGCATCGAGCAGAAGCTGGAAAATCTTGCTCGACGCGAGCAGCTTCTTGTTGATTACGGTGCCTATGTTCAGCCCCTCGGCTTCGGAAATGAACTGGATATTTTCGACTTCGGCCACGGTTTTGCTCACGTGCATCTCTTTGGCCGTCAGGCATGCGAGGATATTGGTCTCGGAGTATTCCGTCAAGGCCACGAAGGCATCAAACGAGCCTATGTTTTCCTCCAGGAGCAGGTCGTTGTTGCGGGCGTCGCCGTGGATTATCTTCACGTCGGTTCCGGAGCATTTCTCTGGCAACGCATGGCATACGTCGAGATTGTCGTCGATTATGGTCATGTCGTAGTCGGCCGAGGCGAGATGAGCCAGCCTTACGGCGATGCGTCCGCCACCCATTATCATCACTTTATGGATTTTGTATGCGCGCTTGCCGCATATCTGGCGGATTTCGTCGATATAATCGCGTGTGGTGGTGAAGTAGATTATGTCGCCGTCGAGGATTTCATCGTCGCCACGCGGAATAATGGTCTCGTGGCGGCGTCGGATGGCCGATACGTGGTAATTGTGCTGGGCGTAGGTTATGTCGCGCAGTTTCTTGCCGATGAGCGATGCGTTGTCGCGGATTTTCACGCCCACCACAATCAGCTCGCCGTTGTGGAGCTCGAACCAGTGGCGCACCCAGGGGCGTTTCAGCGCGGTGCGTATCTCCTGCGCGGCGAGCATTTCGGGATATATCAGGTGGTCGATGCCGCGTGAGCAGAAGAAGTCGTGGTTGTCGGGATTGAGAAACTCATAGTTGTCGATGCGCGCCACGGTCTTTTTCGCTCCGAGGTGTTTCGCTATCTCACACGATATGAGGTTGGTGTTTTCGAATGGAGTCACCGCGATGAAGAGGTCGCACTCGGCCACGCCGGCTCCGCGCAGCGAGCTGAAGGAGGTGGGCGACCCGACCATGGTCATCAGGTTGTAGTTGGAATCGAGCACGGAGAGTTTCGTTGCGTCGCGGTCGAGCAATACTATATCCTGCTCCTCGCGCGAAAGCAGTTTCGCCAGATGCGAGCCTACTTCGCCGGCTCCTGCAATAACTATTCGCATATGGCGGTGGATTTTACCGGTGATTGGATTTTTGCGAGACCTGCAGCGGCCTGTGCTATCGATGCGGCGTCGATGCCGCATAGCTTCTTGAGCTGCGCCACCGAGCCCTGCGCCACAAATCTGTCGGGGATGCCCAGTCGCCGCATGGCCGGATGGTAGCCCTCGTCGGCCATCCAGGCGGCCACGGCCGTGCCGAGTCCGCCCTCGATAGTGCCGTCTTCCACGGTGAGCACGGGCATTCCCGAGCGGGCTATGTCGCGTAGCATCGCCGTGTCGAGCGGCTTGACGAACGTCATGTCGTAGTGTGCGGCCGAGATGCCCTGTGCGGCCAGCAAGGCGATGGCTTCGCTCACCTCGCGGGCAATTGTGCCGGTGGAGATTATGGCGAGGTCGGTGCCATGGGCAAGTTGCTCGCCGCGGCCTATCTCGAGAGCGCGCATGGGTGTCCGCCAGTCGGCGCTGAAGCCGCAGCCGCGCGGATAGCGGATGGCCATCGGGCCGCAGTCGGCGGCCTGGGCGGTGTAGAGCAGGTTGCGTAGCGTGGCCTCGTCGCGTGGGGCGGCTACAGTCATGCCGGGTATCGAGCTGAGATAGGCGAGGTCGAATGCGCCGTGGTGTGTTGCGCCGTCTTCACCCACGAGGCCGGCGCGGTCGATGCAGAATGTTACGGGCAGCTTCATCAGCGCCACGTCGTGAATCATCTGGTCGTAGGCGCGCTGGAGGAAGGATGAGTAGATGGCCACGAACGGACGAAGCCCCTCCTTTGCCAGGCCGCCGGCGAAAGTCACCGCATGCTCCTCGGAGATGCCTACGTCGAATACGCGGCGCGGATATGCCTCCTTGAGGATGCACATCGAGGTGCCGGAGGGCATCGCGGCAGTGATGCCTACGATTTTGGGATTTTTGGAGGCCAGTTCGACCATCGTATGGCCGAACACGTCCTGGAATTTCATCGGGGAGCCTTCGGTATGGCATTTGCAGCGCAGCGCCCCTGTGGAGGGGTCGAATTTGCCGGGGGCGTGCCATGTGGCCGGGTCGGCCTCGGCGGCCGCGAACCCTTTCCCTTTTCGGGTCTTGATGTGGAGCAGACGCGGCCCGCTCATCCCCTTGATGTCGTTGAGGGTCTTTACCAGCGAGGCCACGTCGTGGCCGTCGACCGGACCAAAATAGCGTATGTTAAGACCCTCGAATATATTCTGCTGGCTCGAGAGCAGCGATTTCAGACTGTTGTTGAAGCGCATTATCGCCCCCTTCTTGCGGTCCGACACCAGGTTGAAGCGGCGCAGGAGCCGGTAGAGCGAATAGCGGAAGTCGTTGTATCCCTTCGAGGTGGTGATGTGAGCCAGATAGTTGTGGAGTGAGCCTACATTGGCGTCGATCGACATGTCGTTGTCGTTGAGCACAATCAGCAGGTTGTTGGGCGTGTTGGCGGCGTTGTTCAGACCCTCGAACGCCAGGCCGCCGCCAATGGATGCGTCGCCGATTACGGCCACCACATTGCGCCGGGGCGTCTCGCCGTTGAGCTCGGTCGCCACGGCCATGCCGAGTGCCGCCGAAATCGAGTTGGAGGCGTGTCCGGCCGAGAAAGTGTCGTATTCGCTTTCGGCAGGGGAGGGGAAGCCGCTGAGACCTCCTAATTTGCGGTTGGTGGCGAAACGGTCGCGACGCCCCGTGAGGAGCTTATGGCCGTAAGCCTGGTGTCCTACATCCCATACGATGCGGTCGTAGGGAGTGTTGAACACGTAGTGAAGGGCCACCGTGATTTCCACCGCACCCATCGACGATGCGAAGTGACCCGGATTTTCCGACAGACTGCTGATCAGGAACTCGCGGATTTCGGAGCACACCTGCGGCAGGGCGCTCACGGGGAGCTTACGCAGCTGCTCCGGCGAGTCGATGGTGTTCAGCAGAGTGGTGGAGGGGGCGCCTTGCGGAGAGTCCGCCGGGCGGCATCCACCGTTTTCCTTATCGTTTGTTATCATTTCTGACGTATTTCTTATAGAGAGGCACAAATACCACTATCGCCGAAGCAATCAGCGGGAAAAGCGTCAGCAGCGTCACCTGCGTGCCAGCAGCCACCATATGTGCCACATACCATGCGCACAGCCCGGCCCACAGCAGCCCTATGATGGCGAACCTCGCCACAACGCCTCCGGAAATCCGCTTCGGCTTCGCCTCACACCCCGCCCGGACGCCCTTTTCAGCGTCCTTAGGAGTCTCTTGTTTGCCGTTGCCTGTAGCTTTCATTGCTTTAGTCGGTTGGTTTATGGGCGGTTGGTTTATAGAATGAGTAAACTGCTGCTTTTACTTTCTGTGTCTTCAACCCACAAAGTTACAAATTTCCCCCCGATTTGTCAACAACCCTCCTCCGGCCTACGCCGCCAATCACTCCTGCGCATCATAAAATAGGCAAAAGAATATGTTAGGAAGAAAATACAATTGCATATTGCAAATTCAGAACAATTGTATTAATTTTGCGATGACCTTACGCCGTGAGGCTCTTTTGGAGCCGGAGAGTGGGAGGTCATTACATAGTGAGAAGCGTTTACTGCGCTTGATTCTTGGCTATCAGAAATGTGGCAATTTCTCAACCATCGTCAGGAATGAAGTAACGGTAGATGTCTCGGGTATGGTAGCATGCTCATGTATGGATTATATCGTTTCGGTATGTCCATTTTGATGTAGTTATATCATACGGCGTAGGCTCTGCGTTACTCGTTCTACGATGAAACGGCGATGCCACATGCCATGATAGCAGGACGGGTAACAGTACGGATCCTGCGCTTTTTTTGTTAAACCAATCATAGGCTACCCGGGGATCTATTAGCAGTTTATATGACTGTGGCAATTGACTTAGTTTCACAGAATCCATATCGCACGTTGGGCGTTCTTTCCAACTCTCCATTAAAGGAAAGGGTCGGGAATCAAAACCGGTTGGCAGCATTCGCCAAGGTGGGAAAGGAGATTGCCTTTCCTAATGACTTTATCACGATTTTAACCGAAAAACCAGGTAGAACGCCTGAGAGTATTGCAGCAGCCGATACTGCGTTAAACCTTGATAAAGACCAATTAAAATATGCCTTCTTTTGGTTTGTCAGCGGTTTGCCGATGGATGCAATTGCGTTGAAGCATCTTCAGCGTGGGAACCGAGAGAAAGCGGAAGAAATCTTTCAAAAGAAGGAAACATATTCTTCGTTAATTAATCTCGGAGTCTTGGCCTTAATCAATGGTGATATTGCCACCGGCTTTAATAATATATCTAAAGTCGTTCACAATTCTACCTATCGTACAGAATTTCTTCAAGCATTAGGCATTGCAAATCTTCAACTTTCAGAAGACAATCTTGCCGAGCTCGTGATTGCGGAGCTACTTAAAGAAATTCCGCCAAGCAAGCTTTTATCTGCTTGCACCAATCCTACCGACCGTGCTATCGTCAGCAAGAGTGCACTTGATGAACCTATTTCAGCAATTAACTCTGCTATAGCTGTCGCCAAAAACGCGGATGCAAAGAATCCAGGTGCAAGTCTTGTGGCTGGTACTAAGTTGATGAATGCGTCTAAAGCACCTCTAAAGGCAGTTAAAGATATAGCGGGAGCTACAAGTCCACAGTATCAGATGGTAGCTGACAATGTAGCCAAACAAGTCTTGCAATGCAGCATCAACTACTATAACAACGCCCCTGACTCTGACGTGGAAAGCCCTCGTAAGGCCATGGTGCTTCAATCTTATGCTTTGTCTATTGCTGTGGGGCAACTTACCAAAGATAGATGTAAAGAAAACTACGACATCTTAAAAAAGGCAGTGGATAATATTCCTCCAGCCGAAGTTGCTACTGAGGTTCGCAAGGTAAAAGAAGAACTGAGAAAATTCTGCCAATTGCCCGACAAAATTTCTCATTCAGTTACTCTGCTCAACAACACGAAACCGTTGTTGCACACCATCAAGTCAAAACTTGGAGCTTCAAACTTTTTCTATCTCTCGCTCTCGACGCAAGTTGTCGGAAATGCTTTGCACAGCATCATCGAAGAAGTCAATCAGGCGCAGAACTATTTCATGGCCGTTATCAAGGCCGTTAAGGAGTCGGGTATTGACCCAAGCCTCCTTAATTATATCGGCGATGAAAATTCACCTGCCAAGATTATCGACAACAAGGTTAAGCCAGTGATGCGTGAGGCATGGAAAGCTACAGTTCTTATGGACTCTTTCGATATGGAAACCGATTTCAAGATAAATCGCTATAACCCTAATCGTCAATCCCTTAAAGAGATGTGTGAGTCCCTTAAAATTTCTACTCGTGTTTCCACGCCGCGCACATCAATTCCACGAGTTTCGACTCCAAGAACCACAACAACGACACGTACAACTACATCTACAAGTTCATCATCTTACAGTTCTTCCTCTAATAATACTACGAAAGAGAAGAATAGCGGATGGCCTGCTTTTTGGATTGCTACGCTGATTTGCGCTGTTATCGGCGCAATGGCAAATGGCAGTGAAGGCTTCTTCTGCGGTGGTATCTTAGGTGCAATGATTGTCGGCAACATAGCACGCGCCATATTTAGAGAAGATTAAAATAACAACGGCATATGAAAAACGTTATCCTGACTCTTGGCATTGCATTGTTTGCAAACGTTATGTTTGCTGCAAACGCATCCGACTCATTGCGTACTTGCATCTCAAAGATACAAGCAACCGAAGCAACAGTTCAAACACTTCAGCGAGAAAATGAAACGTTGAAGGCGGAAGTCTCGAACTTAAATTCGACTATTACCGCTCAATTATCGGAGGTTGATTCTTTGAAGTCGGTAATCGCTGAAACTAATAATAGTGTCTCGGCTCTTGCTGATAGTCTTAACATCAAAATATCAACAACACGCGAACAAATTCAAACTAATTCCGATTCGCTGAATGCGACTATCGCAAAAAAATCCCAAACCGGTATGTGGATCTTTATTGTTCTCGCATTGGTTGTTGCTGCCATCGCTTTCATCTTTGGCAGACTGCTTGCCAAACGTGGCAATGAAGTTACATCGCTTTCAGCTAAAGCCGATAAGCTCAATGAAGAAATAGTCAATCGTCTTTCTTCTGAAATGTCGGAAATGCAGACGATTTCTAAACAAATTGGTTCCATCTCTACTGCCACCGGCGCAGGATCCGATATCGAGCAAAAACTTATCACCACCCTCGCAGACAGAATTACGTTTATGGAGATGACGCTCTATAAAATGGATAGTTCCGTTCGCGGTCATAAGCAGCTCTCCAAATCTATAAAGCAGATGAAAGATAATCTTCTTGCCAATGGCTACGAACTTGTCGATATGCTTGGCAGAGAATATCATGAGGGCATGAAAGTTACAGCCAACTTCGTTGAAGATGAGAATCTCCCTGAGGGAAAGCAGATTATAACCGGCATCATCAAGCCTCAGATTAACTATCACGGCAAGATGATACAATCTGCACAAATCACAGTAAGTCAAAACTTATAATCTCCATATATCAATGGCTCAATCAAAAATGAAATTCGGAATTGACTTGGGAACAACCAATTCCGCAATATGCAAGATAATCGGTGGTGAGCCGGTTGTCAAGAAGACTGACACCCAAATGGACACATTACCTTCTTGTGTTTCATTTACAAAAAAGAAAGCTCAAAGGGTAGGGATGACTGCATATAATGGTCTTCGTCAAGACAAATCACGAGCAACCAAGAAATGGGTTAAAGTTGATGAAAATGTTTTCATCGAGTTCAAACGCGATATGGGAACTGATAAGACGAGCTTTAGTTCCAATATGGATGCCTCTTTCTCGCCCGAACAACTTTCAGCCGAAGTTCTTAAAACTCTTAAATCTTTCATCGGCGATGAAAACGTTTCAGCAGCAGTTATCACAATACCTGCCAAGTTCAAAGCTGACCAGATAGCTGCGACTAAACGTGCCGCTCAGCTCGCAGGCATCGAACATTGCGAACTTCTTCAGGAACCGATTGCCGCTTCTATGGCTTATGGTCTTAGCACAGCAAACAAAAACGGACAATGGCTCGTTTTCGACTTCGGAGGCGGAACGTTCGATGCTGCTCTTATCAAGGTCGAAGATGGAATAATGCAGGTAAAGGATACCGAAGGCGACAATTACCTCGGTGGTAAAAATCTTGACTACGCCATAGTTGACAATATCATCATCCCTTACCTGCAGGAGAATTTTGTCATCGACGGAATCATGGCAAATGATGCGACACGAGATATCCTTCGTGACGCAATGAAATTCTATGCTGAACAAGCAAAGAACCAACTCTCATTCAAGACACAGGCAGATATTACATCTCAGCTCGATGAGTTTGGCGAGGATGATGAGGGCAATGAAATCGAACTTGACCTCATTATTACCCAGGAGCAACTTAAGCCTGTTCTCGCCAAGGTGTTCCAGAAAGCAGTTGACATCACTAAAAACCTTTTGAAGCGTAACGGCCTCAAAGGGACAGACCTTGATAAGCTCATTCTTGTTGGTGGACCTACATATTCGCCTGTACTTCGTGAAATGCTTCGCGAGCAGGTTACACCCAATGTAGATACAGACATCGATCCGATGACGGCTGTGGCAAAGGGTGCCGCTCTTTTCGCTTCCGGTATCGACAGCGAAATAAAAGAAGAAATCGCAGTCGGAACTGTTGCCCTTAACCTTACGTACGAGGCCAACTCAGTTCAGCCGATGGAATACGTAACCGTGCAGTTAGACAAGGACGAATGCACCGGCGATATTCCTGAAAAGCTTTTTGTGGAACTTGTCCGCAGCGATAACGGATGGTCGAGTGGCAAGGTTGAAGTCAACGATATCGGCGATGTTATTGAGTGCCAGCTGATGGAAGGGAAAAACAATGCGTTTGCCATAACTGCCTACGATGACAAGGGTACCGCCATCCCATGCTTCCCCAAAGAAATCAACATCATGCAGGGTATTGTTGTCGGTAATGCAGTTTTGCCGTACAACATCTCGATAGAAGTGCATGATACAGGTCTCGACAAAAATGTTGTCAAGTCGGTCAAAGGACTCGAAAAGAATCAGCAAATTCCTGCAACTGGAACCCTCAATGGACTCAAAACGCGTAATCAACTTCGCCCCGGTATGGCGGATGATACTATAATTATTCCGATATACCAGAGCGAGCATAACGCTGAGGGCACTTCTGCCGTTCATAATGACCACGTTTTCGATGTCGTTATTACCGGCGATGAGGTCGGGCAGATGGTTCCGGTTGGAAGCGATGTTGACATCACGATAAAAGTTGATCGTTCGCAGATGCTTAAATTTGAAGCCTTCTTTCCCGTCAGTGGTGAGACCGTAGAGAAAGAAGTTGAGATTGCAGTTCGTTCGGTAATTTCAGCTTTTGAACTTGAAAAGCTCAAGGACGCTGCGAATAACAAACTTCGCACTCTTAAATCATCTTCATCTATCAGTGCAAATGAAACCTCTGAAACCGACAAGCTTATTACTGACATCAATAGTCGCTTCGACGGAGAAAAGAGTTCGGAGGACGGTCGTATGCACCTTCAGGCGGATCTCCGTCGAGCCTTCCTCGAAATCGAAAGACTTGAACAACTCCATGAGTGGGACGCTCTTGAAGCGGAAATCCGTGATGAATTTGATCGACTTGAAAAGGCGAACAATGACCTCGGTAATAAATACGATAAACAGGTCGCTGCCGTGCGTAACCAGGTTGATATTGCTATCCGCTCCAAAGACGTTCGTCAAGGTCGCGCAGTTCTCGAGGATATTAACAGCCTTTTCGTGGCCGTTACTTTCATCTATCAACTCATGGGCTTCATCGACTATCATTTGAAGAATTTCAATTCAATCCAATGGAAGGACGCGAACCGCGCTCGTCAGCTTCTTCAGCAGGGCAAGGAAATCGCAGCAACTAACCCTTCTGAAAGCACTCTGCATCCTATCGTGCGCTCAGTCATAGACCTTATGATGGAACCGCCAACGGATGGTAAACTTGGGCTCTAATACATATGAACATTAGTAAGATAAAACGAAACGCAAAGAATTTGTTACACTCCCAGTTGTTTTGGATGCAGGTGTGTGCCGTAGGAATATGGTCGCTTGTAATCCAAAACTACTTCGGAGGTGAGGATACCGCACAGCGTGTCTACGTCGTTGGCGGTAATATTGAAGCAGACGTTCGTGGCAGTGTCGACGTTGATAATGCTGTCGAAGTGGTTGGCAGTGTCAATGTAGACAATACTGTCCCGGTTAGAGTTACAAATACTGTAATGACGTGGTAAATATGGCACATAAAAAATACTTGATGGAGCTTGATGAACTCACAGCTACGTTAGAGAAGAATCCACAAACGGTAGGTTTCGTTCATCGCTTCTTCGTCCCTGGTTGGATTGGGTTCATTCAAGAATGTATTGTTGAGCGCAAAATGTCTAAGGTTGCTAAACGGCCTATCTACAAGGGACTTAACTATTATGAATGCGGCGATAAAATCGCAGAGTTAACACGAAAGGCTTGTGAAGCACGAAAGCATTCAGAAGATTTCTACGAAATGGAGAACGACAATGTGGATAATCTTTCTATACTAAATTCTTCTTTTCGTGCTATTGACGCATGGGTTAATGTCTATCCTGAAATTGCTTATTGGATGAATCAACAAGTAAACGATAACTATGTTACTTGTGCGTTGGGTCTTGTTCAAGAGAATGTTAAACATTCTCTTTCTGAAATAATCGAACTACCGGCTGATAAGAGCCCCCATAAACCTAATTCTTCTTTCATGCACGACATGAAGGCTATGGGAGGTCAAATCGCTGCAATGTTCTGTAATTTTCTTGTTTTTGCAGCTATATGTTGTTTAATAGGTGCAATATTCGGTTAAACGGTTACGCTTGCAAAGAAACAGCAGATTGGCAATTACACGATAACGTTGTCCATCAATGAGGGCGATTGTGCTCGTCTGCTTCTTCAGCAAGGCTGCTCCACCAACCCTTCGGAAAGCACGCTACATCCCATTGTGCGTTCTATAATCAACCTTATGGTTGAAATTCCTGAGGATAAATCCATCCCAGGAATATAGTCTATAATTAATAATTTAACCTAAATAAAAATCTTATGCGTATTCACCTCGTATTATGCTTGCTCGGATTGTTTTTAGCAGTTTCGTGCGGCTCAAAGCCGCATTATCCCGAAGGGGGTACTAATGCTGATAGAATGGGCATGTCCGTATATGAAAATGAGTTTTACTCTGTAAGATATCCAGCACATTGGGCTGTAAAGGCAGATATTCGAGATAAATACGAAGGTTACGAGAAGTTTGCTGGGAGCGATAAAATTACACTCAGGAAGCATGAGGTCGACCTTGTAAATACAGATGGTGTCAGTTTCCATATTGTAAAATCAAATTTTCGGATAGACATGAGTGTAGAAAAGTATGCGGATCTTTCCATTTTAACCAAAGGCTTTCCAGACGCTGGGAAATATCAGGCTATAATAGACCGTAATCTTCAGAAAGATTCAGTAGAGTATTTGAGTTTTTGGCGAAATGATTCCATCTCGTTTGATGGGCGGCGTGCAGTACTACTTGCATTTGAAGCGCTTTCAGCCCAAAAAGATACGATGATTCAAAAACAAGTAGTTGTACAGAACAATCATGGAGATACGTTCTATGTGAATTCGACATTTTATAAAGGTGATACCTTTGCGGAGACTATTGGAGATGAGATCCTTAACACATTTCGATTAAAATAAGCATATGTTCACGCTTGCGAAGAAACAGCAGATAGGCGGTTACATTATCGCATTTCCGATAAGGGAAGGCGATTATGCGGAGACATACCGTGTGAAAGACTCGGATGGGAAAAATCGTTTCCTCAAACTGATAAACTATGCCAAACTGCATCGCACTCAATTTGACGTAGAGGGGCGTGTCCTTGAAGTTGAGATTGCTAAAAAACTCAACCATCCTAACATCTCCAGGTATATTGATAGCGGTGATGTCATTCTCAAAGGGACTAAATTCGTTTACATTGTTTTCGACTTCATAAGCGGGGAAACTGTCGCTCAGTATATGGCTCATGAAGGCGGATGTTCTGTCTATGACGCCAGAACCATCGTAAATGGCGTACTCTGTGGTCTGAGATATTTGCATTCGTTGCAAAAACCGGTTATCCATAATGAGATTACATTGCAAAATGTAATGGTGGATGTGTCAACCGGTTCCATTGTACCGAAGATTATTGATTTCGGATATGCAAGATATCTCTCGCAGGGTAGCACAGCATTCAATAAAAAAGGACTTTCTCCGTTTTATGTTTCTCCGGAAGCACTTAATGGTGTGTTTTCTGTAAAATCGGATATTTTTTCCGTGGGAGCGCTTTTATATAATCTCATATATGGACTCCCTCCTTATTTTGTCGAACTTGCTGATTGTAAGGGCGATGTGAACCTTCTGCGGGAGAAAATTGACGCGCAGCGCGAACTGCCTCTCCGTTTCCCGAAGATTGATAAATTCGAGCTTGATGAGAACTTGCAGAATATTATGCGCAGGGCTCTTGCGATTGATATTGACGATCGTTTTGCTTCTGCCGACGAATTTGTGAAAGCATTGACCGGCGAGATAAAGGTCGCTCGCGTCGATAATCAAAAGAAGATTACGAGCGATGATTCCACTTCCGGTAAATTAAAAATTTCCGTACCTAAAGGGCTGGGATTCTCAGCCATTGCCGGTATGCAGAATCTTAAGGAGCAAATGCAGGCAGAGGTTATCGCCCCGTTACATAAGCCTGAGGAATATGCTAAATATGGGTTGACAATACCCAATGGTATGTTGTTGTACGGGCCTCCGGGGTGTGGGAAAACATTCTTTGCCAAGCATTTTGCCGAAGAGGTAGGATTTAATTTTATGTACATAAAACCGAGTTCACTCAAGAGCCGGTATGTCAATGCTACTCAGGAGAACATCGCTCAAATGTTTAAGGACGCCGAAGATAATGCTCCGACAATCATTTTCATTGACGAGATGAATGAACTTGTGCCTAACCGCGACAGCGACGTTCATGAAATGGCGAGAAGCGCCGTGAACGAAATGCTTGCTCAAATGGATAGGACTGGAGAGAGGGGAATATTCATCATTGGAGCCACAAACTATCCAGATGCGATAGATCCTGCCATATTGCGTGCCGGACGTCTCGATAAGAAGTATTACATCGGTACTCCTGATTTCGAAGCAAGGAAACAGTTGTTTGAGCTTTATTTAAAGTCGAGACCTTATGATTTTGGTCTTGATTATGATAAACTCGCTCAACTTACGGAAAATTATGTCTCGGCTGATATCGAACTTATTGTCAATGACGCGTCGCGCATTGCACTTCGCAATAAATCAAGGATTACGATGGTGATTCTGGAAAATGTAATTTCTCAAACGAAGCCGTCGCTGTCAGCAATTGAGTTAAAAAAGTATTTATCGGTCAAGGCAAGGATGGAAGGCGAAGGACCTTCTTCCCCATCCCGTCCGCGCGTCGGCTTTAATTTGTAGTAGTATATGGAAGTAAAAGAGTTATATTTGAAAACACTTTTCTGTTGCAGCGCATGCGACGGAGAGATTGCTCCGGAGGAGATGTCGCTTGTCAAGCAAATATCTGAAAACGACCGAGCCTTTGATGGAGTGGATGTTGAAGGCGTTTTAAACCAGTATGTGGAGCAAATTAACAATAAGGGAAGGGCATTTTTACAAGAATACCTTCGCGAAGTCGCCGATACGAATCTTTCTGATTCGGAGAGCCTGAAGCTGATTGAATTGGCGGTTAAAATGATTGAAGCCGATCAACAGGTCCTTTATTCCGAAGTGAAATTTTTCAAAACAATTCGTTCTAACCTTCGTATTTCAGATTCGGAGATATTGAAGGCTTTGCCTGAAGTAGAAGATTACCTTCTCCCGGATGTAATGGTGGATAGCAAGGAGGTTGACTGGAGCGGCATATCATTTGCTCCCATAAGTTTCTCATTATAAACTGGAAGGACAACTCCCATAAGAGGCGTACGGAAGCGAAAATATTAGATGTCAGCCCCGGGGCGCGATTGGCGCCCCGGGGCTGTTGTATAGGGGGGAAGGCTATTTAAAGCTTTGGGATTTTAGGCCGGGAGGGGCCTAAGGTGTATTTCCTAAGGTGTAATTAAGGCTGTTGAGGCCTTAGAGGGGTCAGGCTTTGTAGAGGGGGAGGTCGGCGGGGGAGACGGCGTTGACTACGGCAAGGTTCTTGGCGACGTTGGCCTGGGCGAGGTTAACGTAGACCTTGGCGCTGCGGGCCATCGATTCGCTGGCGTAGCGGGTGGCGTCGGTGAGCAGGAGGTAGCTCATTACTACGTCGCCGGCCATTTCCACGAGGTGGCGTGCCATGAAGTCGGTATAGGCGGGTTCGTTGATTTCGTGAACCTTGGCTACGGCTTCCTTATATTTGGCGAAGAGGCCTTCTACGATGGCGAGCTGGGGCTTGAGGTCGTCGGCTACGGACATCTTGGCGTATTCCTCGACGAGCTGGTCGTAGGTGCCGGTCATCACGTGGCGGATGGCTGCCACTACCTGCAGCTGGGTGGTGCCTTCGTAGATGGAGGTGATGCGGGCGTCGCGGTATACGCGTTCGCATGCGTAGTCCTTCATGAAGCCGGAGCCGCCGTGGATCTGGATGCAGTCGTAGGCGTTCTGGTTGCAGTATTCGCTGGAAAGACCTTTGGCCAGGGGTGTGCAGGCGTCGGCGAGTTTGTTGTAGAGTTTCATCTCCTTGCGCTCGTCGGGGGTGAGGGAGCGTTCGCGGGCGATGTCCTCGTAGGCTTTGTAGAGGTCGACGTAGCGCGAGGTCTCGTAGAGGAGGCAGCGGGTGGCGTCGAGTTTGGCCTTCATGGTTGCGAGGATTTCCTGCACGGCGGGGAATTCGATGATGGCTTTGCCGAACTGCTTGCGGTCCTGGGCATAGGCGAGGGCTTCGCGGTAGGCGATTTCGCTTACGCCGACGCTCTGGGCGGCGATTCCGAGGCGGGCGCCGTTCATCAGGGCCATCACGTATTTGATGAGGCCGAGGCGGCGGGAGCCGCAGAGTTCGGCCTTGGCGTTCTTGTAGACGAGTTCGCATGTGGGCGAACCTTTGATGCCGAGTTTATTCTCGATACGGCGCACGTTGACGCCGCCCTGACGCTTGTCGTAGATGAACATCGAGAGGCCGCGGCCGTCCTTGGTGCCATCTTCGGAGCGGGCGAGCACGAGATGGATGTCGGCGTCGCCGTTGGTGATGAAGCGCTTCACGCCGTTGAGCAGCCAGGTGCCGTCGGGCTGCTCGGTGGCCTTGAGCATCACGCTCTGGAGGTCGGAGCCGGCGTCGGGCTCGGTGAGGTCCATCGACATGGTCTCGCCGGCGCATACGCGCGGGATGAAGCGCTCGCGCTGGTCGTCGGAACCGAATTCATAGAGTGTCTCGGCGCAGTCCTGAAGGCCCCAGAGGTTCTCGAAGCCGGTATCAGCACGGCTTACGATGTCGGCGGCCATGATGTAGGGGGTGATGGGGAAGTTGAGGCCTCCGTAGCGGCGGGGCATCGCCATTCCCATGAGGCCGGCTTTGCGGCAGGCCTCGAGGTTCTGCTGAGTGCCGGGGGCATAGGTGACGCGGCCGTCGGCCACTGTGGGGCCGTCGTGGTCGACGCCTTCGGCGTTGTCGGCGATTGTGGTGCCGCAGAGATCGCCTACGATTTCCAGCACGCGGTTGTAGTTGTCCATCGCGTCGTCGAAATCGATGGGGGCGTAGTCGAATTTCTCGGCTTCGGTGAAATCGCGCTCCTTGAGGGCTACGATTTTCTTCATCAGCGGGTGCTGAAGGTGAAGCTTCAGGTCGGGGTTGTCGGTATAGAAATTAGCCATGGCTTGAATTATTTATCTTTTTGTTTGTATGCTTGTATTCCTACGACATAGAAATGCGGAACGTGGGAAACTATTTCCTCCGAAAGGTCGGGCGAAATCTCGTTTTCACCGCAGAAGCGGAACACCCCGATTTCGGGGTCGTACCATGCTGAGCCAACAAAGAGCAGTGGAATGAAGGTGTCGCTCTGGAATTCCTGAACCTTGAAGGGGCGGTCACGGTAGTTATGCTGAATCTGCCCTGTTGCGGGATGGGTCTGGGGCCGGAGCGCCAGCTGCTGGTAGGAGGCGCCGGTCTCTGGAATCTCCATGCTTACGCGGAGGGTGGAGTCGTTGAGGGGGGATAATCCGATATTGATTCTTGAGCCCAGAGTCACGATTCCTTTTTCCGGATCGGCCATTTCCGCGGGGTCGAGCGAGGCGCGGGCGCTTTCAGAGAATCCGCTCGCCATGAGGCGGTTGCGGATCATGTAGTTGAAGCGTTCGCTGCCGTCGTGGATCATCTTGCCGCCGTCGTACTCGCGTACGATAAGCCCGAGCATATAGGTGGTGTCGGCGAGCTGCGAGATGTCGTAGCTCCTTACGACGTATCCCTTGTCGTTAAGAAGCGACACGTAGGCATCGAAGTCGGGTTTGACCTCGTTGAGCGAGAAGGCGCTTGTGGCGGGGACGGCCGCAAGGGCAAGCGCGAGAGCAAGAATTTTCGATTTCATAGCCGTAGAAGCCTGAGGCGGTTATTTGGAGTTCTTCTTGTAGTATTTGATGAGTTTGGGAAGAATCTCCTCGTAGTTGCCGGTGATCACGTAGTCGGCGATAGCGTTGATCGGAGCATTTTCGTCGTTGTTGACGGAAATGATGATGGAGCTTTCCTTCATGCCGGCGATGTGCTGGATCTGACCGGAGATGCCGCATGCGATGTAGAGCTTGGGGCGCACGGTAACACCGGTCTGGCCGATCTGGCGGGCATGCTCGGCAAATCCGGCGTCGACGGCGGCGCGGGTGGCGCCTACCTCGGCTCCGAGTACGTCGGCAAGCTGGTAGAGGAGGTCGAAGCCCTCCTTGCTGCCTACGCCGTAGCCGCCGGCCACGATGATGGAGGCGTTCTTGATGTTGATTTTCGATTTCTCGATGTGGCGGTCGATGATTTCTACTACGAAATCAGTATCGGCCACGTATTTTTTGGCGTCGAGTTCGATTACCTCACCTTTGTGGGCGGCATCGAAGATTTCTTTCTTCATGACGCCCTCGCGTACGGTGGCCATCTGCGGACGGCAGTCGGGGTTGACGATTGTAGCCACGATGTTGCCTCCGAAAGCCGGACGGATCTGGTAGAGCAGGTTTTGGTATTCCTTGCCGGTCTTGGGGTCCTTGTGGTCGCCGATTACGAGCGATGTGCAGTCGGCCGTAAGGCCCGAGTGGAGGCAGGAGGATACGCGCGGACCGAGATCTCGACCGATGCATGTGGCGCCCATCAGGCAGATCTGCGGCTTGATTTCGCGGAAGAGGTTGATGAGCACGGCTGCGTGGGGGTTGGAGGTATAGGGATAGAGGCGCTTGTCGGCCACTTTATACACTACGTCGGCACCATAGGGGAAAAGCTGGTTTTCCACCCCGTCGAGATTGTCGCCTATTACGACGGCCTCGAGTTTCACGCCGAGCTGCGATGCGAGCTGGCGGCCTTTGGTGAGAAGTTCGAGGCTTACGTCGGCCACTTTGCCGTCCTCAAACTCGCAATATACAATGAGGTTGTTCTGATCTTGCATGGATGTTTGATTTCTTTAGTGCCCCGCGGCGCTTAGCTCTGAAAGGTTGCGCCTGAGGTGGGGCGAAGGTGGTAGGTTAGCCTATGGTGTGGTTGGCGATAAGATCTTTGATGAGGTTTTCAATCTGCTCGTCGTCGTTGTTGAGACACAGACTCTCTTTGGCGGTGAACACCACATTCTCGATGGCTTTCACTTTGGTGGGAGAGCCGGCCATGCCTATCTGTTCGGGATCGGCCTCGACATATGCGGCGCTCCACTCCTTGAGCTGGAGGTCGGGGTTAGCCTCCACGATGGCCTTTACGGCTTCGGGCATCTTCTCGAGCTCGGAGGGGGATGCTGCACGCTTGAATTTCATGGTGCGGCGTGCGTTGCGCGGACGGCATTCGGCAGCCGAACCGTTGACGGTAATCACGCAGGGGAGCGGAGCCTTCACTGTCTCCACGCCGGATTCCAGACGGCGCTTCACGGTGATATGGCCGTCGGAGAGGTCGAGAATTTCCTCTGCATACGTAACCTGGGGCAGTCCGAGCTTCTCGGCTACCTGGGGACCTACCTGGGCGGTGTCGCCGTCGATAGCCTGGCGGCCGCACAGCATGATGTCGATTTTGCCCATCTTCTTGATTGCCTGGGCAAGCGAATAGGAGGTGGCAAGAGTGTCGGCGCCTCCGAGAGCGCGGTCGGTGAGCACGATGCCGGTGTCGGCACCGCGATACATGGCTTCGCGTATTACTTCGGCTGCACGCGGCAGACCCATTGTGAGCATGGTCACGGTGGAGCCGGGGTTGGCGTCCTTAAGGCGCAGAGCCTGTTCCAAGGCATTGAGATCTTCAGGATTGAAGATTGCGGGGAGGGCGGCGCGGTTGATTGTACCGTCCTCCTTCATAGCATCTTTTCCTACGTTGCGGGTGTCGGGCACCTGCTTGGCAAGAACTACGATGTTTAAGCTCATAATCTGGAGTTATTGGTTGGTTTAATTGATTCGTATTCTCACGCCGTATTTTCATGCGAAGAGGCCTGCGGCTTCCCGCAGGCGCTCTGAAAAAGGGCGATATTCGGTGCAAATTTACTCAAAATGACCCATTAACCAAAATCAACGGGCTGTTTTTTCAATCCATTTGCGGGCATTGACGAAGGCGTCGATCCAGGGGGTAAGGTCGTCGGCGCGGCGAGAGTCGGGGTAGAAAGCGCACTGCCAGGGGAATATGGCGCGCTCCAGGTGGGGCATCATGGCCAGATGGCGGCCGTCGGCCGAACAGAGAGCAGCTACCGCTCCGCGGGATCCGTTGGGGTTAGCCGGATAGGCGGTGTAGTTGTAGCGGGCGGCTATGTTGTAGTCTTTCAGGGAGCCGGGAAGCATGAAGCGGCCTTCGCCGTGGGCCACCCATATGCCGAGTTTCATGCCGGCGAGCGAGCCGAGCATCACGCTGTTGTTGGCGGGAATCGTGAGGCCTACAAACTGCGATTCGAACTTATGGCTGATATTGTGGTCCATGTGCACGCGCTTTTTCTCTTCGATGACGGAGTCGATGCCGCCGGGATTGAGCAGTCCGAGCTCCACCATCAGCTGGCAGCCGTTGCAGATGCCGAGGCTCAGGGTGTCGGGGCGCGAGTAGAAACGGCGGAGCGTCTCCTTGGCCGTTTCGTTCCAGCGGAATCCGCTTGCCCAGCCTTTGGCCGAACCGAGCACGTCGGAATTGGAGAAACCGCCGCAGAACACTATCATACGGACGTCGTCGAGCGTTTCGCGGCCGCTCATGAGGTCGGTCATGTGGACGTCCTTCACGTCGAAACCGGCGAGGTAAAGCGAATAGGCCATCTCGCGGTCGCCGTTTACGCCTTTCTCTCTGATAATGGCGGCTTTCACGCCGGTAGCGGGGTGGGAGTAGCTGAGACCGCGCGAGGCGAGCGATCCGTCGAACGCGGCGGGTATGGCGTAGCGCAGCGGCTGGCGGCCGTAGTTCTCGAAGCGCTCGGCGGCGCAGCGGCCGGCGCTCTGAAGTGTGTCGAGCAGATACGACGGCTCAAACCATACGTCGCGCAGATGGTCGATGCCCAGCAGGCGCTCGGCGCCGTCGTGCTCCAGAAGGACGACGCGTTCGGGGTGCGGACGGCCCACGGGGCAGTACCATACGTCGGCCTCGGTGAGGATGCGCTCCACGGCCGCGCGCTTGGCGTCGTCTACCTGAATCACCACGGCGGGATTCTCGGAGAAAAGAATTTTGATGAGGTCGGTCTCGCCGCGCGCCACGAAGCCCTCGGTGCTCACGGCAATGCCGCCGCGTGAGTTGGCGAAGGCCATTTCAAGCAGGGTGGTTATGAGACCGCCGGCCGAGACGTCGTGCATGGCCAGCAGACGGTCTGTGGCTACAAGTTTCTGCACGGCAGCGAAGGCACGGCTGAAATAGGCGGCATCCTTTACGGTGGGAACGTCGGAGCCGATGCTGTTGAGGCTCTGGGCGAAGGCTGAGCCTCCAAGGCGGAGTGCATCGGCCGAGAAATCGATGTAGAAGAGCTGCGACTTGGCTTTCTGACGGAGCACGGGACTGACCGTACGGCGCACGTCGGCGGTCTCGCCGGCGGCGGAGATGATTACGGTTCCCGGAGCGTAGACCTTGCCGTCGGCGTATTTCTGCGTCATCGAAAGGGAGTCTTTGCCCGTGGGGATGTTGATGCCGAGAGCCACTGCGAAATCGCTGCACGCCTCGACGGCACGATAGAGCGCGGCGTCCTCGCCGGGATTCTTACAGGGCCACATCCAGTTGGCGCTGAGCGATACGCTCTTGAGGCCCTCGCTGAGCGGAGCTCCAACTATGTTGGTGAGAGCCTCGGCCACAGCCATCACTGAGCCCTTGGCAGAGTCGGCCAGAGCCACCTGGGGCGCATGGCCGATGGAAGTGGCGATACCGGAGTGGCCCGTATAGTCGAGCGCGACCACACCGCAGTCGCTCAGCGGGAGCTGAATCTCTCCCTGGCACTGCTGGCGCGCCACACGCCCTGTTACGGAGCGGTCTACCTTGTTTGTCAGCCAGTCCTTGCAGGCCACGGCTTCGAGCGAGAGCACGTTGCGGAGATACTCCGGCAGGTGCTCGGCGGTATATTCAGGCTCCTTGTATGAGAGTTCGATGGTATTGTCGGTGATTACGGTCTTGGGAGAGTTGCCGAACATATCGGCCATCTCGAGATTTATGGGCTTGCGGCCACGCGAGTCGGAGAACACGAAGCGGTGGTCGCCCGTGGTTTCGCCGACCACATACATCGGGGCGCGCTCGCGCTGGGCCACGCGCTCCACATAGGGGATGTCGGCGGCGTTGACCACCATGCCCATGCGCTCCTGGCTTTCATTGCCCACGATTTCCTTGGCCGAGAGCGTCTTGTCGCCCACGGGAAGCGAATCGAGGTCGATGTGACCGCCGGTCTCCTCGACCAGCTCGGAGAGCGCGTTGAGATGGCCTCCGGCGCCATGGTCGTGGATCGAGACGACCGGATTCCGGTCGGCCTCGGCCAGGGCGCGGATCACGTTGGCCACGCGCTTCTGCATCTCTGGGTTGGCGCGCTGCACGGCGTTGAGCTCGATAGCGTTGGCGTACTGGCCGGTTTCCACCGAGCTGACGGCGCCGCCGCCCATACCGATACGATAGTTGTCGCCACCCATCACCACAACTTTCTGACCCGGGTCGGGCGTGCCTTTTATTGCGTCTTTCTTAGCCGCGAAGCCCACGCCACCGGCAAGCATGATTACCTTGTCGTAGGCATACATGCGGCCGTTTTCGTCGTGCTCGAAAGTGAGCAGCGAGCCGCAGATCAGGGGCTGGCCGAACTTGTTGCCGAAATCGCTGGCGCCGTTGGATGCCTTGATGAGAATTTCCGAGGGCGTCTGGTAGAGCCATACGCGCGGATTCATCATCAGTTCCCATTTGTGGGCGGCGCTCAGGCGCGGATAGGATGTCATGTAGACGGCTGTTCCGGCGATGGGGAGCGACGCGCGTCCGCCGCCGAGGCGGTCGCGGATTTCGCCGCCTGTGCCCGTGGCGGCGCCGTTGAAGGGTTCTACGGTGGTGGGGAAATTATGAGTCTCGGCCTTGAGCGAGATTACGGTGTCGAGGTCCTTTACCTCGAAGTAGTCGGGACGGTCGGGATTGACGGGGGCGAACTGCTGCACCGTCGGACCCTCGACGAAGGCCACATTGTCCTTGTAGGCCGATACGAGCCGGTTGGGGTTTTCCTGCGAAGTGCGTTTGATGAGCTTGAAGAGCGACTGCGGTTTCTCCTGGCCGTCGATTATGAACGAGCCGTTGAAAATCTTGTGGCGGCAGTGCTCGGAATTCACCTGCGAGAAGCCGAATACCTCGGAATCGGTGAGCGGGCGGCCGAGTTTCTTTGCAAGCGAGTCGAGGTATGCCTCTTCCTCGGGGCTGAGCGCCAGACCCTCTGTGCGGTTGTACTCATGGATATCGGAAATGTGGACAATCGGCTCCGGCCGGCGGTCGACGTGGAACACGCGGCTGTTGAGGCCGTCGGGATAAAGGCGCGAGAGCATGCGGTCGAATACCGGCTCCGCACCTTCGGGCACGCGGGTGAACACCTCTATGCGCGAGATACCCGTGAGACCCATGTTCTGGGCGATTTCCACGGCGTTGGTGCTCCAGGGGGTTATCATTTCCCTGCGCGGGCCGATGAAACGGCCTTTGAGCGAAGTCCCCGCCACGGGGCGTGCGCCAGAGAAGGCCCATTGAAGTTTCTGCTTCTCGACGTCGGAGAGGCGATGGTCGGTCTCCACTGCATAGACGGTGGCTGCACCTTGTTTGAAAAACTGAACCATGAGGATATTTTTGGATTGGTTGAGGGGTGGGAAAAAGGCTTGATTTTAGACTCCGGGTAGGGAATGGCGTTCAGCACTCGTAGTCGACGCAGGCACGCTCCTCCTTGCAGTCGGCAAGGAGCGAGGCGGCGGCCACATGGGCCGGATGCTTCGCGTAGACTTCGACGTCGGCCATAGTGGGAACTGTGGCCGTAAGCACTACGTCCCACTTTTCTGCGGGATTGCTGTTGATGCCTACTTCCATCGAGCGGAGGCATTCGATCTGTGCGGGGAGGGCGAGGAGCGCCTCCTTGAATTTCTCGGCGGTAGCGCGTCGGCTTTCGCTGGAGCTGGAGAGGCGGAACATTACGATATGTTTTACCATTGCAGTATTGTTTTCGAAATTGATTTTCGGATGCACCGGGGTGCATCCCTACTCTTTGGTGGCCAAGGCGTATATCCAGGCCTGTATCTTATAATAAATAATAAAACCTCAAAGGGGTTGAGGCACCGCGCGGCGGGTGTCTCAACCCCTTTGTATGGGGAATCAGGCTCCGGCGTATAGCCGCTGTCGGGTAGCGGCCACTTTTTCGTCGGTTATGTAGTCGTCGTAGTCCATCATCTTGTCGATGATGCCGTTTGGCGTCAGTTCGATTATGCGGTTGCAGACGGTCTGAATGAATTCATGGTCGTGGCTGCTCAGCAGGATATTACCCTTGAAGTTCTGCAGCGTGTTGTTGAAGGCCTGAATCGATTCGAGGTCGAGATGGTTGGTAGGTGAGTCGAGTACCATTGTGTTGGCGTTGCGCAGCATCATGCGCGCGATCATACATCGCATTTTCTCGCCTCCGGAGAGTACCGACGCTTTTTTTAACACCTCCTCGCCCGAGAAGAGCATCTTGCCGAGGAATCCCTTGAGATAGATTTCGCTTGAATCGGAGGAATACTGGCAGAGCCAGTCCACAAGGTTCATGTCGGTGTTGAAGAACTGCGAATTGTCGAGCGGCAGATAGGCCGTTGTTATCGTCTGGCCCCAGTCGTAGGTGCCGGCGTCGGCCTTGCGGTTTCCGGTGATTATCTCGAAGAGAGCCGTCATGGCGCGCGGGTCGTGGCTGAGGAAGGCTACTTTGTCGCCCTTCTCGATCTGGAAATTCACGTCGCTGAAGAGCACTTCGCCGTCGACCGTTGCCTTCAGGCCGTGCACTTCGAGAATCTTGTTGCCCGGTTCGCGCTCGGGAGTGAAGATAATGCCGGGATAGCGGCGCGACGATGGCTGGATTTCCTCGATGTTGAGTTTCTCGAGCATCTTTTTGCGGGATGTGGTCTGCTTCGACTTGGCCACGTTGGCCGAGAAACGCTGGATGAACTCAAGAAGTTCCTTGCGCTTCTCCTCGGCTTTCTTGTTCTGTTGCTGCTGCTGGCGCAGGGCGAGCTGCGAGGATTCGTACCAGTAGCTGTAGTTGCCGGCGAAAAGGCTCACCTTATTGTAGTCGATGTCGAGCGTGTGGGTGCAGACTGAGTCGAGGAAATGGCGGTCGTGGCTTACTACGAGCACCGTGTTCTCGAATTTCGAGAGGTAATCCTCGAGCCATGCCACGGTCTCGAGGTCGAGGTCGTTGGTGGGCTCGTCGAGCAGCAGATTGTCGGGATTGCCGAAAAGCGCCTTTGCAAGGAGCACACGAACCTTCTCGCTACCAGAGAGGTCGCGCATTAGCATATAGTGGCGGTCCTCCTTTATGCCGAGGCCGCTCAGAAGAGCGGCAGCGTCGGCTTCGGCGTTCCAGCCTTCGAGTTCAGCGAATTTTTCCTCGAGTTCGGAGGCGCGGATGCCGTCTTCGTCGGAGAAGTCGGGTTTTGCGTAAAGGGCGTCTTTTTCCTGAATGATATCCCAAAGCTGGGTGTGGCCCATCAGGACGGTGTTGAGCACGGTGCAGTCGTCGAATTTGAAGTGGTCCTGCTCAAGCACGCTCATGCGCTCGCCCGGGCCCATGGATACGGTGCCGTGGGTTGGGCTGAGCTGGTCGGAGAGGATACGCATCAGGGTGGATTTGCCGGCCCCGTTGGCTCCGATGATGCCGTAGCAGTTGCCCGGCGTGAATTTCAGGTTTACATCCTGAAACAATACTCTTTTACCGAATTGGATTCCTAAATTGTTTACTGCTATCATGTGATGAACGACGGTGGATGTTCGCGGCCTCCGGGGCAGGGAGAAAGGAGGGTATCCGGAGGCCTGAAATTTTCCGCGAAGTTACAAAAAAATTCCCACATTTGCCAATGGCAGGCCGAGTTGGCCCTACGGGTGAGTGCCGCTTCCGACTCTGGGGCGAGGCAGCTCAGTTGCCGAGTTCGGAAAGGAATTTTATGCGCATGAGGCGGATTTCGTCTTCGCTGTATTCCGAGCCGAGTTCCTGGATGGCGTCTTCGAGCGAGTCGGAGTCGGCCTCCTTGAAGTACTCGAAGATGTCCTCCTGGTGGTCTTCGTCGATTACCTCGTTGATGAAGTAGTTGATGTTGATTTTGGTGCCGGAATATACGATTGCTTCGATTTCGCTGAGCAGTTCGCCGAACTCCATGCATTTGGAGTTGGCCAGCTCGTCGAGGTCAATCTTGCGGTCGATAGCCTGGATGATGGAGATTTTGATGCGGCTCTTGTTGGCTACGGAGCGTACGCGCAGGTCCTCCGGGCGCTCGATTTCGTTTTCCTCCACGTGGGTTTTGATTACCTTGAGGAACTCCTCGCCGTAGCGTTTGGCCTTGCCGGCGCCTACGCCGGTGATGTTCTGCAGCTCCTCCATCGTTACCGGATAGGTGGTAGCCATGGCTTCGAGCGACGGGTCCTGGAAAATCACGTAAGGAGGCAGGCTGTAGTGTTTCGCGATTTTTTTCCGGAGGTCCTTGAGAATAGAATAGAGCTCGGGGTCGACAGCGCATGCAGCTCCGCTCTTTACGGGCGTCTCCTCTTCCTCCTCGTTGAAGTCGTTATCCTCCACAATCTTGAAGGCAACGGGCTTCTTGAGGAATGCCGAGCCTTTCGGAGTGATTTTTATCAGTCCGAAATTCTCAATCTCGCGGTCGAGGTAACCGGCGATTATGGCCTGTCGGATTACGGTGTTGAGTCGGCGGCGGTCTGCCTTCGGGAGCGAGCCGAATACGTCGAGGTCCTCGTGGTGGTAATTCCGCACTTCGGAGGTCTCGCGGCCGCTGACCACGTCGATAATATGTTCTGCCTTGAATTTATCTTTCAGAGCCGCCACGGTTTCGAGTATGGCGGAAAGTTCTTCTTTTGCGTCCACTTGTTTTTTCGGGTTTAAACAGTTGTCGCAGTTCCCACAGTTGTCGGCGGGATATTCCTCGCCGAAATAGTGGAGGAGGGTTTTGCGCCTGCATACCGACGATTCGGCGTAGTGGGCCGTTTCGGCAAGGAGCTGCTTGCCGATTTCCTGCTCGGTGACGGGCTTTCCCTGAATGAATTTTTCCATTTTCTTCAGGTCCTTGGCCGAGTAGAACGTAAGGCACTGGCCTTCTCCGCCGTCGCGCCCGGCGCGCCCGGTCTCCTGATAGTAGCCCTCGAGGCTCTTGGGCATATCGTAGTGGATTACGTAGCGCACGTCGGGTTTGTCGATGCCCATGCCGAATGCAATGGTAGCCACGATTACGTCGACCTGCTCCAGCAGGAATGCGTCCTGGTTGGCGGAGCGGGTGGCGGCATCCATGCCGGCATGGTAGGGGAGAGCCTTGATATTGTTCACCTTGAGGAGTTCGGCCATTTCCTCGACCTTTTTGCGGCTGAGGCAATAGATAATGCCGGATTTTCCCTCGCGGTTTTTGATGAACTTGATTATGTCGCGGTCGGTATTGGCGGTTTTGGGTCGGATTTCGTAGTAAAGGTTCGCACGATTGAAGCTCGACTTGAATACGACTGCGTCGGTCATTCCGAGGTTCTTCTGAATGTCGTGCTGTACCTTGGGGGTTGCCGTTGCCGTGAGGGCGATGACGGGATGCTGGCTGATTTCGTTGATTATGGGGCGGATGCGGCGGTATTCCGGCCGGAAATCGTGGCCCCACTCCGAAATGCAGTGGGCTTCGTCGACGGCATAGAACGAGATGGGAACTGTCTTGAGAAATTCAATGTTTTCCTCTTTCGTCAGCGATTCGGGCGCCACATAGAGCAGTTTGGTCTTGCCCGACAGGACGTCGGTTTTCACCTGATCGATGGCGCTGCGGTTGAGCGACGAATTCAGAAAGTGAGCGATTCCGTCGTCGGTCGAGAAATTGCGCATTGCGTCGACCTGGTTTTTCATCAGGGCGATGAGCGGCGAAATCACTATCGCTGTACCCTCCATGAGTAGGGCGGGCAACTGATAGCAGAGCGATTTTCCGCCGCCAGTGGGCATGAGCACGAACACGTCGTGTCCTCCCATCAGCGAAAGGATAATCTCTTCCTGGTTTCCTTTGAAAGTGTCGAAACCAAAGTTTTCTTTAAGTGTCTGAGCGAGCAGTTGCCGTTGGTTCATGGAGATTGGATTGTGAGAGGTTAAAGATATGGGAGAAAGAGCCGGGGTGCCGAAGCCCGGGGCGGTGCGGCTTGCGCGCCGGGCGCGTCAGTCGCGGCTGTCGATGCCTTTGTTGAGCTCGAAGTGCGATTTGCGGAGTTTTTCCTCCACATATTTCCCGTCGACCTTGAATGTGCGTCGCTGGGAGGATGGGAGCTCAAACATGGCGTCGATCATCACCGTCTCGACGATTGCACGCAGGCCGCGTGCGCCGAGTTTGTATTCGATAGCTTTGTCTACGATGGTGTCGAGGGCGTCGGGCTCGAAGGTGAGCTTTATGCCGTCCATCGCGAAAAGCTTCTGATACTGGAGGGTGATGGCGTTTTTCGGCTCTGTGAGGATGCGTCGCAGCGCGGTGCGGTCGAGAGGCTCGAGATGCGTCAGGATAGGGAGGCGGCCTATGATTTCGGGAATCAGGCCGAAGGATTTGAGGTCCTGCGGTGCCACGAAGTTAAGCAGGTTGTCGCGGTCGACGCTCCGGCGCATGGGATCGGTGGCGAAGCCCACCGAGTGGGTGTTGAGCCTTTGGGCGATCTTGCGTTCGATGCCGTCGAATGCGCCTCCGCAGATGAATAGGATGTTCTTGGTATCTACGGGAATCATGCGCTGCTCGGGATGCTTGCGTCCCCCCTGGGGAGGCACGTTCACGATAGAGCCTTCAAGGAGCTTGAGCAGCCCCTGCTGCACGCCTTCGCCGCTTACGTCGCGCGTAATCGAGGGGTTGTCGCCCTTGCGGGCGATTTTGTCGATTTCGTCGATAAACACGATGCCGCGCTCGGCGCGGGCCACGTCGTAGTCGGCCACCTGAAGCAGGCGTGTGAGGAGGCTTTCGATATCCTCTCCCACATAGCCGGCCTGAGTCAGGACCGTGGCGTCGACAATCGTGAACGGCACGTCGAGCATCCGTGCGATGGTTTTGGCCAGAAGGGTCTTGCCCGTTCCGGTGGGACCCACGAGCACTATGTTGCTCTTCTCGATGTCGACGTCGTCGGTGGGCTGGCTCAGGCGTTTGTAGTGGTTGTAGACTGCCACGGCGAGATATCGCTTGGCGGCGTCCTGCCCGATTACGTACTGGTCGAGATGGGCAACGATATCTTTCGGCTTCGGCAATTTGCCGAGGTCAAGTTTGGGAAGTTTTTTCTTTTTGCCGTCCGAATCGAGCCCGCGGAAATCATTCAGCAGCTCGTGGATATTGTCGGCGCATTCGGCGCAGAGAAATATGTCGCTGCTTATACCGGAGGGAATCATCACTTCGCTGTGGGATGCCGGCCGGCCGCAGAACGCGCAGCATTCTTCTTTCTTTTTTGCCATCTGAGTGTTTGATGTTCAGTTGGAAATAGTGAAGTCGTGTAAACTTTTTCTTTATTGGCTTCATGAAACGTCCTCTTCAGGAATCTGGCCTCTTTTTGATAGACTTCACCCTCTTTTCGGTCACGATGGCGGCATCGCTCCCTTAAATTCGGGTAAAATCCCCTCAAAAATAGCCTCAAATTCTATTTGAAGAAAAAGTTTAAATGACTTCGGTTATTGGAAACTTTCGGTGCGATAGGCTGGAGAGCGGTGCATCAGAGATTGATGCCCTTTGTGTTCTGCCGGATCAGCACGCTGTCGATCATGCCATAGTCCTTTGCTTCCTGGGCTGTCATCCAGTAGTCGCGGTCGGAATCGCGCTCTACTTTGTCGAAAGGCTGCCCGGAGTGTGTGGCGATGATGTTGTAAAGCTCTTTCTTGAGCTTCTGGATTTCGCGGGCTGTAATCTCGATGTCGGAAGCCTGACCCTGTGCACCGCCCATAGGCTGGTGAATCATCACGCGCGAGTGGGGGAGGGCGAAGCGCTTCCCCTTTTCGCCGGCCACGAGGAGCACGGCGGCCATCGATGCTGCCATGCCGGTGCATACGGTGGCCACGTCGCTGTTGATATACTGCATGGTGTCGTAAATGCCCAGACCGGCGTAGACCGATCCGCCGGGCGAGTTGAGATAGAGAGTCACGTCCTTACCGGGATCGGCTGAATCGAGATAAAGAAGCTGTGCCTGCACCACGTTGGCAGAATAGTCGTTCACATCGGTGCCGAGGAATATGATGCGATCCATCATCAGGCGGGAGAATACATCCATCTGGGCTACGTTGAGCTGGCGCTCCTCTATGATGGTGGGGGAGATGTAGCTTGACCGGATGGCCTGGTTGGTGGCGGATGTGAACTGGTCGAGTGCGAGACCGTTCATCCCGAGGTGTTTCACCGCATAGTTGCGGAAGTCGTTGTTGTTATTCATAATGATGTAGTATGCTTGATTTATGGGCACGCCCGTCGGGGCGTGGTTTCGTAATTCAAAGATAGTAAAAAAATATATGAAATAAAGAAGTGTTGTGTAAAAATTCGGACTGCGTGAGGAAAAAACATCCATGAGGCCTTTGTGGGGGTGAGCGAGCCCCATGTGTTGTCGCCACATCGGCTAATTCGGCAGCTGCATCGGCTAAGCTGTAGCTGCATCCGCTAATCTAATCTGTAGGTATATAACAATAATCATGCCAATTATGTTAGGGCGGTTGAGATGGAGCGTCGGTGGAATACACTCGCCATCCAAAAAAACAGGCGTTGTGTCGAATTTCGACACAACGCCTTGGCAATGTATAAAATATACGGCAATTGATAGCGGGGGAGCCGGCAGGGCTTATTTGCCCTCGGGGTTGGCGAGCTTCTTGAACTCGTCGAGGCTTACGGTCTTCTCGTCGAGCGATACGAGAGCCTTGATGGCATTGAAGAGCTTGCGGTTGGCTACATCTTCGTGCATGCGTCCGCGGTAGTTCTTGTCGTCAAGGATGCGGCGGGCGTAGTTGGTGATGGTCTCTTCGTCCATGTTGGTCATGCCATACTGGGCGAACTGCTGGGCTGCCAGAGCTTTGGCAAAGCCGAGCATGTCGTCGTCGGTTACCTTGATGTCGAGTTTCTCGGCGATTTTGCCGCGGAGAAGCTCCCATTTGATCGAGGGAACCATCTTATCGTATTCCTCGGCCACGTTCTCCTGGGTGAGGCCTTCGTTGCGCTTAACGAGCCATTTCTTGAGGAACTCGGCGGGGAGTTCAAACGTACCGAACTTGCTCATGAGCAGTTCCTGGACGTCGCGGTTGAACATCTGGTCGCTGTTGGGGGAGAGCTGCATGGCGATCATCTTTTTGAGCTCGGCGAAGTAAGTGGCTTCGTCGGTAACGCCTGCGTTGCCGGGGAATACCTCTTTGTAAAGTTCCTCGCCGTGCTGGGCGGGTTTGAGCACGATGATTTCGGAGATGGCCATCTCGAAGTCGCCCTGGAGTGTTGCGGCTTTCTCCTTGTCGACGTGGAGCATCGAGGAGAGCTCGGCTGTGTTGCCGTTGCAGGTCTTGTAGGGGTTGAATACGACCTTGTCGCCTACCTTTTTGCCGAGGAAGAGGGCAGCCTGGTCCTTGTCGGTGAAATACATGGGAGCTACGATACCGTCGACCACCTGAACGGCGGTTTCGTCGGTGAGCACGGAGCCATCGGCTGCAAGCTGCATGATGGCGCCCTTTACGAGAGCCTTTGCGTCGACTTCCTCGCCGGGTACCTGGGCGCCGAAGCGCTCGCAGAGAGCCTTATCCTGCTCGGCAACCATTTCGTCGGTAACGTCGATGGTATAGTAGGGCACCGTGATGTCTTTGTTGATCTCGACGTTGATTTCCGGTGCGAGGCCGACTTCGTATTCAAACGTATAGTCGGTGTCGCTGAGGTTAATGGCCTTCATCTCGACGGGGAGCGGCTCGCCGAGCACGTCGACCTTGTTTTCGCGGATATAATCGATTACGGCGCGGTAAACCTCTTCGTTGAGCACGGAGGCCTTGACGTCGCGGCCGAAGCGGCGGCGGAGCTGGTCGATGCTTACGTGGCCTTTGCGGAAGCCGGGAATCTGGCGCGTACGGCCTATTTCTTTAAGCTCGGCGTTAACCTTGTCGGCATAGTCGGCAGAGCTGACCTCAACCTTGATGCGGCCTTCCAGGTCGCCGGTTTTTTCAAGCGTAACTTGCATAATTACTGTGGTTTTTGAGCCATCGGCAGGAGCGGGTGCGCCGGCCGGGCGTATTTTGTGATTGTTTGTTTAGTTTTTAGCAGGTGCAAAATTACAATTTATTTTTGTTTCTGCGAAATAACACGTTGAATTTGCCCGGTTTTTGCGATGGTATCAGCCGGAAAGTTTGTTAAAAATTAGTTAATGCGGGTGCGGCAGTCGCTTTTTGGGTCGGCATAGTCTAACTTTGCATACCGAAACAGCAAACGACACTTGATGAGTATAGTAGATTATTCCGACGTGGAGTTGCTCCGCAACGAGCTTGTGGTGCTGAAACACGTGAATTTTTCGCTCGAAGCGGGCGAATTCGTATACCTTATCGGTAAGGTTGGAAGCGGCAAATCGACGCTGCTTAAATCCATGTATGCCGAGATACCGGTGCAGGGAGGAAGCGCCCGTGTGCTGGATTTCGACCTGAACGCCATACGCCGCGCCGACATTCCGATGCTTCGCCGCCAGATCGGCATCGTATTCCAGGACTTCCAGCTGCTCACCGACCGCAACGTATATCAGAACCTGCGCTTCGTGCTCGACGCCACCGGATGGCGCAACGCCGACGAAAAGGAGGAGCGCATAGATACGGTACTCAAACGCGTCGGGATGGCCAACAAGAGCTACAAGATGCCTCATGAGCTGTCGGGCGGCGAGCAGCAGCGAATCGTAATAGCCCGGGCGCTGCTCAACAATCCCAGACTGATACTTGCTGACGAGCCTACGGGCAATCTCGACCCCGCTACCGGCGACAGCATAGTGCGCACACTTCGGGAAATCGCCGAGACAGGCACAGCCGTTGTAATGGCCACCCACAACCTGCAGCTTGTGGAGCAGTATCCCGCGCGGGTAATGCAGTGCGCCGACAAGCAGCTTCTGACGCTCGACTAAGACCGCCATGGGTCAATTATAAACCAATCCGCAATCCACACATATAAACATATACGCTACCTTGAAAGTACTGAAATTCGGAGGCACTTCGGTGGGAAGTGCACAGCGCATAAAGGAAGTAGCCGCACTGGTGCGTCCGCGCGGCGTTAATATTATTGTGCTCTCGGCCATGTCGGGCACCACCAATACCCTGGTTGAGATTGCCGACTATCTGCACCGCCACAACGTGAACGGCGCCAAGGACACTATCAACCGGCTGGAAAAGAAATATTCGGCCGTGGTCGACGAGCTCTATACCACTGACGAGGCCCGCGCCCGCGCTCTCGGAATGCTGGCAGGTACGTTCCGCCATCTTCGCGCGTTTGCCCACGAGGGTGAATTCACCGAGGCCGACGAAAAGGATATTCTCGCCCAGGGCGAACTCATGTCCACATCGCTGATGCATTTCTATCTGCAGGAGCAGGGGGTGAAGTCGTTGTGGCTTCCGGCACTCGACTTCATGCGTATCGACGCCGACGGCGAAGCCGATGTGGATTTCATCACCATGCGCCTCAAGCCCATGCTCGACTCCAATGCCGACGCCGAGCTGTTTGTTACACAGGGCTTCATCTGCCGCAACAGCCGCGGCGAAATCGACAACCTGCAGCGTGGAGGCTCGGACCTGACCGCGTCGCTTATCGGTGCCGCCATCTACGCCGAGGAGATTGAAATCTGGACCGACATCGACGGCATGCACAACAATGATCCGCGCTACGTGGAGAAGACCTCTCCGGTTGCCGAGCTCCATTTCGACGAGGCAGCCGAGCTGGCTTATTTCGGCGCAAAGATTCTGCACCCAGCATGCGTGATGCCAGCCAAGCTCAACAATATACCTATCCGGGTACTTAACACGATGGACCCCACGGCCCGCGGCACGCTTATATACAATACCGTCCACTCGCGCTCGATTAAGGCCGTCGCCGCCAAAGACGGCGTAATAGCCATCAAGATAAAATCCACGAGGATGCTTCTCGCCTCGGGCTTCATTCATCGCGTATTCGAGATATTCGACTCCTACAAGCGTCCGCTCGACATGATCGCAACCTCGGAGGTCGGAATTTCCGTTACAATCGACAATCCCCTCAAACTTGAGCACATAATCGACGAACTCAAGGAGATTGGCACCGTAGCGGTCGACTACGACATGGTGATTATCTGCGTGGTCGGCGACCTCGAGTGGCACAACCGCGGCTTCGAGGCCAAGGCTATCGATGCCCTGCGCGACATTCCCCTGCGCATGATTTCCTACGGTGGCTCGAACTACAACATCTCCTTCCTGGTGAAGAAGGAAGACAAGGTGCGCGCCCTCACCGCTCTCACCGACCATCTTTTCGCCGACTGCTGATTTTTTTTAAGCTGCTCCCCATGGCCGACAATTACCTCGAAAAACGGATGGACGACCTCAGGCGCGGAAACCGCCCGGGCGCCTATCGCCCGAAGCTCACTCCGTCGGGCGTGGCAACCGGCAAGCTTCAGGTGGCGTTTCCGCCACGGCGCGTGTTTGTCACCGGAGGTGCCTCCGGCATAGGCCGCGCGATTGTAGAGGCATACTGTAAGGCGGGGTGCCGGGTGGCGTTTGTCGACGCCGATATGGAGGCAGGCCGCTCCACAGCCTCAGCCACCGGCTCGAGGTTTATTCCCCTCGATGTTGCCGACGCCGATGCCCTTGTCGAGGCGATGGAGACGCTTATGCACTCGTGGGGCGACCTCGATATTATAGTAAATAATGTCGGTGTCTGCCGGTTTGTTCCTTTGGATGAGTGCTCCGTCGAGGAGTTCGACAGAACAATGGCGGTAAACCTCCGCCCGGTATTCATTACCGCGCGCACTCTCGCCAGGCACCGCCGCTCTCTGGCGGTAGGCAATACTTTCGGACGCATTATTAATATAGCGTCCACGCGGGTGTTGCAGAGTGAACCCGGCACCGAGGCTTATTCGGCATCGAAGGGTGGTGTCGTGGCTCTGACCCATGCGCTGACGATGTCGCTCGCACCACTTTCAATTACGGTAAATGCCATTTCGCCCGGCTGGATAGTAACCGACCCTGCAGAAGAACTGTCCGAAGCCGACCATACCCAGCATCCCTCCGGTCGCGCCGGAATTCCGGCCGACGTAGCGCGCCTCTGCCTTTGGCTTTCGCTTCCGGGAAACGATTTCATCAACGGCGAGAACATCACCCTCGACGGCGGGATGTCAAAACGGATGCAATATGTCTGATTTTAACATAATTTAACCGGGGGGTAACACGAGGCCTAATATTCAGAAAATATCACTACATTTGCATGCTCCCGGTCAGTTCCGTTTCTGCTTTTACCGGTGAATATGGAAAAAGAATATGCCATGCCTGTCAAAACACTTGTATCCCCGTTTCTTTTAGCTCTGTTCGGGCTACTCTCCGTCCAGAACCTCCCGGCCCAGACGGCTTCCGCCCCGACGGCTGTAATTGTCGGCAAGGTGACGGATATATCCACGGCTGAAC
Organism: uncultured Porphyromonadaceae bacterium; assembly: GCA_900545955.1. GTDB lineage: Bacteria > Bacteroidota > Bacteroidia > Bacteroidales > Muribaculaceae > UBA7173. Next base: position 68,012 of record URAU01000006.1, read on the forward strand.
CGCTCGGCGGAGTCTCCGCCCGACTGCTCGACGGGAGCGGCAAAGTAAAAAGCTTTACCAATTCGAACGCCAAGGGTGTGTTCCGTCTCAAGATGCCGGCTGGAGGTGGCAGAGCACTTAAATTTGCCCGAATGGGCTATGCTGACGAAGAGATTCCGCTCGATAGCGTAAATCCGTCCGACACGCTGCGCGTGGAGATGCTTGTACAGGCCTTCGAGCTTAAGGAAGTAGGTGTGCGCGCACGGCGCATACGAGAGAACGGCGACACCGTGACGTACACCGTCGGCCAGTTCACCCGGGCGCAGGACCGCTCGATAGGCGATGTGATGAAGAGGATGCCCGGCCTGGATGTCGACGCCTCGGGAAAGGTCCAGTATCAGGGTACTGACATAAACAAGATGTATGTGGAAGGCAACGATCTTGCCGGCTCGAAATACGGCACTCTCACCCAGAATATCCAGGCCGACAACGTCGGAGCGGTAGAAGTGCTCGAGAACCATCAGCCCATGCAGGTGCTCCGCGGTCTGGCTATAAGCGATCAAGCCGCCATCAACCTGAAGCTCAAGGAGAAGGCGAAAATCAAGGTTATGGCCCACGGCTCCGCCGCCGGAGGCTGGGGCGAGAATGCCGGAGGTCTCTATTCCGGCGAACTCTTTCTCATGTCGGTGAAGGGGAAGGTTCAGAACGCTACCTCGATGAAACTCAACAATCTCGGGCGTCCACTCGGCGGCATCAAAGGCTTCTTCGGAGGGTCGACGGGCGAGAGCATCGAGCCTTTCATTTCGGCCGGTGGAGTCGGCGGCAGCTACACGTCGCGATTCGGCCGCTCGGCGGCATTCGAGACTACGTCGACATGGAAAAACAATCACGACGGCCAGTGGCGCCTCCAGGCAGAATATGCCTACGACCATCTCTGGACCGACCGCTCCACCATCACGACTTATTTCCTTCCCACGGGCAACCGCATAATTACGGAAGACCGCCACGCCGACTCCCACTCACATTCCGCGTCGCTGTCGGCCAACTACGAGATAAATCAGAAACGCTACTACCTTAACAATAACCTGACCGGCAACTTCACCTGGAACGGCGACCGCGTCAATATCGAGGGAACGCTTTCCAACCGGCAGCATACCATCTCCCCTTATTATGATGTTGCCAACCGCCTGAAGATTATACGCCGTTTCGGCGAGAACAGAATTGTGACGTTCAACAGCACCAACCAGTTTCTTTCGCGCCCCGAACAGCTCTGGGTTGAGACCACAGCCTATGGCGACATGGCGCGCTACGGGAGCCATGTAGGGCAGCACTCGTTTTTTACCGACGAGCGCGCATCCTACGGCTTCATCATCAGGAAGGTGATAGTATCGCTTGAGGGCGGTGTGGCCGGTTTTGTGCGCCACCTCGACTCGCAGCTCAACGGTACACTCCCCGACGGGATGCCCGACGAATCCAATGATCTGTCCACCAACTATGTGCGCGTGTTCATAAAGCCGAAATTCGAGCTGAACCTAAAGCGAATAAGCTTCAATCTCAACATGCCGGTGAATTTCTACAGCTACTTCTTCGGAGGCGCGCTGAAAAACCGCAGCGAGGTATTCATCTCCCCGACGCTGTCGATGCAGTGGAAGCCAAACTCGCGCCATACCATAAACCTCAACGCCACGTGGCGGCGCAATCCGGCGTCGCTATCGAATATCCACTCCGGCCTGGTGATGGCCGACTACCGCACCTTCAACGCCGGCGTCGACGATTACTATTCGTCGTCGCGCCACGGCTTCTGGGGCGACTGGAGCTGGCGCAACACCCGCCGCGGATGGTTCGCCCATGCCAGTTTCGACCATGCGTGGAACCGTCTCAAGTCGGGAGTCTCGCAGATGCTTATCGGCGATTATGTGGTGAACGCTTACCGCGCCGAGCCCTCGACGTCGCAGGAGACGAAAGCTTATGCGAGAATACAGAAGAGCCTCGACGCCATCCAGTCGTCCGTACAGCTGAACGGTTCGTTCCGACGCACCGATGAGACGGCTTTCTCGCAGGGAGAGGAGGTGAATAGGCGTCTGCTCGTCTATACTGCGTTTGCGAGCCTCGACGTGCGTTTCTGCAGTTGGCTCAATGCCGCGTACTATCTCTCCTTCAGTCATACGCGCATGCATATATCCATGCTCCCCTCTGCCCTCAATACCGGCTACGACCATATGCTCGAAGCCACAGGAAAATGGGGCAAATGGATGGTGTCGGCCAATGGCGTATATGGCACCACCCGCCTGGGGCCGGGCGACTATACACGTACCACCGACCTGGGCGTGCGCGTGAACTACAAGTTGAACAAGCGAGTGGAGTTTACTCTGAAAGCCTCAAATCTTCTCGACGACCGCAACCGGGTGACGCGTTCGTTCGACACGTTCTCGCAGACGGAGACAGCCGAGCGCCTTCGCGGCCGGGAATTCATGATAGGTATAGTGGTCAGCAACTGAACATCACCAATCTTCCAAGAATATGAAAAAACTGTTTGCAATATCGGCGGCCGCCTCGCTGGCATTCTGTCTTTTGGCCGCCTCGCGTCCCGACGCGACATTGGTAGTGACCTATGATTTCGAACGATGCCGCCACGATGTCGACAGCCTGGAGTATTCCAAAGACCAGATGGTTCTCCAGCTTGCGCCTACGGCCTCACGCTTTTTCAGCGCCAAGACCGAATTCTTCGATTCGCTTCACAGCGCGCCGGGTGGAGCCAAACTCATCCAGCAGATGCAGATGGATGCCCTCAACAGTTCCGGCGGTATAAAGCGCGACGCCTCGGGCAATATCACGTCGATTTCGGTCGATGCCAAGGCGATGGAAAACGTCCCCTCGCGGGGATTCCTGACGTGTGTCTATAAAGACATGGACAAGGGTGAGATGACCGTTTACGACGGCATACATGGCCCGTCGGACGTTCGCTATACGTATTCCCTTCCTGTTGATGAGATTGCCTGGGAGCCGGGCGACTCCGTGACGACAATTCTCGGCTATGAATGCCAGAATGCTACCGGCGAATACCACGGCCGCGTGTGGGAGGCGTGGTTCGCATCCGATCTGCCTTTGGCCGACGGTCCCTGGCAGCTCTGCGGACTTCCCGGCCTCATTCTCAAGGCAACCACTGCCGGCGACGAGTACCGGCTGACAGCTACGGGAGTGCACAGCGCCGCCGAGCCGATAAAAGATCTCCCGGGTGATCCGGAAATCGAGAAAATCGACCGCCGTGAGTTCCTGAAGATGTTGGACAAGACTCATCGCGATCCGGGAGCCATGTATGGCTTTCCCATGCCGCAGGAAGTGTTCCACGACCTGATTGAGACTGACTACAAGTAAGAGATTCGGAAAAATTCAGACAATCTCCAATATATTCCGACAACCGGACAACAGCCGCCGACCATCCGGTCAACTTGGCCCGATGTGCTCGCCCAGCGATTTATAGGCTTTCATTGAGCCTACGCAGGTGAGCACATCGCCTTCCTGCACACACTCAGCCGAGGGATTCGATATATCTACCGGCTGCAGTTGCGTGGAGTCAAGTCCGAGGATGTTGGTGAATTTCCGCGGGCGCGATGCGGCGACAAGACGCAACCCGAACATGGCCTCCTGCGTGAGGTCTATATAGGCCATCCCCTTGAAATAATCGGGGGCGGCGAAGCGCATCACGTAGGTGTCGCGGTCTACGCGCAGCGAATCGACATGGGTCCCGAGGGCCATTTCGTCGGAAAGGTCGCGTGCGGCGCTCTGCTCCGGATTGAGGATGCGCTCCACGTGCATCCCTTCGAGAATGGCGCTGTGGAGGTCGTCGATTGCGCGGGCGTAGATCTTGCGCACGCCAAGCTTTCGCAGCAGGGCCACCGTCTTGATGCTCGCGCCGAATTGCTCGCCTATGGCCACGATGACCAGGTCGACGCTTTTGAGCGGGAGCGCGCCGATGGCGCTTTCGTCGGTGGAGTCGATTATGTAAGCAGTGGAGATATAATCCTTGATGGCGGCTACGATGGTGGCGTTGATGTCGGCGCCTATCACCTCATTGCCCATGTCGGTGAGGTCTTTGGCCAGATTGGTTCCGTAGATGCCAAGGCCGATTATAAGGTATCGCATATTTTTCCGGAATTAGTTGGTGTTCAGGTCGGAATCGGTGAAGATCAGTTGATGATTATGTTGTCGGAGGGGTAGCGGGCGGCGGAATCCGTGTGGGTGCCTACGATTCCCGCGAGCAGCGAGATTATACCCACGCGACCGAGTAGCATCGCTGTGGAGAGAAGAACCTTGGAGAGGTCGCTCAACTCGGGCGTCACTCCCAGCGAGGAGCCGACGGTGAAGAGGGCGGAGGCAGCCTCGTAGAGCAGTTCTTTGGCACTGAGCGATGGCTCAAGCCCGAGAAGCAGCATCGAGTAGAATACGTAGGCGAGAATCGACAGCCCGACCACGGCGTGAGCCCTTCGGAGCGACGGCACGGAGATAGTGCGTCCGAAAACCTCCACACGCGTGCGCCCCGCCACAATAGCTTTCAGATTCAGCAGCATGGCGGCGAATGTATTCACCTTGATGCCGCCGGCCGTCGACTGGGAGCCGCCTCCAATCCACATCAGTACAACGAACATCAGCAATGTGATGTTTAGCATCGACGCCGGATTGACCGACGAGAAACCCGACGAGCGCGGCACCCAGGCGTTGAACACCGACTGCACCACCTTCTCGTAGGCGGTCATGCCGCTCAGGGTGTTGTCGTATTCGAAAAGGAGAAACAGCGTGGCGCTGACGGCGAAAATCCATCCGGTGGTTGCCACCACAATTTTGGTGTTGAGGTCGTAGATGTGTATAGGCAGACGGCGGGGACCGTCGCGGCGGATGCGGTGCCAGAGCGCACGCAGATGCATTTTAGTGGCCTGCGCCACATTCATCAGTATCGGGAACCCTATTCCGCCGGCGGCTATGAGCACGCTCGCCACGATATAGACCGACTGGTTTGAATGGAGCAGGGCCGGATTCGAGAGGCCGCCTTCTATGTTGGAGAAACCGGCGTTGCAGAATGCCGAGAGCGAGTGGAAGAGCGAGAATATGATTTCGTCCTGCAGGCTCATGTTCAGCTCGCCGTGGATGCAGAGAAAGAATGCCCCGGCTCCCAGCGCCTCGATCAGCAGGGTGAACCCCAGGATGTAGAACAGCGTCGGCACCAGTGCGCCGATTGTCTTTGACGAGATGATGTCCTTCATCATCAGCTGGTTGTATACCGATGTATTGCCGCTGAAAAAGAGGGCGAAGAAGCTTGTGAAGGTCATAACTCCGAGTCCGCCCGCCTGGATGAGGAATCCGAGCACGGCCAGTCCCGGGAGTGAGAATGTAGTGGAAATATCTACCGGAGTGAGGCCGGTGATACATACGGCCGATGTGGCCACAAACAGCGAGTCGACGTAGCTTAGTTCGCCTGTGGTACACCGCGGCATCATGAGGATAAACGATCCGGCCAGAATGAGCACAATGAAACTTCCGGTGAGAATCAGCGACGGGTTGGTGCGCTTGCCGAGCATTTTCATCAGACCGTAGCTTATGTCGACCACTGCGTAGGCGGCGAGGATGGAGTAGAGAAAGGCGCCGCTGTAGAGCACGCGCTCAAGCACCGGAATCCACGGATGCGTCGGGTGGGGATAGGCCAGGGGAAGCAGCGTGAGAAGCACCGCAATGTCGACAATCCATTTGAACGCTTTCGATTGCTTTATGGTGCGTCTGAAGTCGGTGGCGAGGCTGTAGAGGATATTGGTCGCGAAAAGGAGCTGGCACCCGCGTAGGATGCGGCGGATCCATTTCACGTCGTCGGGAGTATGGTCGTAGCCGAACCATACCGTAAGCGCCACCAGGCATGCAATCGACCCGACGAATGCCGCCACCGAAAGCACTTGCGCCGGCAGCTGGAGAGCCGGCGCAAACTTCGCCGTGAAGCGCCTGTAGCGCTGTGCGGCATTCTGTAGCTTTTTGCGGAGAGTGGTCGACAATGTTATGGTGTGTTCTCAGATAAGATGAAGGCGTATTCCGTTTATTCGGCAGGTGTCAGTTCGAAACCGGCGTAAAGCCCGTCGTAGCTGTTGAGCATCTTGGCGGCAGCCTGAAGCGACGACTGGCCGCTTACGCTTGCCACAGCGTTGACGAGTTTGATAAGTTTCGAGGCATCGAACGTAAGGGTGAGTTTTTTGCCGATTTTTTCCACATGGGCGTTCATCTTGCCCAGCGGTATCTTTTTGACGGCCTTGAAATTGAATGTGAAATCTCCGGACTCGTTGCGCTCGTAGGTGCCTGTCACCGTGGCTTTCTTCACTTTGAACTCGCAGGTGCCGTCTTCGCGGAAGGTTGCCGTCATCGAGGTGAGGCCGGCTTTTTGGTAGTAAGGAGCGAGTTTGTCGACGATTACTCCGGTAGCTGCCGAGCCGCCGAGTTTCTGCAGGGCATTGTCGCTTTGAAGCGAGACGGCGGGAGCGGAGTATTTGTAGTCGCCCACAAGGTCGGCAGCCGTAAGGTCGCTTTTGGCAATCATCCCTTCTACGGCGCCTTTAAGGCCCGAGAGAGCGGTGGAGCCGTCGCCACCTCCGATTTTCGAGGCTGCTCCTTTAAGAAGGTCGGTGATGTCGGGACTTGCCGATGCGGCGGGAGCTGCAGCGAGCAGCAGCGAAGTCATGGCGAAGTTCAGTAATAATCTTTTCATGATGCTGAAACGTAAGTATTGACTAATTTAAAACAATTATTCCCCCCGGTTGTGCTTACAAATTTAGCCAAAATCTTTTACCGTGGCAAATACATCACCCGGGTGCGACCGCTATGGCTGTGGCGTAATTGTCGTTTCGGGCTATGCCTGAGGTCAAAAGGGTGGATTTTACACTTGCGGCTTTGCACGTTAGAAAAAAATAGCTAACTTTACCAAAAATTATGCTTAAGCGTTTTGTCATACTGTTTGCTCTGATAGTCAGCGTTGTGGCTCCTTTGGCAGCCCAGGTTGAATTCAAGCGCGGACTCGAGCAGGTTTCGTTCATTCCAAAGGGTCAGTACATCACCGGAGTGAGCGTCAGCTTCTCGCAGTCGAACCAGAACAACTACCAGTTCCTCATCATCGAGGGCATCGACGGCGATACCTACAAGTTCAAAATCAGCCCCATGCTGCTTTACTGCTTCAAGGATAACCTTGCCGCCGGAGGAAAGTTCGCATATACCCGTACGCGCACCCGTCTCGACAATGCCACCGTGGTGATCGACTCCGAAACCGACTACACCGTAGAGAACCTCTATAACATATCCCACGATTATTCGGCAATGGCGGCTTTCCGCAATTATATCAGCCTGGGACGTCAGCGCCGTTTCGGAATCTTCAATGAGGTGCAGCTCGAGATAGGCGGCGGCGAGTCGAAAATCGTCAACGGCCGCGGAGAAGACCTCACCGGCACTTGGGAGCGCACATGGAAGACGCGCATCGGTCTCGCCCCGGGTTTTGTGATGTTCCTGAACAATTATTCCGCCATCGAGGTTGCCGTAGGTGTGCTGGGCTTCAGCTACAACCATACATCGTCGAAGACCGACCAGATTTACGACTCCTCGCGCGGAAGCAAGAGTGCCAATTTCAAAATCGACCTCTTCTCCATCACATTCGGTGTGGCTTTCTATATCTGACACTTGCAATGACCATCAATATACCATCGGCATTCATTCGCTTCATCCTGGCCGCAGGGATTCTGGCAGTTTCGCTGCTCGCCCCGTCTGTCGGGTCGGCCTCGCCGCGCGAAATGCCCGACGACAATATCAACCTGAATTTTCTCGAATGGCTCGCCAAAGGCGAGAAGATTCCTCTCGATTCCACAATCGTCAACGACCCGGCGCTCGACGAGACCGTGCTGGTTGGCGGCGACACTGTGAGCATAATCCTTCCGCAGAAAAACTACGGCCGCTACGACCGCGGCCTGTTCAACTATCTCTTCATCCCCAAAGGGCAGTGGAGCATCGGGCTGATGGCAAGCTACGGAGAGTTTTCCACCGACAACTTCCAGATTCTCTCGGTGCTATCCAACCTCGACCTCAAGGTGAAGGCCTATTCGCTGCAGCCAAGCTTCTCATATTTCTTCACCAACAACCAGAGCATCGGAGTGACGTTCAACTACACGCGAATGTACTGCGACCTGGGGTCGATGTCGTTCGATATGGACGACGACCTCAGCTTTTCGCTCAGCGACGTCAGCTACTACTCCAAAAGCTATTCATCGGCCATAGCCTACCGAAACTATATCGGCCTTGGCCGCGACCGCCGTTTCGGCATATTCAACGAGGTGGAGCTGGAATTCGGCGCAGGCTCCTCGCGCTTCCAGCGCTACTACAACGGCGAGTTGCGCGACACGCGCACCAACACGCTCTCCGCCTCGCTCAATTTCTCGCCGGGCCTCACTGTCTTCATGATGGACTATGTGAGCTTCAACATCTCGTTTGGCGTGTTCGGTGTGAAGCTCCATCATGAGCGCCAGCGCACAAACGACGTGGAAGAGGGTTCGCGCTTCTCGTCGGGCGCCAATTTCAAGTTCAACATCTTCAACATCAATTTCGGCATGGCCGTATATATCTGAATATTAATCTACCTATTTGCCTGAATATAATCTCCAAACCTGTTTTAAATGACCACGAAAAACGTTATGAGTGCAATTCTTTCCAAATCTTCGGCGTACACCTTTGCCGGAACGCTCGCACTTATCGCTTCGGCCGCCTCTGCCCGCGCGGCCGAAATCCCGACCGTGTTCGATGCCCATGCGGTGAACAACACAGTGGAGCGTACGCTCACATTCGATCCCACCGGAACCGGAGCGCAGCTCCCCGCCTGCTGGGGTCTTGACACGGCGTGGAATTCCAACGACAATTTCGTGCGCGGCATGCGCGCTATGACCCCCGACATTGTCGACATCGTCCGCGTATCCTTCAATCCCTATGCCCTCGTTACCACGCAGGGTGTTGTCCCCACCGGCGAATGCGCCAACCAGCTCAAAAGCCGAATGGAAAAGGTTGCCAAGGTTGAGGCTCTCCGTACAGGCAATCGTAAGGTCGACATCGCTATCAACCTCGATGCCGCCCGCATGGATCTCCAGGGCGATTACTACTATATCAATAATGGGGAATACGACCTGAATCTCGGCACAAAGAACCATGCTGAATGGGCAAAACTGCTCCACGCCTACGTTTCGACTATCCGCCGCGACTATGGTAATACGGTTGTGTCCGTTGCTCCTTTCAATGAGCCCGACTACTACTGGAACAGCCTCCGCCAGCCTCATTTCGACAACATCAACAAGGCTTTCCGCGCCAACTATCCCGATATGCAGGACGTGCGTATATCCGGAGGCAACACCCTTAACTGCGACGAGGCTCAGAACTGGTACGATTATCTGAAAGCCAATCTCGACGAGGGCAACACCCATCAGCTCGCCGGCGATTTCAACCATTACGCATCGTTCTTCCAGAATGTGCGTGCCGACGGCAAATATGCCACCGGCGACGAGCTGCACAACGTTATGGAGGCCATGGTCGGAATCGAATACGGTATGCAGACCGGCATATGGTGGGGCGAAGCCGCCCGCGTGCGCGGTCAGTTCTGCCAGGCCAGCAATCTCGGTCAGCGTCTGGCCTACACCGAAAACCGCTACGCCTGGGGTGCCGCTTCGGTCTACAAGCGCGACAACCACCTTTCGCAGGCGTTCGTAGGTGTCTCCGAGCGCCAGGGGCGCCCCGCCTCCTACAGCTTCGTCAGCAAGACGAAGGATGTCTATGTGGATGGCGTAGGCCCCACGCGCGAATTCGTGCTCGATGTTCCCGCCGATGCCAACGGCACTTACCAAGGAGCGGGCCAGCGCAATGCTGAGGCGGTCTACGACATTACCTGGGGTGAAGACGTGATGCCCGAAATCAACGGCACATATTATATTATCTCCAAGGCCATCGGCCGAGCCGTGCAGGCGCCATCTTCGGCAACTTCTACTGCAATGTCGCATGCCACCATGAGTGCTACGAGCAACCGCCAGAAATGGGAAATCAAGAAAGTCCGCATTGACAACGGGGGCGACTACAGCTATTATACAATTACTGATGCCGGCAATACAGCCCGCGGCTGGAATCTCAGCGGCTGGGGGCTGAGTGAGGACTATTCTCCTGCGTCCGACCAATATTTTTCTGTTCCTGTAATTTGCGCCAACAATAAATCGACACTCCAGGACGGCTCGCTGACTGAATATTTCGCAGACAACTGCCTCTGGTATCTCCAGTATGAAGGCAACGGATGGTTCCGCATCCGCAGTAAGGTGAGCGACTACTGCGTGCGTCCCAAGAAAGCCAACAACGGGACTATCTCAACCTCCGCTGCTCTCGTTCAGGCTCCCTACGATGCCGACGACGATAATCAGCTCTTCCGATTACTCCCGGCCGACAATCTCCCCTCGAAATTCGAAACCGAGGCTCCCGCAGCTCCCCAGGGGGTGAACGCCATGGGCGGTAACGGCTCTATTACCATCAGCTGGAATGCCGTGAACGATAATGAGCTCGCCTCCTACACTCTGCTCCGCTCCGACAACGGTGGCGAATTCAACACCATCGCCCGCAATATCGCAGGCACCTCAATTGTCGACAACACCGCCCTCGCCGGCGAGCAGTACACCTACAAGGTAGTGGCCTACGACAAGTCGGGCAACCGCTCCGAAGCCTCTGCGACCGCCTCGGCAAGCATCCGTCACGACAATCTCACCTGGGCTGTGCTCCCCTTCGACGACACGCTCGAAGACATTTCAGGCAACAGCTTCCACGCCCGCGCTTCGGAGGACCAGGCATTTAACTCAGGGAAACGTAACTCCTGCCTGTCGCCCAGCGCCTCTCAGACAGTAATGCTCCCGATGGGCGCCGTTCCCGCCGGCGGCAACTTCTCGGTGACCGCATGGGTGCGCACGCGCTCCACAAGCGCTTCCGGTCAGTATCTCTTCGACTTCGGCACCGACGAGACCAACCATATCGGTCTGCTCCTTAACGACGGCACCGGCAACATCGCCCTCCGCGGCACCACACCCGCCGGAACCACCGAGCTGAAGGCCAAGACTCCCGCCGATTCCGACTGGCACCACATCGCTGTGGTCCTCACCGATTCCGAATGGTATATATATGTAGACGGCAACTACGCAGCCGGATACGGTCAGGCCGGTCTCTCCGCTTCGGTTCCCGACCGCACGAAAGTGCTCAACTATATCGGTCGCGGCATGCGCCAGTACGACTACAATATGAACACTGGCGCCCGTACCTCTATTCCCGTGCTCGGCGCCATCGACGAACTCCATATCTACAACGGCACTCTCACCCCCTCTCAGGTATATTTCGATATGCAGGGCCATGTGAGCGCCATCGATGACCTCCCGGTCGACTCAACAGCTCGCGAGGTCGCTTCCCGCGCATACTTCAACACCAAGGGGCAGGCTATCGCCGCTCCCGCGCAGGGTGAGACTGTGGTAGTCCGCACTGTCTATTCCGACGGCACGGTTGAATCCTCCAAAGAAGTCATCAACGAATAATATTAATAAGTCCGCCAGTCCTCATTAATGAAATCCGAACTTACAAAATATGGTACCGGGATAGCCGCAATCGCCATGTTGGCGATTGCGGCGCCTCAGGGCCGTGCAGCCACTCCGACAGTGTTCGACTCCTATGCCGTGGTTCCTACGCCGCATATGATTGCCTCGTTCGACCCGACGGGCACCGGTGAACAGTTGCCCGTGGTATGGGGAATCGATACGGCATGGCCGAGCAAGGAAAACATGATACGCTGTTTCCGCACCATTTCACCCGACAATGTGGGCGTGGTGCGCGTGTCGTTCAACCCCTACGCTCTCGTAACACAAGAGGGATTCGTACCCGACGGCCGTTGCACCGAAGAGCTGCGCAACCGGATGGGCATAGTCTCGCTGCTTGAAAAGGAATGTACCGGCAATAAGAAAGTCGACATTTTCCTGAATCTTGATGCCTGCCATCCCAACCTTCAGAAAGACTACTATTATATCAAACAGAGCGTTGACGACGAAGGGAAACTTAAATTCGACGAGGCCGGGAATCCGATATATGAAAACGACTGGGAGAAGGGAACCAAAAACTTCGATGAATGGGCCCGTCTGATAAACGCCTATGTGAAAACCATCGGCCGCGACTACGGCAACGAAGTGGTTACTATCGCCCCATTCAACGAGCCGGATCTGGCTATCAACGGACTCCAGCAACCTCATTTCAAGGAAATCAACAAGGCCATCCGCGCCAATTATCCCGACCTGCAGACAATCCGCCTCTCGGGAGGCAACACACTCAACAGTTCGTGCGCCCTCGACTGGTATACATATCTGAAGGAAGACCTTGACGAAGGTAACACCCACTTCCTCGCCGGTACGTTCGCCGAATATGCCGATTTCTTCTCGACACTCCGCAGCGACGGCAAATTCGCCACCGGCGACGAGCTGCACAACGTGATGGAGGCTATCGTCGGTGCCAACTACGGCATGCAGTCGGGCATATGGTGGGGCGAGTGCGCCCGCGTGCGCGGTCAGTTCTGTCAGGCGAGCAATTTCGGCGAGCGTCTCTCATATCAGGAAAACCGCTTCACCCTCGCAGCTACAGCCCTCTATAAGCGCGACAAACACCATTCACAGGCCTTTATCGGCGTATCGGAGCGAGCCGGCCGACCGTCGACGTTCGGCTACGTATCGCGCACTAAGCCCGTATATGTCGACGGCGTAGGGCCAACCCACGATTTCAGTATCGCCATCGAGGCTGATCCTAACGGTGTATATGGCTCGGCGTTGCAGCGCACCGCCGAAGCTGTCTACGACGTGACCTGGGGAGAAGACATCATGCCTGAAATCAACGGCGACTATATTATAGTCTCCAAAGCCGCCGAGGGGATGGCTGTGAAGTCTGGCGGCGAGAATGCTCCGCTGTGCCTTGGTCAATACAGCGCCTCCGATGCCGACCTCCGCTGGCATGTGGCGAAAGTCCGGATCGACAATGGCGCCGACTACAGCTACTATACCATCGACCGCATCGACAATGCCGATCAGGGATGGAACCTCTACAACTGGCCTCTGGGTGACAATTACGAGCCTACCGACCGTGTGAACCCTATGGAAATCTGGCAGTGGTTCAACAAACGTAATCAGACCGACGGATATTGGTCGGACAACTGCCTATGGCACCTGGAATATGCCGGCAACGGATGGTTCCGCATCCAGAGCAAATACAGCGATTTCTGCCTCCGCCCGAAAAAGGGTGAGAGCGGCACATACGCCGATTCAAACGGCATGGTTCAGGCTCCCTTCGATGCCTCCGACGATGCCCAGCTTTTCCGGCTCATACCTGTCGGCAACGCTCCCGTGGCGTTTACCACCGCGGCTCCCGAAGCACCCGCCAACGTGACGGCTCTTGCCGGCAACGCCACTATAACAGTGAGCTGGGATGTCGTGGACGATGCCGCAGGTTATGTTCTGCTCCGCTCTGACGACGGCGACGATTTCAACACCATCGCCCGCAATCTGACTTCCACGGAAATCATCGACAATACGGTGCTCGCCGGGCGAAACTATGAATACAAGGTCGTGGCGGTCGACAAATCGCTCAACCGCTCGGTGGCATCCGATGTGGTTCAGGCTTCCGTAGGCAATAAACCTTCGCTCTGGTGTGCCCTCGAGTTTAATGAGACTCTTGAGGATACCTCCGGCAATGGTTTCCATCCCATCTCCGATGGTAATGGAAGATTGGCGGAGAATAAAGGCCGATCCTATTATGTGCCCGTATCCTATTCGGCGTTGATGCTTCCCCCTGGCGCCGTTCCGACCGGCGGCCGTTTTACGGTTTCTGCCTGGGTGCGCTCCAGCGGCAACGCCGACAACGGCAATTACCTCTTCGATTTCGGCTCCGACGAGAAGAACCATGTGGGCCTCACCATAAGCACCGGCGGCAGCATGACCATGCAGGCATCCAGTCGCAATGGCAGCGCCGAACTTAAGGTCGATCCGATTGTCGGTGCATTAGCCCACCATGTAGCAGCCGTATTCGACAGCAACGAGTGGACAATCTACGTCGACGGTGTTAAGAAAGGTTCGCTTGAACAGGCCGGTCTGAGCGACTGCATTCCCGACGGAGAAATGGTACTGAACTATGTGGGCCACACCATGCGCCAATACACGTATTATCCCGAGCGCAACGGCTATGAACTCGCCATGCCCGTGATAAGGGCTGTGGGAGCATTCCACATCTACAATTATCCGCTTTCGGCCGAGGAAGTCGTTAAGGACATGAACGGCGAGACGCTCGGTGTGGACTCCCCGCTGCGCGACGGCGTGGAGATCGCATCCCGGGAATACTTCAACCTCAAGGGGCAGGCTATCGCCGCTCCCGCGCAGGGTGAGACTGTGGTAGTCCGCACCGTCTATTCCGACGGCAAAGTCGAGACGGCCAAGATTGTAGCTGAAGACTGATATTAGACTATATATGAAGAACGTGATTTCACGGAATTTGCATAAATACAGTGCTTTTGCCACGTCCGTTTTCATGGACGTGGCAATCGCATGTCTTGCCTTTTCTTTGACGGGATGTATCAAGAACGATATCCCTTATCCGCGTATTCAGCCTGATTTTCTCGAGATAGAAGCAGAGGGAATGATCGGAGCGGCCCAGATCGACAAACGGAGCCGGTTCATAACCATGAACTTCGACGAGACGGTGGATATGCAGCAGGTGAAAATCACGCATTATAAACTCTCCGACGATGCCCGTATCGTGAGCGGCGACCTCTCCAGGCCCATCAACCTCGAGAAATACTATATCGTGACGCTTGCAATCTACCAGAACTACGACTGGGTGATTCAGGGCAACCAGACCATCGAACGCTATTTTACCGTCGAGAACCAGGTGGGAGCGTCGATAATCGACGTAGTCGGCCAGCGTGTGGTAGTCACTCTGCCCGAGACCGTGGGACTCAGTCGTGTGAAGGTCCTGACCATGAAACTCGGCCCTGAAGGATGCACCGAGACTCCTTCGCTGGCAGGCCAGACCATCGACCTCAACAATCCGGTGGAAGTGACCGTCAACGTACACGGCCGCGAGCAAGTGTGGACCATCCATGGCGAGACGGTGGAAAGCACCGTGGAGACTCAGCGCGCCGACGCATGGACGCAGGTGGCATGGGTCTATGGCGCCGCCATCGAGGGCCACAACAACGGCGTTGAATATAAGATAAAGGGCTCCGACGAATGGATAAAGGCTCCCGAATCGTGGATTACCCACACGGGAGCTACCTACTATGCCCGTCTGATCAATCTTGAACCGAACACTACCTACGTGGCGCGCGCTTATTCCGACGGCGAGCGCGGCGTGGAGCTCGAATTTACCACCGGCAGCATCGTTCAGGTTCCGAATTCCAGCTTCGACAACTGGAGCCTCGCCGGAAAAGTGTGGAATCCGTGGGGCGTCGACCAGACTCCCTACTGGGATACCGGTAACAAGGGCGCCACTACGCTCGGCGACAGCAATACTTTCCCCACCACCGACACCTCGACCGGAACGGGCCAGGCGGCGCAACTCGAGACGCGCTTTGTAGGAATCAGTGTGGTCGGCAAGTTGGCCGCCGGAAATATCTTTGCAGGAACATATGTGCGCACCGACGGAACTAACGGCATTCTCAGTTTCGGACGTCCGTTTACCGAACGGCCCACGCGTCTGCGCGGTTATCTTAAGTATACTTCTACGGCAATCTCACATGCCACATCGGAATTCGATTACCTCAAGGGGCGCCCTGACACGTGCATCGTATGGACAGCGCTTATCGACAGTCCGGAGGCGTTCGAAATCCGCACGAACCCGAAAAACCGCCATCTTTTTGACCCCAATGGCGCCGAAGTGATAGCCTACGGAAGCTTTGAGAGCGGGCAGACGATTCCTCAGTATATCCCGTTTGAAATCAAACTCGACTATAAGTCGACCCAGCGCATCCCGCGTTATATCCTCATTGTGGCCTCGTCGAGCAAATACGGCGACTACTTCACCGGCGGTGCCGGCTCGACGCTCTGGCTCGACGACTTCGAACTCCTCTACGACTACTAACACATAATATAATCACGAAAGTACTATGAACAGAATCAAGGTTATGCTTCTGGGTGTGGCTCTCTCGGGAGCTGCCCTTTCGGCCTCGGCCGCGTCGACCTATCTTTTCGACAATCCCGAGAACAAGACTTATTTCGGAGCCCGCGTGGGTGTGGACATCAGTTCCGCAGCCAACGGAGGCGGCTTCTACAGCAATTCCCCCGGTTTCAGCCTCGGCGCAGTCTACAACATCCCCGTATTCATGAACCTCTATTTCGAGCCGGGTCTCGGAATCTTCTACAATACAATCGGTGCCAATCAGTGGACATCATTCACCGAGGAGGTGACTAATCCCTCTACCGGAGTTGTTGAGGATGTTGAGGTGCCTTACCAGATTGACGGCTCAATCCGTAATTTCGGTTTCCGCATCCCGCTTCTGATTGGCTATCATTTCGATTTTACGGAAGATATCAAGGTTAATGTTTTCACCGGTCCTCAACTGAATCTTTCGCTGGTGTCGCGTTATCATCAGGACGAGGTCAAGGTACCCGGCTACGAGTCGCCTTCGTCGAGCACATCGCTGTTCGGCACCAACGGTTTCAAGCATGCCGATCTTCAGTGGAAATTCGGCGTCGGCATTTCCTATCAGAAATATTATCTCGACCTCAGCGGAGCATGGGGCATGACGAAAATCATGTCGACTTCAGAGTTCGCTCCGCGCAACATCCGCCGAAATCTGTTCTCGATTACGCTCGGATATAATTTCTGATAATAACGATTTACCATTCCCTGGGGATTACCGCCCAGTGGCACTTTTTGTCGGGCTGACGCATACGGATCCATACGGCCGTCGCGTCGGCCCGCATTATATCTATGGCCTCGAGTTCCACCCGTTGGCCGTCAATGGTCAGTTGCCATCCTTGCGCGTCGAGCGCTATTCGGTGGTCTGTGTCGGCTCCTTCCGGGCATATTGTGCGCAATTTCTCGGGTGCTTCGATGGAGATGCGCGTGCCGGTCGACAATCCGATACCTTCGAGGCAGGTGCCGTCTGCTGACTCCACAAAGATTGAGCCGGGGTCAGCGTAGCGAAGGGTAGCGGAGGCGCCGTCGAAGCGGAGCGACGCGTCGGCCGTCATTGCGGCTATGCGCTCGTCGGTTTCGGGGTCGTTGGATTCAGGTGTATTGCCGGATCCGCCGCCTGTTCCGGGCCGGTTGTTGGTATGGCCGGGGCCTTCAACCGGATCGTGAGAGCATCCGGCTGTTGTGGTGGTGAAGAGTGCGAGCGCTGCGACGGTAAGCAGACCGAAGAGGTGGTGTTTTAGTGTCATGGTAATGATTGGTATGAATAGTTAAGTAACTGTTCAAAATGATTTTATACTTTCCAGATCTAATTATTTCAACATTTCCGCGGTAAAATTTTCGCATCTTTTCCTCTCTTCATCAGTCGTGTAGACATCTACACTCCTTCTTCATCGAGAAAAATCTCCTGAAAATTTTCCTCCCGGAAATATTAAAATAATTTCGACCAGTTACTTATCGTTCAGCGATGCGGATGCGTACTTTCCCCTGACGCCCTGAGGGTGTGGTGAAACGCAGTTCGTGGATTCCGGCGCCAAGTTCAGCCGGTATGAGGTAGGGGAGAGTTGCGGCGCGGCCGTCGACTTCCCAAATGGCTCCATCCTCCACATACGGGCTCTGGAGGTTTATCCGCGCATCGGCCAGGGTATATAGAGCGCGTAGAGGCGCATTGTCGGGCTGGTCGGGATTGTCCGGGTTGTCGGGTTTCGACGGCTCGGAGTGGAATGCTTCCCCTTTGTGGTCACCCCAGAGGTATTCGGCGAGTTCGGGGAAGTCGACAAACGGGTTGCGGTTGCCCTGCGCTCGCCCGTAGATGTCGTTGCGGCGGCGCTCGGCTTCGGAGGGAGGCTCCTGGCGGAGCCAGTTCATAAGCATGCGGGCCGAGGCGTCGGAAAGCACTGGATAGGACTTCGACGAAATATAGGCCGGTACGGGCTGCTCGGCCCAGGGAAGGAGTCCGTCGGAGCCGACGGTAATCATGTAGAGCAGAGCGCGGGCGGCTTCGCCATGGCAGCCGGCAGGCGGTTCCCAGCAGCGGAACTGTGTGGGCCCGAGCGGTCCGAGTCCTACGGCCCATAGGCCGTTGTCGAATTCCTTTTCGTTTGTCACGACTCCGGGGAGCCGGATGCCGCGCGTCTGGGGCGCCGTAGGCGGAGAGGGCCACAGGTTGTACAGATCGGTGCGGCTGTCGGTGCGCCAGTGGCTGAACGGATCCCAAAGGTCTTCAATCACTATGGCAAACAGGGTGGCTGATGTCGGGACATGATCCGCTTTGTCTGATATGGCGAGCCGTTCGGAGGAGAAACGGTTGCGGAACGCACCGTCAGAGGTTTCGCTCTCTTCCAGAATCGCCCATATGCCCCCCTCTCCGCCCGTCTGCGATACCCCGAGCGGCGAAGTCGGTCGGCTGTCGGCGGCTACCGCCAGATAAAGGTCGCGGCCGGATAGTCCTTCCCAGCGTGAGGCGTCGGGCGAGGTGGCGGCTCCTGGAAGTGAAGTCATTACGAGAAT
The DNA here is from genome assembly GCA_900545955.1 of uncultured Porphyromonadaceae bacterium. Lineage (GTDB taxonomy): Bacteria > Bacteroidota > Bacteroidia > Bacteroidales > Muribaculaceae > UBA7173. Next base: position 86,735 of record URAU01000006.1, read on the forward strand.
GGCTCCCAGCGAGAGTTTAAGAACGGATTCAGGCATGATGTGTAGCGTCTGGAAAAATGTGTGTCGAAATGAATCGGAAAGGCGCTTCCGCCGGATGGAAATATCCGATGAAAGCGCCTTTCGGATGTATAGGGGATGCCCGAGGGTAGTATCTGGTTACTTGCCCTGATGCTCGTATTTGAGAGTCATGGTCGGCTGATCGCATACTTCGGCGGGACCGAAATACTGGATGGGGCCGGGGTATACGTAGCATGTGTTTTCAGCCCACTCCTCGCGCTGCGAAGCAAATTTCAGGAAGGGTGCGCCGTCGAGGCGTACGAGAGCCTTCTGGATTACGGGCTTCATCTTGCCGTTGCGGCGCTCCATGTTCATCATCATGGTGATGGGGATACCGCCGGCAACCCACTGCACGGAGGGTTTGGTGAGGTTGCGTACGCTCGACATATAGCCCGTTACGCCGGCGCGGATCAGGCATGCGGCGTTGAAGCCGAGTGCGTAGCAGTAGTCGGCATCGAAGTTCGAGGGGTCGGCGCAGCGGCCTTCGTAGCCGAAGAAGTGGTGCTGGGCGGCGAACTTGCCGGTGTATTTGCCTTCGGCCTTGAGTGCGGCGAGACGCTTGCCTACCATCTCCGAGAGGAGCTTTTCGGTCTCGATGAGCGAAACCTGCACGTTGCCGTGGGGGTCGCGGTCGAGGCTGAGCTGACGGGCCACGCCTTCGGGGAGCGAAGCGTAGACGGCGGCGTTGTCGGCGCTCAGGTGGTCGAGAATCCACTGGCGCTGCGAGCCGGCTTCAACCTGAGCGAATGCCTCGGCTTCCTTGGCCAGGAGGTCGTTGAGCTCGGCGATGAGGCGCTTAACGGCGGGAATGAATTCGATAAGGCCTTCGGGAATCAGCACGGTGCCGAAGTTCATGCCCTTGGCGGCGCGCTTTACAACCACGTCGGCGATGCTGTCGACTACCTGCTCGAGGGTCATGTCCTTGGCTTCCACCTCTTCCGATACGATGCAGATGTTGGGCTGACACTGGAGGGCGCATTCAAGGGCGATATGGCTGGCCGAGCGGCCCATCAGCTTGATGAAGTGGTAGTATTTCTTTGCGGAGTTGCAGTCGCGCTGAATGTTGCCGATTACCTCGGAGTAAACCTTCGTGGCGGTGTCGAAGCCGAAAGAGGTCTCGATTACGTCGTTCTTGAGGTCGCCGTCGATGGTCTTGGGGCAGCCGATAACCTGTACGCCGGCGTTGATGTCCTTATAGTATTCGGCGAGCACTGCGGCGTTGGTGTTGGAGTCGTCGCCGCCGATGATTACAAGCGCTTTGATGTCGAGCTCCTTGAGGATTTCAAGGCCTTTGTCGAACTGCTCCTTGGTTTCGAGTTTGGTGCGTCCCGAGCCGATGATGTCGAAGCCACCGGTATTGCGGTATTCGTCGATGATGGCCGAGGTCAGCTCCATGTATTTGTGGTCCACGAAGCCGCCGGGGCCCATGAGGAAGCCGTAGAGCTTGCTGTCGCGGTGCACTTTCTTGATGCCGTCGAAAAGGCCGGAAATCACGTTGTGTCCGCCGGGAGCCTGTCCGCCCGAGAGAATCACACCCACGTTGATGGGCTTGGAGGGGGTAGGAGTGGAGTTTTTCTCGAATTTCAGTTCGGGGAGACCGTATGTGTTGGGGAAGAGTTTCTGAATCTCTTCCTGGTCGGCTACCGACTGGGTGGCGTGGCCTTCGACGGCCTTCACGGCACCGGTGAGAACCACGGGAAGTTTGGGCTGATAGGAGGCGCGTGCCTTCTGCAAAGCGCTTTTTTTCATTGTGTTATCGTTGAATGTTAGAGTTTTTGTTTTCGTAGTGCAAAGTTACGCAATCCCGCTGATTTCTAAAAGATTTGCGCATCAAAAAATCGGCTTGAATTTAGCCGATTTTTCATCCTCTTTTTCGGGGATAAATCATAGGTTGTAGAGTCTGCGCGCCGAGGCCGTCGTGGTGGCGGCCACCTCTTCTTCGCTTATGCCGAGCGTATCGGCAATGCAGCGGGAAATCAGCGGTATGTAGCTGCTGTCGTTGCGTTTGCCTCGATATGGGGTGGGAGCGAGGTATGGGGCGTCGGTCTCCAGAATCATGTGGTCGAGGCCAATTGCGGGGAGGGTGTCGCGCAGTCCGGAATTTTTGAAGGTCACGATGCCGTTGATGCCGAAATAATACCCGGGAGCGATGCGGCGAATCTTCTCCACGTCGGCAGAAGTCCCTCCGAAGCAGTGGAAGGCTCCCGGTGGAAGTTTGGGCAGCCCCGAAAGCACTTCGAGTGTGGCGTCCAGCCCGTCGCGGCAGTGGATGTTGATGGGCAGCCCCGCTTCGATAGCCATGCGGCACTGGCGGTCGAACGCCTGCATCTGCGCGTCGAGCGTGTCGGGTGCCTCGTGCAGGTCGATGCCGATTTCGCCGATTCCGCAATAAAGCGCGCGGTTGGCCGCCAGTTCTGTTTCAATGGTCTGCACAGCCCCGTCGGGGTCGTCGGTGAGTTCGGTGGGATGCAGACCGAGAAACATGCGCAGCCGCTCGGGATAGCGTGCCGCGAGGGCTTTCTGCGCGGGAAGCTCGTCGAGCGAGGTACCCGGAAGTATCATCAGCGATACTCCGGCTTCCACGGCGCTTGCTATTACCCGGTCGACGTCGGCCTGGAATGCCTCGTCGCTCAGGTGAGTATGTGTATCGATATATTCCATCGGTGTCAGTAGGTTGTTGCAGTCAGGCGACTGCGTCAGTGGGTTCGGCTTGCCGAGCCGAGGGCTATGCTCTCGAAGAAACGGCGCGATTCGGCGCTGAGGCCCGCGCGCTGAAGAGCATCGACAGCCTCGCCGATATACCGGTCGATCAGCTCGTGGGAACGCCGCGGAAGTTCGAGCTCGTCGTAGAGGGTGCGCACCTGCTCGATTTTCAGATAGTGTGTGGGTTTGCGTTCCACAATGCGCTGAAGCTGCTCGCCTCGCTCGGCGGTGGCGTTGATCCAGAGCCACGTCTTCTTCTCGTTGATTATGTCGCCCCCGATTTCCTTGCCGAAAAGGGCCGGGTCGCCATAGGTGTCGAGATAGTCGTCCTGAAGCTGAAAAGCGAGACCGAGCCGCTCGCCGTAGGCATACATCGCTTCGACGGCCGGAGCATCGGCGCCGGCAAGCATGGCACCCATGGCGCACGCGCAGGCGAGAAGCACCGACGTTTTCAGCCGGATCATTTCAATATACTCGTCGACGCGCACGTCGGTGCGCTCCTCAAATTCCATGTCGAGCTGCTGCCCCTGATATATCTCCATTGCGGTGGTGTTGAACAGGTCGAGCACGGCAGGCAGTTTCTCTGGCGTGGTTTTCCCCATAAGCTGCGAGGCCATGGTGAGCATGGCGTCGCCTGAAAGGATGGCTGCCGAAGCGTTCCAGCGCCGGTGAACCGTGGGGCGCCCGCGCCTTACGTCGGCGTTGTCCATCACGTCGTCGTGGAGGAGTGTGAAGTTGTGAAACATCTCGATTCCCATGGCCTGGGCCAGCACTGCTTCCGGCGAAGTCCCGAAAGCTTCGGCGGCAGCCATCAGGAGCACCGGGCGCAGGCGCTTGCCGCCCCCCTCGAGCGTATATTTCACCGGAGTGTACAGTCCCGGGGCGACGGCCGGATATTGGAAATCGCTGAGCGCGTGTTCAAGAATCTCAGAGTATTCTTCTATGGTATGCATTTGGAAAAGGTGGATGGTTTTGCTGAGATGATTCGAAACTTCGTTGATACAGACCGAAAAAATGTTGGTTTCATCCATTTCATCGGTTCAAGGCTTCTGCAAAGTTATTAAAAATTCCGTAAATTTGCATCTACATTGTGCGGGAGGCTCCCTATGGAGTCGGCTTCCGCTTTTTCTAAATTATATCCGCAATGTATTTCGACACGTTACCTTCCGACCCCATAATGTTGCTGAGTTTTGTAAACACACGTCTGCGCGACGAATATGGCTCGCTCAAGGAGCTATGCTCCGCACTCGACGTGGATGCTGCCAGCCTGTGTGCGCGCCTGGGACAGATCGGCTATGTCTACAATCCCGAGCTGAATAAGTTTGTGTAACACCTCCGGCAGTACATCTCTATCCGGTTATTCCCATTGCAAAATGCAGGATTATCTTTCTGAACTCAATATCCAGCAGCGTGAGGCCGTCGAATACCTCGGCGGTCCTCAGCTTGTAATCGCCGGGGCCGGCTCAGGCAAGACTCGCGTGCTCACATATAAGATTGTCCATCTGCTCGCCCACGGCTACGAGCCCTACCGCATCATGGCGCTTACCTTCACCAACAAGGCTGCGCGCGAGATGCGCGAGCGCATCGAGCGGCTTGTCGGCCCGGAGGTGGCCCGGCGTCTGTGGATGGGCACATTCCACAGCATCTTCGCCCGCATCCTTCGCATGAACGCCGAACGCATCGGCTTCAAGCCAACCTTTACAATCTACGACACGGCAGACTCCAAGGCTCTGATAAAGACCATAATTAAGGATATGCAGCTCGACGAGAAGGTCTACAAGCCTTCGGCTGTGATGAGCTCGATTTCGATGGCGAAAAATGCGCTGGTAAGCCCTGAACGTTATGCCGCCGACCGCGACCTGACGGAGGCCGACCGTCGCTCCAAGCGTCCGGCCACACACGAGATTTACCGCGTATACCGCCGCCGCTGCAAGGTGGCCGGAGCGATGGATTTCGACGACCTGCTTTATTATACCAGTGTATTGCTTCGCGACAATCCCGACATACGCCATCATTATCAGGAATTCTTCAGATATGTGCTTGTCGACGAGTATCAGGATACCAACTTCGCCCAGCACTGCATCGTGAGTGAGCTCTGCCGCGACAGCAACAGCCTTACGATGGTAGGCGACGACGCCCAGAGCATCTACTCCTTCCGCGGGGCCAACATCCGCAACATCCTCAACCTGCAGAAGGCCTATCCCACACTGAAAATCTTCAAACTGGAGCGAAATTACCGCTCCACGCGCAATATCGTCGATGCAGCCAACTCGCTCATCGAGAAAAACCGCGAACAGATACGCAAGCAGGTGTTTTCCGAAAACGATGCCGGCTCGAAAATCGAGGTGATCAACTGCTCGACCGACTATGAGGAAGCCTTCCTTGTGGCCAACCGCATTGCGCGCCTTCAGCGTCAGACCCACGACAGCCTCGACGAGTTTGCCGTGCTTTACCGCACCAACGCCCAGAGCCGTCGCCTCGAGGAGTCGTTGCGCAAGCGCAACATCTCCTATCGTATCTACGGCGGTCTCTCTTTCTATCAGCGCAAGGAGGTAAAGGACGCCATAGCCTATTTTCGTCTGGCTGTAAACCCCGACGACGACGAGGCCATGAGGCGAATCATCAATTTCCCCGCGCGCGGTATCGGCGAGACGACCGTCGGAAAACTCATGCACGCCGCCATCGAGGGGCGTTGCAGCATGTGGAGTGTGCTGAATAATCCCGACGCGCATCAGCTCGGTGTGAATTCAGGGACGCAGAAAAAACTTGATACGTTCCGCCAACTTATCGGCAGCTTTGTTGAGGCTAACACCCGCGGCGACAATGCCTACGAGCTGGCCACCGCCATTATCGGCCGCACTGGTCTGCTCTCGATGCTTGTCAGCGACAATACCCCGGAGAGCATATCCAAGACCGAGAACCTCCAGGAAATCCTTAGCAACGTCCACGACTTCGTGGAGGAGCGCACCGAGAGCGGAGAGGCCGATTCGGCCGGAATGACAGATTTTCTGGCGGAGGTTTCCCTCGCCACCGACCAGGACGAGGCCGACACCTCCGAGCAGCGCGTCACGCTTATGACGGCACATGCGGCCAAAGGGCTGGAGTTCAACAATGTGATTGTGGTTGGCGTAGAGGAAGAGCTGTTCCCCTCGTCGATGTCGTGCGATTCGCTCAGCCAGATTGAGGAGGAGCGACGCCTGCTGTATGTGGCCATCACGCGCGCACGCAAGTTCTGCATGCTTTCCTACTCGTCGTCGCGTTTTAAAAACGGGAAGACCCGCCTTACTCAGCCATCGCGCTTTCTGCGCGACATAAATCCGGCGTATATCCGCCTGATGCAGGGCACCGAACTGGGCGATGAGACTCCGGGATTGAATCCCTACGATGCCTACCGCTCGTCGTTCCATTCCTCCACCTACCCGAAAGGGTCGGGCTATGCTCCGAAACCGTCGCCTGCGAAACCGGCTTTTTCCCGGGCTGCCGCGCCGTCAGCAGGGTGGGCCTCGCGTCCCGCGCAACCGGCCGCGGCTTCTGCGGCCGCTTCAGGCGCAGGCGGTTTCTCTCTCCATAATATAAATGAGGTGAACGAGGGGATGGAGATTCTTCACGAGCGTTTCGGACGCGGAAGAATCACCGGCGTGGAGGCCGACGAGACCGGCGACAAGATTGTGGTGCTCTTTTCCAATGTAGAGCAGCGCAAGCTTATGCTCAAGTATGCCCGTTTTCGTATTGTTGAATCCTGATAAAGAGTATTTCTGTATGAACGATAAGATAAGCCGTGACACCCGTATAGATGCATTGCCAACACCCTTCTATGTGGTCTACGAGGATCGTCTGCGTCGCAATCTCGACCTGATTTCCGACGTAGCCCGTCGGTCGGGGGCGAAGATTATCATGGCCTTTAAAGCCAACGCCCTCTGGCGCACTTTCCCTATCTTCCGCGAATACGGAGTGGAATGCACCGCTTCCTCGCTCAACGAGCTTCAGCTCGGAGTAGAGGAGCTGCACTGCCGCGTACATTCCTACTGCCCGGCATATACCCCCGCCACCATCGGGCGCTATCTCGAGGGGAGCAGCCACATCACCTTCAATTCCGTGAGCCAGTGGGAGCGGTTCTGTGCCGATGTCGAGGCGTTCAACGCCGCACAACCCGGCCGCCGCGTGTCGCCCGGGTTGCGCGTAAATCCGCAGTGCTCAGTAATCGAGACGGATATCTACAATCCGGCTCTCCCAGGGAGCCGTTTCGGCGTAACGGCCGACATCCTCGCCGACGGACTTCCTGCCGGCATCGAGGGGCTGCATTTCCATGCTCTCTGTGAATCTTCGAGTTTGGACCTCGAGCGCGTGCTCGAGGCGTTCGAGAGCCAATTTGGCCATCTGCTCAAGGGGCTGAAATGGGTGAATTTCGGTGGCGGCCACCTCATGACGCGCAAGGGGTACGACACCGACCATATCGTGGCTCTCCTCCGTGGTTTCCGCAGCCGCTATCCTAATCTTGAGGTGATTCTGGAGCCGGGGAGCGCCTTTACCTGGCGCACGGGCGACCTCATCGCCTCTGTGGTCGACGTGGTCGAGAACCAGGGCGTGCGCACCGCCATTCTTGATGTGTCGTTTGCCTGCCATATGCCCGACACGCTCGAAATGCCGTATAAACCTGCGGTGAGCGAAGCGCTCCCCGACGGGGCTTCCGACGGATTCGTCTACCGTTTCGGCGGGAATTCCTGCCTGAGCGGCGACTTCATGGGCGACTGGCGGTTCTCTCAGCCTCTGGAGGCCGGCCAGCGGCTTACATTCGAGGATATGAACCATTATACTACGGTGAAAACCAATATGTTCAACGGTATAAGTCACCCCGACATCGTTTTCGTGCCTTCAGAGGGTGAGCCGCGCTATCTGCGCCGTTTCGGCTACGAGGACTACAAAAACCGCATGAGCTGAGCTGGCTTGCTTTTCATATCGCTGAAACAATGGACGCTATGGACAACAATGTAAAGAAATACTCGGTAATAGTTCCGGTTTACAACCGTATCGACGAGGTTGCCGACCTGCTGGCGAGTCTGGCGGCACAGTCGGCGCGCAATTTCGAAGTGGTGATTGTGGAGGATGGTTCTACCGTCCCGTGTCGTGAGGCGGTCGACCGCTATGCCGACGCTTTAGAGGTAAGGTATTATTTCAAGCCCAACGAGGGGCGTTCGATTGCCCGCAACTACGGGATGCAACGAGCCACCGGCGATTATTTCATCTTTTTCGACAGCGATTGCGTTATTCCGGCCGACTATTTCGAGAAACTCAACGACATGATGGCCCGAACCCCCTTCGACTGCTTCGGAGGCCCCGACGCGGCCGATGAGTCGTTCACTACTACCCAGAAGGCCATCAACCATGCCATGACCTCCTTCCTAACTACCGGAGGCATCCGCGGCGGCAAGGTCCGGCTTGAAAAATTCACGCCGCGCACCTTCAATATGGGCTTTTCGCGTCGGGTATATAAGGCTGTAGGAGGCTTCCGTGAGATGTTTTCCGAGGACATCGACATGAGCACCCGAATCCGGTTGGCCGGTTTTTCCATCGGGTTGTATCCCGACCTTCCGGTATACCACAAGCGTCGTGTCGATTTCCGCAAGTTTCTCCGCCAGGTTTACGTGTTCGGCATGTCGCGCATCACGCTGAAACTTCTTTATCCCGATTCGCTTAAAGCCGTGCATACACTTCCGGCCGTGTTCGTTCTGGGCGTCTGCCTGATGGTAGCGCTTTCGGTTGTATGGAGCCCTTGGTGGCTCCTACCCCTTGGCGTATATCTTCTGGCTATCTTTGTAAGCGCCCTTATTTCCACCCGGTCGGCTGTCATTGCCTGTAAGGCTGTTCCGGCTTCGCTGATTCAGCTCGGAGGCTATGGCTGCGGCTTCCTGAAAGCTTGGTTTGTAAAGATATTGTGCGGACGTGGCCGCGACGAGGCCGAGGAAATAGCCATTAGAAAAGGGAAATAATCGCGCCTCGGCACCTTCTTGTCAACTTATTTAGTATAAAATCTACCGCATGGATACCATCGGAAATACCGGAAACCGGCTTGATGAGATTCCTGAAGACGGAATTCGGTCTGCTACGCTCATACGCGACCTCAATCTCGACGAGCGGCCACGCGAAAAGGCTATCGTTCACGGCATCGATTCGCTCTCGGATGTAGAGTTGCTGGCTCTGTTGCTCGGATCGGGGCTTCCCGGTAAGTCGGTGCTGGACCTCAGCCGCGAGATTCTCTCCGATGTCGACAACCGCCTGGCGCGCCTTTCGCGCATGACCATCCCCGAGCTGAAAAAGAAATACCGTGGTGTTGGCGACGCCAAGGCCACGCTTCTTGTGGCTGCCATGGCTTTCGGCCGGAGGGTTCATAAAGATTTCACCGTGCCGTTTCAGCAGATGCGAACGTCGCGCGACGTCTACGAATACATGCGCGAATATATCGACGGCCTCAACTACGAGGGTTTCTGGGTGCTGCATCTCAACCGGGCAAACCGGGTCGTGGCGCGCGAATGTCTCAGCCGCGGAGGCATCGCCGGAACAGCCGTCGACATCAAACTGCTTGCCAAAAGCGCCGTCGACCATCTCGACTCAGGCATTATTCTCGTTCACAATCATCCCTCGGGCAATCTTTGTCCGTCCGCCCAGGACGATTCGCTTACCCGACGCATCGTGGCCATTTGTGAAGTTGTCGACGTGAAAGTCCAGGACCATGTCATTGTGGCCTCCAACGGCTTCTACAGTTATCGCGACGAAGGCCGCCTCTGATTTTCCGGCGGAAAAAATCCGCATTGGGTTGCAGGGGTGCAAACTATATCCTAAATTTGTAGGAATAAGTTTTTGCAAACAATTTTCGCATGTCGTTTATAAAATCCCTGAAGAGCGCTTTCGGATTCTCCGATCCGGAGACAGAGGAAGCTGAACTTGAAGGTATCGATGCTACTGTCGTGCCTCTGAAGGCCCGCAGCGAGGCCATCCCCGCGGATTCTCCATACCATCCTTCGGCTCCCGACACCGTGGTGGATGATGCAGATTCCTCCGCTGAGTCAGAGGCGGTTCCCACTGACGTCCCGGAGTCGCAGGCTGTCCCTTCGGAAATTTTCGATTCTGTGGTCAAGGTGTTCAACGAGGCTCTTCCTGCGTTTCTGCGCGACTCGATGAACCGCGAGGCCCAGTGCGAATTCCTCTACCGCCAGCTTGATGACTCCATGAAGCGGTATCTTGAGAAGGTCGCTTCGGAGACTCGCACGCGAATGAACGACCGCTGGGAGGCCGAGCGGCGCTCGCTCCAGGCGCAGATGTCTACTCTCCGGGCCAAGGTGCAGAAGGATGAGGAGGAAAGCGCCGAGACGAAAAAGCAACATCTGAGCGCCGAACGCCAGAAGCGCGCGCTCGGAGAGCGTGTGCGCGACCTTGAGGCGCAGCTCCAGAAGGCAGAGGCCGAAAACGAACAGCTGTCGCTTGAAAACAAGAGCATGGCCAACAAGCTGCGTGTAAGTTCCGTGCTCGGCATGGAAGCTCCGGATGCTGATTTCGAGGCGGCCAAGGCGCTGGCAATGAAGGTGAATGAGCTTACCGCTGCTCTCGAGGCGGCCAATACATCGCTCGACGATGCCCGTCAGCAGGCCGTGGAGGCGCGCACTCTCGCCGATTCACGTCAGGCCGATCTCGCGACTGCCGAAACCGCGCGCTCTAAAGCGGAGGCTGAGGCCGATCGCCTTTGCGATGCGCTCGCAAAGGAGAAAGCTCTCCGGCTCGATTGTGAAGGCCGTATCGAGAGCCTTGAAAAGGCCCTCGATGAATCGCGCGTTAAAGACGATATGGGCGATGCCATGCTTACCGACCTCAATTCCAAGCTCGGGACTACCAGGGCTGCTCTCGAGGCGGCTGAAAATCGTTGTCGCGACCTCGAAGCCGACAATACCAAGGTCAACGCGGAATATGAGCGCCAGAAAGCTGAGCTTGCCCAGGCTATGGAGAATCTGGCTATCGTGGAGCAGATGCAGGTGCAGCTCTCCCAGCTGGAGGACGCGCGCAAGAACAATGAGATTTATGTTAAAAAGAAAAAGGAAGAACTTCAGAAGGCCAATGAGCGTCTCCACCAGCTCGAACTCGAAACCGGGGAGCAGAAAAACGCTCTGGCACAGAAGGACGCCACCATACATCATCTGGAAGAGCTCACCGACTCCCTCCGCAAGACAATCGAAACCAACCTTTACGAGCACGCCCAGTGTCAGAGCGGCCTTCGTGCTGAGATTCAGCGTCTGAAAAAGTTCAAGGGAATCGACAACGATGCCGAGGTTTCCGAGGAGACGCCCGGCGGTGAGCTCGGCAGCGGTCTCGGTAATGCTCCCGCTATGGCGCCCAAGGGCAATTCCAGAAAGTCGAATCAGAAGGACGCCTCCCGCCAGCCTCGTGTCAGCATATCGGCTATCGACGAGAGTCTGGAGGATACCGACTGGCTTGTGGCTTCGCCTGCCGAAGTCAAGGGAGGAGCTCCCGACCGCGATGCCGAAACGGATTTCGGCTATAAGGCGCCCGAAAGGAAGAAGACTCCCGACAATCCCGATCAGATGCTTCTGTTCTGACCGCATAGGCCTTCCAGGGAAGGTGTTGCCACCTCTACCTCCATTTCAGCGTTTGTGCTCTCTCCGACCGGTAATATTGAATAACATTGCTCTGAATATGAATATTTTAGGTACAAATATCCGCACGGCTGTTTTCGCAGCTTCACTTTTTGCCGGCCCCGTTGTCACTACGGCCGCTGTGGTTCCGGCAATCGATGCCGCCGACATCGCCAGATACGTCTATCCCGACAATGCTCCCGCCACACCGGGCCGCATGGCTTTCATGCCCGACGGCGAATCTTTTCTGCGCCTGTCGGCCGACGGTACGAAAATCGTGCAGTATGCTACGACCGACGGCAAGGAGATGGCCACCGTGTTCGACACGACCCATACGCGTGAGGCATCGGTGAAGTCGGTCGAGGATTTTACGATAAGTGCCGATGGTACGAAGCTTATCGTCTGGACTGATTCTCAACCGGTATATCGCCGCTCGTTTACAGCGGTATATTATGTCTTTGAGATAAAACGCAACATTCTCCGCCCTCTTTCGAAGTCGCATGCGCGCCAGCAGTCGCCTCTCATGTCGCCCGACGGCAGGATGGTGGCATTCGTGGCTGACAACAATATCTATCTCCGCAAATTCGACTACGATACGGAGGTGCAGGTTACGACCGACGGGCAGCGCAACGCCATAATCAACGGTGTGCCCGACAGGGTGTATGAGGAAGAGTTCGCGACCTCCTGCTCCATGGCCTGGTCGCCCGACAACGGTACTCTATGCTATCTGCGCTACGACGAGACGGCGGTTCCCGTATTTACCTTCACCCTTTATCAGGGCTGGTGCAATCCTTCCGACCAGTACGCTCTCTACCCCGGTAGCTTCAGCTACAAATATCCTGTGGCAGGCGAACCTAATTCGGTTGTAACCCTCCACAGCTACGATGTGGACACACGTAAAATCAAGGAGATTCCATTCCGGGATTCTTCTATCGAATATATTCCCCGGATTCATTTCGGCGATACGCCCGAGCGGCTGATGGTCGTCACCCTCAACCGCGCGCAGAACCGCATGGAGCTCTACGCCGCCAATCCGAAATCTACGGTGGTGAAATCCGTGCTCGTCGAGGAGTCGAAAGCATGGCTCGACAGCAGCACCTACGAGGATATAGCTTTTGAGCCGACCGGCTTCATGCTGATGTCCGAGCGTACGGGCTGGCGCCATCTCTACCGCTATAGCTACGAAGGGCAGCAGCTCCGCCAGGTAACTCAGGGTAGCTATGACGTGACGGCCTACTACGGCACCGATGCCCAGGGCAACGTCTACTACCAGAGTGAACCGGCCGGTTCGGTCGACGCAGATTCTCAGCTGGCTCTCAGCCGCGTGGTCTACAAGGTCGACCGCCAGGGAAAGAAAACCGATGCACTTACCGAGACCCGTGGATGGGCGTCGGCTACGTTTACCCCCGCGATGAACTATGCCGTGGTCAACTACAGCTCCGCAAAGTCTGCTCCGCGCTATACGCTCCTCAACGCCAAGGGGAAGACCGTCCGTACGCTCGAGGACAACGCTAAATACGCTTCCTCCTACGCCTCGCTCCCCGAAAAGGAATTCTTCACCTTCAACGCCGGAGGCACCATGCTCAACGGCTATATGATCAAGCCTGTAGGTTTCAATGCCGGGAAGCGCTATCCTGTAATCATGTGGCAGTACAGCGGCCCGGGCTCGCAGGAGGTTACCGACCGTTGGCATATGGACTGGGACTACTATGCCGCCACAAAGGGATTCGTGGTTGTTTGTGTCGACGGGCGCGGCACCGGTGGCCGTGGCCGCGATTTCCGCAGCATCGTCTACAAGCAGCTCGGACGCTATGAGACCGTCGACCAGCTCGCGGCCGCCCGCTATGTGGCCTCGCTCCCGTTTGTCGACCCGGCCCGCATCGGCATTGCCGGATGGAGCTACGGCGGATATGAGACGCTGATGTGCGCTACCGACGCCGAATCCACCTATGCCGCTGCCGTGGCAATCGCTCCGGTTACTTCATGGCGGTATTACGATACTGTCTATGCCGAGCGGTTCATGCTTACTCCCGGCGAGAATGCCGACGGCTACGACGAAGGGGCGCCCGTAAACCGCGCCGCTTCGCTCTCGTGCCCGTTGCTGATTATGCACGGCACCGCCGACGACAACGTGCACCTCTCCAACTCCATCGAGTTTGTCGGCCGGCTTCAGCAGGCTCACAGATATGCCGATATGATGCTCTTCCCGGGCATGAACCATTCAATCAACGGATGCGACGCGCGTGCCATGGTATATGGCCGCATGGTGGATTTCTTCAGCCGCAATCTCTGAGTTAATTAACTGGTAAAATCAATTTTTAATATTTCCGGTAGGAAAATTTTCAGAAGATTTCTTTCTGCATATGTTCAGGTCAAACGAACGTCGACAGGGTATGAGTGCCGCAATCTACGGCTTGTGGCGTAACTGGGCCGTCGCGGTTGGTATGCTGACGCTGCTCACCATGCTTGCTCCGGTCACTCCGCGCATGTGGCTTGCCCCGATCAACGTCTTGCTTTATCTTGCTCTCGAGTGGTGCCGCAGGTATTTCCGGCGCGGTCCCGTGCCTGTGTGCTCCCGCCTTAACAGGCAGGTGTCTGTGGTGATTCTTGTCACCGCTATCGCACTTGTGCTTCTTTCGATCTACGAGCGCGACGGCGAGTATCATGAGCTTACAGGCCAGGTATATACTTCCGCTTCCCCGCTTCTGTCAATTCTTATTACATCGCCGCTGGCATGTCTTGTCACGCTGTGCTTCCTGTTGCGTCGCGGCGAGCCGGAGACGTGTCAGCGATGCATAATGCGCTACGGGAATGTAATCGAACATGGTTTTGTGGGCGACCTCTACCGCAAGGAATGGCGATATCAGACCCAGCTGCTGTTTGGCCTTTCGCTCGTACTCTCGGTGGCCGACTGGTGGTATTATCTCCGCCATTATGTCAACACCAATCTTAACCACGCCGATCTTTTCTTCTTCGCGTGGCTTCCGCTTGCCATGTATGTCTGTTCCCTGATATATCTGGGAATACGCTACTATTCGCTCTGGGTCTATTATTGCCGCAACGACGAGGGACATTATGTGGCGCAGCCCGGTACCACTACGCTCCGCTATCTCGTAATCTGCGCCGACCGTATTCTTGTGGATTTCTATCCGACCGACCGAACGTTTGCCAACGGCGCCAGGGTCAAGCGGTTCGATACTCCCGTAGTGGTCCGGATTCCATATCATGAGAAAGAGAATATGGGCGAGGCCATACGCTGTTTCCAGCAGGCCACCGGGATTCCCGACGCGGAAATCAAGCTGGCTTACGATAGTCCCGACAACGTTACCTACCAGAATATCTTCCATTATTTTGCTTTCGTAGGCAACGAGGAAGTTATCGCCGATTCAAAGTTGCGCGGAGAGTGGCTTTCGTGGGGAAATCTCACCCAGATGGCTTCCGAGGGTATTCTCGACCGCGATTTTGTCGCGGAAATCAAAAGAATATACCGCATTGCCATGGCATGGAAAACCTACGATGAGCGCGGACGCCGCCTGTATCCGATAAAGCATTACAAACCCACGTTCCGATTGAGCGAGTTGCGCAATTGGGATGTTGATTTCAACGATTATTCATGGCTGCGGGTGGCCAATCACAACGAGGATAAGTTCTGGTTTCGCGTGGCCCGCTGGTTCCACTGGCCTTCTTCTCTTCGTAAATCTACGGCTCGCTGACGTAGGCCCGTAAATCCTCAATATCGCTGCTGTACGCTAATGAACAATCCATCTTCCACCGTTTGCCTTGACGTTCCGGTACTTGCCGTAGTGGGCCCGACAGCCTCTGGCAAGACGGCACGCGCCGTGGCGTTGGCGCGTCGGCTCGGCGCGGAGATTATCAGCGGCGACTCCCGCCAGGTCTACCGGGGTATGACGCTCGGTACCGGCAAGGACCTCGAGGAGTATGGCGATGTTCCGTATCATCTGATCGACATTGCCGATGCGGGCACGAAATATAATCTGTACGGCTTTCTTCGCGATGCCTCGGCGGCATATGCAGATATATGTCGCCGTGGGCGTGTCCCCCTGCTGTGCGGTGGCACCGGAATGTATGTCGAGGCGTTCCTTAAGGGTACGGCTCTCCCGGAGGTGCCTCAGAACGATTCGCTGCGGCAGAGCCTCCGAGGAAAGACACTTGAGGAACTGACCGGAATGCTCAGCCGGATGAAGACGCTGCATAATATTACGGATGTGGATACTCCGAAGCGGGCGATTCGCGCTATTGAGATTCAGACATATTATGCCGAGCATCCCGAGGAGTCGCGTCTGGTCGACGCTCCTACGCCACGCCCTGCTCTCGTGGTCGGTATCGACGTGCCGCGCGATGTGCGGCGTAGCCGGATAACGTCGCGTCTGCATGCCCGTCTCGACGCCGGCATGGCCGACGAGGTAAGGGCGTTGCTCGCCTCGGGAGTCAGCGCTGAAGATCTTATGTATTACGGTCTGGAATACAAATATGTCACTCAGTATGTTGTCGGAGATATTTCGGAACAGGAAATGTTCTGTTCGCTCGAAACGGCCATTCATCAGTTCGCCAAACGGCAGATGACGTGGTTTCGGGGCATGGAGCGCCGAGGAATTCCAATCCGCTGGCTTCCCTATGATATGCCATCCGACGAATTTGTCGACGTTGTGGCCCGGGACTACTCCGCCATATGCAGTGCCGGTAAATCTGACCAATCGTTTTGACTTATGGGTGGCCACTCTCTCAATTACGTTTTTGGCAGAAAGTTGCCGATGGCAATCGCCTTGTCGATTGCTTCGGCTTTGCCCGTATCGTCGGTCTACGCCGAGCATATCCCGAACGACCGGCGTATGGTTGATGAACAACCGTTCACTCTTCGCGCCGACTCCGTGCGCGAGGTTTCGCTTTTCGCACCCAACAGCAGTTTCCGGATAGATGTCGTAGGAGCTGTGAAGCATGGACCCCAACGTATGGGCGACGACGATGCCTGGTGGGGAATCACTTTGCTCGACACGGAGGGGCGCGAACGTATGGCCGTTCGTCTGCTCTGCGGCACGGAACCGTACGATGCCACATTCAGCCGCCCGTATCTGCGTGTGGTTGTCGATTCCGTCAGTGCGGAGGGTCGGCGGTTTCCGGTTGCCGACCGGCAGCTTTTTAATGGCGTCGAGACATATAAAGGCTTCAACGGTCTGCGCGTGGCCTACGGAGATTATAAAGTGCTGGTTGCTGTAGGCTCTGAATTTCTGCTCACAGCGGCCGGATTCCCTTATGACACCCCTCTGGCGTCGGCTTCCATAGGTGGCAACCGGAGTGTCGATGTACGTTATGTCGAGGTCTGGAGCGAGCCGTCGCGGTCGGTCCCACTCGGGAGCGGATGGCCAGTCGAAGATATTACGGCGTATACGGCCGAGTCACGCGGAGTGGAAGGAATCTGGGAGTTTCTGGACCGCGACACGAATGCCCGGCTTGCCGAACCCGGAGGCGCTTACCGGCTGGCGGTTGTGCCTCACCGCCATACCTCCTGGTGTGGTTGTCCCTCGAGTGCTTCGGAGCCTGGACCCAGCGGAGCGGAGCGTCCGGCCGGTGCCACGGATGCCAACGCTTTATACGATATTATTTATCTGGGGGGAGCCCGTATCTATGGAAAATACTGGTCATCCGGAATGGTGAAAGGCCGTATGTTTGCCACCGGCTTCGAGAACCATTACGCCCTCCAGTGGTTCGATTCCGCAATGCTCCCGACCGGTACCGAGATGTCGGCAGATTTCGCGGCGCCTTCGTTGCTCTCCTTCAATTTCCCGCTCCTGAAATCCACCCTCCGCTTCTCCCGACGCTGATATAAATCCAGCTGAAACAACTACTTATGAATAAGCTATTCCTCTCCTTAATGGCAATGGGCTGCTCGCTCGCGTCTTTGGCCGGTGTGCGCAGTGATTTTGCCGTCGACACGATTTCAACGCAAGTCGGTAATTTTCAACTCGATTCAATCAATCTTTCATCGCCTTTGAATTATTATCTTTCGCGGGCTTGGGTGCGTTCCACCGGCAAGCAAAGGCTATGGCACGACATTTCTACCTCTAAATTTAATTTCGACGCTAATGCAGCCGATGAGGTGGTGGATTCCGATATGCGCTCCTACATCGCTAATGAGACGATTGACCGTATAGTGGTCTACCGCGACTCCGTGGCGGCAATAATCACCCATACTGAGGGGGAAGATTTGGTATTTCTGAATTATTGCTGGATAGAGCATGGGCGATGGGTAAACGGGGGTCAGGGTATGGCGGACAGTCTGGAACAGGCGCACGAGACGCTTCTAAAGCAATTGCCCTACCATCATGCGAATCTTCCGCGTATCGCCCGGATTGAGGCCTTACCGCAGTCGGAGGTCCCTTTTGTTGAATTCCTACTGAACTTGACCTCGTCTCCGGAGCATTTTCTGCTCGACATGCTTGAGTCTCACAGGCTTGTTATAAATGGAGAGTTCCACAGGCGTAAGGTTTCATGGGATATGCTCAAGCGTCTTATTGCGCTTCCGGAGTTTCCCGACAAAGTAGGCCATATCTTTATGGAATTACCGTCATGGTGCCAGCCGAAGATGGACAGCTTTATGGCTTCCGACTTGCTGCAAAAGGATACTTTACTCGGAATTTTCCGTGAGGAGCAACTTAACGGATGGTGGGACAGGGGTGAATTCGAGTTCATATGTCAGTTGTGGGCGCTCAACCGGAGGTTGCCGGCAGATAAGAAAGTCAAGGTAATTCTGGCCGACTATCAGATACCGTATTCCGGATTGACCGAGGGGAACACTCGCGAAGCAGAGGACAGAAACACGCATATGGCCGATGTTATCGAACGGACTCTTGCGGCCTCCGATGATGCCCGCGGCAATCTGTTTCTCGTCGGGTGTGGTCATGCCTATAAATCCAATCAGGCAGGCTTTGCCTCCGCCGCAAGCGGCCGCCCCTCGGAAAAGACAGCGGCTGCCCAGCTTGCCGACCGGCTCGGGGCATCGAATGTATTCACCGTATTTCAGCATGGTCTGTCGGGCGATAATGCCGGCAGGAATAAGCGTCCGCTCAGGGGTGGGATATTCGACAAGGCATTTGAGGCTGTCGGAAACCGACCTGTCGGTTTCGCACTCGCTGGGTCGCCGTTCGGAGCCGAACCGTTCGACGGAATCTACGAAATCAAATATAAGGTTGCGACTGGAAGCTTCGCCGACAACTTCGATGGATATCTCTTTCTGCATCCGGTAGTAGGTGAGCCTGTGGCAGAACCTCTGACTGAAATTTTTACCGACGCTTTCGTGGAGGAGATGAAACGTCGGGCCTCTGTGCTCGGGCTTGAAAACGCGCGTGGCCTATGGTTTGGCGTGTCTGCCCCGGAGATGACTAAGGAGCATATTGTGGATGTGTTGACAAGAGAATAGGCTCTTTTCAGTGGGCGATGCGGTGCTTTTCTGTCAGGCCTGAGGCGTAGCGCACGATGTAGAGGCCGTTTGTAAGGGATTCGAGATGTCGCATCGACTCGGCAGTGGCGATATGACGCCCGCAGGTATCATATACGTCGGCGGGGAATAGACGCAGAGCATCGGCTTCGATGTCGGCGATGCCGCTCATGGCGTCGTATGTCACCTCAATTGGATATTGTGCTTTCGTGCCGCGATAGTCGGCCGTCAGGCTGATAGTCGTGGCAAACGACTCTGTGGCCTCCGCGCAATCGTAGACAAGACGGTTGTGCTCCACGCGGAAGTAGGGGTATTTTGAATCGGTTTCGACGCCGGTAAGTAGCGGAAGAGATTTATCGGCGCTCATCCAGATCTGACGTGTGGCGAGTGCTCCGGCCGGTTGTTCGCGGGTAATTGCGAGCGTCTTTTTAGTCTGCTGCAGTTTGGCCGGTTCTTTAACTGTTATCTGTATTTCGGCGTAAAGCGAGGGGTCGGTCTTTGATTCGGCTGTCACTACGGTTGTCCCCGTTGCCGACGGGGTGAAAGTGCCATAGGCATCCACCGTGCCGACTGCCGGATTGCTCACATACCATCTGTAGGTATCGAACTGGTAGCGGTTGCCGCTTTCGCCCGCAAAGATTTCTTCACTATTGTCGATGCTCATGGGGTTGAGCCACAGAATGGTACCCAGACGGCATTCGGCTTTGGCTGCCGCCGAGGTCTTGTCTGATTCATCGACGAATACCACTCCGGTGAGCTTTGTGAACCACAGATCGACCGTATATGGATCGACGCCGTCGGTCTGGCTGTAGCTTAGTGTGGTTTTCCCGGTTGTCTTGGGCGTTACGTTGCCATCCTTACTCAGGGCGGCAAGGTCGGAATTTCCGAGGGTGAAGGCGGGGTTGCCACCGCTCTGAGGTATGCCGTTTTTGAAGAGTAGTCCGGTGAAGGACGAGCTTGCCCCCACTGCAATGCGCTGGGCGCCCCCGCCGAGGTAGTGCATATAGATGTCGGTCGGCTCATAAGTATCATCCGGCTCCGTCAGCATCACCCCGCTTATCTCCGACGACCATTCTCCGGTCCATCCGCCGTTCTGCAGTCCGGCGGTGTAGATGCGGATGAAGTCGATATGGTCCAGCTCCACATGGTTGCCGTCGGCGTCGACTGCCCAAGAGATGTCGAATCCGTCGACGGGCTCCCCGTTGGAGTCGGCGAAATAGGGATTATGGGGTGCGGCGGGAGTCAGACCTGCCGGCACCGCGCGCATGTCGGCATATCCGAAAGCCGGTGTGTGGAACATCTTTACTGCCTGCGGGTTATGCAGGTCGTAATAACCGCGTATGCGTGTGCCGGTGAATGTCATGGATTCTGCATCCGGGGCCACGGTCAGTGTAAAACCGGCCGCTTCCGGATAATCGGGAAGAAGATAAGGGTCCGGATAAAGCACGTTGCTGCGGTAGGATGTCGGCAACACGGCTCCGGTCGAGCCGTCCGACGCTTGCCACCATACCTGATGGGCGGTGTTATAGCAGGGATTAGTGTAAGTCACCGAGAATCCCCGTTGGGATGTCGGCATATAATACTCGCTTCCGGCAAGCTCCAGCCAAGGGCCGTCGTCGGGAATTCCATTGCCGTTGGTATCGGCCATAACCTGCACTGCGGCCGGCTCGCAGCTCTCTCCGCTACCGCTCGAGAGAGCGTTTCCCCCGATTATGAAATCCACGCCGTAGCGGTGCTTCGGATGGTTGAGCACAGGCTTGTCGAACGCAAGCACTACGTACCCTCCGAAACTGCCGAGCGTAGTCACACCTTCGGTAGTGTCGTCAGTCGCACCTTTTAATGGAGCGGCGGCAGCCGACGGGTCGGTGGCGATTTCAAGATTGGCAAACTGGGTCGGAGCCGGGCAATAGTCTATCACCCTCACTCCGTTGTCGGCTTTTACTGCGGGAGCGGCAGAAAATGCAAGCGCAACGATTGCCGCATATGGCATCGTTGCGCTGAGTATGGTTTTGAGAGGCATGTCAGTATGGTTTGAGAGAAGTGTGGTTCCGGCAATCGGGCGTATCCTCCAGTCAGGGGATGAGCTCGTACTTGCGGAATACCTTCTGGATCTTGTCGAGAGCGTATTCCACCTGAGCCTTGGAGTGGGTGGCCATCAGGCTGAAACGTATCAGGGTATCCTGCGGAGCAACGGCGGGCGAAACTACAGGATTCACGAAGAGGCCCTCGTCGAAGAGGTCGCGCACCACATGGTATGTTTTGTAGTCGTCGCGGATGAACAGCGGGATAATCGGAGTGGAAGTGTTGCCGATTTCGCAGCCCATGTTGCGGAATCCGTCAAGGGCGAAGTTTGTGATTTCCCAAAGATGCTCCTGGCGTTCGGGTTCCGATTCCATTATGTCGATGGCCTTCAGGGCAGCTGCAGTCGATGCGGGGGTAATCGAGGCGGTGAAGATGTAGGAGCGGGAGTGGTGGCGCAGGAAGGTGGTAATCTCCTTGTCGGTGGCGATGAAGCCGCCGAGCGATGCGAACGATTTCGAGAAAGTTCCCATTACCAGGTCTACGTCGTCGGTCACGCCGAAGTGGTTGCAGACTCCGCGGCCGCCTTTGCCGAATACGCCGATGCCGTGGGCTTCGTCGACCATTACGGATGCGTTGTATTTTTTTGCAAGCTTCACGATCTCAGGCACGTTGGCCACGTCGCCTTCCATCGAGAACACGCTGTCGGTAACGATGAGCTTCACCTTGTCGGGGTCGCACTTCTGGAGCTGCTTCTCAAGCGACGCCATGTCGTTGTGTTTGTACTTCAGGGCGGTGGAGAAGCTCAGACGGCGGCCTTCGATAATCGAGGCGTGATCCTGCTCGTCCCAGAGGATGTAGTCCTCACGGCCGGTGAGACACGAAACCACCCCGAGGTTCACCTCGAAGCCGGTGGAGTATATCATAACGTCTTCTTTGCCGATATATTCAGCTATGCGGCGTTCGAGCTGCTTGTGGATGTCGAGAGTTCCGTTGAGGAACGGGGATCCGGCGCAGCCGGTACCGTATTTCTTGGTTGCTTCGATGGCGGCTTCTTTGATGCGGGGATCGGCCACGAGGCCGGAATAGCAATTTGAGCCGAACATCAGCACCTTCTTGCCGTCGATAAGCACTTCGGGTTCCTGCTCTGAGGAAATTTCGCGGAAATAGGGATAGACTCCTGCGGCCATGGCCTGTTGCGGAGCGGTGTACTGCGCGAGTTTTGCTTGTAGTAACTTCATGCTATGGGTTGAAAATGCCTGATAGTCAGACGTTAGCTGTAGTTGTGGCCGATGGTGGCCTGCAGCGGTATTTTATGAGTTGGCTATATACGTTCGGAATGTCCGGATTATACCCGTCGGCCTTGGCCACGGATATAGCGTGAAGAGAGATCCGATATTCAAGTGCCTGTGGACCAGTAATGATTGAGGCAATATCACTTGGGGCACTCGTTTTTACCTTGAGTATTCGGCTTGCAAAATTAGAAAAAAAATGCGAGAATGAAGCTACTGTTTATAAAAAATGTGATGGTTTTGGCGCAAATTGCTCGAAAATTGTCGATTTTGCCACTTTTACGTCAGCGGGGGTCGGTCAATTGGTTTACTTTGATTTGATCCGATTGCCGCGCAGGTAGATGTCGGTGATCAGTGGCGTAGTATAGGCGTAGAGAAGATATTGCAGAGAGGGGAGGGGGCGCGTAATGAAGAAACTGGCGTTTTTCCCCGCCGCTATGGTTCCGCAACGCTCGGCCACGCCCATTGCGGCTGCGCCGTTGATTGTAGTGGCGTTGAGCGATTGTTCCGGCGTAAGACGCATGCGTATCGACCCCAGCGATGCCACAAACCGCATATCGCCCGAGGGCGATGAGCCCGGATTGTAGTCGGAGGCAAGGGCTACTGCAGCTCCGGCATTGATTAGTTCGCGCGTTCGCGCGTAGGGCATACCTAAGAAGAAGGAGGCGCCGGGCAGCGCGGTGGCTATGGTGCCGCTGTGGGCGAGCAGACGGATTTCTTCCTCGCCGATGCGCTCGAGATGGTCGACCGAAAGGGCGCCGTGTGCCACTCCTACCTGCACACCCCCGGAGATGTCGAGCTCGTTGGCATGGATTTTCGGCCGCATGCCGTAGGCTCCGGCTGCTTCGAGGATGCGAGATGTCTCGTCGGGCGTGAAGAATCCGCGGTCGCAGAATACGTCCACATAGTCGGCCAGTTGCTGTCGCCCGACCTCCGGGATGGTTTCCCGGCAGAGCATCTCGACGTAGTCGCTCTGGCGCCCCGCGTAGGCTCGCCCTACGGCATGGGCGCCGAGAAAAGTTGTCTTCACCTCCAGCGGGACGGTCTCCTTTATGCGGCGAGCCACGCGCAGCATCTTCAGCTCGCTCTCGGTGATCAGGCCATAGCCGCTCTTTATCTCGATGGCTCCGGTCCCTTTGGATATTACCTCGTCAATGCGTTCCATTGCCTGTCGGTAGAGTTCCTCCTCGGGGGTGGCGGCCAGCAGGTCGGCGGAGTTCAGGATTCCGCCGCCGCGCCGTGCAATTTCCTCATAGCTCAGACCGTTGATTTTGTCGAGAAACTCGCCGGAGCGCTCGCCTGCATATATTATATGTGTGTGCGAGTCGCAGAATGAAGGGAACACCCAGCGGCCGTCGAGGTCGATGATTTCGGCGTTCTCGGGCATTTCGCCGAGTGTGGCCATCTCGCCGCACGCGGCTATGGTGTCGCCGTCGGTGAGCAGCCATGCCGACTCGATAGTTTTGAAAACGTTCATTTCCGCGCCGCGTCGGGCCGATGTGCGCTGGTCGGCGCCCGCGAGCACGCCGATGTTTATGAATAGTCTTCTCATGGAGGGCTGAAGTTTATTTCGTTTCCCTGCCGGTCAGGGCATAGTGGTCTTGATGAATTCGGTGGTGGCGTCGATAAGCGGATACATTACTGTGTCGGTGTCGACGAATGGTACTGTAAGCCTCAGCTCGGCTACCATTTTCTCAAGCAATGGCGATGTGTGGAGCGGTCGGCGGAAGTGGAGTGCCTGGGCAGCGTTCAGAAGTTCGATGGCCAGCACCCGGTAGGTATTGTCGGCTATCTCGCAGAGTTTCGTGGCTGAATTGGCGCCCATCGACACGTGGTCTTCCTGTCCCTGCGAGGAGGGGATGCTGTCGGACGACGTGGGCCAGCACAGGGCGCGGTTGCGGTTTACGATGGAGGCAGCGGCGTATTGCGGAATCATGAAGCCGCTGTTCAGACCCGGTTTGGCCACGAGGAAGGATGGTAGTCCGCGCACTCCCGATATGAGTTTGAAGGTGCGCCGCTCCGAGATGTCGGCGATTTCGGCGAGGGCCACGGCGAGGTGGTCCATCGGCAGGGCGATGGGCTGGCCGTGGAAGTTGCCGGCGGATACCACCAGGTCTTCCTCGGGGAAAACGGTCGGATTGTCGGTCACGGAGTTGATTTCCGTCTCCAGCGCGCGTGCGGCAAATTCGAGAGTATCTTTCGAGGCGCCGTGAACCTGCGGTATGCAGCGGAAGGAGTAGGGATCCTGCACATGTATTTTCGGCTGTTTCTGCAATTCGCTCCCTTCGAGGAAGTAGCGCACGGCGTCGGCCGTCGATTTCTGTCCGGGGTGGGGCCGGACGGCCTGGATTTGTGGCAGGAAGGGCTCGATGCGTCCGTCGAAGGCGTCGAGCGAGAGTGCGCCGATTTTATCGGCCCACACCATGATGCGGCGTGCGCGGATTATGGCCCATACGCCGTGGGCCGACATGAATTGGGTGCCGTTGAGCAGTGCCAGTCCCTCTTTGCTCTGCAGGGTTATCGGTTCCCATCCGGTGCGTCGCAGCAGTTCGGCGCCGGAGATTGTCTGCCCTTCGTAGTCTACCTCGCCCAGCCCGAGCAGGGGGAGTGAGAGGTTGGCAAGCGGTGCGAGGTCGCCCGAGGCTCCCAGCGAGCCCAGCCGGCGCACTACCGGGGTGATGTGGCGGTTGAACATCTCAATCAGGCGCTCCACCGTGGCGGTCTGCACGCCCGAATGTCCGTAGCTGAGCGATTGGATTTTCAGAAGCATCATAAGCCTTACAATCTCCGGGTCGACTTTCTCGCCGATACTGCACGAATGGCTCATCACCAGATTTTTCTGGAGTGTGGCCAGCTGGTCGGGGTCGATAGAGATGTTGCAGAGCGACCCGAATCCGGTCGATACGCCGTAGATGGGCTCTTTTTGCGTCGCCATTTTGTTGTCGAGATATTCGCGGCAGCGCGCTATGCGTCGGGCGGATTCTTCGCTCAGGGCGAGCTTCATGTCGTTGTCGATGATTTGAGCCACGCGGTCGATTTCGAGCCAGTCGGGGCTGATATGATGGACTTCCATATGGATGGTTTAAGTGTGTTTGTATTAGTGGAAAATATTCATGGCATCGGCGATTGCCTGCTCGTCGGCCATGTTGGGAAGGGTTACGCACAGGGTAGGGGTGCGCTCCATCTCGCGGCGGATGGCGTTCACGGCGCCCTTGTTGCGGGCCCAGCTGCGGCGGGCTATGCCGTTGGTCACGTCCCATAGCAGCATGCGGTCTATGGCGGTGGCGCTGTCGGCCGAGCCGTCAATCACCATGCCGAATCCCCCGTTGATTACTTCGCCCCAGCCTACGCCGCCTCCGTTGTGGAGTGATACCCATGTGGCGCCCCGGAACGAGTCGCCTATCACGTTCTGTACGGCCATGTCGGCGCAGAGGTTCGACCCGTCGTAGATGTTCGATGTCTCGCGGTAGGGGGAGTCGGTGCCGGATACGTCGTGGTGGTCACGGCCGAGCACTACCGGGGCTGTGATTTCGCCCGTTCGGATGGCGTCGTTGAATGCGCGGGCTATGCGTGCGCGGCCTTCGGCATCGGCGTAGAGGATGCGGGCCTGCGAGCCTACCACGAGGTGGTTTTCGGCGGCTTTCTCAATCCAGTGGAGGTTGTCGGCCAGCTGGCCGTGGATTTCGTCGGGGCATTCCTCGAGCATCTCGCGGAGCACGCGCGCAGCTATGCGGTCGGTGGCGGCAAGGTCGGCGGGGTCGCCCGAGCTGCAAACCCAGCGGAATGGACCGAATCCGTAGTCGAAGAAGAGCGGGCCCATGATGTCCTGCACATACGATGGATAGCGGAATCCTTCGCTACCGTCGGTGGCACCGACGTCGGCTCCGGCGCGCGATGCTTCGAGCAGGAAGGCGTTGCCGTAGTCGAAGAAATACATTCCGTCGGCTGCCAGGCGGTTGATGGCGGCAACCTGGCGGCGCAGGGAGCTCTGCACGGCCTCGCGGAAGGCTTCGGGATTGTCGGCCATCATGGCCTGCGACTCCTCGTAGCTTAATCCGGCGGGGTAGTAGCCTCCGGCCCAAGGGTTGTGGAGCGAGGTCTGGTCGCTCCCGAGGTCTACATGGACGTTGCGCTCGGCCAGTCGTTCCCATAGGTCTACGATGTTGCCGAGATATGCCAGCGAAATGGTTTCGTTTGCCTCTACGGCGCGCTCGGCGCGGTCGATTACGGCGTCGAGGTCGGTGTGTACTTCGTCGACCCATCCCTGCTCGTGGCGCTTGGCCACGGCCTTGGGGTTGATTTCAGCGGTTATGCTCACCACTCCGGCTATGTTGGCGGCCTTGGGTTGCGCGCCCGACATGCCGCCAAGTCCGGCGGTTACGAACAGCAGTCCGCGGTCGTTGCCGAATCCGGCTGCGCGCTGGCGCCGGGCCGCGTTGAGAACGGTTATCGTTGTGCCGTGCACGATTCCCTGCGGACCGATGTACATATACGATCCGGCTGTCATCTGCCCATACTGGCTCACGCCGAGGGCGTTCAGTCGCTCCCAGTCGTCGGGCTTGGAGTGGTTGGGTATCACCATTCCGTTGGTCACCACAACCCGCGGCGCCGATGTCGACGAGGGGAAGAGTCCCAGCGGGTGGCCGGAGTACATCACGAGCGTCTGCTCGTCGGTCATCTCCGAGAGGTATTTCATTGCCAGGCGGTACTGCGCCCAGTTCTGAAACACGGCGCCGTTGCCCCCGTAGGTTATGAGTTCGTGGGGATGCTGGGCTACGCGCGGGTCCAGATTGTTCTGTATCATCATCATGATGGCCGCGGCCTTGCGCGACCGGGCCGGATACTGGTCGATTGGTCGGGCGTACATCGGATACTGCGGACGGTAGCGATACATATATATGCGTCCGTAGCGCTTCAGCTCGTCGGCGAATTCGGGCGCGAGACGGCTGTGGAGCTCGGCGGGGAAATAGCGCAAGGCGTTGCGCAGGGCGAGTTCCTTCTCTTTCTTTGTGAGAATGTCTTTGCGGCGCGGAGCGTGGTTCACGTCAGGGTCGTATACGGGGTCGGGCGGAAGCTGGGCGGGGATGCCTGTGCGGAGGTCGTCCTGAAATTCCTGGAGTGTCATATGAAAGGTTAAAGTTTCGATTCTACTTCGGCGAGTATCTCTTTTTCGGCGGCGCAAGCCTCGGCCGCCAGTTTTTTCGCTTTCTCAATAAGCTTGTCGGCCTGACTGCGGTCGGTGAGCGATGCGGCATTGATGCGCACGTTCAGCTCGGCTCCGAGTATGGCGCTGCGGGCGGCGAGGGCACCTACTCCGGCGTCGCTTGCCGAGGCGGGGTTGCCCGTGCGGGCCATCTGCATAAGCAGGGGGAAGGCCTCGGAGGCAGCCTCCATAGTGTGCAGGGGCACTTCGGCGGCGTAGAATGTGGCCTGCTGGATTGCCTCGGTGCGCGCGGCCTTCTCCTCCGGAGTGCCTTTGGGGAGTTTGAAGGCGTCCATCACCCGGTTGAATGCGGCCGTGTCTTCGTCGACGAGTGCCAGCAGGCGGTCGGTGAGTTTTTGCCCCTTTTCGGCCACTTCCGAGAATTCCTCCCAGCGGGCGTCCCAGCCGGGTTTGTGGGCCGAGAGGTTGGCCACCATCGTGGCGAGGGCGGCCCCCAGGGCGCCCATATAGGCGGATATTGAACCGCCGCCGGGTGCGGGCGATTCGCTCGCGGTCTCGTAGGCGAAGCGGCGGCAAGTCATGGCCGTCAGGGCGTCGGTGTCCGGCTTGGATATGCGGTTCTCGATTATCTTTTCGTTTACGTCGAAAGGCTTCAGTTCCGACAGCCCCATCGAGATGATGGCCGTGCGGATTATCTCGTCGTCGGGGATGCCGGCGGAACGCTGCTGAAGCCGCAGGTAGTGCTTGCCGGCCTCGATGAGCGTGCGTCGGGGCACGAGTCCCACGATTTCGGCGCCGGTCACTCTCACGCCGCGTGCGGCGGCCGCGCGGCTCACTTCGTCGAAGGCCGCGTGGAGCGGGGTGGCGTTAATGTCGGTTATGTTCATGCTCACCTGCGCGATGCCGTATTCGGGGATATACCAGCCGATGGCCTTGGTGCCTTTGAGTGTGCCGGGAATCATCACGGGCTTCCCGTCGGGACCGATTTCTGGCTTGTCGGTCACGAGCGGTCCGGTGCGTTTGGGGCGTCCTTTCTCGCGCACGTCGAATGCAATGGCGTTGGCACGTCGGGTCGAGGTGGTGTTCAGGTTATAGTTCACGGCGATAAGGAAGTCGCGGGCACCGACAACCGTGGCACCCGAGCGAGCCATCTCGTCGTCGAAGGGACGGGCGCCGAAGTCAGGTGCCTCGCCGGTGGCGTCGGCGCGTGCGGCAAGGGCCTCGTATTCACCTTTGCGGCATACGGCAAGGTTCTTGCGCTCAGGCGTGAAAGCCGCCGCCTCATAGCAATAAACCGGGATACGTAGCTCCTCGGCTATGCGGCGGCCGAGCTGCCGGGCCATCTTGGCGCACTCTTCGAGCGTCACGCCGGCCACGGGCACGAGCGGCAGAACGTCTGTCGCACCGATACGCGGGTGGGCGCCATGGTGCTGGCTCATGTCGATTACCTCGGCGGCTTTTTTTACACCGCGGAATGCTGCCTCCACCACTGCCTCAGGCGCTCCGACAAATGTAACCACTGTGCGGTTGGTTGCCTCGCCGGGGTCCACGTCGAGCATCGTTATCCCCTCGACGCTTTCTATAGCGTTTACAATTGCCTGGATTTTCTCCTTGTCGCGCCCCTCGCTGAAGTTAGGTACGCACTCTATGATTTTCTGCTGCTCCATATTTTCTGAAATGGCTTTCTATTTGCCTGAAAGTTGTGATATTAACGGGAAGCATCGGGCCTGTGCGCCCGGCTGTCCTCCCTTTCTGCAAATATAGCCATTTCCCATCTAACGGCCGATGCATTTTCCGTGTTATAAAACATATTTCCCCTGACGCCAGGCTTTCAGACTCTTTGTATGGTCGGCCTAAACCTCCAATTCGTGGGAAAATGGGTGGGAATGAGGGCCAATTCCGAAATGTTTGCTAAATTTGCATACGGAACGAGGGAGAGATGAAATGCATCGATTCCTCAGTGCCGTAACCCTTGCTTTCAGAAAATTTAATAAAGCTTTTCATATATCAAGCTATGTATAGAACCAACACTTGCGGCGAGCTGCGTCTCGCCGATGCGGGAAAGAGCGTCACGCTGGCCGGCTGGGTGCAGCGCGTGCGCAGAATGGGCGGCATGACTTTCGTCGACCTCCGCGACCGATATGGAATCACTCAGATTGTATTCGACAATGATACCGACGCATCGCTCTGCGATGTTGCAAGTCATCTCGGCCGCGAATATGTGGTGGAGGTGAAAGGCCGTGTGGCTGAACGCACAAGCAAAAATCCTCACCTTCCCACCGGCGATATCGAGATTATCGCCTCGGAGCTCCGCGTGCTCAATCCGTCGGAAGTTCCACCCTTCACCATCGAGGACGATACCGACGGCGGCGACGATCTCCGTATGAAATTCCGCTACCTCGATCTGCGCCGTACACCCGTGCGCCGCAATCTTGAACTGCGTCACCGCATGACCATGGAGGTGCGCCGCTATCTCGATTCGAAGGGTTTCCTTGAAATCGAGACTCCGATGCTCGTCGGCTCCACTCCGGAGGGTGCCCGCGATTTCGTGGTTCCCTCGCGTATGAATCCCGGTTGCTTCTATGCTCTGCCCCAGTCGCCTCAGACTCTCAAGCAGCTGCTGATGGTGTCGGGTATGGACCGCTATTTCCAGATTGTGAAATGTTTCCGCGACGAAGACCTCCGCGCCGACCGTCAGCCGGAGTTCACCCAAATCGACTGCGAGATGAGTTTCGTGGAGCAGAACGACATCATCGAGCTTTTCGAGGGGATGGCAAAGCATCTTTTCAAGGAGCTCCGCGGCGTAGAACTTACCGAATCGTTCCAGCGTATGCCCTGGGCCGACGCGATGAAATACTACGGTTCCGACAAGCCCGACCTCCGTTTCGGTATGGAGTTCGTCGAACTGATGGATATCCTCAAGGGCTCCGGTTTCAGTGTGTTCGACAACGCCGCATATATCGGCGGCATCTGCGCCAAGGGGGCTGCAAACTATACCCGCAAGCAGATTGATCAGCTCACGGAGTTCGTGAAGCGTCCGCAGATCGGCGCCAAGGGGATGGTCTACGCCCGCATCGAGCCCGACGGAACCGTCAAGTCGTCGGTCGACAAATTCTACACTCAGGAAACGCTCCAGAAGATGAAGGAGGCCTTCGGCGCCGAACCGGGCGACCTCATCCTCATTCTCAGTGGCGACGACGCCATGAAGACGCGCAAGCAGCTCTGCGAACTGCGTCTCGAAATGGGCAACCGCCTTGGCCTGCGCGACAAGAACAAGTTCGCATGTCTCTGGGTAGTCGACTTCCCGATGTTCGAATGGAGCGACGAGGAGCAGCGCCTTATGGCTATGCATCATCCGTTCACTCATCCTAAGGAAGAGGATATTCCACTGCTCGACAGCCGTCCGGAGGATGTCCGCGCCGATGCCTACGATATGGTTGTCAACGGTGTAGAGGTCGGAGGCGGTTCAATCCGTATCCACGATGCCGCGCTTCAGGCAAAGATGTTCGAGATTCTCGGTTTCACCCCCGAAAAGGCCCAGGAGCAGTTCGGCTTCCTTATGAACGCCTTCAAGTATGGCGCACCCCCTCACGGAGGTCTCGCCTATGGTCTCGACCGTTGGGTCTCGCTCTTCGCCGGTCTCGACAGCATCCGCGACTGCATCGCTTTCCCGAAGAACAATTCCGGCCGCGACGTGATGCTCGAAGCGCCTGCCGCACTCGACCAGAAGCAGCTCGACGAACTCCAGCTCGCCCTCGCTCCCAAGGAAGAAAAATAATACGATATGCCGAAGATAAAAGAAGTTATCGAGGCGATAGAATGCGTAGCTCCCCTGCATCTGCAGGAGAGCTACGACAATTCTGGGCTGCAGGTTGGCGATGTCAGTGTCGAGGCCTCCGGAGCGCTGCTCTGCGTCGATGCCACCGCCGACGTGATCGACGAGGCTGTGGCCAGTGGCTGTAATCTCGTCGTTACCCACCATCCGCTGCTGTTTCACGGAGTGAAGTGCGTGGCCGGCCGCAATCGTCCGGAGGTGGTCCTTGCCAAGGCCATTCAAGCCGGTATCTGCATATATTCTTCGCATACGGCTATGGATGCTGCCGTAGGCGGTATCTCGCGCCGTATGGCCCGTATGCTCGGCCTCACCGACGTGAAGGTGCTCGTGCCCTCCCGCCCGGGTGCGCAGGAGGGTCTGGGCGCGGTAGGCAACCTCCCTCAGACGATGGAGCCGATGCGATTCCTTCAGTTCGTTAAGGAGGTTTTCGGATCTGTTGCCCTCCGCTACAGTCTGCCGGTGCCCGACGCGGCCATCAGTCGCGTGGCTCTTTGCGGAGGTGCCGCCGGTGAGTTTGTGCCCGAGGCTATTGCCGACGGTGCGCAGGTCTACGTCACTGCCGACTGCAAGCACAACCAGATGCTCGACCATGCCGACCGCATTCTGCTTGTCGATGCCGGTCATTATGAGACGGAGCAATGCGCTACGCAGATTTTTTTGGAAATTTTAACAGAAAAATTTCCTAACTTTGCAGTCGCAAAATCGCAGGCCTGCCACAACCCCGTGGCTTGTCTGTGATTGACCCTTCCGGCATCGGCCGGAATATTGTCCCCACGAACATTTCAGTTTTTTATTTAAATAATGGCTACCGAAAACACCAAAACCGAAGCACTCTCGGTTGAGAGCCGCCTGAAATCGCTCTACGAGCTTCAGACAATCCTTACCGAAATCGACCGCATCAAAACCATCCGTGGTGAGCTGCCTCTCGAAGTGAAGGATCTTGAAGACAATCTGGCCGGCCTGCACACCCGTATCGAAAACTACAAGGCCGAAATCGCCGCCCTCAACGACAAACTCGTGAAGGAGCGCCAGAAAATCGCTGATTCGCAGAGCAAAATCGCTACCTATAAGGAGCAGCTCGACAACGTGCGTAATAACCGCGAGTTCGACCTTCTTACCAAGGAAGTGGAGTTCCAGACCCTCGAAATCGAGCTTGGCGAGAAACACGTCAACGACTATTCGCGCCAGATCGAGAACAAGACGTCTGAAATCAAGGCTACCGAAGAGAGCATTCAGGACACCGAGCACGTGCTCGCCGAAAAGCGTGCCGAACTCGAGGAGATTGTTTCCGAAACCCGTCAGGACGAGGAGCGCCTCCGTCAGCAGGCCAAGGAGCTCGAGCCGAAAATCGACGCCTATACGCTCAATGCCTTCAAGCGCATCCGCAAAAATGCCCGCAACGGTCTGGGTGTTGTCTACATCCAGCGCAACGCCTGCGGCGGCTGCTTCAACCGCATCCCCCCGCAGAAGCAGCTCGAAATCAAGATGCACAAGAAAATCATCGTCTGCGAATACTGCGGCCGCATTCTCATTGATCCGGAAATCGCCGGCGTTGAGGCTCCCGAGAGCAAGTAAGTTTTGCCAGACTGAAAATATAATGGTCTGGAAGGCCATTACCGGTGGCACCAGCGCCCCGACGTTGCCCTTCCCCGACTGAATGCTGATAAGGCGGTGAGTCAGAATCCCGATTCTCGACCCACCGCCTTATTCTTGTGTATCTTCGTCCGGCTCTGTCTCGGGTGGTCTGCGCTTTACGCGCCTCTGCTTCAGTTCTCGTTGAGGCGACGGCGCTCGAAGAATTTGCCGGTGGCGAGGATGAAGAGCAGCGCGCCGGCTCCCTGCATGAACGCCACGGTATGGAAGGCCGCTGAGAATCCGATATTTTCAGCTATCACGCCTCCGAGCAGTATGCCGATGCCCATCCCGAGGTCCCACGAAATCAGAATCGAGGAGTTGGCCGTCCCGCGCTGGTTGTGGTGCGCCACCTTGACGAACATGTTCAGAAACGCCGGGTACATCTGCCCGTTGCCGAGGCCTACGAGCAGGGCGGAGAGATAGAAGCTCCACTCGGTCGCTACAAATGCGAAAAGCGAATAGCCTGCCAGCGAGAGCAGTACGCCTACAGTGGCGTTGCGCGTCATTTTTCCGGCCCTGAGGCTCTTCGAGCCGAAGAGGCGCGAGGTGATCAGTCCGGCCGAAAGAAGCATGAAGAATATTCCGGTGCCGTCGGTGATGCCGAGCTGCGTCTTGCCGTAGATGGCCACATAGTTGCTCATTACTCCCCAGCAAAGACCAAAGAAGCTGATGTTTATGGCAAGCAGCCACGCACGCCCCAGAAAAAAGTGGTCGAGGCTGAGCACCGGCTTGGCATGCACCTTCTCGCGTGTCGGAAGCTTCACTTTGGTGGCGCAGTAGAATCCGCCGAACGCCAGTATCAGCGAAAGCCAGAAGAGCAGCATGAAGTTGTCGGTAGCGTGGTAGATGTAGATTCCGGCGCTCGGTGCCACCGCCATGGCGATATTGTTGCTCAGTCCGTAAAAACCTAACCCTTCATTGCGGCGTGAGGAGGGGAGCACGTCGATGGCTACGGTGCTGTTTACCACCGTGGTGGCGCCGAAAGGAATGCCGTGGAGGGTGCGCACGATGGCGAACATCAGCAGAGTGCCTGCTCCGACGTAGCCGGTGAAACAGATAAAGAATGCGAAGAAACAGATGGTCAGCACTGTCTTGCGGTCGAAAGAGTCGACCACAAATCCGCTGAATGGCCTTACAAGCAGCGTGGCTACCACATAGCCCGAGAGCACAAGGCCTATCATACTCTTGTCGGCGTCGAACTGCTTGTCGAGATACAGCGGAAGCAGGGGCGTCAGCAGGTAGAATGCGAAGAATAGCAGAAAGTTGCATATCATCACCTTGATATACTCCCTGTTCCACAACTTTCCGGAATCTACTCCGTTCGCCTTTTGCCCGTTCCCATTCAAGTTCTCGCTCCTTTCCACTTTCCCGTTCCCATACTCTTTCCCTTTTGCGGCTTCTGTAGCTTCCCCTTCCTTTATTGTAATCTCTTTACCTTCATTCTGAGCGTCCATAATCTACACTGCGTTTTATCGACTGCAAAATTACACATTTCTTTCGGACTATCTCCATTCCAAATCCCCTCCATTCCTACCCACTTCGCCGCTTTTGACTTAAGTGTCGTCAGGTATCTGCCTATCTGGTTCATAGGCGACCGGTTCAAATCATGGACCGGGATAATATAAAAAATGGAGTCTGAAATAAATTTGAATGGCGTCAGTAATTTGGGAACATTTACTTTTAAGTCAATCAGCAGAAAAATCGTATATTTGCAATATGGCGCATCTAAACGACTTTATGACGAGGATTGATTTCTCGGTGCTGAATGATTATGTGGCGGCCAAGGGGAAGAGCATTCTCTATTCCAGGGGCGAGGGACTCGTTCAGCAGGGAAACTTGTGCCGCTATGTAGGTATTGTAAAGTCGGGCTATTTCAAATATGTGGCTCTCAATTCAAAAGGAGATGAAGTCGTTACGGGCTTCTCATTCGAGGGCGAGGTTGTCACCGACTATGTGCAGGGATTCCTGTACGACCGGCCTTCGCTAACCTCCATTGTTGCCGGAAGCGATGCCGAGGTTCAGTGTGTGCTGATAGAAGAGGCGCGTCGGTTTATCGTAGAGCGCACCCCCGGCTTTGTAGCCGAGGTATCTTCCAATCTGTTGGAGGAGGCTTATAGCCGTTATCTGAATATGCTCGTAAAGACTCCGACGGAACGCTTCCGTGAACTCGTCTCCCGTTATCCGGGAGTCATACACAATCTGCCCATTCATGAGATTGCCTCCTATTTAGGGATATCCCGCCGTCAGTTGCACCGCATCCGAGGGGCGGAGAATGCTGCCGCCACCTCCGCAGAACGCTTAGGCGAAGTGCCGTTCTGAAAATGAGTATATTTAAGAAAACACATCGCGATGCCCTGATCCTCATGCTCTAAAGTGACATTTGTCACGCCTGATGCCGATTATTCATTGTAACTTTGCTTAATCGGGATGAGAGTTTTCGTTCCGACATCCCGGTTCAGTTACTTTGAAATCAAATAAGTATGAAGAGAATCATTATCTGGCCATTATTTATGCTGGGTCTGACAATCAGCATGGCCATGTATGGCGAGACACCATCGGCGCCGGAAAGCATCGCTTCACAGGATTCCACAATAAATGTAATTGCGTGGTTCAACAAGCACGACACGGTAACATACCGGGTCAGCGAATCCTCATGGAAGCTAACCGGCACGGATACGGTTCTCACTGCGTCCTACTCGATGATGGCGCGTATCAACGTAGTTGATTCAACATCCAACGGGTATAAAATAGACTATACTTTTTTGGATTTTCCCACCAACATACTTCCCGATTCCGCTTCCGAAATCGACAGGTTTCAACGTCAGATAACCGACAGACTTGCCCGAAAGATTGTCGGTACGACCGTTCATTTTGAGACGGATGAATATGGTCGGATAACCAGATACAACAATCTGGGTCAAATCAAAAAACAAGCCGGATCACTTTTCAAAGAGGCTTCGAACGAATTTTCAAAACTCCCTGAAATGCAAGAGTTAAAGAAAATGGGATTCGATGTAAAACAGTATTCCAAGAACGTCGACACAGACAAGTTGGTTGACGGCTATCTTGAAGAGCTTAATATGCTGTTCATGTATCACGGCCTATCAATGCAGCCCGGTGAAAATACAGAGCATGAAGATGCCACCGACACTCAGTATGAAAACACTACTTATACTTCCGCGACTGTTGATGCCGACGACGGTTCCTATAGTATTGTGCAGGATGTAACAAGTATTTTGCCTCGAAACGAATTAAAGGAAGTGGTTGGCGGCATTGTTGAATCATTTTCCAACGAGAGTATTACAGACAGTTTTAATGAAAACTTCGATGCCCAGGTAAATGTTGACTGCACATATGAGGATTATCTGAAAATCGACTATCTTGTCAACGGCTGGCCCTATTCCGTTGTAAGACAAAAAGCCACAATGATAGGGAATCGGGGTAAAGTCAAGCAGACCGTTATATCTATTGATTCCTATTCTTTCGCTCAATAATTAATTATATACCATGAAGAGAATTTTATTTTTCATTCTGATTGTATGTTCGGTCTGTTGTGTTTCGCTCGCAAAAGATCCACTCGGGAAAGTATCCGTAACAATGAACGACGGCAGCGTTATCAATGGATATTGTGAAAATCTGTTCAAACACGAACGACCGACAATCAAAGTTTCGCCAGGGCCGGATGGTAAAAAGTCTGTAAAATATAAGGCAACTGATATCCGGGAGTTGAAATATGAAATCCCGAATGATACCGTTATTGAATATTGGTATCCGGTGCTGTATTTTCATGATCGTACACTGCTGATGACAAAAGTGCGTCAGTGCAACACGGTAACTCTCTGGACAGCATGTATCGGCGGCCAGGAATTAGTCGGTCCTCAAGGTATGAGATGGACTGAAAGAATTAAAAACTGCATTTCATTTGGTCCCGATATGGCAGACGGAATCGCATGGGATTTTCCCCATATCATTCACGGACGATGCAAACAGCTTCCCGGTTACGGTGATTTCGTAAGCCAATACAAGAAATCACATCCGGAGATAAAAGACTGGACAGAATTTGAACCACTGATGAAAATGTGTGCTGCATATGTGGATTCTGTAAGGTAATGTTGACGCTTTTAGATTGACATCTTGACGTATCAATAAGGAAGTCGTAACTTCGCCTAATTACAGATAATGGTAGCATGAAAAAGCAACGGGCCAAGATAATAGGCATCGCGCGGCATCGCCTTTCGACTGACGGCGACGGCGTTACCACGCTCGTTGCTTTCCATGGATGCCCCTTACGTTGCCGCTATTGCCTGAATCCGCAGTCGCTGGGCGACGGCGGGCGTTTCCGCGAGTATTCACCGGAGGAACTGTATGCCGAGACGCGCATCGACGAACTTTATTTTCTCGCCACAAACGGAGGCGTGACTTTCGGAGGCGGCGAGCCATGTCTGCGTCCGCAGTTTATCCGTGAGTTCCGCGAACTGTGCAGCTCCGCATGGCAGCTCAACTTGGAAACATCGCTCTGCGTGCCGTCGGCCAACATCGAGGCTCTGCTCCCGATAGTCAATACACTGATTATCGACATCAAGGATATGAACCCCGACATTTACCGCAGCTACACGGGTCAGAGCAACGACCTTGTTCTTGACAATCTTCGCCTGATAACCGAAGCCGGTCGACAATACGACTGCATTGTCCGTATACCGCTGATACCGGGCTATAATACCGATACAGACCGCGAGTCAAGCCGCAAGGCTCTTGAAACTCTCGGCTTCACCCGATTCGATTTATTCACCTATCAAATCCGCAAACACTGACTATGGCACGAGGAAAGCAGACCTGCAAGATACTGAAAGAGATACGGCGGCAGATTGCCGAGGCAAACGGCATAGAGTTCGCCACATCGGAATGTCGCTACAAAGGCGACTGCCTCGGCACATGTCCCAAATGTGAGGCTGAGGTGCGCTATCTTGAGCAGCAGCTCCGTGTCCGCTCTCTCGCCGGAAAAGCTATAGCCCTTGCCGGAATCTCGGCAGCATCCCTCGCCATGCTCATGCCGATGACCTCGCAGGCTCAGACCTTGCAAAAACCGCAGAACATTTTGAAAGGAAGCATCCCTGTTATGGCTGATACTATAACAGTGAGAGGTGTAGCGTTGAGCGGTGATACATTACCTGACGGAACCATATCAAAAGAGCCGTTAATCGGAGCAACAATCTCGAACAAGCGCACAGCATTAGGCGCCATAACGGATTTGGATGGTCATTTTGGATTGACCGCCTGTATCGGAGATACTTTGAAAGTAGAATATGTGGGTTATGAACCGCTGGAAATCATCGTAACCGAGAATATGAGAAATGTGGAAATCACACTTACTCCATCGCAGGCATTGCTGGGGGAAGTAGTTGTTGTCGGCGCTATGCCCGCTCGCAAAGAAAATCACTATCTTGATCTTAATGTAACTGATGAAAAAGGCAACGTAATTGTCCCTGAAGATCTTAATATAGAGCGTATATGGATTGACGAAGATGGAGATGAATACTCGGAATATATTTCACCTGAATACTTTGACGATAAACACCCATGTCGCATTTATTGGGATTACCAAAGCGGCTTACAAGATGAATACGGGAAGCCCATTAAAGAAGCAACACTCCGCATAGAAGCCGAGGGTTACGACGACCCGGTGACAATCAAGGTCAAATATCCCAAACGCAACGCCAAGAAAAACATCAAGTTCAAACACAAAAAGAATTAATCTATGTCCGATTCTCTCCGCTATAAGATAGTGCTGTGGATGGTGTGGGTGCAGATTGCGCTCCTGCCGGTTATCATTGTGATGATAAACGTGACGGATGGCGGCGGTATGTGGCGATGGAATCTAATCAATAACCTTTTAGCTGTAGGTTATATTCTTGGTTTGCTTGCCCTCCCTGTCAGCCGCGGACTTGAAAAACCGAAATTTCTGAAATGGTGGTTGAGAATAGATTTCTGGTTCTCTCTCATTCCCGCTGTCATTGCATTGCCATTGCTATTTTACTGTGGTCGACATTTTATTGTGGCCGAGGATGACGATTATGTGCTTTATGAGGAAAGAGGGATTATGATGGCCGCCCCGCATTACGGGTCAGGAAAAAAAGAGGGGTTGTTTATTCGCAAACTGCCACAAGGTATCAGGAAATATAATTATGGAAACAGAAAAGTCAACTGTTTCAAAGTTGACACACTGAAAGGGTGCATGTATGGACTGGAGCACGGGGCATCCCCGGTCGCATGGGTCTTGCCAATCGATTCAGTCAAATATCATAGTCATACCAAGGAAATAACAGCACTAATAGACAGTTTATATCAATTACAGCCGCTGCTATCGCAAGAATCTTACGGTACTTTTGTTTATCCCGACAATTTCGCGGAAATTAATTACGAAGGAGGAGAAATAAGTTACACTGATTCCATTAGTTATGATATTGATTTTTCTGAAAGCGATAGTCTGAGGATTATTATTTACGATGGCATATTCCCTCATCTGTCAATTCCTAAAAATGCTATTGGTAATTTTTCTCCCAATGAAGTCAAAACTTTCATAGAGAAACTGAAAGGAGGCAAGCGATGAAACTGACCGATAAACGATTTTGGATATTG
The DNA here is from genome assembly GCA_900545955.1 of uncultured Porphyromonadaceae bacterium. GTDB lineage: Bacteria > Bacteroidota > Bacteroidia > Bacteroidales > Muribaculaceae > UBA7173. The sequence continues at coordinate 126,168 of URAU01000006.1, forward strand.
ATGATTGTGATAGCAAGCGCTGCTGTTGCATCCGCCCAAGCCGTTTTCTCAGTAGAGGAAATAAGCTACGTTGAATATGCGAATGCAGAAAAAGAATGTTCTCGCTATAATGTTATTCCGACAGGCACCATTACCGATAATGAAATCGTGAATATGGTGTTGAAAGAATCGCAAACGAAGTTTGAACGGCTTGATTCTTTTACCCGTCGGGAGATATATGACTTTGTAGAAGGTTTTGGTATTAACAAACAATGGTTATTATATTTTCCAAAATTTAAGTTGTATGGTTTTGTTATACCCAACACTCCTTTTGAGGATTCTGTATGGTGGTTTGATGCTGAGAGTGGCAGATATCTATGTGAGGCGGCATTCCCAACGGCAATAAATATAAACGGGATGTATGTATCGCAGACAGGATACGATTGCGATGGGCCGTTAGACTTGAAGTTCTTTCGTCGCGAAGAGAATTATATTTATAACTTCCAGTCATATAAAAATACTCAATATAATGAATTCGTTTTCCAAGAAGATTTCAAAATCCAACCGATCTTTTGGCATGACAACAATATGTTGTTCTTGAAGACTTACGACCATAAAAGACGAAAAGAAGTATATCTGAAAATAAAAGTAGAACAATCAGTCGGAAATTGCGAGAAAGGTGGCAGCGATGAAACTGACCGATAAACGATTTTGGAAGTTTGAGGTAATGATGCTACTTTGCGGCTTTATATTGGTATGCCAAATTGTTTTTGTGCTGATGTGTAACGGGGCTGAGTTTGAATCGTGCAACGGGGCTGTGCTGATATTACTGTTTCCTGCGTTGTGCCTTTATTTTGTTATATCTGGCATCCCAACATGGGTTCTGTATAAAGGGAACTCTTGGCTGAAACTTGCGGGATGGCTGTATCTGTTTTCTGTCGTGCTGCTGATTGTGCCGCTCTTAACATTCTTATTTGACTGGAATCCTGTCACAGCAAATATACGACCGGACAATATACCTGCGGATGAGGGCAAATACTTTACAGACAACGAATTTGTCATTATGGTTTGTGCTGGATGGGCGGCTCTTCTCATTATCCCCGTGTTTATTACCTCGTATCTTACTAAGCGATGGATTGCACCTGATGCAAATTATTATCACAGTAAATAATCAAACGATTATCATATGACCGACAAGGAGTATAGAAAAATAATAGCCGATGTGAGGCGTAGCGTGAGCCGAAAATATGGCTTTCGCCAAAGCTCATATATAAATTTCAAGGTAGATAACGGCTACTTTTTCTGTCTGTATTTTCTGACCGGAGAGGTCCGGCTTACTGTCAAGCCGATGTATTCCGATGATTTGTGGTGGGATATATGGGGCGCGACGGAAAACAAGAAAGGGCCTCTGAGCTTGCGCGGAATAGGCGCATACACTCTGTCGGGGCAAGTGGTGGCTACATGTGAGATTAAAGATACAACCGACAAGAGCAAGCTTGAAAGTCAATTTGAACAGTTGTTTAATGATGCAACCGCTGAAATAACAAAGTTTATATCGGATAATCCTGATGCCGACACCTTTTATCCCGATGAATCCAAGTAGGATCACGACCCTGACCATCTTCTTTACCTTATGGCTCTCATCCATAATGGCAAAGAGGAAATAGCATTGGAAATTATTAAAGGCGCTCGTAAAAATAAGCATAGATGTGAGTTTCAAAGCGGAATGTTTAGCGATAGCTATACATATATCCGACGTTGGTGCAGCCGTGAAAAATCAATATGTAATAAAGTCGCCTCAATTGTTAAGAAACTATTTGAAACCAATGAAACTGACCGATAAACGATTTTTGGAATTGGCACACACTTATGGTAGTGTTGATTATCTCACTACTGATTGCGATTGTCGTGTTTTTCAAAAGGTGTATGACAACTGATACTGCTGATATAGAACGTGTGGGAAATGAAATTATCGAGATGATTGATGATTTTCAAAAAATGAATAACAGGCTACCAATCGGACTTAATGAGATGGGAACTCCTTTCGAGGGAATTAATGAGATCTATGAATACAAGGGCTATATTATCTATTACGAACCGAGAAAAGACGGCTTTTATTGGCTGACCATCACATTCGGTCCGGATGAGAATTATTGTTACAATTCTAAAAATAAGTCCTGGATATGGGGTTGTGATTCTGATAGAGTAGACGTGTACAAAAAGTATTCTCTTGAAAATGATTCTGGAGATGAAACTGACCCATAAATGATTTTGGATATGGGAGATTTATAACAGGATTACCGGCTGATTCCACGTCGCCCTCTATCGATCTTCCAGTCATACCGGCCATCTGTGACATCGTCAACCCCTTTGTGTGGCGATGGTTGATTTCATCAAAGGGGTGTCGATGTTACGTATTGCCACAGAGGCATGCGTCGACCGCTTTCTGCGGTCATGGAATCAGCGGTAGGTGCGGAGGGGGGCGCGGAAGGCGTCCTCCATGTAGAGAAGTTCAAAGTCGTGGGGGTCGCCAGAGATGGCGGCTACGTCGAAGCGCGCGTTGAGGTCAACACGATGGGCGCGGAGATATACGTTGGCCGCACGCACCATATTGCTGATTTTGCGAGCGTTGATTGCGTCCTCCGGGCGTCTCCCTTTCTCGCGGCGCGTCTTTACCTCCACGAATACGATATCTCGCCCTTTCGACGCGATGATGTCGATTTCAAGATGGTTCATACGCCAGTTGTGTTCCACAATGGCATACCCGTTTTTCACCAGGTGGGCGATTACCTCTTCCTCTCCCCATTTACCGAGTCGATTGTGTTCAGCCATAATTGCATGCAGATGAGTCGAAGTCGCCGGGGCGTCGGACGGGAGCCAGGGGCTTATTTATATTCGTCCCAGCTCTTGATGTTGATGTCGTCGAGGCTGAGATGGGTGAACGCGTGGATGAACGTAGAGGCCAGACGGGCGTTGGTGAGCAGGGGGATGTTGAGGTCGATGGCGGCACGACGGATTTTATAGCCGTTGGAAAGTTCGGCCGACGAGAGATTCTTCGGCAGATTGACAACCATGTCGATCAGCTTGTCGTGCATGAGGTCGAGCGCCTGCGGTTGACCCTCGGGCTCGGAAGGCCAGTAGACGCGCACGGCCGGTACGCCGTTTTCCGTAAGGAAGCGGTATGTACCTTCGGTAGCGTAGATTTTCAGGCCGTAGGCATGCAGCATGCGCGCGGCTTCGAGCATGTCGGCTTTCTGGCGCGGGGTGCCGGTGGAGAGCAGCACAGAGCGGCGCGGGATGCGGTGCCCTACCGAGAGCATCGACTTGAGCAGCGCCTCGTCGGTATCGTCGCCGATACAGCCTACCTCTCCGGTCGACGCCATGTCGACGCCCAGCACGGGATCGGCACCTTGCAGGCGTGAGAAGCTGAACTGCGAGGCCTTGATGCCGACGTAGTCGAGGTCGAACAGCGATTTCGAAGGTTTCTCGACCTCTTCGCCGAGAATTACGCGTGTAGCCAGCTCGATGAAGTTGAGTTTCAGAACTTTGGAGACGAACGGGAAGCTGCGCGAAGCGCGCAGGTTGCATTCTATCACCTTGATATCGTTGTTCTTGGCAAGGAACTGGATGTTGAAGGGTCCGGAAATGTTGAGCGCGCGGGCTATCTGCGCCGAAACTTTCTTGATGCGGCGCATAGTCTCCACGTAGAGTTTCTGTGGCGGGAACTGGATGGTGGCGTCGCCGGAGTGCACGCCGGCAAATTCGATATGCTCAGAAATGGCGTAAAGTTTGATTTCGCCGTTCTGAGCTACGGCGTCCATCTCTATCTCCTTGGCGTTCTGGATAAATTCCGACACTACCACCGGATGCTGCTTGCTCACGTTGGCTGCAAGGCGCAGGAAGCGGTGAAGCTCTTCCTCGTTGCTGCATACGTTCATTGCGGCACCTGAAAGCACATAGCTGGGTCGCACGAGTACCGGGAACCCGACCTCGCGGATGAAGTCGTCAATGTCGGCGAAGCTCGTCAGCTCGCGCCAGCGCGGCTGGTCGATGCCGAGGCGGTCGAGCATGGCCGAGAATTTGTGGCGGTCCTCGGCGTTGTCGATGCTCTCGGCCGAGGTGCCGAGGATGTTCACTCCGGCATCGTCGAGGCGCGTGGCCAGGTTGTTCGGTATCTGGCCGCCAACCGAGAGGATTACGCCGTGGGGCTGCTCAAGTTCGAGAATATCCATCACACGCTCGTAGGTGAGTTCGTCGAAATAGAGGCGGTCGCACATATCGTAGTCGGTCGACACGGTCTCGGGGTTGTAGTTGATCATCACCGAGCGCCATCCGCGCTCTTTCACGGTGAGCAGCGCGTTGACCGAACACCAGTCGAATTCCACCGACGAGCCGATGCGGTAGGCACCGGAGCCGAGCACCACCACCGAGCGGTGGTCGTGCAGGTATTCCACGTCGTTGGTCGAGCCGTTGTAGGTGAGGTAGAGGTAGTTGGTCATCGCGGGATATTCGGCCGCGAGAGTATCGATCTGTTTTACCACGGGCACGATGCCGAGCTGCTTGCGCAGGGAGCGCATGGCAAGGCCGTCGGCTATGGAGTCGAAGGCGTTCTTGCGGATGGCGCGGGCCACCTGGAAGTCGCTGAAGCCCTGCTGCTTGGCTATGCGCAGCAGCGCCTCGGGAAGGGCGTCGAAACTGTCGACTGCCTCAAGCTCGCGTTCGGTGGCGATTATGTGGTGGAGTTTTTCAAGAAACCAGCGGTCGATTTTCGTCAGTTCGTGGATGCGCTCCACGGTATACCCTTCGCGCATGGCCTTGGCCACCACGAAGATACGCTTGTCGGTGGGCTCGCGCAGGGCTTCGTCCATGTCGGCCACTTCGAAGTCGCGGTTGCCGACGAAGCCGTGCATACCCTGACCGATCATGCGCAGGCCTTTCTGGATTACCTCCTCGAAGGTGCGTCCGATGGCCATAACCTCGCCTACGGATTTCATCGATGAACCGATCTGGCGCCTTACGCCATGGAATTTGCCGAGGTCCCAGCGAGGAATCTTGCAGACGATATAGTCGAGTGCCGGCTCGAAGAAAGCAGTGGTATCTTTCGTCACGGAGTTCTTCAGCTCGAACAGTCCGTAGCCGAGTCCGAGTTTTGCGGCCACGAAAGCCAGGGGATAGCCTGTGGCTTTCGATGCCAGAGCCGACGAGCGGCTAAGTCGGGCGTTTACCTCGATTACGCGGTAGTCCATCGAGTCGGGGTCGTAGGCATATTGCACGTTACATTCGCCCACGATGCCTATATGACGGATAATCTTTATGGCGAGTTCGCGCAGGAAGTGGTAGTCGTCGTTGGAGAGCGTCTGCGAGGGTGCCACTACTATCGATTCGCCGGTGTGGATGCCAAGCGGGTCGAAGTTCTCCATGTTGCAGACGGTGATGCAGTTGTCGTAGCGGTCGCGCACCACCTCGTATTCCACCTCTTTCCACCCCTTGAGCGATTTCTCCACGAGCACCTGCGGCGAAAACGAGAACGCTTTCTCGGTGAGCGCGGTAAGCTCCTCGGCGTTGTCGCAGAAACCGCTGCCGAGGCCTCCGAGGGCATAGGCGGCGCGCACGATCACCGGGTAGCCGAGGCGTTCGGCCGCCTCAAGAGCCTGGGCGGTAGTGCTCACTGCCTCGCTCTTTATGGTTTTTACGTCGATTTCGTCGAGTTTGCGCACGAAGAGCTCCCGGTCCTCGGTGTCCTTGATGGCCTGTACGGGGGTGCCGAGCACACTTACACCATAGCGTTCCAGTACGCCCGACTCATAAAGCTCAACGCCGCAGTTGAGCGCGGTCTGGCCTCCGAAGGCCAGAAGAATGCCGTCGGGGCGCTCTTTTTCTATCACGCGCTCCACGAAGTAGGGCGTTACCGGCAGGAAGTAGATTTTGTCGGCAAACCCGCTGGAGGTCTGCACGGTGGCGATGTTCGGATTGATGAGCACCGTGGCGATGCCCTCCTCTTTCATGGCTTTGAGAGCCTGGGAGCCGGAATAGTCGAACTCGCCGGCTTCGCCGATCTTCAGGGCGCCGCTGCCCAGCAGTATTACTTTGCTGATTTTCTTTTCCATGCCGCTGTCTGGTGTAGGGAAGTGAGTGTGGATTGGGGAGTCTTATTTGTTCTTATGGTCGCGCACCATCTGGAGGAACTTGTCGAAGATGAATTCCGTGTCGCGCGGACCCGATGATGCCTCGGGGTGGAACTGGGCCGAGAACCAGGGCATCGTGCGGTGACGGATACCCTCGTTGGTCCCGTCGTTCATGTTGACGAAGAGCGGTTCCCAGTCGGAGGGGAGTGTAGTGTCGTCGACGGCGAATCCGTGGTTCTGCGAAGTCACGTAGCAGGTGTTTGTCCCGGCCATGCGCACGGGCTGGTTGTGGCTGCGGTGGCCGTACTTAAGTTTGTAGGTCTTGGCTCCGGCGGCTTTGGCCAGCAGCTGGTTGCCCATGCAGATACCGCAGATGGGCTTGCCGGTGGCCATCGCCTTGCGGATATTGGCTACTGTGGCCTCGGCGAAGTCGGGGTTGCCCGGACCATTGGATATGAATAGCCCGTCGTAGGGGATGTCGGTGAAATCATAGTCCCAGGGGACGCGTATCACCTTCACTCCGCGACGGGTGAGGCATCGGATAATATTGAATTTCGTGCCGCAGTCCACCAGCACGATGGTTTCTTCTCCTTCGCCGTGGATTTCCGGCTCGGTGCAGCTTACGGCGGCTATGAGATTCTCGGCGTTGGGGTCGGAGAATTCAACTTCGTCGGGGCTCTCGAAATAAATCTTGCCGAGCATCGACCCTTTCTCGCGCAGATGCTTTGTCAGGGCGCGGGTGTCGATGCCGTAGAGACCGGGCTTTTTCTCGTCGCGGAGCCATTGATGGAGGCTGCGCGTGGCCAGCCAGTGGCTCGGCTCCCACGAGTAATCCTGCGCGATAATAGCGCGGCAGTGGATTCTGGAACTTTCGAGATAGCGGCTCACGTTGTCGGGCTCGGTGGTTTCCGGCGGCACTCCGTAGTTGCCGAGAATCGGATAGGTGGTCACCAGTATCTGCCCTTCGTATGACGGGTCGGTCAGACTTTCGGGATAGCCCGTCATGGCGGTGTTGAACACCACCTCGCCGGCGGTTGCCGTTTCGTAGCCGAACGACTTCCCCCGGAATGTGGTTCCGTCTTCCAGAACCAGCACGGCGTCGCGTGTTTGCTGCATAAGGAAATGTGAATAAACTGATTGCGATTATTTCGCAGTTTGTTGAGTGCAAAGTTAGCGGTTTTTCAGTAATTTTGCAACCGCCGCGGCGCCAAATGGCGTCCGGGGAATAAAGCTATTTATGAAAACGGAACAAACAGATAAATTGGCCACATCGCGCTCTGCGCTGGCGCTCGGTATTCCGGCCATGGAGATGCTTGGCCGGGTGCGCGTAATGGTGCTCGGACTGGGTGGCGTCGGGAGCTGGGCGGCTGAGGCGCTCGTGCGTACCGGAGTGCGGCATATGGCACTTGTCGACGCCGACTGTGTGGCCGTGAGCAACGTAAACCGCCAGGCACCGGCCACTATGGCTACCGTCGCGCGCCCCAAAACCGAGGCGATGGCAGCCCGTCTGCGCGACATCGCTCCCGATGTGGAGCTCGAACTCTTTACGGCCACCTATTGCGAGGCTACCGCCTCCGGATTCGATTTCGAAAGCTACGACTATGTAATCGATGCCATCGACTCGCTGGCCGACAAGCAGCTGCTTATGCTCAATGTGGCTGCCTGCCGCCGGCCGGTGCTGTTTTCATCCATGGGAGCCGCACTCAAGATGGACCCGGGAAAGATTGAGGTGGCCGAATTCTGGAAGGTGCACGGATGCCCTCTCGCAGCCGCGCTGCGCAGTCGCATGCGGCGCGCGGGCACCTTCCCGGCCCGCAAGGTGATGTGCGTATTCTCGCCCGAACGCCTGCCCAATCACCCCGAGGCTCTGGAGGGCATTGACCTTCCTGACAGCTCGATGCGTTTCGGCAAGGTTGCCGTCAACGGCTCGCTCTGTCATATCACCGCTACCTTCGGCCTCCGCCTCGCCTCCCTCGTAATCTCCGATATATATAGGCGTGCCACAGAAATTTCCCCAAATGCACCTTTGGTGAAATCCTGAAAGTCGGAGACTTTTTTGTGCTTTTATTTCTTAATTTATGAAGTTTGATTTGTTAAATCGAGGGGTTGTGTTTACCTTTGTCTGTTGAAAAAGTAGTTCAAAAATCTCAATTTTTTATCCTTATGAAGAAGAAATTTATCTGCACCGTCTGTGGCTATGTTCACGAAGGCGATGAGGCTCCCGAAAAGTGCCCGCTCTGCGGCGCTCCCAAAAGCAAGTTTAAGGAACTGACCGAAGAAGAGGCCGTTAAGTTCGTTACCGAACACGAAATCGGCGTTGCCAAAGGCTGCTCCGAGGAGATGATCAAAGATCTCAATACTCATTTCATGGGCGAATGCACCGAGGTGGGCATGTATCTGGCTATGAGCCGTCAGGCCGATCGCGAGGGTTATCCCGAAATCGCCGAGGCATTCAAGCGCTACGCCTTCGAGGAGGCCGAGCACGCTTCGAAGTTCGCCGAGCTCCTCGGCGACTGCGTATGGGACACCAAGACCAACCTCTACAAGCGCATGCTGGCCGAAGCGGGTGCCAACGAGGACAAGATGCGTATCGCTGCCAACGCCAAGAAGGCCAATCTCGATGCCATCCACGATACCGTTCACGAAATGGCTAAGGACGAAGCCCGCCATGGCCGCGGCTTCAAGGGGCTCTACGACCGCTATTTCGGCGGCAAGTAATCCAACCTTATCCCTAAAAATCTTAAGGCGGGATGTTGACTCATTTGTCGACATCCCGCCTTCGTTTATAATGGCAAATCCGGTCTCAGCGCTTTTTGCCGTGGTGGCGACGCATCATGCGCTCCATCATCTTGTGCTCGTGGTCGTAGACGCGCAGAATCTGCTTCTGGCTTAGGAATTTGCTGTATTCACGGTAGTATTTTTCCTGTATCTTGTTCATGCGCTGCCGGTGGGCGAACCGTTCGGTGATAATCTTTTTTGCCTGAGCTTCGGTCAGATTTTTTGTGTCGTCGGCTTCCGCATCTTTGGACGGACGGATTTTCCATATCTCTTTCTGGTTTCTCAAGTAGGTCTCCACGAAGGTGCGCGTTGTGGCCTCGTCGAGTTCAAGGTCGGCGGCTATGGTGGTGGCCTGGATTTTTGCGAATTGTTCGCGCGAGGGGCGGCCGTTGGCACCGCTGCATTTCTTCTCGTCGGCCGAGGCGTCGGATGCTACTGTCTGGAAGGCTATGGCTGTCGCTGTAATCAGCATAATCAGTAATCTGTACATAGATTTTTAGTCGTGAGAGTGGATATTATGAATGCTTTCGTGGAGCGGTTCAGAGTGCTGCATAGTCCATTACCATATCGCTTCGGTAATTGTCGAGCAGGTATTCCTGATCGGAGGCGCTGAGCCGCTCGAAGGCCTGATCGGGGGTGAGGCTTTCGGAGTGCTGAACGCCGGGGATGAGGTTGATGGCTATGAGCGCCACTGCGGCGGCCGATACGGCGGCAGTGGCCCAGAGACGCAGGCGCGCGGTAAACTGGCGATGCCGTCTTATGGCCTGTTCAGATGCGACGCGGACAATTACCTCGTCGGTCAGCCGCTCTATAAAGTCCGGGGGCATGCGGTAGGGATCGCGGCGACGCAGGGCGTCGAGCGGCGACGGCGTGTCGTTTTGTGTGTTTCGGAGTTCAGGTGTCATGGCTGCTGATGTATTCTGTTATTTTTGTTTTTGCGAAATGGTAGTTTACTTTGGCGCTTGAAGCTGTCATGTCTGTGGCGTCGGCTATTTCCTCGTAGCTTAGCTCATCGTAGTATCGTAGGAGGAAAACGGCCTGTTGCTTTGGAGGCAGCATGTGGATTGCCTGCTGGAGCCTGACGGCCTCAAGATTCGTGTAGTCCACATACTCGTCGGCTGCAGGGAGGTTGGCATCCGTGGGGAATTCCGTCGACAGAATGGATTCGCTGCGCTTGCGTTCGGCAAGCATCCGGAGTGCTTCGTTGGTGGCGATGCGGTAAAGCCATGCTTTAAGCGCTTCGGGCTGCCGGAGTTTGTCGAGATTGCGGAAAACCTTGATAAACGTCTCCTGCACGGCGTCCTCGGCGTCGGCGTGGCTTACAACCATGCGTCGGATATGCCGGTAAATCGGTTCGCCCCATCGTGCCATTACGTCGCGCATCTGCTGTTCGGCAGTGCGGTCGGGAGGCGCAGTGGCGGCTGAGGATGTGGATACCTTTTGTAGGACGCTCATCTGGGGCGGATCGATTGTGGTGGTTGTGTTTATGTTCGGTTGTTTGCTATCGTTAGCTTAGACATGGTTTTATGCTTAAAGTTAAATCGTAGAGTCATTTTTTGAAACCATTATTTTGATTATCTGTTTTCTATATATAAATTTGCCGTTCCGGCCACATTATTTTAATCCCGGAACTGAAAAAAACATGAGACCGACACCTGCCGTATCCTCCTATACTCCTGTCAGCGACCGCGATGCAGTGCGCATCGCGCGCCACGTCACGTGGGTCGGTTTCTGGTGCAACGCCGTTTTGGGCACATTGAAGGTCATTGCCGGTATCTTCGGACGTTCCACGGCAATGGTGGTCGACGGCGTGCACTCCTTTTCCGATTTCTTTACAGATATAATAGTTCTGATATTTGTCGGTATCGCCCGGCGGAAGGCCAACCGCGACTTTCAGTATGGCCACGGTAAGTTTGAGACTTTCGCCACCATGCTGCTTGCGATGATTCTCGCGGTAGTGGGAATCCTGTTTTTTATCGATGGCGCCGAAAAAACCTGGAATGCCATGCACGGGCATCCGCTTCCGTCGCCCGGATGGGTGGCCCTCGCCATGGCTCTGTTCTCGATACTGCTGAAGGAGTGGCTTTTCCGCTATACCCGCGATGCGGGCGAGCGCATACATTCGCAAGTGGTGATTGCAAATGCGTGGCATCATCGCAGCGACGCGCTTTCTTCGCTGGCCACTCTTGTCGGAATCGCAGGCGCTATGTTTCTGGGGCCGCATTTCCGTGTGCTCGACCCGATAGCTGCAATGGTGGTGAGCGTGTTTATTATTCTTGTGGCGGTGAAAATCGGGCGCCCGGCCGTAGAGGAGCTCCTTGAGGTCTCGCTGCCGTCGGAGGTCGAGGAAGGTATGTTTCATGTTATCGGAAGCACCCCCGGGGTGGAGGCTTTCCATCATTTCGCCTCGCGCCGCAACGGCAATTGCATGATTGTGGATTTCCATATCAAGGTCAATCCGCGTATCACTGTCGACCATGCCCACCGCATCGCTTCCGATGTGGAGCAGCGGCTGAAAAGCGCATATGGCACCGACATGATCGTCACCATTCATATAGAGCCGTATCTCGGGCAGCCGGTCGATGCCAATAATATGTGTGAGTAAGGCGATTGCGCCTGGTCGCGACATTTTTTATTTTCAGGGGGGAGAACAATCCTTTTAGTCGGTTGTATTATCATTGTGTGGATGTACCGTTTGGGTGCCTCCGTATTTTTAGATGCATTCTCCGATGTCAAGGTTGGTTTTTTACGGATTCGCTCTCGTATTGGAGCTTGTTATTGCGGTTTCGCTGCCGTCGTGTCGTTCTGAAATAGGGCGCGAGGATCTGCTCTCGTCGGTGCCGCGCAATGCGGTTATGGTAAAAGCTGTAAATCTCGAGGCTCTTTGCTCCGAGGCCGGCTGTTCGCTTCCATCACGTGGCGATTCGCTCTCACGGCTCTCCGCAACCCTCGCCGCCTGTGCGGTCGAGCCGGATTTGCGTGGAGTATTCTCGTTGGTGGTTGAAGAAGGCGCGGGAAATGTGGATTTTACCACGGTGGTCTCGTTTACATCTTCGGCGGGGCGTGATGTCGCGCTTATGGGTGTGTCCAGCCGTGGTGCATTGCTCAATGGACTGTTGCGCCGTCTGCCTTCTGCCGGTGAAGACGCGCCCGCTCTGACCGCCGACGATGGGTTTGAATTTCTTCAGGTCGGTGGGGGAGTGGTGGCCGTGCGCGATGGCGTGTGTTATATTTCACGCGATCTGAATGATATAAAGGATGCGGTTGTGCACGCACAAACCGCAAGTATCCAGGCGCTGACGGGCATCGCCGGTTTCTTTGAAGAGGATGCGCCGGCATGTATCGCAGTGAACTGCGCTCGGTCGCCGCTCAGTTTTCTTGGCGGGGAAGACCGCTGGCTGTGCGTGGACTTCAAGACATCGCAACGCGAACTGACGGCCCGTGCGCGGGTCCTTTCGGATTCCGGCGCGGTAGATTCCATAGGTACACGGTTCAATACGATTGATCCGGATATTCTTCGTTTCATTCCCCGCGATGTTGCCGTGCTGGTGGCTTTCGGCCGGTTCACGGGCAATCAGCGTTCGCTGTCCATGTTTCTCGGACGTTTTATGCCGGCCTACATGCCTCAGGCCGACGGTTCCACCGTTTTGTTTGCCACTCCTGTAGGCGCTCCGGACGATGTGGCCGCCGGACGTCCCGGGTCGTGGCGTGTGGGGACGGTTGTTCATCTTCCGGGCGCTATAGCCGATTCATGCATTGCGGAATATCGTGCGTCGGCTCCACCCGATGTCAGATCGACCGGCTCCGACATGTATTCGTATTCTGTCGACGGATTGGAATATTGCTTCGGAAAGTATGGCGATTATGTTGCTTTCTCCTCCGGGGGAGCCGTCGTTGATGGCAGTGGGGGAGAGGCGTACGGCGAATTGTTGAGAGATAGACGCGCCGTGATGAGCGTTTCGGCTCCAGCCGGAAGCTTGCTTGCACGCGCATGGCGCCTTTCCGGCGGCCTTTCGTTTTCATTGGTGGTCCATGCCGATGCTGTGGAGGCAAAAATGGTGATCGACGGCGAGTCTCGTACGGCGCTTGCCGTGTTGCTCTCGCTCGAGCGCTTTCCGGATTTCTACGAGCGTTTTCGCGCTGATACGGGGCGTTAATAGTTCGCTATGATTTCTCCGATTTTCTCCAGCGCTTTCTCGATTTCGGCGCGGTCCTCGGCGACGTTGATGTCGAAGCCGCCGAAAGGGGCACGGTCTTTGTGCAGTACAATATAATATAACCCTGCAATAGCAAGAGCGAAGATTGCTCTTGCTTCCGTACGCTTCTCTTCGGATATATCGGCTGTCAGGCGGTCGATGTAGGCCGTGAAATCAATCTCGTGGATTGCCGCTGTGCGTTGGGTTATATGACATCCCTCGGCTATCTCCCAGCGCAGCAGTTCGGCCACGATGGCATTGTCGAGCAGCCCGTCGAGTAGGGTGCGCATCGCCTCGGCGTTTGTGCCGCTGTCGGCTGCCTGGCGGCGTTTTCCTTTACCCAGGTCGCTCAACCAGTAGTCATAGCGTTTCACGAACCCCTCATAAAATTCCTCCAGATTCTTGTAGCGGTTGTAGAACACGATGGGCTCTATCTTGGCGCGTTTCACGATGTCAGTTACCTGCGACCGCGCAAATCCTTTTTTCTTGATTTGGGCAATCGCAGCTTTTTCGATAGCGTTTTCTATATCGGCCTTCGAACGGCGTGGACGTCGGGCCTGTCGTTCATCGTTGTTCTTCTCCATATCCATTGTCGATTTCCTGATGGTAGGGTGGTTGCTCGGAGTGTCTGTTGGTCGGGCCTGAACCCCATCTGGCGCTTTTGCGACAGATGTAATTACTTACTATGTATGCGCTTGCCACAAAGTTAGTTATTTTCCTGAAATTATTCGGAATATATGCGCCATTGGAGTGTAGCTAATTTGTCTACTTGTGCCACATTCGCTCATATTTATTATGGCTCTTTTCTTTTGTCTTCGTGTCGCGGGCTTGTGCGCGGTTCGCTTTGCAAAAGCGAGTTCCCTTTAGTTCTATTGTCGGTTTTCGGGTATAGATTTTCTGGCGGATTTTCTGAAGATATTCTGGCGCGGCGTATTTTTTTTTGAAAAAAGTTGTCGAAAAATTTGGAGGGGATTAAGAAAGTGCGTACCTTTGCACCCGCTTTAGGAAACCAACCGGCCCGGAGGGGCCTGCAGAAGGGTTAGAACAAAGAAGCCCGGCAGCTGGTTCGCCGCAAGGAAGCAAAATTTTGTTAAAAACTCGCCGAAAAATTTGGTAGTTTCAAAATTGTCCGTAACTTTGCGGAGCTGTTCCGGAGCAAGCGCTCCGGCGGCCTGAAGAATAGAGTACATTGAAAGATTTGCATCAACGATATAAGTAGTACAAGAGCTGTCCGAAGGGCCCGGCCGCAAGGCTGACGCCTGAGGACGAACAAAAGTTCTGTCAAATTCCAAATCTACGACACAATACTTTATCATGGCGAAAGCCGGGCCGGGACGAAATTGATCTCAAAGCGCGGTTGGACTCTTGACGGAGGAAAGGAGCAGCGGCGGTCAGCCGCCTGGATTTCCGACCAACTTTAGAAATAAAGAAAAACAAGATACCAACAACGAAGAGTTTGATCCTGGCTCAGGATGAACGCTAGCG
>URAU01000007.1 GCA_900545955.1 uncultured Porphyromonadaceae bacterium
AATATAGGGCTATTCAGAACGAGGATTTTTGCACTTCGTTATTGAATCTTCAAAACCTTGTGCATCCGCCCATCTTCAGAGGCTAAGCTGCTGATCTTCGGGTGCACCAGGGTGCATCCCTACTTTTGGCAACCAACATGAATATCGCTACCTGCGTCGCCATCTAAAATAAAGCGAATAAAATGCAAAATGTAAGGGAAAGTTGGGAAAATCGGAAAGAATGATTAAATTTGCGGGGTAAAGCTGACAGAAAAGGCAAAATCAAGCCATCAAGCGAAATATAGCGATGTAGCTATTAAACGAATTAGCGAAATTATGACACGATTTAGCACATACGGCTACTTTTACTTCTTTTATTGCAAAAAGGAGCGGATAAGGCGTGTGGCTTTCTGACAATCGATTTTGCCCCGAAAGGTTTACAGCACAGATTCAACCGAACTCATAACGACGTCCCGCTCCGCCAACGCAATAAGGTGAAGCGGGACGTTGTCTGAACTGCCAAGGGCGCAAATCTGATTTGTCGCCGATGTAAAATTGAATAACAGATACTGATAATATATGGAGAATAAACGAAGGGTGACGATTCAGGGTGTGGCGGGATGCTTTCACGATGCCGCAGCACGGGCGTATTTCGGCTCGCACTTCGAGGGCGAGGAGATTGAGACGGTGCCCTGCGATTCGTTTCCGGAGATGATGCGGCTGCTCGACGCCGACGCGTCGCTGCTCGGCATTATGGCAATCGAAAACACCATAGCCGGGGCGCTTCTGCAGAACCACGAGCTGCTGCGCAAAAGCCGCGCCGTAGTAGTGGGCGAGCACAAGACGCGCATCTCCCATGTGCTGGCGGCTCTCCCCGGCCAGAGCATCGACGACCTGACGGAGGTCAACTCCCACCCGATGGCGCTGATGCAGTGCGAGGAGTATCTGCGCCGCCACCCCAACCTGCGCATGGTGGAGAAATTCGACACCGCAGGTTCTGCCCGCGAGATTGCCGAAAAGCAGCTTACGGGCCATGCGGCTGTATGCGGCGAATATGCCGCCGAGCTCTACGGCCTCAACATACTGGAGCGCGGCATCGAGACAAACAAGCGCAACTTCACGCGCTTTCTCGTGCTGGCCGACCCGCTGCTCGTGCCCGAGCTGCGCCCGAAGCCCGAGACGCTCGACAAGGCCTCGATCGTATTCACCCTCCAGCACTCCAAGGGGGCGCTGAGCAAGGTGCTCACCATACTGAGTTTCTACGACATGAACCTCAGCAAAATCCAGTCGATGCCGATACTGGGTCGCGAATGGGAGTACCGCTTCTACGTCGACCTGACGTTCGACAGCTATGTGCGCTACACCCAGGCGCTGGCCGCCGTGACGCCGCTGATAAGCGAACTGCGCGTGCTCGGCGAATACCGCCAGTGCGACAACGAAATCTGACATTCCACGCCAATGACATGCAATAAAATAGCTCCCGCCGACCGCGTCGACGAAATCAAAGAATACTATTTCTCGCGCAAGCTGCGCGAGGTGGCGGCCATGAAGGCCGCCGGTGCCGACGTGATTTCGCTCGCCATCGGCGGTCCCGACCTGCCGCCGGCGCCCGAGGTCGTCGACACGCTCGCCGCCGAGGCCGCACGCCCCGACACCCACAGTTACCAGCCCACCACCGGCGCTCCCGCACTGCGGCAGGCCTGGGCCGACTGGTACCGCCGCTGGTACGGCGTGACGCTCGACCCCGCCACCGAGCTCCAGCCGCTCATCGGCTCGAAAGAGGGTGTGCTCCTACTCTCGCTGACATTCCTTAATCCCGGCGACGGCGTGCTCGTGCCAAATCCCGGATATCCCACATATACCTCCGCATCGAAACTCGCCCAAGCCGAAATCTTCAGCTACGATCTGATCGCCGAGCGCGGCTGGCAGCCCGACTTCGACCAGCTCGAGGGGATGCCGCTCGACCGCATCAGAATGATGTGGGTGAACTATCCCCACATGCCAACCGGCACACCGGCCGATATGGATGTACTTCACAGAATCATCGACTTCGGCCGCCGCCACAACATAGTGATAGCCCACGACAATCCCTACAGCTTCATCCTCAGCGAACGTCCCACGAGTATCATGCAGATTGATGGGGCGCGCGACGTGGCCGTGGAGATGAACTCGCTGAGCAAGAGCCACAACATGGCCGGATGGCGCATGGCCGTGGCCGTCTCCAATCCCACTTTCATAGGGTGGATGCTGAAAGTGAAATCCAACATGGAGTCGGGGCAGTTTCTGCCGATGATGCGCGCCGCCACCGAGGCGCTGCAGGCGCCCGACCAGTGGTACCGCGACCTCAACGCCACCTACCGCGAGCGCCGCGCCGTGGCCGAGCGCATTATGGATGCCCTCGGCTGTCGCTTCGACCCGAAGCAGACCGGGCTCTTCCTCTGGGGACGCATCCCCGACGAGGAGGCTGGTGCCGAGGCGATGGCCGACCGCCTACTCTACGATAAGCATGTGTTCCTCACCCCCGGCAGCATCTTCGGCTCGAACGGCGAGCGCTATATCCGCATATCGCTCTGCGCCCCGGTGGCTACGCTGGAGCGTGCCCTGGAGCGCCTTACGCAAAAACAATCCTGAAATCATTCATTCCAATCCATACAGAAATTTATTATGGCAGACATACTTACCGACCTACAGCCCATATCGCTCCCCGGCATCAACCCCGATGAACCACTCATAATCGCCGGCCCATGCAGTGCCGAGACCGAGGAGCAGGTGCTCTCCACCGCCCGCCAGCTCGCCGCCACGGGCATAAAGATATTCCGCGCCGGTATCTGGAAGCCGCGCACCAAGCCCGGTGGCTTCGAGGGAATCGGTGCCCCGGGACTGAAATGGCTACGCGAGGTGAAGGAGCAGACAGGGATGTACACCGCTACCGAAGTAGCCACGCGGGCCCACGTGCAACTCGCCCTTGAGGCCGGAGTCGACGTGCTCTGGATCGGAGCACGTACCTCGGCCAACCCCTTCGCCATGCAGGAGATTGCCGACACGCTGCGCGAACTCGGAGCCGACGTGCCCGTGCTTGTCAAAAACCCCGTAAACCCCGACCTCGAGCTATGGATCGGCGCCATGCAGCGCCTTCACAACGCCGGAATCCGACGTATAGCCG
The DNA here is from genome assembly GCA_900545955.1 of uncultured Porphyromonadaceae bacterium. Taxonomy (GTDB): domain Bacteria; phylum Bacteroidota; class Bacteroidia; order Bacteroidales; family Muribaculaceae; genus UBA7173. The sequence continues at coordinate 3,143 of URAU01000007.1, forward strand.
CCATCCACCGCGGATTCAGCACCGACGGGCGCCATATCTACCGCAATATGCCCCAGTGGCACATCCCCATCGAGTTGCGCCTGCGCTTCCCCTCGCTGCCGATTATCTGCGACCCCTCACATATCGGCGGTAAGCGCGAACTCATAGGAACGCTCTCGCAGCAGGCCTTCGACATGGGTTTCAACGGGCTTATCATCGAGAGCCACTGCGACCCCGACAACGCCTGGAGCGACGCCGCCCAGCAGCTCACACCCGAAGTGCTCGGCATAATCCTCGGCAACCTGAAAGTGCGCGAGCAGCAGCAGACCACCGAGTCGCTCGCCCTTCTGCGCCGCCAGATCGACGCCGTCGACAACGAGTTGCTCGACGTACTGGCACGACGCATGAGCATCTCGCGCGAAATCGGCCGCTATAAAAAAGAGCACAGCATGCCCGTGGTTCAGGCCGGCCGATACAACGACGTGCTCCGCTCGCGCATCCAGGCCGGTGAGGAGCTGGGTATGTCGGCCGAATTCATGCGAACCTTCCTCCTTGCTGTCCACGACGAGTCCGTGCGGCAGCAAATCGACATCCTCAACTCCTAACACCGCGATATTGGCGTCTCTTTATAGCGGCGCATCTTTGGCGTCGCCATCGGGATTCGGCCTCGGGGCCGTACTTTAGTACTGTCCCCTTCGGCGCTCACCCTCGGCTCCTAAAATCTGCACCACTCTAAAAAGCCGCCTGCCATCCGGACGGAAGCCCTAATAGGCGTAGTTAGTACGTAAATTGTAGACTAACAACGCAAAATATGACAACGAGTATTTTCTTTGCCTAATTTTTTGTGTTTGCAAAATAATTATTAATTTTGCAACATCAGTCTAACGACTGATACTTACATATTGATTAACAAGAGACGTTATGTCTTCTGCTTGTACGGATAAAGCGTAGGAAACTTAAATCCAGGTATATGCAAGAGATAGCCATAACAGTCTCCATGCCATATGGCGTGGAGTTGTTATTGTCACATCTTCATATACAGGTATTCCTACCACCTTTCCGTAAAGGCGTGGCATAGCAGCCCACGCCTCTATTTTTGTATGGTCGAAAGGGCTGTAAGACCAATCATTCATGCAATACGTATGAAACTATTACACAAAGGATTGCTGATATTGGGGATGCTGTCTGCTCCATTGGTATCGGCATTAGCCGAGGAAGTAACCACATCGTCCGGCCAAGTTGTGGGCTCGTGCACCATTGAATCGTCCGAGATCAAGTACGACCGATCCGGCAATGAAGTCGTATGGGTTAAAGTCAAAGTGACTAACAACACCGGACAGAGAATCCGTGGTACGGTTTACGGGAATAAGGGTGGCGAATACCAGTTTATCGTTGATCCTTATAATTCTTCATGGGGATACTTGGACAACTGCCAAGAAGCGCCTTCTTATTTAATCTGCAACAACGCAAACTGAATTCATGAAAAAATTTGCTTTCACGCTTCTGGCAGCACTATCGATTTCCCTCTGCTGCAGTGCCGAATCTCCCGAAGCCAGAAAAATTGTCAATTCCCTGCAAGGTGCAGGCGCACCATGCAAAACCGCTGACGGCAGAAATGGCAGAATGTATCGTCAGTCTGAAACGACTACGACAACTACGACGTATTCTACCGGTAGTAACCGGAACTCAGGAAGTAATTCCACAACGGTTTCAACCGGTGGAAATGCCAGTCTGACAAACCCCAGCGTTTCATATGGATTAAGTAATACATCGACGTCGGGAACAGTTTCGAAAAGCAACAGTACCACCACTACGACCACGACCCAGACAACAAGTCAGTGTGTACCATATTAAATCTTACAATACCTTCAATCCCAGTTTAAGGTAATTCGATACACACATACAATATTTAAGACGGCGTGACAGTTCAAGAGACTGACACGCCGTCTATTTTATGGGTATTTATATTAGGGGGATTCGAGGGTGGCGGGGAATCAGAGGGAGGCGAGGATGGGGGTGCCGGACTGGAGGCGCTTGAGGCGGAGAAGGGCTTCGAGGTAGTAGTAGTCGGCGTAGATGATGGAGGCGTCGATTTCAGAGCCGGCGGGGTGATGGCCTACGGAGTGGTCGAGGAAGGAGCTGCGATGGGCGGAGGAGCGGTAGCTGTCGGAGCTGAGCGAGGCAAGCATTTTCTCGGCACAGTGGCGGTAGCGGTCGGATTTCTCGCCCTCGACGTAACCCTGGAGTTCGAGCAGGGCGGAGGCTACGACGCTGGCTGCGGAGGCGTCGCGCGGAGTCGAGGTTTCGGCGGGGGCGCTGAAGTCCCAGTAGGGGACGTAGTCGGTGGGGAGACGGTCGAGATATACGTCGGTTACCTTCTGGGCAAAGTCGAGGAAACGCGGGTCGTGGGTCTCGCGATATACCATGGTGTAGCCGTAGATGGCCCAGGCCTGTCCGCGGGCCCACATGGAGTTGTCGGCGAGGCCCTGATGTGTCATTCCCTTGATGAAGTCGCCTGTGACGGGGTTGTAGACGGCCACATGATAGCTGGTATAGTCGGGACGGAAGGCGTGGGCCATGGTGGTCTCGGCATGCTTCACGGCGATGTCGTAGAGGCGGTGGTCGCCGCCGTTCTTAGCTGCCCAGAAAAGCATTTCGAGGTTAATCATATTGTCCATGATGGTGTTGTGGCCACCGAGTGCCTCCACATTGCGCGGCCACGAGAGGATAGTGCCCACGGCGGGATTGAAGAGCGTGGCGAGCGTATCGGCTGTATCGAGAATCACCTGGCGGAAGGCGGGATTGTGGGTGAGGCGGTAGCCGTTGCCGTAGCTGCAGAACATCAGGAAGCCGAGATCATGGTCGAACGCGGGGCGCTTCGAGAGATATTCGAGCGAGGCTGTGAAGCGCTCGGCCTCGGCGCGGAGGGTCTCGTCGTGGGTGTATTCGTAGTCCATCCAGAGCACGCCGGGCCAGAAGCCCGCACACCATTCGTCGGCCGTGGCCTTGCGGCAGTGCCAGAGCGTGTCGGAATGCTCGATGTTGCGCGGCATCATGGAGTAGACGAGCGAGTCGGGCTGCCGGTGAAGCTCGCCAAGGGTCTTGCCGACCTTCGAGTGGCAGTATGTAAGCGCCTCGTCGACGCTGAAATCGTCGGAGGCTTTCGACTGCGAGGCGCAGGCAGCCATGCATGCGCCTATCAGACTGAGGAATCCAAGTTTTAAGAGTCGCATTCTTAAACTGTATATCTTGATTACTATGTAGGATACTATTTCTTAATCTTCACTTCGAGCACGTCGATCCAGCCGAGGTCGGCCACCCCTTCGGGAGCCTGGCTGAAGAACCCGACTTTCGCACCTATCCATTTGCCTGCGCGGGCCTTGAAAGGTGCGCCGGCACGGTGGAATTTACGGCCGTCGAGGCTGTAGGAGAAATTACAGAGGGCACCTTCGCCAACCTCAACCCGAAGCCATATGTCGGCTTCGAGATTCCGGAGCAGTCCGGCAGGATATATGCGTGTGGGAGTTATCGTGGCGAGCGTCTCAACCGATTCGGGCGAACCCTTCTCGGCGTCGGTGCATACACCGCGCTGAAGTTCGAACACCTCGCCGCGCTTGCAGAGGGCGAGCGTGGAGTAGTCCCACCCCATGACAACCAGGCCCGAACTTACTCCCTCGGAGCTTTCCTTGGCCGAGATGCGCACACGCGCAGTGAGCGTGAACTTCTCGGCCGGGAACTTCTGGAGCCAGAGATTGGAGAGCGACCATAGGTTGGCCGGCTCGCTGATGCGTCCGCTGTAGATGCGCATCATCCCCTGCGGGAGGACGAAGCCGTAGCGGTCGGCAGCGTAGTTGGAGTGCCATTCGTAGAGCGCGGGGCTCTGAAGTTCGTCGTAAGAGAGCGACGCGTCGGCCGGGGCGGGGCGAGAGAAGCGCTTCACGGGCTCTCCGCAGCCGTCGCCGTCGGGGTCGGAACCGATAACGGGCCATCCGTCGGCACGCCACTGAAGCGGATTCAGGTGGAGGATACGGCCGTAGGCACCACGGTCCTGGAAATGCAGGAACCAGCCGCGGCCGTCTGGGCCGTCGACCCACGCGCCCTGATGTGGGCCGTTGATATCGGTGGAACCCTGCGCCATCACAATCCGCGGCTCGTAGGGGCCGTAGATGTTGCGCGAGCGCATGGCGAGCTGCCAGCCGTCGACCACTCCTCCTGCGGGAGCGAAAATCCAGTACCAACCGTCGCGCTTATAGAATTTCGGGCCTTCGACGGTATGGTTCACGCCGTCGTTGCCGTCGAACACTACAACCGGGTCGGAGATGGCGCGCGTACCGTCGGGCGAAAGCTCTCGCACGGTAATCAGGCTGTTGAAACCGCATCGCGAGGCAGCCCAGCCGTTGACCATATAGAGGCGCCCGTCGTCGTCCCAGAGCGGCGTCGCGTCTATGATGCCCTTTCCAGGCACCACAAGCACAGGCTCTGACCACTCCCCTTCCGGGTCGGCAGTCTTCACCATAAAAACACCCACGTCGGGGTCGCCCCAGTAGATATAGTATTCGCCGTTGTGGCAGCGGATGGATGGGGCCCATACACCTTTGCCGTGTTTCACGGTGGAATAGACCTCGGCCGGAGGAACGGCCTTGATAGCGTAGTTCACAAGCTCCCAGTTCACCAGATCGGTAGAGCGCAGAATCGGCAGACCCGGCGCGCACTGAAAGCTGGAGGCGGTCATATAGAATATCTTCCCGTCGGGCGAAGCCGTCACGTCGGGATCGGAATAGTCGGAGAAAACGATAGGATTCGTGAAGTATTCCCCTTTGAGATTGGCGGGATTCGACACGAGTCGGCCTCCGGCGGCTGTCGCAGCCACCGGGAGGCAAACCGATGTCAGAAATACCAACAAGTTGCTGATGTAACTTTTAACCATCATTTTTCTTAAGGAATAATTTTACCTATCTAACTTTTACCTGAACAAACCTCGGTGGCGAAAACACAGCAAAAAGTGAAAGGCCACCGGAGAAATCTTACACCCTATAATACGCCTCCGGAAGCCCGGACACCTAACGCCGGCAGTTACTTTCCGGCAAGAGGCTCCAGGCGGATGGCCACGCCACCACGCGGCTGCAGCGCGAAGCGCAGGCGGTCGGAAGGACGGACCTTGCGGGTGTCGATCTTCACGTGGGTTACGGTGTCGACCTTGTCGCCGCCGTCGGAATAGACTGTAGCGTTCCAGACCGAGGAGGTCGGAAGGAAGGAAAAATCGACCTCCACCTCCCGAGGGTCGTTGTTGCCGAGCACACCTACAAACCAGGTATCGCCCTTGCGGCGCGCCATTGTAATCCCCTCGCCGGGATAGCCGGCGAGCACACGCGATTCGTCGAATACCGTCTCAAGCTTCTCGAACCACGAAATCTCCGGCTCGCCATTGTAGCGCGTGGGATTATCGTACCAGAAGATAGTCTGGAGCGGCGAATAGAACACGAGCGAGGCGGCAAGCTGATGGGCATGGGTGTTGCGCAGACGCTTGTCGAAGTAGCAGATGGTATAGTCGGCGGCGCCGTTGAGCATACGCGTGAACGGCAGTGTGGTATTGTGGGTTGCGTCGGGGAACTCCTCGTTGCCGCAGATACCCTCCTGAGTGAGCAGGTTGGGATAGGTACGCGAGAAGCCCGAGGGACGGAATTCGTCGTGGATATTCATCATCAGGCCGTTGTCGGCCGCCTTGCGCACCATATCGTGGAGCCATGTGGCCCAGCGGTGGGAGGCATACTGCACGAAGCCCGACTTGACGCCCGCCACGCCCCACTGGCGCAGGAGCGGGAAAAGCTCGTCCATCTGCTTCATCAGCGCGTGCTGGTTGACGTAGAGCCACACTCCTACCCCGCGCTGGCGGCCGTGGTCTATAACGCGCTGCATATCGAGCGTCGGTATAACCTTGGTGGCATCGCCGTCGTGGCTGGTACAGGGCATGTACCACTGCCAGTCGTAGAGCATGTACTGGATATTGTGGTCGGCGCAGAAATCAATGGTTTTGAAGCCCATCTCGGTGGAAATGGGCGAGCGCATAATCTTGCCCGGCTTCACCCAGGCGAAGTCGCCCGAACGCTCGGGGTTTAGATTCAGCACTATATCGTTGTTTTCGATAAGTTGCCCGGGGGTGTCGGCCGTCATGATGATTTTCCAGGGGGTGGCACAATATGTCACCACGTCGACCGGCGAATACATCACCGAGCGCAGCGTCGAGGGCTTGTCGGGGCGCGCCTGGAGCTTGGTGAGACACCAGTCGTCGACATCGGCGTCGAGCAGAGCCACCCAGCGCGACTGCGGGAGCTCCATGGTAAGCGCGCGCTCGGCCGGCCGGCTGATGCTGTCGACGGGGCCGACATCGAAGGTAGCCTGCGCCCACTGCTCGCTCCATGCCTTGGTGCCTTCGGGCATGGTATAGTCCGTAAGATCTTCCATCACTTTATGGAAAATGGCGGCGGGATGCTCCGGGAAGAAATAGCGGAAGGCGATGCCCTCGTTGTAGGCTCGCACCTCAACGTCGAGGCGGTAGTCGCTCTTGTCCTTGCGGCTGAGATGGAGTGTGGCCGAGTTGAAGCGGTCGCGCACGGAGGAACGCTCGCCGTAGAGCGGTGTCCAGACGGAATCTACCGGGGCGTGGACCGTGACGCTGTCGGCCTCCAGGAGGTCCATCCAGCAGTCGGGCTGGGCGAGAGTGCGCTTGCCGAGCGCCATCTCCCACACGCGGTTGTCGAGGTCGAGCCCCGCGCGCGAAGGGAGTATGAGCGGAGCGGCGTCGCGGTCGACCTTATATGTAAGCTCGCGGCCGGGCTTGGAGAAAGTAACCGTGTTGCGGCCGTCGGGCGAGGATAGGGATAGCTCCGCCCCAGCGTGGGCGCAGAGAGCGGCCGAGAGGGCAAGAGCAGTGAATATGAGTTTCATAGTCGGATGAGGGGATTGATTACTTGAATACAACGTTGTCGACATGTTCGCCAATGAAGATGCGGGCCATGTCGCCGGTCTTGTACCATTTCGGTTTGCCGGGCATATCGTCGGCGATACGCACGCCGTTGATGCGGAGATTCTCGAACGTGATGCCGGAAACGGGGCGCGAATCGTCGTAGCCGGCGATCACCGACATCTCCGAGCGCGTGCCGCGGTAGTCGATATCCTTGAAGAGAACATTATAGACGCCGCGGCCCGGTGCCAGACAGTATTTCTTATTGAAGAAGATGCGGATGTTGACGAGCTGACCCTGGCGGAAATCCTCCACGCGGATATTGTCGAAAGTGATGTCGCGCACAAGATTGTTGTCGCCGCACGAGATGCCGAAACAGCCCTGATAGTCGAGCTGCTTCTCGCAGTGGTCGAGGATGTCGATGTTGCGGTACGTCACGTTCTCGATGGTATCGGGCTGCTCCACATTGCCGTGAAGGCCGATCATAATCGGATGGGCCACGTCGGCCCAGAGCGTGGAATTCTCCATAAGGATGTTGCGGCACCCGCCGCGGAATCCCTTGCGCGTGGCGTAGACGGTTGAGCAGTCGTCGCTGTTGCGGCAGAAAACGCCGTCGTAGCTCACGTTGCTCGAAGCGAATACGTTCATACCGTCGCCCCAGCCGTAAGAGGATATGCTCTTCACGTTGGAGATGCGCACGGAATCGCTCTCGCCTACGGGAATCTGGGTGACAATCACGCCGTCGGCCTTGACATTGCGCGAACGCCGGATTTCTATGCCGGCGCCGCGCCCTTCGGGATGGATTTCTCCGCGGCCGAAGAAACGCACGTCGCGCACGCCGTCGGCAATCAGGGTTCCGAGCACCCGGGCGCCCCCGTCGACGTAGACAGTCGTGCCGGAGGGGATGCGTAGCGTATCGCCCGGAAGGCGATGGAGCCCGGGAGCGAAATACATCAGGTCCTTATGCTTTTTCAGGTTCTTCAGCACCTTGGCCGACGGATGGTTGGTGTCGGGCGCACCGGCGAAAAGGTGGAGATTATGGAAAATGTCGCCGTTTACCTCGACGGACAGATTGCGCGGGCGGTCGAGCGTGAAAGTGAGGCATTTGCCATCGGCCGACGGAGTTATGCCGTAGCTGAGCGGACGCACGCGGCAGGAGTCGATGGCATCGGCCTTAAGGCAGCATACGCGCACCTCGACGGGAGCCCCGTCGAAATCGAAATATGCCATCGAGGCGAGGCGAACGTTATGGCGCGCATCGACCACCTCGTCGACCTTGACGGGATAGGTGTCGACCCCAATCCAGGGACCATCGGCCTGACGCACCTCCACGGTAAAATCGGAGGCGAGGGGCACCCCCTCGGCGGCGGGATAGGCGGTGATAGCGGCACGCGCCGGTGCGAGAGCGAGAGCCGCCAGAATGGCGGCCACTATTTTTTTCTTCATTTGTCGGTTGGAGAACGTGGAAAAGATTGGGGCGGGGCAATCGGTTGGAAAAATTTGCCCCGCCCCGGTTTAGACAAAACAGAGCTGAAACGTTTTGCCTTCAAATTATAGGGTTCAGCGATAGAGCATCAGAGTGCCCCAGCCGAGCTGGTCGTATGCGCCGGAATTGTTGCCGTAGCGGTTTTCGGGCTCGCCCACACCGCCTTCAGGACGCGCCTTGTCGGCCGCCATCTTGACGTAGCGGTAGCCGTCGCCGAAGCCCTTCTCACGCTGGTAGTGGTTGAGATAGATTTCGAAGCAAGGACGGAGAGCTCCGCGATTGTCGTCGTCGGCGAAAGTGGTCTGCACCCAACCGTGGTCGTGCGGACGTCCGCCATTGCAGGCGCAGTCGATGCAGTAGTTGTAGGTAGCGAAGGGGATTTTATCGGCGCTCACGAGCCAGAGTCCGGTGGCGTTGTTGCGGTCGGTGCCCTGGCGCAGGTTGGTGAGGGCGACGTATTCGGCCATCTTCATCAGAGCGTTGTCGTTGGCGGCGAAGAAATCGAGATCGGGAATCTCGGGGTTGAGCTTGAAGAGCGTGTAGCTCATCTGTGCGAGGTTGGAAGCTACAGCACACGACATCATGGCATGGCCCTGGTCGCGGCCGCTTTCCTGGTTCTGGCCGATGGTTTCTCCCGAGCCGAGCGGATCGGCATGGAAACCGGGAACAAGCTTTTTGATGCTGCCGTTGCCCACGCCGCGATGGAAGTAGTTGACCACGTAGTTGACCATGTCGTTGTTCTCGCAGAGAATGCCGATGGCCAGATAAGAGGAGAGCGATACGAGGTCCCAGTTGCTCCAATAGTGCTCGTCGCACTGGCCGTGATGGCGGCGGAGGAAGTCGAGGTTACGCTCGGCCCAGACATCGAGCATCCACTGCTTGAAGGTGGCGAAATCCTGGGCGCTCCAGCCGGAATAGTCGCGCAGAATCTCGGCGGCGTTGGCGAAAGTGAAGCCCTGTGCGCCGGCACAGAGGCTCTGGTCGGAAGACCCGGTTACCTGCTTACAGGTTGCTGCCCACTCGTTGAGGATACGCACGGCGGCGTCGGCATATGCGGCCTGGTCGGTGAGTTTCCAGAGCAGGGCCATCTGCCAGGCGGAACCGGCGTCCTCAAAGGCACGACGGTAGTTTTCGGGGGTACCGCTGCCGCGATATACGATTTCCACGGGCTGTGGAGTGTAGTTTACGTTGACGCGCGAGCTGTTGGAAAGGTTGGTGAACTCGGTCTTAACTTCGGCCGGGCAGTCGGGCGATGCCAGGAGGGCTTTGACGCGGTCGAAGTCGGCCTTGTCGTACATGGCGCAGGGGTGACTGTAGGTGTAGACGCCCTCCACGTTCTTGTTCTTCTCGTTGGGGGTGAGGTCCACCTCGCCGTATTCGTTTTCCTGACACGAAGTGGCGGCAAACGAGGTGAGAACAAACAGAGATAATGCTATTTTATGAAGTTTCATCGCTATTTTATTGTGGTTTCTTTCGGGATTTCCCCGCCCGGCCTCTTACCGGGCGGGGCATCCCGGGATAAGAACTTTTCAGTGAGTAATCACGTAGGTCTCCGGTTATTTCTTCACCTCGTAGGTGAGATGGTCGACGTTGGTGATATAGTCGCGGAGGTCGTCGAGACTCTTGAAAGTCTGAATCCAGTAGACTTTATAGGTCAGCGAGTTGCCGGAAGCGCCCACGATGTCGGCATATTTCACGCTCAGAGTGGGGAAGGTTGCCACGGCTGTGGTGGGAAGCTTGCCACCCGTCTGCCATCCCTGCTCTGTGAAGTCGTAGATGAAGACGTGGGAGCCGTCGGAGCAAAGGTAGTCGTGGAGCCACTTGTTGTTGGTGCCGTTAAGACCTCCCTTGAAGGTTTTGCCGTCGCAGGTGGCGTTGTTGGCGTCGACGGTGATGTTTCGACCGGTAACACCGGGCATATCGCGCACGTCGTCCATCTTGAAGGCGAGGATGGGATATTCGCCGGCATGGAAGTAGGCGGCAGGCTCGTAGCACTTGAAGTCCTGACGGAGTTTGCTTGTGCCGGTGGCCTCGATTGAAATATATCCGTCGTGCCATGTGGTGCGGCTCATGTTGGCAGTGTTGTCGGCCCAGCTGAAGTGGTCGGGATTGTGGAAGAGCTCGCGGTGGAGACCGGCAGGCATCGAGAGGGTGATTTCATCGCTCTGGCCCGATTCGGGGCAGATGGCGCGGATTGTCACGTCGCCGAACACGCCCTTGGTGTTGAAGGTGACTTTGCCTCCCTCTACTGTGGCGATGGATTCGTCGCTCGACTCCCAGCGGAGCATCGATACGGTCGACGCAGCCGGAACGGTTGTGAATTCGATTGTCAGACCGCGTTCGTTGATGGCGCAGAGATATCCGCTGCTCTTATCGAAGGTGCGCGAGAGCGATACGCTTTCGGGCGGAACGACCTTGTTGACGTAAATTACTTTCGATGCGCTTACGCCGGAACCGTCGAGAGTAGTGGCGGTGATGGTGACGGCGCTCTGGAGAGGTTCGGTGTTCACGCCGGTGACTACGCCCTTGGCGTCGACGGTGGCGACGGACTCGTCGGAGCTCGTCCACTTCACGGTGCGGTAGGTGGCGTTGGAGGGGAGAATGGAAGCAGAGAGCTGGAGCTGGTCGCCAACGAACAGTTCGTCGGACTCCGACGAGATTACAATCTGCTGAGCAGGCACTACGGTCTCGCTTACCACCACCTTGATAGAGGCGTTGATCGAGGAGCCGGAGCGTGCCGGATCGGGAGTTATGGAGATTACTGCGAAGCCGAATCCGGAACCGCTGACGGCGGTAATCTTACCGTTGGCGTCGACCTTCACATTCTCGGGGCTGGAGGAATTCCAGAGCACGTCGTGGAAGGTGACGTTGTCGGGCTGGAGCGAGCCCTTGAGCTGATACGACTGACCCACAATCATCGGGAGCGCCTCAGTTCCGGTCTCGTCGGTATATACGAGCTGGCTTGCCTCCTCGGGCAGAGTGAGCTGCACGGCCGAAGGATAGATTGCTTCGGTAAGCAGCGTGGTGTCATCGTCGTCGGAGCAGGCTGTGAGCGAGGCGGCTACCGCCACCACGGCCATCGAAGCCATATATTTATAGAAATTCATGATTCAGATGATATATGCGATTTGGAAAAACTTGAAAATTAGTTCACCCGGTGCTTACCAGCCGGGATTCTGGCCGAGCTGAGGGTTGAGCTGAAGCTGGTCGCTCGGGAGCGGGCAGAGGTAGAGCTTCGATGAGGTCTTCCAGGCGCTGCGGTCGGTGTAGAGGATGATGCGGCCCTCGGCATCGAGCGGGTGGCCGTGGTTGGCCCAGTTGGTCTCATACCATGTTCCGGTGATGTGGATGCCGGTGAGGTCCTGGCTCATCTCCTGCGGGGCGGTGGCCCAGCGCTTGAGGTCGTCGAGGCGGAAACCTTCCATGAAGAGCTCCACGGTGCGCTCGCGGCGGATTTCTTCGCGCATGCTCAGGCCGTTGGCACTTACGAGGCTGTTAGTGAGGTCGGGCATGGTTTTATTCACGCGCTTGCGCACTTCGTTGAGCCACTTGAGGTCGGGGTCGTCGATGCGGTTGTTGAGCTCGAACATGGCCTCTGTGTAGTTGAGGTAGACTTCGGCCAGACGGAGCACGGGGAAGTCGTAGCTCTCGAAGTAGTCTTCGACATGACGCTCGGTGGCCCACTTCCAGAGCAGATAGCCCGTGGAGCTGGCAGGAGCGCCGGCAACCTTGCATTTTTCGTAGTCGTCGTCGTTCCACTTGGTACGCCATGTGCCGTCGTTGTCGAAGTAGCGCTGGTCGGGAGCCAGAAGAGTGGTGATCATGCGGTTGTCGCGGTTGGTGTACTCGGAGTTCTTGCCGGCATAGCCCTGGAACTGCGGATTGCGCGAGCCGTTCATATTGATGGGCAGACCGTTCTGACAGAGATACATGTCGGCCAGCTTGCTGGTGGGAGCGAAGTTGAGCGATGTGGTGATGGCATGGGTGATGTTGCGGCCGGTTTTGTCGCCCATACGATGACGGCGTGCGAGAATCGTCTCCTTGTTGGCGCTCTTCTGCAGTCCGGCGGGGTTGCACTGCTCGTCCTCGAGGATGAAGAGGTAGCGGTAGCTCTGGATGCCGAGAGTGTTGTCGTAGAAGAGCTTGTAGTGGTTGGCGGTAATCACGCGCTTGGCGGCGTCGGCGGCAGTCTTGAGCAGCGAGGCGGCGCGGGCGTTGGTCGAGGTGGCGTTGGGGCCGTCCGTGTGGAACTTCTGCCATGTGCCTTCGTAGAGGGCGACGCGGCTGAGCATCGCGCGGGCAGCGTCCTTGCATAGGCGCCCTTCGGCCGACGGTATGTCGGGCAGGCCGCCTTCGGCCTCGATGAGGTCCTGAATGCACTGGTCGATAACAGCGCCGCGGTCGTCGCGCGGGCCGTAGAGCTTATCGGAGTCGATGTCGATAGGCTCGGTGAGCAGGGCCACGTTGCCGTAGAGCTGCACGAGGTTGAAATAGCAGTAGGCGCGGAAGAATTTGGCCTCCGCCACGGGCACGCGGATGGCGGCCTGGTCGCCGAAACCGGCGGCGTTCTTGAGCAGGAGATTGCAGTAGTAGATATTCTTGTAGTTTCCGGTGTAGTTTGCGTCGGAAACGGGCACGGTGTTGGTGCCCTGGCTCCATGCGTTCACCGTCTTGGTTGCCAGAAGGTCGGAGCGGTAGTCGCTGTGGACAGCTTCGGGACTGTTGTCGAACCAGCGGCCGTGGTCCTCGAGGAAACCGTAGTACTGGTTGGCGTAGAGCTGGAAGTTCTCAGCCTTGTTCCATACCATGTTGTCGGCCATTTCAGCCTTGGGCTCGAGATCCATGCACGAGGGGAGCATGAGGCCCATGGCGGCGAGCAGACAGCCTGCGGTGATATATTGTTTTAATTTCATTGCTGATATGAGATTTTACGGTTTAGAAAGTAAGGTTCAGACCGAAGGTCCAGTTGCGGGTGAAGGGATAACGGCCCAGGCCGCCGGCATCGCGTTTGGCTTCGGGATCCCACCCGTCTTTCAGTTTTGTAGTCTCCCAGATATCCTCGCCGGTGATGTATACGCGTGCATTGGAGAGACATTTGGTGGCCTTCATCCATTTGGCGGGGAAGGTGTAGCCTACTGTAAGGTTCTTCAGGCGCAGGTAGCGGCCATCCTGAGCGGTGAGCGACGAAGCCTGATAGTTGTACTGGTTCACGGCGTTGTCCATGATGTAGGGAGCATAGTAGGCGTCGGGGTTGTCGGGAGTCCAGGTGTTGCCCACCGATGCGTTGGAGGTATTGGTGTACCATCCGCGCAGAGGCACGGTGAAGTTGTCCTGGTTGCGGTAGATGAAGCGGTTGGCCGCTCCCTGGAACACCACGTTGACGTCGATGCCCTTCCAGTTCACACCGAAGTTGAAGGAGTAGGAGAACTCGGGGGTGTCGCTGCCGAGGAAAATATAGTCTTTCTCGTCGAGCACGCCGTCGCCGTTTTCATCGCAGTACATGTTGTCGCCAACACGGAGGTTCTGCGGAAGGCCGATGCCGTTGTTGGGGAAGTATTTCTCCACATAGGCATTGAGCTGCTCCTCGTTCTGAATCTTGCCGGCGTAGCGAAGACCGAAGATGGAATTGAGAGGATATCCCTGCATGGTGGAGGTGTAGCCGCTCTTGAGCACGGTGGTGCCTCCGAAGTCGATGAGCTTGTTGCGGGCGAAGGTAATCGTGCCGCCTACGTGGTAGCCCCAGTCGTGGATGCGGCCGTTGTAGGTCAGCTGGCCGTCGAAGCCCCAGTCCTTGAATTTGCCGGCGTTGGCCGAAGGAGCCTTGTCGCCGAGCAGGGCGGGGAAGGAGATGTTGACGAGCATGTTGTCGTTGCGCTTCTCGAAGTAGTCGATCGCACCGGTGATGGCTCCGTTGAGGAATCCGAAATCAAGACCGACGTTGATGTTTTTGATACGCTCCCAGGAGCGGCTGTTGGATGCGAAGGTGCCGTTGGTGGTGATGGTGGAGAGCAGGTCGCTGCCGATGTAGGCACCCTTGTTGCTCACGAGCTGGTAGAGCTGGTAGCCGTCGTAGTAGGAGATGCCGCTCTGGTTGCCCATCTCGGCGTAGCTGGCACGAAGCTTGAGGTTGCTGAGCCAGCGCACGTTGCGCAGGAAAGCTTCCTGATTGATGCGCCATGCCGCCGATACGCCCCAGAAGAATTCCCAGCGCTTGTCGCTCTGGAATTTCGAAGAACCGTCGTAGCGGCCGTTGAACTCCAGGAGATAGCGGCTGTCGAAGGCGTAGTTCACGCGGAAGAAGTAGCTGAGGTTGGAGAACTGCCAGCGGTTGCCGAGGTTGCCTTTGTTGCCCTCGAAATTGTTGATGGATACTTCGCCGGTACCGTTGGGGATTTCGATGCCCTGCATGTTGTCCTTCACGTTCACGCCGAAGCCGCGGTAGTCCTTGAACTCATACTGCACGCCGACGGTGGCCGAGAGGTCGTGCTTGTCGGCGAAGATGTGGTGGCCGTGGAGATAGCCGGTGGCCGAATAGAAGTCGGTGCGGCTGTTGGTGGCGTAGTAGTAGGGGAAGCCGTCCTTACCGGTGTTGCTCCCCATGGGGGTGTCGTTGTAGGAGTAGTACTGGATTTCGTTGCGCTCCAGATTGCGCCATGCGGATGTGGTGTTGTAACCGAGGTTCACGTTGGCGTCGAGCCAGGGGAGAATGTCGACCGCAAGGGTCTCGCTGAGGTTGAAAGCCGATACGGTGAGCTTGTTGTCGCCGCCCTCTTCCACGCGGGCCACAGGCGAGCTCCAGTCGCCCCAGATGTAAGGCTTGCCGCTCTGTGAGCGCAGTGGCAGACCGGGCATAGGAATGGAAGCCGTAAGAGCCGAGCCGATCATAGTGGGCGCCACCTGCTCCTGACGGTTGTAGGCCACCATCGATTCGAGGCGCACGCGCTTGGAGAACTGATACTGGTTGTTGAAGCGGATGTTGTAGCGCTGGTTGTTGTTGTGGCCCATCTTGAGGGTGGAACCATCATACATGTATCCCAGCGAGATGCGGTATTTGTTTTTCTCGCTGCCGCCGGAAACTGCCAGATTATGCTCGGTCGACCATGCGTCGCCGAAGAGCGAGTTGATCCAGTCGACAGAGTCGTCGAACACGAAGTCGCTGACGTCGGTGAAGCCTGCGCCGCCCCATGGGTTGGCCGAGGTGCCGTCGGGATTCTTGGCCGAGATTACGTCGAAGTAGTGGCCTTTGTACTTTTTTAGCATCTGGGCGTACATGAGCCAGTTGGCATCCTGGTTGTTGGGGTTGTTGACGTTGCCGGCAATAATCATGTCGGCCCATTCGTCGGCTGTCATGGCCTTGGCCATCATGCCCGGATGGCGCAGAGTGGCTGAACCGCTGTACTCGACCTTTACCTTGCCTTCCTGGCCCTTCTTGGTGGTGATGAGCACCACGCCGCCGGCAGCGCGCGAACCATAGATGGCGGCGGCACCGTCCTTGAGGAAGTTGATGGTCTCGATATCGTTGGCGTTGATCAGACGCAGGTCGCTGACGCTTTCAGAAGCAACGCCGTCGATGATGATAAGCGGTTCGGTGGAGTTGATCGAAGAAGCACCGCGCAGGTTCATGCTCCAGCTCTCGTCGCCGGGAGCGGAGGAAGAACGCGTGATGTTCACACCGGCCACCTGACCCTGAAGAGCCTGGAGGGGAGAGGAGAGATTGCCCTTCTCCTTGAAAGCCTTTGCGTCGACAACGGTCACGGCGCCAGAAAGAGATTCCTTCTTGGCGGTGCCGTAGCCGACGACCACAACCTCGTCGAGCATGGCCGAATCCTCGTCGAGCACAATATTCATGGCCGTCGGCTCGGCCTTGAGGTCCTTACCTTTATAACCGACATACGAGATGGCGAGCGTGGAGCCCACAGGGGCTTTCAGCGAGAAATTGCCGTCGATGTCGGTTGCGCATGCGTTGGCAGTGCCTTTCACAGCCACCGTGGCGCCGATCAGGGGCTCGCCCTGCGCATCGGTCACCGTACCGGTGATAGTGGCGGCGTTGGCCGTCGTTGCCGAAGCCTGGGCATAGGCCCGCTGAGGCAAACCCACTGTCAGAACTGCCGCCGCGAAGATTCCGCACACGAGGGCTGCCCGTGTCGAAACCGTGAGAAATCTCTTTCGCATAAGTGATTCTTTTTGGAATTAGATATTTAGGTTAAATTTATTCGTAGCATTCAATGCCGCCGGGCTTACATTGCTTCAGGCAATTGCGTCGATATAGGCCCTGACGTCGCGACGCCCGAGGCGCAGGTGGTTTTCCACGGTGCGTGTCGAGAGATTCAGCTTTTCGGCGATTTCATCGATTGCCAGTTCGTCAAAGCGCGTCATACAATAAATGATACGGCGCTGCGGTGGCAGGCACTCAACCCGCTGTCGTTCCCGACGCGCTATATCTGCTGCCGAGATGGCCGATTCAAGGTCGTCGGCGAAAATGTCGGCTCCACTGAGCATTTCGGCATGTACGCCCGCTGCAATATAATGATGGCGGAGATGGTCGTTCACCAGATTGCGGGCCACGGTGAAGAGAAATGCCTTCAGCGTTTCGCCACAGAGCGGCTGGGTGTAGGTGAGCGCCTTCATCCATACGTCCTGCGTGAGGTTCTCGACCTCGGCACGGTCGGCGATGCGACGCGAGATAAAAGCTTCGATAATTCGGTTGAATTGTCCGTATGCCTCGGCTACGAGGGCGCTGTTGGCTGCGGATACGGTCTGGTTTTCCATGGTGAATTGCAGGTGATGTTTACTCCCCGGTCTGAGGGGGCGAAATCTTTGTTCACCGGCAAAATTAGACCCAATTCATGGCCTTGACAAACATTTTCAGCCGCTTTATATCCCGCTTCTTGCATTAAGACAGATGTACGAATAAACCATTGCGATTTAAGGATTTAAGAAATTGAGACTGATGGTATCATAAATTTTTGAAACTCGGCCGGAAGGCCGGTTTCTGTATTCACCCTATTTTTTCAGCGACTTCAGATAGTCGGCCGGGGTGATGCCCGTAAGGTTTTTGAAATGCCGGAAGAATGATGCGCGCGAGGAAAAACCACACATCTGGCTCATGGCCGTAAGCGTATAGCGCGATGTGTCGAATTCGCCGACGAGACGCTTGAATTCGGCCACACGGTATTCGTTTACGTAGTCGTAATAATTCTTGTGGAGATACTGATTGAAGAGAAATGAAAGGGCGTGAGCGCTCGAGCCAATCATGGCGGCAAGATCGCCGCTCTTCAGGTCGGGATTGGTGAAGGGGCGTTCAGACTTCATGAGCCCCTCGAGTTTGCGGTGGAGGCGTCGGCACTCTTCCTCGCTGAGTCGGGTGGTACGATAGCGTTTCAGTTCCACCTCGCGCGCCTTGCGGTCGGCCTCTTCGAGCAGTTCCGACTCGCGCTCCTGCATGGCCGAGGCCTCGCGGCGGTGGCGGCGATGGAGAAGATAGAAGTAGACGGCCGTGCCACCGGCGGCAAGCAGGCAAAGGAACATAATCACAGCAAGCAGATTGACCGACGGCCGGATGCGGATATCATATCCGGTCTCGCTGGTGGGATCGCCGGCATGGCGGATGCGGAAGCGGTATTTGCCCGGAGGAAGATCGTAGTAGGAGATACGCCCGTGGCCGGTTTTCATCGTCCATGAGTCGTCGTAGCCGTCGAGCATATACTCCACCATCTGGTCATCAGGCTGGATATAATCGAAATTGGCATGCCAGAGCGTCAGATTGTTCTCCTTGCTGTCGAGATCGATGGAGAGCAGGCGGCGCCCGCGGTGGAGCCGGCTGAACACACTCCGGCCGTTGGAAGCTATCTCCGTAAGCTCAGGCAGGCTCTTGAGCGACGCCTCGCCGCGCAGGCGGTTGAGATCGAGGCGCACCAGCCCCTGGTTGTTGCCGAGCCAAAGGTCGCCGTTCTCCCCTTTCACCGGATTGCAGAAAGTGAATACATTACTCGGCAGTCCGTCCGACAGACTGAAGTAGCGGAGCGTTTCCTGGCCGTCGAACTGCATCAGCCCCATCTCCGAACCGATCCACAGCATCCCGTCGGCATCTTCGCTGATAAAAGTGGCCGCGCGGTTGGTGGCCGCGGAAATCCCCTGCAGGGGCGCGAATTCCGTAAGCTGAAGATTGCTGCGGCATATGTCGCCGCGGTCGGGAAGAAAATAGAGATTATGATTGCGGTCCTCGAAAATATCACGGATTTTCTGCTTGTTGACGAATCCCTGCGGAAAACCATCGGTTCGAATCATGGAGCCGTCCCAGATGGCGAGACCTGTTTCGGTACAGATCCAGCCCCGATCGGTCGAATCGAAGAAGATTTCATATATATTGCCTTGCGGCAGATGGGAATTCCTGTTGGTAAAGCATTTTGTCGATCTCAGATCGCCTGAGGCATCGAGCCGGTAAAGTCCGCGCGATGTGCCGATCCATAGGTTGTCCGACCGGTCGGAAGCAATGACAAATACGCTCTCCCGACTATCGAAACCGGCCCCTGGAACGAACGGTTCGAGCCTGCGGGCCGACGGGTCGAACGTATACATCCCTCCGTTGTAAGTGCCTATATAGTAGCGTCCGCGCCATTTGCGAACGCAGAAAATGATATTCGACCTAATCTGCGGACTTTTGAATTCCATCATCTCGCGAGTCGAACCATCGACGTAGTAGAGGCCCTCGCGCGTGCCGATAAGCTTAACCGCTCCATCGACGGCCACAGCTCTCACAGCCCTGTGGAGGGTGGAGAATCCGCCGCCGGGCAGAGAATAGACTTCGAAAATCCGGCGTGTATAGGGGGTATAGTCGGCGCCATCCTGATAATATCCCACCCAAAGCAATCTCTTTTCGTCGACCAACACGGAATAAACTGAATTGGAGCGCAGGGCAAAATCCGGCGAGGCACCCACCTCATAATGGCGCAGAATATTGCCATCGGGGCTGCAGACAAAAACACCTGTGCCGTCGGTGGCGGCCACGAGAGTGCCGTCTACGGCAGTGAGCCCCGTGACGATGTCGTTACCTACCTCTATCGGCTCCAGGAAGCGCTCTCCGCGCATGAGAAAAGGTCTGACTCCACCTCCGTGGGTAGCCACGAATATAGTGTCGCCTATCGACGTTACGGCCGTGGGGGTATAGGGGCCATGGCTTACGAAGGAATTAAAATGGCGCTGCGAGGCATCAAAGCGGTTGAGGCCACGCGGCGACGCCACCCAAAGATTGCCTGCAGGGGTGAGATGCATAGCCGTCAGCGAGTTGGCGTTCGACATTACGTCGGGGTCGAGAAGGAAGCGGCTGAGCTTACGGCTGTCGACATCGAGAATGAACATTCCGGCATCGGTGGCGACATACAGGGTATCTCCCTTGCAGGCAAGGGCGTTGACCGACATATTAATTTTGTCGGGGAATACCGGCACCATATCCTGCATCGTCGACGAGACTACGAAAAGCCCGGCCGCGTTGCCCATGAAAATCTCGTGGCGCGGCCCTTCGGCAATGGCCTTCACACGCTTGGCGTTAAGATTCTCGCCCGGGATGGGAAAACTTCGGATATTGTTGCCGTCGAAACGGTCGAGGCCGAGACCTGTGCCGAGCCATACGTAACCGCGGGAATCCTTGAAGATGCTGTTTACAACCAGATCGCTCAACCCGCTGTTGCTGTCGAGATGACGAAATTCACCTCTGCCGCCCAAAGCGTGGACAGCCGGAACAGTAAGAAGCAATATCAGGACAAAAATACGGACGAGTCTCAGTCCCTTCATAATCAGCATAATCGCGGGTCAAGGCAAAAGACGCGGGCAGATGAATTTCATGGTTGTAATGCCAAAGTTATCCAAATCTGCGTTTTTTTCAAATTTTTGCCGATTATTTAACATAACTGTAGTCGTTATCGCTACCCGTTCAATTGGCCGTAAGTGTGGCGCCGTCGGGGAGCGAGGGGCTGCACGTATAGCCGCCTGACGCATCGCGCTCCACGAGTATCTCGACCGGCACAGGAGATTGCAGGGTGAATTCAGGCGTCTCAAGACGCGTTCCAGCAAGAAACCACCGGTTGGCCGAGGCCATTGCCGTAGAACCGCTCATACGCAGCCCGGCCGCTTCGAGAGTGGCTTCCGGAGTGTCGGTATTGACCATCAGATATTCCGCTCCGCTTTTTTCTTTGACGAGCAAGGCCACATGGCTTCCATCCATATCTGCCTTCACAGCAGGATAATCAACAGAGGCGATGCGCGAAGGGGAATGGCTTGCCGACGGCTCGAAAACGGCCACAAACGGCCGGTTCCATGCCTCTCCCCGCTGACGCGCCACATAGGTAAGCGTAGGCGTAGCCTTAATGTCGTAAGGCATGTCAGGTATTCTACTGAGTCCTTCGGTCATGGGGCTTAACGCCGAGAAGACGGTGCGTTCGGGCGCTCCGGCCATCCACATGCGCATCTCAACCTGCGTGGAATCCGGGCGGTCGACAGTGAAGGTAGCACGCACGGGACTTTCGGTCGTGGCGGCCCGCTTGTCGAAAAGATAGGAGTAGGCTCCGAGATGGGCTCCGGCAAAAGCGAGTTCCTGAGTAGGCTGCAGCCCGAGAGAGCTGCCGTCGGGGGCGGACATCTCCATCCGCTGGCCCATATTGTGGTAAAAATAGTCGTGGAACTTGTCGCGGCCGTTGCGTCGGCGCGAGCGGAAAATGTCCACATAGAAGCCTGTGGAATCCGACGTTGCCACGATGGCGTTCATGCGCCGCTGGTCGGAAGTAGTTTCCGGCTCAAGGAAATAGAGGTCGCTATAGGTAAACGGTACGGCTTTTCCGACACCCTCCGAACCCGACGCAGGATATAGTCCGCGCACCTCGAAAGGATGGTTGCTCTTCATAACAGGATAGGACGACACGCCGTCGACGCAGACCGTATTATGAGCAGGGAACTGACTGTAGTATTCATGGTAGTCGATACCGGAATATAGCGTCTGCCCTATTCCTCCGTCGGGAGCGAGACGCAATCCATGGCCGTAGAGCTCCATACTGATGCCGTTGGCGTGCATATGGTTGCCTTCACTGCCGTTGAGCGCAATCATGAGCGAACGGTCGGGGTGCATTCCCGTGCGCTGAACCAGCCAGGAGGCGTTGGGAGCATAGAATGTCGAGGTTACGTATGGAGAGAGATTGTCGGCCTTCACATCGGCGAGCATCTTCTCGAAGCGTCGCTTAATGTCGGACTTACCGAAGCGTCCGGCATTGCGCACCAGGCGCTCATAGATCTGCGGCTTTACGCGATCGGGGTGCGTGTCGCCAAAAGCAATCGTGCGTGCGTCGGGCATCATGTATTGCGGATATGCCTCGGCAGCCTTGGCTATAACCGGCAGCTCTTCAACGAGGTCAATGCCCAGTTCGCGCCCTACGATGTCGGTCAGATCGGTAAAATCGTTGAGTACAACCATCGAATATCCGGCACACTCGGCCCATATGCCAGTGGCTGGGTCGTAGCCGTAGGAGGCGAGTTTCGGAAGGCTCCACTGACGGATTGAGCTGTCGTTCATTACCTTACGGATGTAATGCTCGCGGCCCTTGCCGTCGGCGTAGGTGCTGTCGGGGTTAAGCAGAAGCGCTACTTTCAGCATGTAGCGGGCCTGCATGAAGTTCCAATTGTTGTGGGGAACGCCGTTGGCCTCGATTTGGTCGGCCCATTTTTTGAAAGCAGCCTCGTAGACGGGAATCTTATCCCCATAGTTTTCAGCAAAAAACGGTTTTAGAATGGTATAGATGCCGACCATTTTGTCGAGGGCGTCCTCGTGGATAACCTCGAACGACTGGAGGCCGACAAGCGTCTGCTGGTGTCCATGGTTGAGGTCGTAGGGCTCTTTCTTGTAGTAGATGCCCGTCATATAGGTATCGAAAACACGAGCGGCCGCATCGGCGAATTTACGCTCGCCGGTTGCATCCCAAAGTTTGGTAGCGGTTTCAGCCAGGCCGCCTATCTCGTTGTTGACCGAGCCTATGATGCATCCTGTGGCCGAAATAGGTGCCCACTCCATAGGTTTGCCGGGGAGCGAGTTGTTAGCGAGCCACAGACCGCGCGGGTCGTCGCTGCCGTAGGGGGTAAGGTCGGCCAGACGCGGACGGGCATAGGATGTGCCGTGGCTGCGGGCACCGTTGAGCATCACTGTAGGTGCGGGAGCAGCATCTGCCGTATCGACGCCCGCATAAAATTCACCCTTGATGAATTCCTGCGATGCGCACGTGCGCCAGTGCATCATAAGGCGCGACTCAAGCCAGTTGGGACCGCTGTCGACAAGCGCCTCAACCTTCGCGCGCCATCCGGCTATCTGCTGCGGGGTATAGGCGCTCTTTGTGGTGGACGACTCGGTTTTCTGACTCTTTTTGCGTGGCGAGGCCGACATGGCGGCGGGGAACCCGATGCCTACGGCCATAGCAAGCGCCACTACTGCTGATACGAGTTTAGTTTTCATACCCATAAATACGCTTCCGTGGGCTGCTTCACTCAACAGCCCGTTGCCCCCCACATTGCTAAATATAATTTTGATAAAATGGCTATCTAATAGTAGGGATGCACCCTGGTGCATCCGAATATCAGCAAGTTAGGCTTCTGAGACAAGCGGATGCACCAGGGTGCATCCCTACGAGCTATCGCCCTGATATTCAGACAATCTGTGTCGCCAGCATATATCTTACCAAAATTTTAGGCCTCGCCGAAAACAACGGAATCGACGAGGCCAAGCCTTATAAAAATTGACGGGGCTTTCAGATTTTATGCCGTACGGTCTGCGGGCGGCCGGAGGGAATCAGCGCAGACGGATTTTCTTGCCGGGCTTAAGCTTCGATTTGGTAGTGAGGCCATTAAGCTTGCAGAGCTGGCGAACGGTGATACCATTGCGGGAGGCTATGCGGCTGAGCGTATCGCCACGGCGCACGGTGTAGTTGCGCGGACGGTTCGACACCGAGATGCCGGAGGCGTCGCTGCGGGCCGGACGGCTGGCCAGATACTGCTTGGCGTACTCCTGGTTGGCGGCGGGGTCGAAATTACGCGGACGCTTATAGGTCTGCTTGTCGAATGTATATGTGTCGGTGTGAACAGTCTGGTTGGCGAAATCGAAAATCGCGGCAGGATTGATCGGATATCCCATGAAACGGGTCTCGAAATGGAGATGTGAACCGAAGCTGCGGCCGGTATTTCCGCCAAGGGCTATGGGCTCGCCGACCTTGACGTCCTGGTCGTCTTTTACGAGGAATTTCGAAAGGTGGCCGTAGACGGTCTCAAGGCCGTTGGGATGACGGAGAATCACATAATATCCGTAGCCCTTGCGCTCGAAGTTGGTGAGACGCACGCGGCCGCTGAAAGCAGCGTAAACGGTATCGCCGGTCTGCAGCTTGAGGTCTATGCCTTTGTGCTCGCGACGGAAGCGCGGACGATAGCCATAGGGCGATGTTACGTAGCCGGGACAGGGCATTGCGAACTCGCTTACGTCGATTACCTTGGTGTCGGGCACGGTCATACCTGTGTAGGCGTTGACGCGCTTGCTTTCCCAACCCTCGGTATAGATGTCGAGTTCGGGCTCGGCCTCATCCTTGAAAAGGTTGTCGAGGAAAGCCTGTGTATCCTTGCTTGAAATCTGGTTGCCTATGTTTTCCTGGCGGGCGATAAGATCGAGATGTTCCGATTTATGTGCGTTCGGCACGCGATATGTCTGTGCTACTGCCGAAGCTGCGGAGATTATGGCGAATGCGAAAACTGATATTTTCTTTATTGTGTTCTGAAGCATGAGTGGGGAGAGTATCTTTTTAAGCGTCTTTTTCAGGGAGTTCGTCGGTTGCGTAGATTGCAGAAATAGAAACAGGGAGATAGTCGAAAACTTCGGAGGGAGCGAAGAAACGCGCTACTTCGACAGCGGCGTTCTCCGGGGTATCGGAGGCATGAACGATGTTCATCTGGCCGCTCATACCGAAATCGCCGCGGATGGTACCGGGCTCGGCCTTACGCGAATTTGTCACACCGGTCATTGCGCGGACCACGCTGACGGCGTCTACACCGCGGAGTGCGAGAACAACCACAGGGGTAACGGTCATCGAAGCGACAAGCGAGGGGAAAAACGGGCGATCGACGAGATGCGCATAGTGCTCGCGGAGAATCTTTTCATCGAGCTGCATCATTTTCATACCGGCAATTACCAGACCTTTCTGCTCGAAGCGCGCCACAACAGCGCCGCAGAGGCCTCGCTGAATGCCCGAGGGCTTCACTATCACAAGGGTTGTTTCCATGAGTATCTTTTAATTACTTCTTGCGGCCCCGGAACTCTCCATCAAGCGGGAAGCATCCGGCGCGCTGCACTGCTTATTCGGCGATAATTTTACAGGAATTGCCTGATTATCAACGGCGTATATCAATCAAAACGACGTTGCCGTTTTTTTCATTTCCCCCAAAGGTACAAAATTCCACGGTCGAATCGAAACTTTCTGCACATTAAATTTCTATAATTTGTATTGAAGAAGTTTGAAATAACGCCACAACATATTAATAATCAGCCATATATGTACGCGTCAGATTTTCAACATCCTGCGCGCCGATATGCAATAGTGTGCAGCCCACACGAAATGTGCAAGGCGGTGTGCGGGAATCCGGGGATTCCGACACACCGCCTTGTGAAAAGATTTTTCCTGGGAGTATTACCAGATTACAACCTGGTCTTCGGGAGCGCGGTAGAGTTTGTTACCCTCCTTGATGCCAAAGGCGTTGAAGAAGGGAACGATGTTGCGCAGGGAAACGTTCACGCGGTTCTCGGCCAGAGAGTGAACGTCGCCGATAGTGAGGTTGCGCTTCTCTTCGTCGCGGATATTGGTTGCCCAGATATTCGCATAATTGAGATAGAAGGCCTGCTCGGGAGTGAAACCGTCGATTTTAGCCTCTTCCGACTCGATGTCGACGCCTTTTTTCTTCTGAGCGTCGAGGAAAGCGGTGCGGCTGATACGCAGGCCGCCCTGGTCGGCGATATTCTCACCCATAGTGTAGGTGCCGTTGGCCATGAGGCCGGGGAGAATTTCGACTGCGTCGAACTGGGCACCGAGTTTCTTGGTCAGAGCCTCGAAGGCCTCGGTATCCTCCGGAGTCCACCAGTCGGTCATATTGCCTTTTGCATCGAAGTTGCGGCCCTGGTCGTCGAATCCGTGGGTCATTTCGTGGCCGATGACCACGCCGATGCCGCCGTAGTTCTCGGCGTCGGAAGCCTCGGGGTCGAAGAAGGGGTTCTGCAGGATGGCTGCGGGGAACACGATTTCGTTGGCCAGCGGGTTGTAGTAGGCGTTGACGGTCTGGGGAGTCATGCCCCATTCGGTCTTGTCGACGGGCTTGCCCCACTTGGAGAGTTCTTCCTTCTGGTGCCACATGCCGGCGTTGTGGACGTTCTCATAGTAGCTCTTGGCGGGGTCGATTTCCATAGCGGAGTAGTCCTTCCACTTGTCGGGGTAGCCGATCTTCACGGTGAAGTTGTTGAGCTTCTCGATGGCGCGGAGCTTGGTCTCGTCGGTCATCCAGGGGAGGTTGATGATGTGCTTGCCGAGCGACACCTTGAGGTTGCCCACAAGGTCGAGCATCTTCTGCTTGGAGGTTTCGGGGAAGTGCTTCTCTACATAGAGGCGGCCGATAGCCTCGCCCATATAGCTGTCGGGCACACCGAGAGCGCGCTTCCAGCGCGGACGCTGCTGCTGCACACCCGAGCGTACTTTGGCAAACTCAAACGAAGTGTCGGTAAACTTGTCGCTCAGATAGGGAGCTGCCTGGGCCACATATTTCCAGAGGTAGTAGTCCTTGATCTCGCGGTCGGACAGGGTTGCAAGCAGATTGTCGGCCTGCTTCATTCCCTTGGGCTCGGTGAGGATGAACTGCTGGGGAGTCTCGATGTCCATGGTCTCGACGAAGAAGCGGTCCCACTGGATATGCGGGTAGTCGGCCTTGAGCTGGTCGAGCGTGCGGGGATTGTACATGGCGGGGATATTGCGGCTCTCCTCGCGGGTGAGGGCCGAGTCGGCGATTGCCGTCTCGATCTTCAATACGTTCTCCATAATGCGCTTTGCGTCTTTCTTCTTGAAGCCGGCGTTGACCATCTGGTCGACGATAAGCTTTTTATAGGCGTTGCGGATCTTTAGAGTCTCCTTGTCGTTGTTCAGGTAGTAGTCGCGGTCGCCCAGGCCCATCGAGCCGCCGGAAACGTACATGGCATAGCGGTTAGAGTCGGCCATATCCTCCATGGGACCGGCTCCGAAGAAGGGGCTTGAATAGTATTTGTGCATCCACAGCAGCAGGTCGGCCATCCCTTCGGGCGTAGTGCTCTCGATTTTGCGGAGATCGGCCTGGATGGGAGCGGCACCCTCGGCGTTGCGGCGCACGGAGTCCATGCCCTGCGAGTAGAGGGTCCAGATTTTGAAGGCGTTGGTGCCGGGTTCGGGATTGGTGGCGCCCAGATTGAGCACGATTTCCTTCACCTGGTTCTCGGCGGAGTCGTTGAGGATGTTGAACACGCCGTAGCGTGCGTACTCGGCGGTGAGGGGGTGAGCCTTCAGCCAGCCGTTGTTCACGTGGTGGTAGAAGTCGTCGCCGGCGGGAACGGAATTGTCGATATATGCCGGATTGACGCTTTTAAGATGTTCGGTTGCCATAGCGTTGACCGAAGTAGCGGCGATGGCTGCGAAAGCCAGAGCCAAATGGTTGAATTTCATCTTATATTGATATTAAATAACTGTTCAGGATGATTTACACTGTACCGGTCTGATTACTTATGATGGTTTCGTTTGAAACAGGAAGCGATGCCTCCGAATATATCGGACGCAACGGCGGGGCGAAAGGTTGCACCCGCCGGCAGATTTTTCCGCATAGGCGGGGAATTCTATCAGACGTTGAAACGGAAGTGCATGATGTCGCCATCCTGCACGATGTATTCCTTACCCTCGACGCCGAGTTTACCGGCTTCCTTTACTCCCTGCTCTCCCCCGAGGCCCACATAATCGTCGTATTTTATGACCTCGGCCCGGATGAACCCCTTCTCGAAGTCGGTATGAATGATTCCGGCGCACTGCGGAGCTTTCGATCCACGCATGAACGTCCAGGCGCGCACTTCGTCGGCTCCGGCGGTGAAGAATGTCTGGAGATTGAGCAACGCGTAAGCCGAACGGATCAGTCGGGCCACACCCGACTCCTCCAGACCGATCTCATTGAGGAATTCCTGACGCTCCTCGTAGGTGTCGAGTTCGGCGATGTCGGCCTCGGTCTGGGCAGCTACAATAAGCAGCTGTGCGTTCTCTTCCTTGATGGCCTCGCGCACGGCATCGACATAGGCGTTGCCGCTTACGGCCGAAGCGTCGTCGACGTTGCATACGTAGAGCACGGGCTTGTCGGTCAGCAGGAAGAGCTCGCGGGCATATTTCCGCTCGTCGGGGGTATCGAGCACCACCGAGCGCGCGGGTTTGCCCTGATCCAGAGCTTCCTTGAACCTGCAGAGCACCTCATATTGCATTTTGGCAACTTTGTCGCCCCCCGTCTGAGCCTGCTTCTGAGTGCGGGCGATGCGACCCTCGATGGTCTCCAGGTCCTTGAGCTGGAGCTCGTAGTCTATTATCTCCTTGTCGCGCACGGGATCGACGGTGCCGTCGACGTGGGTAATGTTGTCGTCGTCGAAGCAGCGGAGCACGTGGATTATGGCATCCGTCTCGCGGATGTTTGCCAGAAACTTGTTGCCCAGCCCCTCGCCTTTGCTCGCGCCCTTCACCAGGCCGGCTATATCGACAATCTCGACAGTGGCGGGAACGACGCTGCGCGGCTGGCACATCTCAACCAGGCGGTTAAGACGTTCGTCGGGCACGGTAATCACGCCCACATTGGGTTCTATCGTACAGAAAGGGAAATTGGCCGACTGCGCTTTCGCGTTGGAAAGGCAGTTGAACAGTGTCGACTTGCCCACATTGGGAAGTCCGACAATTCCGCATTGCAATGCCATGATGCTATATCGTATGCTATGTTATATTTGTAAATTTTTCGTTGTCGGACTGCAAAGTTACGCAAAAATCGCGGGTTTTACGTACCTTTGCAACTGCAAACCAACCGAAAGAACGTAAAATTTCCATCAGATGAATATCGCAATTGTAGGAACCGGCTATGTCGGACTGGTATCCGGCACATGCTTCGCCGAGATGGGCGTAAACGTAACCTGCGTCGACATTGACAAAGAAAAAATCGCGCGGCTGAAGCGCGGAGAGGTACCCATCTACGAGCCCGGGCTCGACGAGATGGTGCTCCGCAACCACCGCGAGGGTCGCCTCAACTTTTCGACCGACCTGGCCGAGGTAATCGACGACGTGGAAGTTGTTTTCAGCGCCGTAGGCACTCCTCCCGACGAAGACGGTAGCGCCGACCTGAAATATGTGCTTGAAGTTGCGCGCACATTCGGCCGCAACATCAACAAGTACACTCTGCTCGTTACGAAATCCACCGTACCCGTCGGCACAGCCGCCAAGGTAAAGGCCGCAGTGGCCGAGGAGCTTGCAAAGCGCGGCGCCGAAGTGCCCTTCGACGTGGCCTCCAACCCCGAATTCCTCAAAGAGGGCGCGGCCATCAAGGACTTCATGAGTCCCGACCGCGTGGTTGTGGGCGTAGAGAGCGACCGCGCCCGCGAACTGATGAGCCGTCTGTACCGCCCCTTCCTGCTCAATAACTTCCGCGTAATCTTCACCGACATCCCCTCGGCCGAGATGATAAAATACGCCGCCAACTCGATGCTCGCGACGCGTATTTCCTTCATGAACGACATCGCCAACCTCTGCGAACTCGTGGGCGCCGACGTCAACATGGTGCGCAAGGGCATCGGCTCCGACTCGCGTATCGGTTCGAAATTCCTCTATCCCGGCTGCGGCTACGGGGGCAGCTGCTTCCCCAAGGATGTCAAGGCTCTGATCAAGACCGCCGAGAAGCGCGGCTACAAAATGCGCGTACTTTCGGCCGTCGAGGAGGTCAACGACCGCCAGAAATCCATCGTTTTCGAAAAACTCGTGCGCCATCTCGGCGGAGTCGAGGCTCTCAAAGGGAAGAAAATCGCCATCTGGGGCCTCGCCTTCAAGCCCGAGACCGACGACATGCGCGAGGCGACGTCGCTCGTCACCATGCGCCTGCTCACCGAGGCCGGTGCCACCGTGCGCGTGTTCGACCCCGTGGCGATGGACGAATGCCGACGCCGCGTGGGCGACGCCGTGGAGTATGCCAAGGATATGTACGACTGCGTACTTGATGCCGACGCCCTGCTGATGCTCACCGAGTGGAAGCAGTTCCGTCTCCCATCGTGGGGCGTAATCATCCGCTCGATGAAGCGTCCGCTCGTAATCGACGGCCGCAACATCTACGACCCTGCCGACATGGAGGCTCAGGGACTCGAATACAGCTGCATCGGACGCTGACCCATCCCCCATGATTCCCGCACACATTAATATATAAATATATAGGTAATCATTAGATCTGCCAGCATGCGCGATTCCCGCGACATAAACCTGATGTACGTAAAAGGCATCGGACCCGCCAAGGCCAAGCTCCTCAAGGAGGAACTTGGCCTGGCGAGCGTCTACGACCTTCTCCATCACTTCCCCACCCACTATGTGGACCGCTCGCAGATCTACCGCATCGCCGACTTTGAAGGGGAGATGCAGGCGGCCGTGCAGGTGCGCGGCCGCTTCGTCAGCTTCTCCACGCAGGGCGAAGGGGCACGCATGCGCCTGATCGGCCTCTTCACCGACGGCTCGGCCACGATGGAAGTTGTGTGGTTCCAGCGCATCAAATATATCCGCGAGGCCTACCATACGGCCACGGAATACGTGCTCTTCGGCCGCCCGCAACTTTTCAACCACCGCTGGAGCATGGTTCACCCCGAAGTCGACGCGCCGGAGTCGGCCGGAGCATCTCAGGGGCTGCGCGGCGTATATCCGCTCACCGAAAAGCTGCGCAACAGGGGAATCTCCACACGCACGATGTTCAACTGGGTTCAGAATGCGCTGAAAGCCTTCCCCGACATCGCCGAGACTCTGCCCGAAAACCTCCGCAGCCGCTACAATCTGATGGGAGCGGTGCAGGCGATGCACACCGTCCACAACCCTTCGGGCCACGCTGAACTACAGCGCGCACGCGAGCGACTGAAATTCGAGGAACTCTTTTTCCTCCAGCTCAACATACGCCGCTATGCCATGCGGCGCAAGCAGGAACTGATGGGATTCCGCTTTCCGCGTATCGGCAAGTTTTTCAACGATTTCTATTCCCAGATTCTCCCCTTCCCGCTCACAGGCGCCCAGAAACGCGTAATCCGCGAGATACGCGCCGACGTCGACACCGGACGCCAGATGAACCGTCTCGTGCAGGGCGACGTCGGCTCGGGCAAGACGATAGTGGCCCTCATGGCCATGCTGATGGCGCTCGACAACGGCTGTCAGGCCTGCCTGATGGCTCCAACCGAGATTCTTGCCACCCAGCATTACGAATCGCTGCGCGCGCTGGCCGCTCCGATAGGCATAAACGTTCGGCTACTCACGGGCTCCACGCGCAAAAAAGAACGCGACAATATTCTGGCGATGCTCGCCGACGGCTCGCTGCATATACTTATCGGTACCCATGCGTTGATCGAAGACTCCGTGCAGTTCCGCAATCTCGGCATGGTAGTGATCGACGAGCAGCACCGCTTCGGAGTGATGCAGCGCGCACGCCTCTGGAGCAAAAATTCCATCGCGCCCCATGTGCTGGTGATGACCGCCACGCCGATTCCGCGCACTCTGGCGATGACCGTCTACGGCGACCTCGACGTATCCGTAATCGACGAACTGCCGCCGGGCCGCAAGCCCGTGACCACCCTGCTGCGCTACGACGACCAGCGTTTCAGCGTATACAGTGCCATCGGCCGTGAGCTGGCAAAAGGGAGGCAAGCCTATATCGTCTACCCCCTCATCCAGGAGAACGAGAAACTCGACCTCCGCAGTCTTGAGGAGGGGTACGAACTGATTCGCGACACGTTTCCACACTATCGCGTGGCCTACGTGCACGGCCGTATGAAACCCACCGAGAAAGATTTCCAGATGCAGCTTTTCGCCTCGCACGAAGCCGACATTCTCGTGGCCACCACCGTAATCGAGGTTGGAGTCAACGTGCCCAACGCCTCGATGATGCTCATAGAGAACGCCGAGCGCTTCGGCCTGTCGCAGCTCCATCAGCTTCGCGGGCGCGTGGGCCGCGGTGCCGACCAGAGCTACTGCGTGCTCATGTCGAAGAGAAAAATCGCCACCGAGACCCGCAAACGCCTTGAACTGATGACCGCCACCACCGACGGCTTCGTAATAGCCGAGGCCGACATGAAGATGCGCGGCCCCGGCGACATCGAGGGGACAATGCAGAGCGGAATCCCCTTCAACCTCCGGATTGCCAGCCTCGCCTCCGACGGCCAGCTCGTGCAGCTGGCCCGAAATGCCGCATCGGAGATACTTGAGGCGGACCCGACTCTCTCCTCACCCCCTTCCGTGCCACTCGCCCGCGAAGTCTCACTCCGCTTCCCCCGACAGGTCGACTTCTCCAGAATTTCCTGAAGTCAGGCCGCGCTTCAGCTTTTTTACTTGCCAGTTTCCCCGAATACACCTATCTTTACACTCATCGAAACAGTTTACTCATTCTATTTTGCCTTATGCCGTCATATAGAATCGCCGCGGTAATGCGCTCCGGAGTTTATTCGCCCAACCATATCGGCAACGACGCCACAATTCTCAACACTGTGGCCGACCAACTGCGCAAGCGCGGCTGTGAAGTACACATCTATTCCGAGGAACAGTTTGTAGCAAGCAGAATCGATGAGCCGGTGATTATAAATATGTGTCGCGAGCGAACCTCGATAGATAAACTGCAACGGCTTGAATCGGAGGGACGACTCGTAATCAACTCGGGCCATGGAATCGAGAACTGCATCCGCGAGCGCCAGGCCCGCATACTGATCGGTTCCGGCCTTCCCTATCCGGAAAGTATTATTGTAGATACCAACGAGGCCGTAGAGCGCCGTCTGCGCGAGGCTGGCATGGGCCAGTGCTGGATAAAACGTGCCGACTTCCACTCACAGCACGCTGAGGACGTAAGCTATGTGCGCACACCCGAGGAAGCGCAGGATGTGCTTCAGGAATATTTCCTGCGCGGATTCCGTCGCGCAGTGATTTCCCGCCACCTGCCGGGACAGCTCGTAAAATTCTATGGCGTTGCCGACACGGATTTCTTCCACTGGTTCCGTCCATACGAACCCTTCGACGCCTCAGAGCCATCGCTTCCGGAAAACATCGACGTAGAGCGAACACTCAAGGAGATCTGCGCCCGGGGGGCACGAGAACTGAATCTGATGGTCTACGGCGGCGAATGCATCCAGGATGCCTCCGGCCGGCTGCACATTATCGACTTCAACGACTGGCCCAGCTTCGCGCCCTGTAGGCCGGCGGCCGCAAAAGCCATTGCCAAGGCCGTTCTCGCCGCTGCCAAAGCCCGCGACCTCTGATTTCCCCTGCTCCCAACATCTTTTTCGTCCTCCTCACATCAGCCCTATTGGCCGCATTTGCCCCATTTATCTGCCTTATTGGCTCTATTTGCTCTATTTGCATTTATTAACTATCCAGTGCCCATAAATAGCCTCATATACTTATTTTAACTTATTTCGCCGTAATTTGAGCCTCTTTTGCAAATTTCAACATATTTTACGCTTAAAAAATTTTTACATTCCAATCTTTGCCCGTACCTTTGACGCCGTTATCGCAACACACCAGTCGCACACACATCTCTCCCTCCCGAATTAACCCAAAAACACCACACACAACTAAAAACACATGGAAAAAATTCTCAAAGCCGAAGGTAAGCTCGGCGTCCTCGTGGTCGGCCTCGGCGCCGTATCAAGCACATTCATAACAGGCGTACTGATGACCCGCAAAGGTCTCGCAAAGCCCGTAGGGTCGATGACGCAGTACGACGTGATGCGCGTAGGCGAAGGCGCCGACAAGAAACACCTCAAATACAACCAGATCGTCCCCCTGGCCGACCTGAACGACATCGTATTCGGTGCATGGGACGTCTACCCCGCCAACGCTTTCGAGTCGGCAGTAAACTGCGAAGTACTCAAAGCCAAGGACATACTCCCCGTAAAAGATGAGCTCGAGAAAATCGTGCCCATGAAAGCTGCTTTCGATCATAACTACGCCAAGCGTCTCGACGGCGACAACGTGAAAACCTGCACCTCGCGCTGGGACATGACCGAGCAGATCCGTCAGGACATCCGCGACTTCAAAAAGCGCACCGGCGTAGACCGCGTGGTAGTGCTCTGGGCCGCTTCCACCGAGGTTTACGTGCCCGTCGACAAGGAGGTGCACTACACCCTCGACGCGCTCGAAAAAGCCATGAAGGCCGACGACCGCAAGCGCATCGCCCCCTCGATGTGCTACGCCTATGCCGCCCTCTCCGAAGGCTGCCCCTTCATAATGGGAGCGCCCAACACCACCGTCGACATCCCCGCAATGTGGGAGCTCGCCGAGAAGACCCACATGCCTATCGCCGGCAAAGACTTCAAGACCGGCCAGACGCTCGTTAAGTCGGGCTTCGCCCCCATTATCGGCACACGCTGCCTCGGCCTGGCCGGATGGTTCTCCACCAACATTCTGGGCAACCGCGACGGCCTCGTGCTCGACGAGCCCGACAACTTCCGCACCAAGGAGGTATCGAAACTCTCCACCCTCGAGTCGATTCTCGTGCCCGAGAAGCAGCCCGACCTCTACACCGACTACTACCATAAGGTGCGCATCAACTACTACCCACCGCGCAACGACAACAAGGAGGGCTGGGACAACATCGACATCTTCGGCTGGATGGGCTACCCCATGCAGATAAAGATCAACTTCCTCTGCCGCGACTCCATTCTGGCCGCGCCGCTCTGCCTCGACCTCGTATTGCTCAGCGACCTGGCCGCACGCAAGGGCCGCTACGGCATCCAGCGCTTCCTCAGCTTCTTCCTCAAGAGCCCGATGCACGACTACACGCAGAATGAGGTGCCCGTCAACAACCTCTTCGAGCAGTATACAATGCTGAAAAACGCCATCCGCGAGATGGGAGGATATCCTGCCGACGAGCCCATCGACTAAAAAGGACGCGTCATAACGGCTCATCTGCGGCGTCGCCTCAGGGATTCTGACAACGTCCCCACCATCCGGATAAGACTGAACTCATATCCTTTATCTTATTTCGGGCGCCTCCGGCCGCGGGTCGGGGGCGTTTTTCTATCCGGCTTTCGCATTCGGCAAAAAATTATTAACTTTGCAGGTTGAAATTCTGAAGTAAGTCAACATGCAGAACATCCGTAACATCGCCATCATAGCCCACGTGGACCACGGCAAGACCACGCTGGTCGATAAAATGCTGCTCGCCGGAAATCTTTTCCGCGAAAACCAGAACGCCGGCGAACTCATTCTCGACAACAACGACCTCGAGCGCGAGCGCGGCATAACGATTCTCTCGAAGAACGTTTCCATCAACTACAAGGATACCAAAATCAACATTATAGACACTCCGGGCCACGCCGACTTCGGCGGGGAGGTGGAGCGCGTGCTCAATATGGCCGACGGCTGTCTGCTGCTGGTCGACGCCTTCGAGGGCCCGATGCCCCAGACGCGTTTCGTGCTCCAGAAAGCCATCCAGATGGGTCTGAAGCCCGTAGTGGTGATCAACAAGGTCGACAAGCCCAACTGCCGCCCCGACGAGGTGCAGGAGATGGTGTTCGACCTGATGTTCAACCTCGACGCTACAGAAGACCAGCTCGACTTCCCCACCATCTACGGCTCGGCCAAAAACGGATGGATGAGCACCGACTGGAGCAAGCCCACCGACAATATCACCCCGCTTCTCGATACAATCCTCGAACACATCCCCGCTCCCACCACCTACGAGGGCGAGCCCCAGATGCTCATCACGTCGCTCGACTACTCCAACTATGTGGGCCGTATTGCCGTAGGACGTGTTCACCGCGGCACCATCCGCGAGGGGATGGAAATCGGCCTGTGCAAGCGCGACGGCTCCGTAGTGCGCCAGCGCGTAAAAGAGCTCCACACATTCGAAGGAATGGGCCGTAAGAAAGTAAGCGAGGTCGCTTCGGGCGATATCTGCGCCATCGTCGGCCTCGACAATTTCGAGATTGGCGATACGGTGACCACCGTCGATAATCCCGAGCCCCTGCCGCGCATCGCCATCGACGAACCCACAATGTCGATGACCTTTACCATCAACGATTCCCCCTTCTTCGGGAAGGACGGCAAATACGTCACCTCGCGCCATATCCAGGACCGCCTCACCCGCGAGCTCGACAAGAACCTCGCCCTGCGCGTGGAGCGTACAGAACGAGAGGACGCCTGGAACGTGTTCGGCCGCGGCGTGCTCCATCTATCGGTGCTGATCGAGACCATGCGCCGCGAGGGCTACGAGCTCCAGGTAGGCCAGCCGCAGGTTATCGTCAAGGAGATCGACGGAGTGAAGTGCGAGCCCGTCGAGATGCTCACAATCAACGTAACCGAGGAGTACGCCTCGAAGATGATCGACCTCGTTACGCGCCGCAAGGGCGAGATGCTCTCGATGAGCACCCAGGCCGACCGCGTGCATATGGAGTTCCAGATTCCCTCGCGCGGTATAATCGGCCTGCGCAACAACGTGCTCACCGGCTCGGCCGGCGAGGCAATCATGGCTCACCGCTTCCTTGAATACCAGCCCTGGAAGGGCGACATCGAGCGCCGTACCAACGGCTCGCTCATCGCCATGGAGGCCGGTACGGCCTACGCCTACGCCATCGACAAACTTCAGGACCGAGGCCGCTTCTTCATCTTCCCCCAGGAAGAGGTTTACGCCGGCCAGGTGGTCGGTGAGTCTGCCAAGGACAAGGACATCGTAATCAACGTGACCAAATCCAAGAAACTCACCAATATGCGCGCCTCGGGCGCCGACGAAAAGGCAAAAATCGTGCCTCCCGTAGTGTTCAGCCTCGAGGAAGCTCTCGAATACATTAAGGAAGACGAATACGTGGAGGTTACACCCAACCATCTCCGCATCCGCAAGATTATTCTCGACGAGCTCGAGCGCAAACGCGCCAACAAGGCCTGAACCGGCCACCGGCTCCGCAACAACACAATATTATATAGTAAACCCAGACACATCTCCCCATCGCAATGGCCAAGCCCTCGATTCCCAAAGGTACGCGCGACTTCTCTCCCGCCGAAATGGCGCGCCGCAATTATATCTTCAACACCATACGCGACGTGTTCGGCCTCTTCGGCTACAACCCCATCGAGACTCCCGCTATGGAGAATCTATCCACCCTGATGGGAAAATACGGCGAAGAGGGCGACAAGCTTCTCTTCAAGATTCTCAACTCCGGCGACTTTCTGCGCGGCGTCGACCAGCAGCTGATTGCCGACGGCAATTGTCCGCGCCTGGCCACACAGCTCTGCGAGAAAGGGTTGCGCTATGATCTCACGGTGCCTTTCGCACGCTATGTGGTGCAGCACCGCGACCAGCTCCAGATGCCTTTCCGCCGCTACCAGATTCAGCCGGTATGGCGCGCCGACCGACCGCAGAAGGGGCGCTACAGAGAGTTCTACCAGTGCGACGCCGATGTAGTCGGCTCCGACTCGCTGGTCAAC
This sequence comes from uncultured Porphyromonadaceae bacterium, assembly GCA_900545955.1. Taxonomy (GTDB): domain Bacteria; phylum Bacteroidota; class Bacteroidia; order Bacteroidales; family Muribaculaceae; genus UBA7173. The sequence continues at coordinate 40,311 of URAU01000007.1, forward strand.
GAAATCGAACTGCTGCAGCTTATCGACGAGGTATTCCGCCGTCTGCGCATCCGTATCACCATCAAGGTGAACAACCGCAAGGTGCTCGCCGGAATCGCCGAACTTATCGGAGCCCCGGATAAAATCGTCGACATCACCGTGGCCATCGACAAAATCGACAAAATCGGCATCGACAACGTCAACGCCGAGCTACGCGAGCGCGGCCTCTCCGACGAGGCCGTGGCCGCCCTCCAGCCTATCCTCACCATCGACGGAACCCTCCAGGAGCGCCTCGCCAAACTCGACGAACTGCTCGCCACGAGCGAGACAGGCCGTCTGGGCGTAGCCGAGCTACGCGAAGTAACTGACGGCGTTACCGCCCTGGGGCTTGAAGCTGAGCTTGACCTCGACGTATCGCTCGCCCGCGGTCTCAACTATTATACAGGCACCATCATCGAGGTGAAGGCACGCGACGTGGAAATAGGAAGCATCACCGGCGGTGGACGCTACGACAACCTCACGGGCGTGTTCGGCATGCCGGGCCTTTCCGGCGTAGGCATTTCCTTCGGCGCCGACCGCATCTACGACGTGCTCAACGCGCTCGACCTCTACCCCTCGGCCGCCACGACTTCCACCCGCGTGATGTTCACCAACTTCGGCGCCGCCGAAGCCGCCGCTTCCATGAAAATCATCAAGGAACTGCGCGCTGCCGGCATAGCAGCCGAAATCTATCCCGACGCAGCCAAGATGAAGAAGCAGATGGCCTACGCCAACGCAATGGCTATCCCCTACGTCGCGATGGTCGGCGAGAGCGAGATGGCCTCCGGCAAACTCGCCCTGAAATGTATGGCCACCGGCGAGCAGAAGCTGCTCACACCCGCCGAGGCAGTCGAGGCCCTCAAGGTCTGACGGCCGCCATCTCCCGATTCGATAAAACGCTAATTTCAAGATAAGCAACGTGAAAAAAACGCTTAAACTCTTTCTCCTCGCCCTCGTAGCTCTCTGCGCCGCCATTCCGGCCCGCGCCGAATTCCGGTGGGGACCCACGGCCGGTATAGCCATCACTAATCTCAAGTTCAAGCAGGACCTCGTGGCCGTAGACCAGGGCGTAGGCCCCGTATTGGGTGTGCAGGGCGAGATGATGTTTCCCGGCATCGGCTTCGGCATCGACATAGGCGCGATGTATGCCATGCAGGGCGCCACGCTCAACCTCGGACAGTGGGAGATGTTTCGCGCCGACGGCTACGGCAAGGAGCGCTCCTACCTGCATACCCTCCAGATTCCCATCTCGTTGCGCTTCAAGTGGACGCGTCTCAATGGTCTGGAGGACTGGGTGGCACCCTACGCATTCGGTGGCCCGGTGTTCAACCTCACCGTGGCCCACAACTCGCTCGACGCCCTCAACTACGCCAGCGCCATAGGTATGCAGGCCGGTCTCGGCTTCGAAATCCACCGCAACTGGCAGATTCAGGCCTCCTACACCTGGGGGCTCACCTACTCGGTGAAGTTCGCCAAGCTCCTCGACTACTCCGCCCGCGAAAAATACTGGACCGTCCGCGCAGTTTACTTCTTCTAATCGAGATTTATCCTGATTAATCTCGATTAAGCCCGATTATCCGGATTAATCCCGAAAAATCCTGATTTCGGTTGAGTGTAAACCGTTTTTGATTCGAAATAAGCATTGTAGGCCCTCGAAAACCCGAGGTCGTCTGCAATGCTTTTCTTTTTGAACCGAAAATCAACTACCTAACAATCTATCTTTTTATGAGAAAACTGTTTACACTCATGGCATGCGCAGCCCTCACCGCCGGCTCCGCATTTGCCGACATCAAAATCGGGGATGCAACCTACTCGACCCTGAAAGATGCTGTCGCCGCCGTTGCCGACGGCCAGACAATCCTAATCTCTGGAGAAGCCACATGCTCCGACCGCGCCATCACTACTAAAGACAACATTTCCTTCTCAATTGAAGGCGAAGGTACCGATGCGGTTGTAAGTTGTACAAAACGCGGCACCCAGGTTCTCCTCTGCAATCAGGGAGGCACCACTGTAAATGTGAAAAACATAACTTTCGACGGCGGCAACCGCGAATGGGATACAAACGCCGTAGTAGCCGCAGAAAAAGGCACCATGAATTTCGAGAATGTCACGTTCAAGAACTTCACCATCAACATGAAGGCTGATGCAGACAAAACAAACGCCTCCAAAAACTGCATCTTTACCTCCAAGAACACCGGCAATTACACTCTTACCAACGTTACACTCGACAATTGCGTGGTAGCCGACGGTTTTGCAACCGCCTATACCAACCGCAACAACGGCCTTACCATCTCCGGCAATAATCCCGGCCTCTCCATCTATCCCGACGGCGTGGCCTTCCAGGCCAACAACCTCACCAACACCACCGCCATCGACGTATATCTTACTAAGATAACTCTCGACAAGACCGTCGTAACCGGCTATACCGACCTCACCAAATTCAACTTCATCGGCGCAGCCGAGGGTTGTGGTGTTGAAGCCAACGGCAGCAACCTCGTATATGCCAAGCAGAATTATGTCGCAATGATTGGCGACACAGGCTACAAAACTATCTCCGATGCCCTCACCTCTGCTGTGGTAGCTGTAGAAGAAGGGCAGCAGACCGTTGTCAGCGTACTCGACAACTGCCAGACCGCCTCTCGCTTCCTTCCCAATCAGAAACTCAACTTCAACATCCTTGTTGAAGCCACAGGCGACGCCAAGACCATCACCCGTTTCAATGGCTCCAACAACAACACGATGTTCGAGCTCAACAACGACTGCGGCATCTCCACTCTCACGCTCCGCAACCTCATCCTCAAGAACGAAAACACCGCCGTAACCAACAGCATGATTGCCGTTCAGAAAGGCACGGTAGTTCTGGATAAAATTGTAGCAAACTATGCCACAAGCGCAACATCTCTCATCAATGTTAAGGAAACCGGCTGGCTCTACCTTACCGACGCTGAATTAAACCTCCCGAATGCTGAAGTTGGAAAAGTATTTGTAAATACCAACGGACACCTCCATCTCGCAGGCAACAACAGCATCGCCATCGACCTCGCAGCTGTAACTAAAGACGATAAAGGCGTAGATAAATTCGCCCGCATCCAGGTGGAAGGCGCCATGACCAACGCAACTCCCATCGCTATCAGCTGCGCCGACATGGCCGGCTACGTAGGCAAGACCCTCGTAACCGTTGCCGAAGGTGTGGAGGCTGACCCCTCGAAATTCGCCCTGCCCGCAGGATATGAATTCTCCGCTGTAGAAGGTGGTCTCGCAGTAGCCCTAACGAAGCCCGGCGTGCCCGCTCTCGCTATCGATGAAGCTGCCAAGACCGTAACCGCAACCGCCGAAGAGGGCTGCACCGTATGGTATCAGGTAAGCGATAACCCCGCTGCTACCGCCATGCAGGCTTTCAGCGTGCTCACTGCCGAGGAGACAGCTGCCATCGAGGCCGACGACACCTGGACTAATTCCGGCTTGCAGGTTTACACCGTAACCGTTGAAAACGGGAAGAACTACGCTTTCGCCGCAGTTCCCGCCGGAATGACTCCTTCCATGACCCATAGCGACGCCACCGGCGTTTCTGTAAGCGCCACCGGCGTTATCACCGGCGTTGAAGGTGTAGAGGCTGATGCCGATATCAACGCACCCGTTGAATACTTCAACCTTCAGGGTCAGCCCGTGGCCAATCCTGCCAACGGCATCTACATCCGCCGCCAGGGCTCGAAAGTCGCCAAGGTAATTATCCGCTGAATCACGCAAACTCCCAGGTTTCCAATATAGATTTACATACTCGAGACACCATCCTGTCTCCCACACCATCGCAAGGGCGATGCCGCGAAACATTCCGCAGCATCGTCCTTGCTGCATCCCGCCACTTCCACCCTTTATCAGGAACATTTATCAGGAAGAGAAATGCAATTCGCATAAAAAAATCCGGCGTCACCTCTCGATGACAACGGATTAAAGCCAAAAGGCATGATCTGTGATACTAAGTGTGAGTTGTTTGTTCTTACAACTTCAAGTGTAGAGATTATCTTACTTACATTCATCCGAAAAGTTGTCAGAAAAAGGTTGCCTTCCGTATAGCCTCACGGCCGACAGAAAACTACCGTTTACGAATAAAATCAATAGCATAAGTCGGAACTACGATCTTATCGTGTATCGCACTAATTTACCAGCTATTTTCCTTTATTTAATCGTTTCGGCAACTTTTCAACCACAAAGGTAGCTACTTCGCTCTAATACGCAAAAACATTTGCTCTCGATTTTACCTTTTGGCTACATTTTTATGGTTAATCTTTGTTAATCAACCCGAAGAGAAGTCGGGATTCAGAGGGATTTTTGGGGATATAGCGGGATTAATCTCGGCTAATCCCGATTATTCCCGATTAATCGGGATGCAACCCGACGAGGCCGGAGCAGAGGGGACCTCCCGAAGCGAAGAGGTGGCAGCCCGGATCGGCATGGCGACGGCCCGGCGTAGTTTTCTGAAGTTTTAGGCGGTTTTGCTTGGCTTCGCCGCCAAATAGTATTAAATTTGCATTCAGTAATTTCACGCAATCTAATCGCAAAAGATGAAATATCTCGTGACCGGAGGAGCCGGATTCATAGGCTCCAATTTCGTAAAATATCTTCTGAAAGTACACGGCCCGGAGGCCGAGATCCTTATTCTCGACTCGCTGACATATGCAGGCAACCTGCTTACCATCAAAGATGAGATAGAACTTCCCAATGTGGAGTTCGTAAAAGGCGACATCGGCGATGCCGAACTTGTAGACCGCCTGATGAAGGAATTCGACCCCGATTTCGTGGTAAACTTCGCCGCCGAGAGCCATGTGGACCGCTCGATTACCAATCCTCGGCTTTTTCTCGAGACCAATATCCTGGGAACGCAGACCCTCCTGGAGGCTGCACGCAAGGCGTGGCTCGACGGCACCGACGAGCAGGGACGCCCGCACTACCGCCAGGGAAAGAAATTCCTTCAGATTTCCACTGACGAGGTATACGGCTCGCTGCCGCGTACGCCCGGCCAGCCCGCGCCACTCCACCTTACCGAAGAGGTGGCATCAGTGGTGAAGGGCCGCACTGACCTCCAGACTTTCGGCGAAGGCTTCTTCACCGAAGCCACACCGCTGTCGCCGCGCTCGCCCTATTCGGCATCAAAGACCGCTGCCGACATGCTCACCCAGGCCTACCACGAAACCTACGGCCTCCCCATCAACATAACCCGCTGCAGCAACAACTACGGCCCCTATCAGTTCCCCGAGAAACTCATACCGCTTGTAATCAAGAACATTCTCGAAGGTCGTCATCTCCCGGTGTATGGCCGCGGCGAAAACGTGCGCGACTGGCTCTATGTCGACGACCACTGCAAGGCTATCGACATCGTGCTTCGCGAGGGTCGCATCGGCGAAGTCTACAATATCGGCGGCTTCAACGAGCAGGAAAACCTCGCCATAGTGAAGAGCATTATCGCAATAGTGCGTCGCCTTATGGAGGAGAGTCCCGAATACCGCAAGCAGCTAACCATCCCCGTGGAGCAAATCAATGAATCGCTCATCGCCTATGTGAAAGACCGCCCCGGCCACGATATGCGCTATGCAATAGACCCGGAGAAGATTGCAACCGAGCTGGGCTGGTTCCCAGAGACGTCGTTCCCCGTCGGCATCGAGCAGACCGTGCGCTGGTATCTCGACAATCCCGAATGGAGCGACAGCGTAACCTCCGGTTCCTACCGCGACTACTACGCGCAGATGTACAAGGACCGCTGACCCATCAACCAGCTCTCCTCTGAAAAAAAGAAACGACAAACCTTCACACCAGAATGAAAGGCATAGTTCTCGCCGGAGGCGCCGGCACGCGCCTCAACCCCATTACCAGGGGGATTTCCAAACAGCTTATCCCCATCTACGACAAGCCGATGATCTACTACCCGGTTTCGGTGCTCATGCTGGCCGGGATACGTGAGATACTCATAATTTCCACGCCTCAGGACCTTCCGGCTTTCCGCCGCATGCTCGGTTCGGGCGAAGAGATTGGCGTAAACTTCCATTACGCCGAGCAGCCGCGTCCCGAAGGGCTCGCCCAGGCGTTCATCATCGGCCGCGACTTCATCGGCGACGACGACGTATGTCTGGTGCTGGGCGACAACATTTTCTACGGCCAGGGATTCTCGGGAATGCTGCGCGACGCCACAGCCATCGCATCCGAACGGCGTGAGGCAACCGTATTCGCCTATCCGGTGAAAGACCCGCAGCGCTACGGGGTGGTATCGATCGGCCCCGACGGACGCGCCACCAAAATCGAGGAGAAGCCCCAGAAGCCCGAAAGCGACAACGCCGTGGTCGGACTTTACTTCTATCCCAACGATGTGGTCGACATCGCTGCCGACGTGCGTCCCTCAGCCCGCGGCGAGCTGGAAATAACGTCGGTCAACAACGCCTATCTCGACCAGCGCCGTCTAAATGTAAAGCGCTTCGGCCGCGGATTCGCCTGGCTCGACACCGGCACAATCGACTCGCTCATGGAGGCGGCCAACTTTATTCAGGCAATCGAAAACCGCCAGGGTTTCAAGGTGGCTGTGCTCGAAGAGATTGCTTTCCGCATGGGCTGGATTGACTCCACGCGCCTGCTCGCCCTCGGCAAAGAGATGGCCAACAACGACTACGGCCAATACCTGATAAATCTCGCCAAAAACGGCATCTGAGTATCCTGCCGGCATCAGCCGTAAATACACTTCCGGATACGATTTTTATAAAACAGCAAAAAAACGATGGAAAAGATGCCTTCACGGCCCTGCCTGATCAGCCTCCCGCGCATTGCCGACCCGCGCGGCAGCCTCTCGGTGGTGCAGGGTGGAGAAGTGATTCCGTTCGAAATCAAGCGCGCGTACTGGATATACGACGTACCCGCCGGAGGCGAACGCGGAGGCCACGCACACCGCGCCATGAGCCAGCTGCTCGTGGCCGTGGCCGGCAGCTTCAACGTAAACCTATCCGACGGCCACAGCTGGCATACCTACACGCTCAACCGCCCCTTCACAGGGTTGCTCATACCACCCGGCATCTGGCGCACACTCGACAACTTTTCGTCGGGCGCCGTTTGCCTTTCGATTGTCTCGACTCCCTACGACACAGCCGACTATATCTACGATTACGACGAATTCCAGCGTCTCACGGCCGATACCGAGCCAAGGCTCTGACCCACATTTCCATCCACTGCCAATGAATCCCGGAATACGCTACCCGTTTCTCGACCTCGCCACCGTCAACGCGCCGTATGCTGACGAAATCGCGGCGCGACTGGCCGATGTTGTGGCCCGCGGGCGCTATGTGGGCGGCCCGGAAGTGGATGAATTCGAGGCGCGGCTGCGCCACGTCTCCGGAGCGGACTTCGCCATAGGCGTAAGCAACGGCCTGGACGCCCTGCGCCTGATTCTTCTCGGCTACATCAGGCTTGGCCGTCTGCAGCCGGGCGACGAGGTGATAGTTCCTGCCAACACTTATATCGCCTCGGTTCTTGCCATAACCCACGCAGACCTTGTGGCCGTGCTCGCCGAACCCGACGCACTTACCTCCAACCTCGACACGTCGCGGCTGGAAGAGCTGATCGGACCGCGCACGCGCGCCATAATGCCTGTGCATCTCTACGGACGCGTATGTTTCGACGATGCGCTCATAAGCGCGGCCCGACGCCACAATCTGCTCGTAATCGAGGACAACGCCCAGGCCATCGGGGCAGTCTCGGCCAACGACGGGCTGAACGGCACGCGAACCACCGGCTCCCTCGGCCACGCCGCCGCCTTCAGCTTCTATCCTACCAAAAACATCGGCGGCATGGGCGACGCCGGCGCCGTAACCACCTCCGACCCTGAACTGGCTGCTACAGTACGCGCGCTCGCCAACTACGGCGCCGACCGGCGCTACCACAACATCCACGCAGGCTTCAACTGTCGCCTCGATACGATGCAGGCGGCTGTGCTCAACGTGAAGCTGCCGCACACCGCCGACGAAAACGCCATGCGGCGCTCCATCGCCCGCATCTATTGCGAAGAAATCCGCCATCCCGATATTCGCCTGCCGCTTATGACCGACGATTGCGTGTTCCACCAGTTCGTAATCCACACCGACCGACGCGACGAGCTTACGGCCTATCTCACCTCCAACGGCATAGGGTGGGACATGCACTACGCCACGCCACCCCATCTACAGCCATGTTACCGCGCCGAACGCTCCTGGGCGGATAATGCCGGAATTATCCGGACTCCGTCTGGCCCCCTGCGTCTTCCCAAAGGCGGACTTTCCATAACCGAGCACCTTGCAGACACTCTTCTAAGCCTTCCGATCTCCCGCTGCACCACACAAAAAGATGCCCGCGAAATCGCAGACATCATCAACAACTGGGCCTAAAAAAAAGCCTCAGGGACCTCAACAACCTTAAAGGACACAGCTTTACCTTAGAGATCTTAAATTCCTTAAAGGCCTTTAAGACCTTAACGACTTTAGAGACCTTAGAGACCTCAGAGTCCTTAAAGAGACAAAAAAGCCGGCGAGCCATCGGCTGCCAGCTTTAAAACTTCAAAATTCAGAATTATTCTTCAGAGAACGCGGCGTGCGCCAAGATAGCGCGAGGCGTAGTACGCACCCGAAAGTCGGTCGATACGAATGCCACCGCCTACGGCAGCGTGGATGAAGGTAATTTCACCCGTAGCGGGATCATTGTCGATGGCAATAGCCACATGCCCCACGCGGCTGCTACGCGAATTGCGGCCCTTGAAGAAAAGAAGGTCGCCGGCGCTCACTTCGTCGCGGGCGATTTTTGAACCCTGGCCATACTGTACGGCCGACGAGGGTGAAAGCTCGACTCCGAACTGGCCGAAAACGTAGCTTGTGAATCCCGAGCAATCGAACCCTTTGGGCGATTTGCCGCCGCGCACATAGCGTGTACCCATGAATTTGCGGGCGAATCCGAGCATATCGGATACCATCTGCGGGTCGGCTTCGCCGGCCGAAAGGATTCCGTCGTCGAGCAGCTCCATGCCGGCAGCAGGAACAATCTCGAAGGGATTGGTATGGGAAATCGAGGCATAATGCATCTCGGCTTCGTCGGCAGCCTGGCGGGCGCTTACGGCGCGCGATGCGTGGTGTGTGTGTTGCTTCTGCGCAGTGCGCTCGGCGCCTGCCGGAAAGGCAACCGCGAGGGCAAGAAGAGCTGAAGCTATGAGGTTTCGAATCATAAAGGTTAAAGAGGAGAGCGCCGACCGGCGCATACGAAAAAGAAATCGCCCGGACCGATGCCGTGTAACGACATTATTGTCCGAACGATTGCAAAGTTAGCAAATTCAGCCCTTAAACGAAAATATAGTCGGGGTAAATATGCTGATTTTATGTTAATTTAAGTTATCCACAATTATCAGTGCGCTTAGAGAGTGTTTGAATTTAACCCAAATAAAGAATTAGAAAATTCTTTTCCTTCCCTCTCTTAGAAGAGCCAGGCGGCGGTTACATTCCAGAAGCGATTCTTTGCGTCGACACCAATCGGCCCGTAAAGCGAAGAGTCGCCCGATGCGGAGTTGCTGAGGCCGAGGCCATAGGCAGCGCCAATCTCAAGCTTGTTGATTATCGTGAGGCCGAACCCGAAAGTCCAGGCGAAATCAAACTTGCGATTATCCCAGGCGTTTTTCACATTTCGACTTGATACGAGGAAAGAAAAGTCGGGGCCGGTAGCCACATAAGGCGTCACAAATTTGCCTACCACGGGCAGCCCCAGATTCCAGCGCAGGTTCACGGGAATCTCGATGTAGCTGCGGCTCACGGTCACGTCGTTGTGGCCGGCCTCCTTCAGGTCGTAGTCTGCTATGGCGCGGGCCGAGCGGCGCGTGAACATAAGCGAAGCGTCCACGCCAAAGCCCAGGGGGGTGGAGAACTTCATCATACCGCCAAGCGTATAGCCCGAACGGTTGTCGGCGGCAAATGCGCTTTCGTTGAATTTGAGTGAATTGATGGTCACGCCACCCTTCAGACCGAAGGTAACCGGAGTAGCCCCTTTCGCCGCCGGTGCAGACGCAAAGGCCGAGATGGCCACAAGAGCCACAGCAAAGCATTTCAAGAATTTTTTCATAGACTGTATCATTGTATTCGGTTAAGTTGCAACCACCGGAGGGGTGCGATGCAAAATTAGGAAAATTTGCCGAGAAATCGCAGAAAAGAGCTAACTTTGCGTAAATCCCACAAAATAATCAGACAAAACAATCCGACAAAACGACTCGATAAATATACCGGCATTTATGGACGCAGAAAAACATCTGGAACTCGAAGAAAAAGTGGTTGCGATGCTCAAGACGGTGTTCGACCCGGAAATACCGGTCGACATCTACAGTCTCGGCCTGGTTTACCGCATCGACCTCAGCGACGACGGCAACCTTACCGTCGACATGACCATGACGGCACCCTCCTGCCCCATGGCCGACTTTATCCTTGAGGATACGCGCCAGAAACTGGAGTCGATAGAAGGGATCGGAACCGTGACCATCAACCTCGTTTTCGAGCCCGAATGGAACAAGGACATGATGAGCGAGGAGGCCAAACTCGAACTCGGCATGCTCTGAACCGACCCCGACACCAAGCCACAGCCCATGGGAAAGACCTATTTCATATCCGACCTCCATCTGGGAGCCGGCTACATATCCGACGGCAGGGCTCACCAGCAGCGTGTGGTGCGCTTCCTCGACAGCATCGCCGACGACGCCGACGAGCTGATAATGCTCGGCGACGTGCTCGACTACTGGTATGAATACCGCACAGTGGTTCCGCGCGGATTCACGCGATTTTTCGGCGCACTGGCCCGTCTGGCCGACCGCGGAGTGAAAATAACATGGTTCATAGGCAACCACGACATATGGCTTTTCGACTACCTGCGCGACGAAATCGGCATGCGCGTGGTCGACGGCAGCGAAGTGCGCGAAATCTACGGCCGTAAATTCTATATGGCCCACGGCGATGGCGTAGGGCGGCTGCCGGCATCGTTCCGCATGATGCGTTCTATATTCCGTAACCGCCTCTGCCAGAAACTCTATGCGGCTATCCATCCGCGGTGGACAATTCCATTCGCACATGCATGGAGCACCCATTCACGCAACTATGAGGCATATGAGGCCACGGAAGGAGTCGACAGTTCCGACCCCCTTGTGGATTTCTGCCGCGAGTATCTGCGCGACGTCGATTCGACGGTCGACTATTTCGTGTTCGGACACCGCCATGTGCTGGCCGACTTCCCGCTGAATCCCCAGGGATGCCGCATGGTTATTCTCGGCGACTGGATACGACATTTCTCCTACGGCGTATTCGACGGGCAATCGTTCGCACTTAGAATTTTTAGCGATTAAATGCCTTTTTGCTGAAAAAATTATTTTTCACGGATACGCACGCCAAGCAAACCGCATACAGACTTTAGCAGTCAAATCTTTCTATTTATCAAGACATTAAATCCGGCATAATATAGAGCGAACAAAAACATAGCTAAAAAAGTATGCCGTAAAACATATTAAAAAATTTTGTAGCTAAGATAAAAAGGGTGAACTTTGCGTCACAAACCTAAAACAATCTTTTTTACCTTAGAAATTGTACCTATTGGAAACCAATAAAGGGGCGCTTAGTGATAAGCGCCCCTTTATTTTCATACATCCCCTCCGGGGTGGCATGCGGAGCGCGGCGACGGAGCAAGTCTAAATTAATGTGAAAATGGGCCACAGAGGTTGAATTTGTTAAAATTAATGCTAAATTTGTGGCTAAGTACCTGGTCGAAATCTTGAACAGCTACTTACATCAACAACTTCCATACACTCACACTTACATTTAAGCTTATGGCAAAAATTCATGGAGCCGTCACAATTGAAAAAGAGCGCTGCAAAGGATGCGACCTCTGCGTGGTGGCCTGCCCGTGCGACGTTCTCGCCCTTCAGCCCAAGGTAGTGAACGACCGCGGCTATCACTTCGCCTATCCCCTCAACGAGGAAGCGTGTATAGGATGCGCCGCATGCGCTCTTGTATGCCCCGACGCCTGCATCGAGGTATACAAGGTAGTGGTGAAATAACCGGCCACCGGCATCTGCAATCAAAAATCAAAAGAAACAGAACACACCCAAGCAAACCATCGCAAAAAGGATGAAAGAAGAAATAATACTGATGAAGGGCAATGAAGCTATAGCCCACGCCGCCATCCGCTACGGCGCCGACGGCTATTTCGGTTACCCCATCACCCCCCAGAGCGAAGTTCTTGAAACGCTTGAGGCACTCATGCCGTGGGAAACCACGGGCATGACCGTACTCCAGGCCGAGAGCGAAGTCTCCTCGATCAACATGGTATACGGCGGCGCCGCAACGGGCAAAGCCGTGATGACCTCCTCGTCGTCGCCCGGCGTGAGCCTCATGCAGGAGGGAATCTCCTATCTGGCCGCTTCGGAGCTGCCCGCACTGATAGTCAACGTGATGCGCGGAGGCCCCGGTCTCGGCACCATCCATCCGTCGCAGTCCGACTACTTCCAGGCCACCAAGGGAGGCGGCCACGGCGACTACCACCTGATTGTGCTCGCCCCGTCGACCGTCCAGGAAATGGCCGACTTCGTGGGCCTCGGCTTCGATCTTGCATTCAAATACCGCACACCCTCCATGATACTTGCCGACGGCATTGTGGGCCAGATGATGGAAAAAGTAGTGCTGCCTCCGCAGCGTCCGCGACGCACGGCCGAGGAAATCGAGCGCCAGTGTCCATGGGCCGTCACGGGCCGTAAGGGCGGCCGCGCGCGCAATGTCGTGACCTCGCTCGAGCTCGATTCCGCCATTATGGAGAAAAACAACGAGCGCTTCCAACGCACCTACCGTGAAATCGAGAAAAACGAAGTGCGCTACGAAGCCCGCTACACCGACGATGCCGACTACCTCATCGTAGCATTCGGCTCCATAGCCCGCATCTGCCTCAAGGCCATCGAGGAAGCCCGTAAGGAGGGAATCAAGATAGGCCTGATACGGCCCATCACGCTCTGGCCATTCCCCTACGAAGCCATCCGCGAAGCCGCCAAAGGCGTAAAAGGAATCCTCTGCGTGGAAATCAACGCAGGCCAGATGATCGAGGACGTCCGCCTGGCCGTAAGCGACTCCGTGCCGGTGCGCCACTTCGGCCGCATGGGCGGAATCGTTCCCAACCCCCAGGAGGTGCTCGACGCGCTCCATAAAGATTTCATCAACCCAGCTAAAGCCTGAACCGAGCCATGACACGTGAAGAAATAATAGCCAACGGCACCAAAGTATATGCGCGGCCGAAACTTCTGAACCGCAACGTGATGCACTATTGTCCGGGCTGCAGCCACGGCGTAGTCCACAAACTCGTGGCCGAGGTAATCGAAGAGCTCGGTCTCGAGGAGAAAGCCATCGGCATAGCCCCCGTAGGGTGTGCCGTATTCGCCTACAACTACATCGACTGCGACTGGGTAGAGGCCGCCCACGGGCGCGCTCCGGCCCTGGCCACCGCCGTGAGCCGCCTGCATCCTGGAAACGTGGTGTTCACCTACCAGGGCGACGGCGACCTCGCCGCCATTGGCACCGCCGAGACCATCCACGCCTGCACACGCGGCGAAAACATTGTGATAATCCTCATAAACAACGGCATCTACGGCATGACCGGCGGACAGATGTCGCCCACCACCCTCGAGGGCGCCAAGACAGCCACCACCCCCTACGGCCGCCGCCACGACCTCAACGGCTTCCCCCTCAAGGTAGCCGATGTGGTCAGCCTGCTCGACGGCACATGCTACGTGACCCGTCAGGCCGTCCACACCCCTGCCGCCGTGCGCAAGGCGAAGGCAGCCCTCAAGAAAGCCTTCCTCAATGCCCAGGCCAAGAAAGGCACCTCGTTTGTCGAGATTGTCAGCACTTGCTCGTCGGGCTGGAAGATGACCCCCGAGAAAGCCAACCAGTGGATGGCCGAGAACATGTTCGCCCACTACCCGCTGGGCGACGTGAAGGACAACACCAAAGCAGAAGCAACCGACGCCCAATAAGCCACCGGCTGCATTTCCAACCATTCAAACCCTCACTGAAATGACCGACGAAATAATTATAGCCGGATTCGGCGGACAAGGCGTGCTCTCCATGGGTAAAATCCTGGCATACGCAGCCCTCGAAAACGACCTGGAAGTCACATGGATGCCCTCCTACGGTCCCGAACAGCGCGGCGGCACAGCCAACGTGACCGTGATTCTCAGCGACGAGCCCATCTCGTCGCCGGTGCTCGACCGCTACGATACAGCCGTGATCCTCAACCAGCAGAGCCTCGACAAGTTCGAGAGCAAGGTAAAACCCGGAGGCGTACTCATCTACGACCCCTACGGAATCCACCATGCCCCCACGCGCACCGACATCACCGTGGTGCCGGTCGACGCAATGGACGCCACCATCGAAATGGGTCAGGCCAAGAGCTACAACATGATACTGCTCGGCGCCCTGCTGAAAATGCGTCCCGACGTACCGGTTGAAGCGGTGGTACGCGGCCTGAAAAAAGCCCTTCCGGAGCGCCACCACAAACTGATACCCGTCAACGAAGCCGCCATCCGCAAAGGCATGGAGCTCGTCAAGCAGTAACTCCACACCGCACAACATAACCATAGACGGCGTTTCAGACCGCAAAGATTCTGAAACGCCGCCTTTTATTTAGGTGACCAGTCATTTAGGCCGTATCAACAACCAAAATTTATCTTTAACTTATTAGATGAACTGGTTGATTTACTCATTGCGGCAGAAATTACGGGATTTTTTCATTAAATTTGCGGCGCTAAATCTCAGATTACGTAAATGAAAGATTTTTTCGATATACTCCGCAGATTTGTTCCGCCATATAAAAAGTTTGTTGTTCTCAACATAATCTGCAACATCCTCTCGGCCATTCTCACGCTCTTTTCCTTCGCCATCATCATCCCCATCCTCGAGATGCTTTTCAAGGTGCGCGAAGGTGTCTACGAGTACATGACCCTCGGCCAGGGCTCGGTGAAGGATGTGATAATCAACAATTTCTACTACTATACCCAGGAAGCCATAGCCGAATACGGACAAGCTACCACGCTTGCCTTGCTGGCCGCTCTCCTTGTGGTGATGACCGGACTGAAGACGGGCGTAACCTACCTCTGCTCCTACTTCATAATCCCGATGCGCAACGGCATAGTGCGCGACATACGCAACTATGTGTTCAACAAGATGGTATCGCTGCCCATCTCCTTCTTTACCTCTGCCCGCAAGGGCGACGTGATGGCGCGCATGAGCGGCGACGTGGCTGAAATCGAGAATTCCATCATGCAGAGCCTCGACATGATGTTCAAGAACCCCATAATGATTCTGGCATGCCTGGGCACCATGTTTGCCATATCCTGGCAGCTCACAGTGTTCGTACTGGTGCTTCTGCCCCTGGCCGGCCTCGTGATGGGTCAGGTGGGAAAGTCGCTCAAACGTAAATCCCTGGAGCAGCAGAATCAGTGGGGCGTCCTGATGAGCACCATCGAGGAATGTCTCGGCGGACTGCGCATCATAAAGGCCTTCAATGCCGAAGAGAAGGTGAAGGCCCGCTTTCACCGCGAGAACCAGACCTACTACCGGCTGAGCAACCGAATAGCCCGGCGCCAGTCGCTCGCCCACCCCATGAGCGAATTCCTCGGCACAACGGCCATAGCCATCGTGCTCTGGTTCGGCGGCTCGCTCATCCTCGGCGGCACCTCGAGCCTAAACGCCTCGGAGTTCATCTATTATATGGTGATATTCTACACCATCATCAACCCCGCCAAAGACCTCAGCAAGGCCATGTATTCAATTCAGAAAGGCCTTGCCTCGATGGTGCGCGTCGATAAGATTCTCGGCGCGAAAAACCCCATCACCGACCCCGAGAAGCCACTTGAGATCAAACATCTCAAGGGCCATATCACATACGACGACGTTACGTTCGCTTACGGCGACAACGAAGTGCTCCACGACGTCAGCCTCGACATACCGGCCGGCTCCACAGTGGCCCTCGTAGGCCAGTCGGGCTCCGGCAAATCGACCATGGCCGACCTCCTGCCGCGCTTCTACGACGTGCAGAAAGGAGCCATCAAGGTCGACGGCATCGACGTGCGCGACATGCGCGTCCACGACCTACGCTCCTTCATGGGCAACGTCAACCAGGAAGCCATCCTCTTCAACGACACCTTCTACAACAACATAACTTTCGGTGTGGAAAACGCCACACGCGAGGAGGTGGAGCGCGCCGCCAAGGTTGCCAATGCCCACGAATTCATAATGGCATCGGAAAAAGGCTACGACACCAACATCGGCGACCGCGGCTGCCGTCTGTCGGGCGGTCAGCGCCAGCGCATCTCCATTGCCCGCGCCATACTCAAGAACCCGCCTCTGCTAATTCTCGACGAGGCCACCTCCGCCCTCGACACAGAAAGCGAAAAACTCGTGCAGGAGGCCCTCGACCGACTGATGGAGGGACGTACCACACTGGTAATAGCCCACCGCCTCTCCACCATTAAAAACGCCGACCTGATCTGCGTGCTCCACGAAGGACGCATCGTAGAGCGCGGCACCCACCAGGAACTCATGGCCAAAAACGGCTACTACAAGCATCTGGTCGACATGCAGACCTTCTGACCGGACAGTCGGCCGTCAACTTCATAAAGGATACAAGCAATGGCTATCACGATATTAGGAATTGAATCGAGCTGCGACGACACTTCCGCGGCAATAATCCGCGACGGGTTGCTGCTCTCCAACGTAATCGCATCCCAGAGCGTTCACGAGGAATACGGCGGTGTGGTACCGGAACTGGCATCGCGCGCCCACCAGCAGAACATCGTGCCGGTAGTCGACGCGGCAATACGCCGCGCGGGCATAAGCAAGACCGATCTTTCGGCCATAGCGTTCACCCGCGGCCCGGGATTGCTGGGTTCGCTGCTTGTGGGCACCTCCTTTGCCAAAGGGCTTTCGCTGGGTCTGCGCATCCCCATCGTCGACGTAAACCACCTCCATGGCCATGTGCTCAGCCATTTCGTGCGCCGCAAGCCCGACGACCACGTGCCCGAATACCCGTTTCTCTGCCTGCTCATCTCCGGTGGCAATTCCCAGCTGATTCTGGTAAAGAACTACAACGACATGGAGATTCTCGGCCAGACCATCGACGACGCCGCCGGCGAAGCGTTCGACAAGTGCGCCAAGGTGATGGGTCTCCCCTATCCCGGAGGGCCGCACATCGACCGCCTGGCCGCCGAGGGCGATCCGAAGCGCTTCCGCTTCGCCAAACCTCATATTCCCGGCCTCGACTACAGTTTTTCAGGACTGAAAACCTCATTCCTCTATACCTTGCGCGACCAGAAGCGCCTAGATCCCGATTTCATCGAGAAAAACAAGGCCGACCTGGCCGCCTCTCTCCAGCGCACTATCATCGAGATACTGCTCGACAAACTCGACAAAGCCGTAAAACAGACCGGCGTGTCGACCGTGGCAATCGGAGGCGGCGTTTCTGCCAATTCGGGCGTGCGCGCAGCCGTCGCCGACTACTGCGAGTCCCACGGACTGACGGCCTTTATCCCCGAACGCGCCTTCACCACCGACAATGCCGCTATGGTGGCTATTGCCGGATACTACAAATATCTCGACAAGGAATTCTGCCCCTATTCGCTCGCGCCATACGCCCGCGTGACGGTCTGAAAGCCGCGTCCAGCCATTTTTCTTACTTAGCATTCATATGAAAGTCAGCATAATAGTCATCGGCGACGAACTGCTGCTCGGCCAGGTAACCGACACCAATTCCGGCGACATCGCCCGCGCAATCGCCCCCGCCGGATGGCAGGTGGCGCAGGTAGCCACCGTGGCCGACGATGCCGCGGCCATCCGCAACGCCATTGAAAAGGCCCTCGCGGCCACCGACGTGGTGCTCACCACGGGCGGTCTCGGCCCCACAAAGGATGATATTACCAAAGCCACGCTCATAGAGGTGTTTGGCGGCGAACTACGTTTCGACGCCGAAGTGATGGAAAACGTAAAGAGCATCTTCGCGCGTCGCGGACTCGACATGAACCGCCTGACGGAGAGTCAGGCTATGGTGCCTACGTCGTGCACGCCCATCCGCAACGCGCTGGGCACCGCTCCGGTGATGTGGTTCGAACGCAATGGGAAAGTGCTCGTAGCGATGCCCGGCGTACCATTTGAAACTCGCCATGCCTTCAATGTAGAGGTGTTTCCACGGCTGCTCAAGCGCTTCGGCCGCGATTGCTGGATAGAGCACCGCACGCTCATAGTCAGCGGAATAACCGAGAGCGATCTGGCTGAAAAGCTCGCCACATTCGAGGACGCCCTCCCCACGGGCGCGCATCTGGCCTACCTCCCCAACCCAGGCTACATCCGCCTGCGCCTCGACGTGGCCGGAAATGATGATAAGACGGTGCAAGCCACCGCCGATTCGGGCGCCAACGAGTTGAAAGCCATACTCGGCAACCTTCTTATAGCCGAGGCCGACCTTACGGCTGAGGAAATCCTGCTCGATGCCCTGCGCGGGCACGGGCTCACCGTAGCTACAGCCGAAAGCTGCACGGGCGGCAACATCGCCCACCGCATCACGATGATTCCCGGCGCCTCCGATTTTTATCCCGGCAGCGTGGTCAGCTATTCCAACGAAGTGAAAATGAACCTACTGGGTGTAGATGCCGCCGTACTCGAAGCCTACGGCGCCGTTTCCGAGCCGGTGGCGCGACAAATGGCCGATGGAGCGCGCAGAGCGCTTGGGGCTGACTGCGCCGTGGCCACATCGGGCATCGCCGGCCCTTCGGGAGGTTCGCCCGAGAAGCCAGTAGGCACCGTCTGCATGGCTTTCGCCACTCCCGAAGGCACGGATACAGCCACCTTCCATTTCCCCGGCGACCGCGCCCGTGTAATCGACCGCGCCTCAACCACCGCAATGATTGAGCTGGCAAAACGTATTAAGGGGCTTCAATAATATATATTTTACAGTTTCTCAACCTCGGCGAGCCACATTGCCGACGAAGCGTCGGAGGGCATGCGCCAGTCGCCGCGCGGCGAAAGGCATACCGAACCCACCTTGGGACCGTCGGGCAGACAGGAGCGCTTAAACTGCTGGTTGAAGAAGCGCCGGTAGAATGTGGAGAGCCAGTGTTTGATGGTCGCGCGATCAAATTCGCCGCTGAAGGCGTGGAGCGCAAGCATGAACACGCGTTTGGGCGAGAAGCCATAGCGCAGCGTGTAGTATAGGAAGAAATCGTGGAGTATATAGGGTCCCACAAGGTCTTCCGTCTTCTGAGTAATCTCCCCCTTGTCGTCGGCGGGAATCAGTTCGGGCGAGATGGGTGTGTCGATAATGTCGCGCAAAGCGGCAGCCACAGGGGCGTTGGCCTCGCGCATCGCCTCGCGGCGCACAAGATACTTAACCAGAGTCTTTGGAATCGAGACGTTTACACCATACATCGACATATGGTCGCCGTTGTAGGTGGCCCAGCCGAGGGCGAGTTCCGAAAGGTCGCCCGTGCCGAGCACCATTCCCCCCTCCTTGTTGGCCACATCCATAAGAATCTGAGTGCGTTCGCGCGCCTGCGAGTTCTCGTAGGTCACGTCGTGCTTTTCGGGGTTCTGGCCGATGTCGGCAAAGTGTTGCTCAACGGCTTTTGCGATGGGAATCTCGCGCATCTCCACGCCGAGCCCCGCCATCAGGGTCACGGCGTTTCCGTGGGTGCGTCCGGTGGTGCCGAATCCGGGCATCGTTATACCGATAATCCCCTTGCGGTCGAGGCCTAGGCGGTCGAAAGCGCGCACAGCCACGAGCAGAGCCAGCGTGGAGTCCAGTCCGCCGGAGATGCCGACCACCAGACACCGGCAGCGCGTGGCCGCAAGGCGTCGGGCCAGTCCTGCCACCTGGATATTGAGAATCTCCTCGCAGCGCTCGTCGATTTCATCGTCGGTCGAGGGGACAAACGGCGTGCGGCTCACCGTGCGCATGAGATGAAGCGACGCTTCGTCGACAGCCGCTTCGACCGTAGGAGTGCTGTCGACAACATTATAACCACGTCCGTCCGCCTCTACCGCGCGGCAGTCGGCAAATGAGCGCAGATGCATCCGGTCGCGCCGCAGGGCAGCGATATCGATGTCGGCGGCAATGGTCTGCGGGTCGTTGCTCCAGCGGCGCCCCTCGGCGAGAATAGTGCCGTTTTCGGCAATGATGGCCTTCCCGTCGAAAACGAGGTCGGTCGACGATTCGCCCAATCCTGCTCCCGCATAGGCGTAGCCGCAGAGGCAGCGCGCACTCTGCTGGGCGATAAGCGATTTCAGATAGGCGTATTTGCCGATCAGGTCGTCGGAGGCAGAGAGGTTTACGATTACCTCCGCCCCAGCGAGCGACAGATGCGACGAACATGGCACAGTGGTCCAGAGATCCTCGCAGATTTCAACTCCGACTTTCACCCCGCCCACGTCGGCAAGCTGATGCGTAGAGAACGGGACTCCGAAGAGCGTTCCCTCCACTCCGCTACCCGAAGCGAACCAGCGCTTCTCGTAGAATTCGTTGTAGCTCGGCAGGTAAGTTTTCGGTACAATCATACGGATTGAGCCTCCGGCGAGTACCACCCCGCAGTTGTAGAGTGTCCCCTCAAAGCGCAGTGGCACGCCCACCACAACGGCGGCATGCAAGTCGGCAGTGGCTTCCGCCACCTTGAGCAGGGCTTTCTCGCTCCCCAAAAGCAGCTGCTCCTGATGGAAAAGTTCGCCACAGGTGTAGCCGCTGATGCATAGTTCGGGCATCACTACAAGGTCCACTCCCTGCGCCTCCGCCTCGCGGAGGCTGTCGATTATATGATTAGCGTTGGCCTCCGGATTACCCACCTCTACGGCAGGAACGGCAGCCGCCACGCGAAAAAAGCCTTCAGTCATATAATATAATATAATATGTGAGTTCTAAACTTTCAAGAGAAATCTCCGCATATCGTCGGCAGCGGAATCCTGAATCGGATTGCGCCGACGCAGAAATCGGCCGGAGCCCGTATGCCGGCGAATGCAAACGCGAAATTAATAAAATTTGACTGATTATTTGCTCAAATCACAAAAAATCACTTACTTTGCACTCTGATTTGTGGCTCCTCCGAAAGAAAGCCTCCGGCAGTGATGCAGCCGGGGCGATATGAGAGTGAGATGGCGGCCACAAGGAGATTGTGTTAATCAACAAAGAATCAAGATAATTCATTAACAGCCATGTCAAAGATTTGTCAGATTACAGGCAAAAAAGCGATTACAGGAAATAACGTATCGCACTCGAAGCGCCGCACAAAACGCCGCTTCAATGTGAACTTGTTCAACCGCAAATTCTTCTGGGTTGAGCAGAACACCTGGGTGCTCCTCACCCTCTCCAACGCCGGCCTCCGCACCATCAACAAGATGGGCCTCGACGCAGCCCTCAAGCAGGCCGCCGAAAAAGGTTATCTCACTGAAATCAAACAATTAGACTTCTAATCACAGCAATGGCAAAGAAAGCAAAAGGTAATCGCGTGCAGGTGATTCTCGAATGCACCGAACACAAAGCCAGCGGCATGCCCGGCACTTCGCGTTATATCACCACCAAGAACCGTAAAAACACCACCGAGCGCCTGGAGTTGAAGAAATACAACCCCATCCTCAAGCGTGTGACCGTTCACAAAGAAATCAAATAATCCACCCCCGATAAAGCATAAACAGATATGGCAAAGAAAACCGTCGCATCTCTTCAGAAGGGTGAAGGCCGCACCTACTCCAAGGTTATCAAAATGGTGAAATCGCCCAAAACCGGCGCTTACACCTTCCAGGAGCAGATGGTGCCCAACGATGCAGTGAAGGAAGTCCTGAAATAAGCATCACGCCCAAGCAAACCGACAAATCGACAACGTCGACCATAGGTGCCACCGGGGCTCGCCCCGACAAGCGCCACAACATAAAACATCAAAAAGGCTGCCCGCGGGCGGCCTTTTTGATGTTTATCTTTTCAGCAATTTGGGAAATTTATAGGGCGTATAGGACCTATAAAACCTATTAAACCAGCTACCGGAGGGAATCGAGCGAGGCGAGCATTGAGGCGAGAGTGGCGCGCACTTCGCGTAACCTCTCGACGGCCTTGGCCTTTCGGCTCACGCCGCTGCGGTTGGAACGTATCTGCTCCTCGGCCGCTTCAAGATGGAGACCTTTTTCCTTTACGAGATAAGCGACCATGCGTAGGTGCTCGATGTCGGAGGGTGTATAGAACCGAGTACCCTTGTCGTTGCGACGAGGCTTGATTATGGTGAAGCGCGTTTCCCAAAAGCGCAGAGTGGAAGGTGGCAGCCCGATTATCTCGGCCACCTCACGGATTTTGTAGTATTTCTTATCGAGATCGGAGGTAACATCCATAGCATCCGGAGGGTTAAGGTGGTTGACCTCCAGGCAAAATCCCTATTGCCGCGGAGGGTAGTGCGGTTTGCAAAAATACGAAATTTTTCATAATTTTGCACCTCAAATTCCAACAACGCAACAAAATTCCGCACATTATCAACATATGAGCAACAAGCCCCTCACAGCCAAGGAGATTCGCGAATCATTCAAGCAATTCTTCAAGAGCAAAGGTCACCAGATTGTGCCTTCGGCACCTATGGTAATCAAAGACGACCCCACGCTGATGTTTACCAACGCGGGCATGAACCAGTTTAAAGACATCATTCTCGGCAACAAGGCCCCGAAGTGGACGCGCGTCACCGACTCCCAGAAATGCCTCCGCGTGAGCGGCAAACATAACGACCTGGAGGAAGTAGGCCTCGACACCTACCACCACACCATGTTCGAAATGCTCGGCAACTGGAGCTTCGGCGACTACTTCAAGAAAGAGGCAATCGACTGGGCCTGGGAATTTCTGGTTGACGTGCTCGGTCTGAATCCCGAACACCTCTACGCCACAGTGTTCGAAGGTTCGCCCGCCGAAGGTCTCCAGCGCGACGACGAAGCGGCCTCCTACTGGGAGCAGCACCTTCCCAAAAGCCACATCATCAACGGCAACAAGCACGACAATTTCTGGGAAATGGGCGACACGGGGCCCTGCGGCCCCTGCTCGGAAATCCACATCGACCTCCGAAGCGACGAGGAGCGCAAGGCTATCCCCGGCGCCGAACTGGTCAATAAGGACCACCCCCAGGTAATCGAGATATGGAACCTCGTGTTCATGCAGTTCAACCGCAAAGCCGACCAGAGCCTTGAGCCCCTCCCCGCAAAGGTAATAGACACCGGCATGGGTTTCGAGCGCCTCTGCATGGCCCTCCAGGGGAAGACCTCGAACTACGATACCGACGTCTTCACCCCCATGATCGATAAAATCGCAGCCCTCTCAGGCAAGAAATACGGCGAGGACCATAAGGTCGACGTGGCCATGCGTGTAATCGCCGACCACATCCGCACCATCGCTTTCTCCATCGCCGACTCACAGCTCCCTGGCAACGCCAAGGCCGGCTACGTGATTCGTCGTATCCTGCGCCGCGCCGTGCGCTACGCCTATACCTTCCTCGGCCAGCGTGAGGCTTTCCTCTACCGTCTGGTCGACACGCTTATCGACTCGATGGGTGAGGCATATCCCGAAATCGCACGCCAGCGCGACCTGATCATGAAGGTGACAAAAGAGGAGGAGGATTCCTTCCTGCGCACCCTCGAAAACGGCATCAAGATGCTCGAATCGGCCATCACCGAAGCCCGCAAACAGGGGAAAACAGAGATTTCGGGCAAGGAAGCCTTCGTGCTCTACGACACCTATGGTTTCCCGCTCGACCTCACGCAGCTCATCCTCAAGGAGAACGGCATGACCCTCGACCAGGCCGGATTCGACAAGGAGATGGAGGCGCAGAAAACCCGCGCGCGCAACGCCGCCGCCGTAGAGGCCACCGACTGGATTACCCTCGCCGAGGGCGAACAGCAGTTCGTGGGCTACGATGCCACCGAGGCCGACACGCGCATACTGCGCTACCGCCACGTGAAGCAGAAAAACAAGGAATACTACCAGCTCATCCTCTCAACTACCCCCTTCTACGCCGAGATGGGTGGCCAGGTAGGCGACCGCGGTACCCTCACCGCAGCCGACGGCGAAGTGGTGGAAATTTTCGATACCAAGCGCGAGAATGGTATCGGGGTGCACCTCACCCATAAGCTCCCCGCCAACCTGGAGGGCTCTTTCAAAGCTGCCATCGACAAAGAGGCGCGTCGCGCCACATCGTGCAACCACACGGCCACACACCTGCTGCACGAAGCCCTGCGCGAAGTGCTCGGCACCCATGTGGAGCAGAAGGGCTCGTTCGTTTCGCCCGACCTGCTACGCTTCGACTTCTCCCATTTCCAGAAAGTAACCCCCGAAGAGCTTCGACGCGTGGAGCATCTTGCCAACCGCAAGGTGCGCGAGGCCATCGCCCGCGACGAGCACCGCAATATGCCCATCGAAGAGGCCCGCGCAATGGGCGCCATGGCTCTCTTCGGTGAAAAATACGGCGACGAAGTGCGCGTAATCCGCTATGGCTCGTCGGTTGAGCTCTGCGGTGGTACTCACGTCGACAATACCGGCAACATCGGTATGATACGCATCCTCTCGGAGAGCAGCATCGCAGCCGGCATCCGACGCATCGAGGCCATCACCGGCGCCAAAACCGAGGAAGCACTCGACACCATGGCCGACACCCTGCAGGACATCGGTCGTCTGCTCAACAACGCCCCCGACGTGCTCGGCGCGCTGCGCAAGGCCATCGAGGAGAATGCCGACCTGCGCCGTCAGGCCGAGGAAAACATGAAGGAGCGCATCGCATCGCTCAGCAAGACCCTCGTCGACAACGCAGAGACAATCGGCGGAGTGAAAGTAGTAACGATGACAGGCACACGCATCCCCGACATGGTGAAAAACGTGGCCTTCAGCGTGCGCAACCTTTCGCCGGAAAATACCGCCTTCATCGGCGCTACCACCGACGTGAGCGGAAAACCTCTGCTCACCGTAATGCTCACCAACGACCTCGTGGAGCACGGCAAAAATGCCTCCGCCATGGTGCGCGAAGCAGCCAAACCAATCAAAGGTGGAGGTGGCGGCCAGCCCGGCTTCGCTCAGGCAGGCGGCAAGGACGCCTCGGGCATAGAGACTGCATTCAACGCCCTTATGGCCGCTCTGGCCTGACCCTCCCCGACCGACCAACGCAGTTTACAATCAATCTACCTTATACTTATGCAAAAAACAGCCTTAATCACAGGCATCACCGGACAGGACGGCTCCTTCCTCGCTGAATTCCTTCTTGAGAAGGGCTATGACGTGCACGGCACCATCCGCCGCTCGTCGGTCGACTTCCGCGAGCGCATCGCCCACCTCGAAGGGCATCCCAACTTCCACCTCCATTACGCCGACCTCGGCGACTCCATGAGCATGCTCCAGGTGGTAAAAAAGGTGCAACCTAATGAAATCTACAATCTGGCCGCGCAGAGCCACGTGCAGGTAAGTTTCGACTCCCCCGAATTCACGGCTGATGTCGACGCTACCGGCGTGCTCCGCGTACTCGAGGCCGTACGCCTCTGCGGACTGGCCGATACCTGCCGCATCTATCAGGCATCTACATCCGAACTTTACGGTAAGGTGGAAGAAGTTCCGCAAAACGAGAATACGCCCTTCCATCCCTATAGCCCCTACGCCGTGGCCAAGCTCTACGGCTTCTGGATCGTGAAGGAATACCGCGAGGCCTACAACATGTTCTGCTGCTCCGGAATTCTCTTCAACCACGAGAGCGAGCGCCGCGGCGAGACTTTCGTCACCCGCAAAATCACTCTTGCGGCCGCCCGCATCGCCCAGGGCAAACAGGACAAACTTCTGCTCGGCAACCTTTCGAGCCTCCGCGACTGGGGTTATGCCAAGGACTACGTGGAGTGCATGTGGCTGATTCTCCAGAACAGCAAGCCCGAGGACTTCGTGATTGCCACCGGCGAGCAGCACTCCGTGCGCGAGTTCGCAACCCTGGCATTCCGCAACGTAGGCATCAACCTGCGTTGGGAGGGTGAGGGCATCGACGAGAAAGGCATCGACGAGGCCACCGGCCGCGTGCTCGTGGAGGTTTCGCCCGACTTCTACCGTCCCACCGACGTGGTAAACCTCTGGGGCGATCCCACCAAGGCCAAGGCCAAGCTCGGATGGAACCCCTCGAAGACCTCGTTCGAGCAGCTCGTGAAGATCATGACCGACGCCGACATGGCCAAGGTGGCCGTGGAGCGCGCCGGCGAAAGCGTGCGCACCAACCTCGCCGAATACCTCGAGAAGGGTATCGTGAAATAGTTTCTATGAAATCATGATGGAAAAAGATGCCAGAATCTACGTTGCAGGCCACCGGGGCATGGTAGGCAGCGCCATTGTGCGCGAACTGCAACGTCAGGGCTATACCAATATTATAACGCGTACCCACCGTGAGCTCGACCTCTGCCGTCAGGACCAGGTGGAGGAGTTCTTCGCCAAGGAGAAACCGGAATACGTATTTCTCGCCGCCGCCAAGGTGGGCGGCATCATCGCCAACCAGTCGGCCCTGGCCGACTTCATGTACGACAACATGATTCTGGAGATGAACGTAATCCACTCCGCCTGGCAAAACGGCTGCAAGAAACTCGAATTCCTCGGCTCGAGCTGCATCTACCCGCGCATGGCTCCGCAGCCCATGACCGAGAGCTGCCTGCTAACCTCAGAGCTTGAGAAGACCAACGAGGCCTACGCCTTGGCAAAAATCTCCGGCCTGAAATACTGCGAGTTCCTAAACCGCCAGTATGGCACTGACTACATCTCCGTGATGCCAACCAATCTCTACGGCCCCAACGACAACTACCACCCAACCCACTCCCACGTGGTTCCGGCCCTTATCCGCCGCTTCCACGAAGCAAAGGAACAGGGGCTTGAAGAGGTTACATGCTGGGGCGACGGCTCTCCGCTTCGCGAATTCCTCTACGTCGACGACCTCGCCAACCTCTGCGTGTTCCTGATGAACAATTATTCGGGCAACGAGACTGTAAACGCCGGAACCGGCAAGGAGCTTACCATCAAGGAGCTTACCGAGCTGGTGGCTAAAGTGGTAGGCTACGAGGGCCGCATCCTGTGGGACACATCCAAGCCCAACGGCACTCCGCGCAAGCTGCTCGACGTATCCAAGAGCCGCGCCCTCGGCTGGACCTACCGCACAGAGCTTGAGGAAGGCCTGCGCCTGAGCTACGAGGATTTCCTCAACAACCCCATGCGCGCCGAGCGCTGACAGCCCCGGCGAGCATCCTTATCGCCTATAAGCAAAGACATTGTGCATACACACGAAAGCACAGTGTCTTTGCGTTATTCAATAGCGTACCCTTCGGGATGCAGATTACCCACATTCAACGAAATGAACCGAATTCTCTCCATATTGACGACACTCATGACCGCGCTTGCCATCACCGGCTGCTCGGGCGACTCCGGCGACATGCCCGAACCCGCGCCCGACCCCCCTGCCACAGTGGAGCGCGCGGTACTCGTCTACATGACCGCCCACAACAACCTCGGCTATCAGAACCCGCAAGACGGCGATTCCAGGCATTTCGACGAACGCGATCTCGCCGAAATGGCGGAGGCAGCCCGCGCGGGTGCACTCGGCGCCAATCGGCTGCTCGTGCTCCACTCCCCATGGCAGGGAGAAACCCTTCTCAAAGAGGTTACGCCCGAAGGATTCCAAACTCTGAAAAGCTATGGCAAAGCCCTCAACACCACCCAAAGCGCTGCAATGGAGCGTGTAATCGCCGACTTCAAGGCCCTCGCTCCTGCCCACGCCTACGGACTCATACTCTGGGGTCACGGCAGCGGATGGTTGGAGGACGGACAGGAGAAAGCACCACGCAAGCGATCCTACGGCGGCTATCAGACGGCCACGGGCACCCACACATGGATGAGCACCACCACTCTGGCCGACGTGCTTGAAGGGAAAGGATTCGACTACCTCTATTTCGACTGCTGCTTCATGGCGGGAGTGGAGGTGGCCTACGAGCTGCGCCATGCTGTCGAAACAATAGTCGGCTCATCGTCGGAACTCCCGTCGGAAGGAATGCCTTATCATAAAACTCTCCCCTACCTTATGGCCGACAATCCCGATCTGCCGAAGGCAGCAGCCGTCACGTTCAGCCATTTCGACGCCATGCAGGGATACGACCGCACATGCACCATCAGCGTAATCCGCACCGCTGCGCTCGACGCGCTCGCCGAAGCTGTAGGGAACGCATGGCTTTCCGCAACCGCCGTGCCGTCGGCCAGCGCGGTGCAGCAGTTTGTATCGCCAAACGACTATACTTACCGCTATCGCTACTTTGATCTTCTCCACGCCGTAGAGTCGGCTGCCACCCCCGAGGCTGCTGCGGCAGTAAGTGCGGCCGTCGATGCAGCCGTGGTCTACCGCGCCGCCACCCCCTATCTCTGGGAAAAGGACGCTGACCACCCCTGGGATTACTATCAGGTAAAAATCGACCGTCATTGCGGCCTTACCACCTATATCCCCTCATCTCAGGCCGATTTTGATAATTACGGCTATTCGCAGCTCGAATGGGCAACCGATGTCGCGTCGAAATTGTTTAACAAATAAGTTTCAACTAAAAAATACGAGATGCTCCTCAATATACTGAATCTGATTGCTTTGCAGGCTGCACCCGCGGTTCCGGCCGCCGAAAGCGCCGCCAAGATATCGCAGGAAGTGGCCGAGCTGAAATCGCTCTCGCTCGAAGACCTCATCAACCGCCTGGCCCAGTCGGCCGTGACGTTCGCAATAAATCTGGCAATCGCCATCGTAGTGTTCTACGTAGGCCGCTTCGTAATCCGGAAAATCTATCGGCTGGTACAGACCATCTTCCTCAAACGCGACATCGAGCGCTCGCTCAGTTCGTTCGTGCTGAGTCTGATCAATATCGTTCTGTATTTCATACTGATAGTCACCGTAATAGGCATAATAGGCATCGAGACGACCTCGTTTCTCGCCATCTTCGCCTCGGCCGGCGTTGCCGTCGGCATGGCTCTCAGCGGAACGCTTCAGAACTTTGCCGGAGGTGTGCTCATTCTCCTGCTCAAGCCCTACAAGATAGGCGACTACATCGAGGCGCAGGGATATGCCGGCACCGTAAAGGAGATTCAGATATTCTTTACCGTAATCACCACCTACGACAACAAATCCATCTCCATCCCCAACGGCGGCCTATCCACCGGCAGTGTGAACAACTGGACGCGCGAGGAATACCGCCGTGTACAATGGACCGTATCCATCTCCTATGGCGACGATATAGCCGCCGCGCGCCGCGCGATTCTCGACATGTTTGCTCAGGACGACCGCGTGATGAACGGCAACCTCGAAGCTACGGCCATCACTGAAGTTTCCGCCTCCGGCACAACCGATGCCGCCGAAGCACCCTCGTCCGAGTCGGGCGCCAGCCCCGTGGAACCGGAAAAACCGGAGCGCATATCGCTATGGAACAGAATAATCCACCATCACCGCCGCACACGCGAGGCGCTTGCCGCGCGCGAGGAAAAACTCGACGCACAGCTCGCCAGCCTCATGCCGCGGCCCGACTACACTCCCAAGGTGTTTGTCGACTCGCTCGGATCGAGCAGCGTGGACCTTACCGTGCGAGCCTGGACCAAAACAACCGACTACTGGGCTGTATACTACTATTATAACGAAAAATTCTATACCGAGCTGCCCGAATGCGGCATCAATTTCCCGTTCCCGCAACTCGACGTTCATCTTCAGCCCACCGAACAAGCCGCCAATCTCTGATGTTTCAGATTCAAGACACTCTCGTAAGCCTCGACCTTGCCGAGGAATTCTTCTGCTGCGACCTGAGCAAATGTCTCGGCGCATGCTGCATCGAGGGAGATGCCGGAGCGCCGGTAACCCCCGCTGAAGTGGAGAAAATAAAGGAATCGCTCCCGGCCATCGAGGCCGACATGCTTCCACGCGCCCTGGAAGAAGTGCGACGCAACGGCGTGGCCTACACCGACGAAGAAGGCGACCTGGTGACCACTCTGCTCGACGGCCGCAACTGCGCCTTTACCTGCTACGGACCAGGCGGCGTTTGTCTCTGCGCGCTGGAGAAAGCCCGGCGCGAAGGCCGCACATCGTGGCTCAAGCCGACCTCGTGTGCACTATATCCTCTGAGGCTGACGGAATATCCCTCGTTCACGGCCGTGAACTACCATCGCTGGAACATCTGCCGCGATGCCGTAGCCAACGGGCGCCGTCTCGGCATCCGCCTCTACCAGTTTCTCGAACAACCGCTCACAGAGCGCTTCGGGGCCGAATGGTATGCGGAGCTCAAGGCCAACTGCGAGCTGTATCTCGCCGAAACGGCCAATGGGAATCGCCCTGGACGATAACACCGGCCACTGAGCCCGATTTTGCCGTTAGGGCGGAAAAGGGTAAATTTGCATAGACAACCTCATTCAGCAATCTTCACAACCGACTAAAACATATGAGTTTCCTCGACAACTTCCGCATGATGCCGCCGGTCACCAAAAACCTGCTCATCATCAACACCATCATATGGCTGGCCATGATTGCGATCCGGCCGCTCGGGAACCTGCTCGAACAATACGGAGCACTCTACTATTTCACTTCCGACCAGTTTCTGGCCTCGCAGCTGCTGAGCTATATGTTTATCCACGCCAACTTCTGGCACCTTTTCTTCAACATGTTCGCCCTATATATGTTCGGCGTCACGATGGAACGTGTGCTCGGCAGCCAGCGCTTCCTTTTCTACTATATTTCGTGCGGTCTGGGCGCAGCCCTGGTGCAGGAGGGTGTATTCGCACTGATGATCAACCACTACGCCTCCGCATTCGCCGATCCAGGGTCCGTCACCACGCTGCTGCGCCACAGCAGCGTACCTCTTCAGGATCTCTGGAACATCGGCGTGGCTCCCAACGACCCCGCCGTGGGCCATATATTCAGCCTCTATCATACGCCTACCATCGGCGCCTCGGGCGCCATCTTCGGCATTCTTCTCGCTTTCGGATACATGTTCCCCAACGTGCGCCTCTATCTGCTCTTCCCTCCCATTCCGATGCGTGCACGCGTATTCGTACTGCTTTATGCCGGACTTGAACTGGTGCTCGGCATCGCCAACAGCCAGGCCGACACCGTAGCCCACTTCGCCCACCTGGGCGGTATGCTCTTCGGCCTGCTGATACTTATCTACTGGCGACGCAAACACATTATCGGAGGCCCGTACTTCTAATCCGACTATTCTCCAACCATCTACACTCCCTACTTGACCACTATTCTGCTCATAGCCCTCAACGTTGCAGCCTTCGTAGCCCTGAAGGCAGCCGGCTTTGTCGACGCCTCGTGGCCCGACAGTTGCGTGGCGTTTGCTGGAGTACATGGCGGTTGCCCCGGGGCGCTCACGGCCCATCCATGGAGCATAGTGAGCTACCTTTTCATCCACATAAACGTATTGCACCTGACAGTCAACATGCTATGGCTTCTGGCATTCGGCACAATGCTTGAAAAGACTGCCGGACGAGGCGCCCTGCTTTCTGCTTTCGCCGCCGGCGCAGTGGCCGGAGCCGTGCTGTTTGCCGTCGCCGCTCCGGGCGGCGGATATCTCATAGGCTCGTCGGCTGCAGTGCTCGCTGTGGCCTTTGCGGCACTCTGTTCGGGCGCTCCCGCGCGCATCGAAATGCCGCACCGCATGCGCCGCTGGCTCACTCCTGCCGCCTGGGTTGCAGCCGGGCTGCTTCTGCTGAGCCAGACCGACGCCATCTCGGCCCATCTGGCTGGGATGGTGACCGGAATTCTCCTCGGAACCATTTTTGCCGCGCAGCGGCGCCGGCGCGAGCAGACTACGCGGCAGCACGCCATGAGACTCAGCCGCCGCGACTCGCTGCTCCGCAAGGCCAATACTCTGGGATACAACGCTCTCTCTGCCACAGAACGCCAGGCCCTGTTTGAGTTATCCGATTCCGTCCACAACAACGATACGGAATCTACAACCACCATAGCCCAACGACAATGAAACGCAGTAACCAAATATGGCGCACCGTGCTTATAGCAGTCAATGTGGCTGTCGCACTGTTCACCGTGGCGTCTGCCTACGGCGGGATGGTCGATCCCGAACGCACGGCCGTGCCCGCCATTCTGGCCATGACGTTTCCTGTGTGGCTCATTCTGTGCGTAATCATTGCCGTGGTCGACCTCATCGTCTTTCGCCGCGCCGCGCTCATCATAACGGCCGCCTTGATAGCCAGCGCGGGCCCGCTCATGCAGTTCTGCCCGCTCAACGTTCTCAAGCCTACGGTCAGCGCAACGCAAAAGGCCACGGAATTCAGCGTGCTCAGCTATAATATCTATGGATGGGACAACGCTCTTTCGACCGACACCGTGCGGCACACCCCCGACTATTTCAAAGCCCGCGCGGATTCAGGCTACCGCAATCCGCAGGCGCAATACATAATCCAGAGCGGTGCAGATATCGCCTGCCTGCAGGAGCGAAGCTGGCGCACAGAGCAGCTTTCTGTAGGCCTGACAAAAAGCCAGTGCGACTCGATCGACTCGATATATCCCGTTCAGGCAGGTCATGGTGTATGCGTCCTGAGCCGTTATCCGGCACGTCCCATAACCCTCCGGCAGCCCAAGGAGGTCTGGGCGGAATTTGCTGCAGCCGAGGTCGACATCGAAGGCCATACCACACTCGTGGTAAGCGTCCACATGCAGTCGATAGGCCTCGATTCCGACGACAAGGCCCTATACAAGGAACTCACCAAGGGGGAAGGCACCGACGACCTCCGGGCAGTGCGCCATCAGTTGCTCGGTAAGCTCGGCAACGCCTTCCGCATCCGCGCGCGTCAGGCCCGCATGCTGCGCCAGCAGATTGACTCGCTCGGCTATGAAAACGTACTCGTATGCGGCGATTTCAACGATATCCCCGACTGCTACGCCATGCGCGTAATAGCCGGGAAAGACTTCCGGAGCGCTTTCGCCCAAAGCGCATTCGGCCCGATGATAACCTACCATATGAACCGGTTCTACTTCCATATCGACCACATACTTTATCGAGGTAAAATGAAACCGGTGGCCTTCAGCCGGGGGAGTATACCCAACTCCGACCATTACCCCGTGGAGGCCCGGTTTGTATGGGCTGAGTGAACTAATGCATAATGCTCAATGCATAATTCATAATGCCGGATGCTTGGCGCGCAATAAATTATGAATTATGCATTACGAATTTAAAAAACAATCTTTAACCACCATAATACCACATTATTCCGCCTATGAAAACAATGATGTTCGTGCTGTGTGCAGCCGCTGCCACCGCCCTGACGTTCTCCTCGTGCGGCAAGCACGAAAGGCAGAACCCCTTCATGAAGGCCTACGACAACAAGTATCAGATTCCTCCCTTCGAGGAGATTCAGATCAGCGACTACGAGCCTGCTTTCGAAGCCGGTATTGCCGAGGCCAACGCCGCAATCGATTCGATCGTCAACAATCCCGAGGCGCCCACGTTTGCCAACACCATCCTTCCGCTCGACTGCCTCTCGCCCACGCTCGAGCGCGTAATGTCGGTGCTCATGTCGCTCACCGAAGCCAACTCCACTCCCGAGCTGCAGGAGGTATCCGAAAAACTCCTGCCGCGCTACTCGGCTTTCTCCGACGAGCTGATGATGAACGACGGCCTTTTTGCCCGCGTGAAGACTCTCTACGACAGCCGTGACTCCATCGGTCTGGCCCACGATGAGATGCGCGCCCTCGACCAGACCTACAAGGACTTCGTGCGCAACGGCGCTCTGCTCACCCCCGAGCAGAAGAAGGAGCTGAAAGAGGTTAACGCCCAACTCTCGAATCTCTACATCAAGTTCAACAAAAACCTCCTGAACGCCAACAACACTTTCGAGATTGTGGTCGACGACAAGGCCGAACTCGCCGGCATCCCCGAATCGACCGTCGAGAATGCCGCCGCCGAGGCCAAGAGCCGCGGCAAGAAGGGAAAATGGGTGTTCACGCTCCACGCTCCCAGCCGTCTGCCGGTGCTCCAGTATGCCGACAGCCGCGACCTCCGCGAGAAGATGTGGAAAGGCTACACTTCCAACGCCCAGAGCGGTGACAACGACAACCGCCCCGTAATCGCCGAAATCGTGAAAGCCCGCGCCCGCAAGGCCGCCATCCTCGGCTTCCCAACCTTTGCCGCATATATGACCGATGCCGTAATGGCCAAGACCCCCGAAGCTGCCGAGCAGCTGCTGCTCAGCATCTGGGAGCCGGCCAAGGCAAAAGTGGCCGAGGAAGTGGCTAAGATGCAGACGCTTTCCAACTCGCTCGGCAACGACTTCGAGATTCAGCCGTGGGATTACTATTATTTCGCCGAGAAGGTGCGCCAGCAGAAATACGCACTCGACGAGAACGCCATCCGCCCCTACTTCGCCGTCGACTCCGTGGCCAAGGGCATATTCACCATGGCCAACAAGCTCTACGGCATCACCTTCGAGGAGATGCCCGACGCCCCCAAATACCATCCCGACGTAAAGGTCTATGAAGCCAAGGATGCCGACGGCAATCACCTCGCCGTATTCATGACCGACTACTTCACCCGTCCTGAAAAGCGTCAGGGTGCATGGATGGAGGAGCTAAAGACCTCCTGGATCAACCCCGACGGCTCGGTTGAGCGTCCCATCGTATATAATGTCGGCAACTTCTCGAAGCCAACCGCCGACGCACCCGCACTGCTTTCTATCGACGAAATCCAGACGATGTTCCATGAATTCGGCCACGGCCTCCACGGCATGCTATCGAAGGTACGCCTCAAGAGCCAGAGCGGCACGAAGGTCGACCGCGATTTCGTGGAATTCCCCTCGCAGTTCCACGAACACTGGGCCTTCCAGCCCGAGTTGCTGAAGGAATATGCCCACCACTACAAGACCGGCGAACTGATTCCCGACTCGCTCGTGGCTCAGATCAACGCTGCCGCCAAACACAACAT
Organism: uncultured Porphyromonadaceae bacterium; assembly: GCA_900545955.1. Lineage (GTDB taxonomy): Bacteria > Bacteroidota > Bacteroidia > Bacteroidales > Muribaculaceae > UBA7173. The sequence continues at coordinate 75,353 of URAU01000007.1, forward strand.
GGGCTTCATGACCGCCGAGCTCTCCGGAGCCGCCCTGCTCGACCTCGCATGGGGTAAACTCAATCCTGAGGGAGATATCGACGTGATGGCCTTTGAAAATGAATACGCCAAATCCATCGGCATGCCTGCCCAGCTCACCTTCCGCTACCGTTCGCCCTACTTCAAGCATATCTTCGGCGACGACGGCTATGCCTCCGGCTACTATACCTATCTCTGGGCCGAGGTGCTCGACGCCGACGCTTTCGAGATGTTCAAGGAAAAGGGCGTATTCGACCCCGAAAGCGCAGCCAAACTGAAGAAAGTGCTCGAAAGCGGCGCGTCGGAAGACCCGATGGTGCTCTTCGAGACAATGCGCGGACACCGCCCGACCGCCGATGCCCTGCTGCGTCAGCGCGGACTCGCGAAATAACAAGTATCATTCTCAGGCATACCCACTGCCACATAATACCTCGGGTAAAGTCACAGGCCTATGGCCGCCGGCTTACCCGAGGTCTTTCTATATCCAATCTCTCTACAAAACATCGAAATGCAGTCTACAAACCGTAGCCCGCGTGTCCACAACATTTTTGTAAAATCAAGGTTGTGTATTTGTAACACTCAATTCCACAAATATGTAGCCAATTTGGCATCCAAGAAGCTTTATTCAACCATTTTATGTTAAAAGCATAATCAAACCGGAATTTAAAAATTTTCGCCATGTGGGCCGACGGAAAAAAATCTTTTTCAGAGTGAATTTCGACTCGCTAAAAAATTTAAATTGCATTTTGTTGGCAGCGGCAATTCAACGTATAGGCTTTAACACTGATTAAAAGCATTTTAACGCACAATAAAGATAACTTCGACGTTGTATAAACAGATGCAAATCCTTATTTTTGCATTGGAAAATCGAACCGGCAATAAAGGGCTCGAACTTCTATCGTTTGCGTCGACGGAGTTTGATCGGTTTTCCACATACAATCTCTTATTCCACTTCATCATCTCTTGTTTTAATCATGGAAGCAAAACCTGTTTTGACTCGAACCGAGGAATGTGGCATTCAGATTCACATCGGTTCACTGATCGGCAACGAACTGCGGCGCCAACGCCGTCCGGCAGCCTGGCTGGCCCAGGAGATTTGCTGTGACCGCACCAATGTTTACAAAATTTTACGCAAGAGCAGCATCGACACCGAGCTGCTGTGTCGGATTTCGGTGGCACTTGGCCACGACTTCTTCTCGGAACTCCAGACTGCCTGCGGATTCGCCCGCAACGATGAAGAAGAGCGACTCGACGCCTGAGACCGTTTTCCGGAATCACGGAAATAAAAAAGAATGCTCCGCATATCGGCATCACAGCCGTGCGGAGCATTCTTTTTATCTTATAATCGGCCTTTACTGGTAGAGGAAGCGACGGATGGAATGTTTGGGCGTCTTCTCGAACTCGTCGGCGTGGATTTCGAAGCGGGTTACACGCGCATAGGCCGGAAGCGAGGCGTTGAGCACAGGAAGGTTTTCCATAACGCGCACATCGATTTTGGTGTCGGTAAGGCCCAGTTTATGCCCTGCCTCATAGTCGGGATGTACCAGGGCTACGATTTTACCTCCGCGGTCTACCACTACCGACTCACCAACCAAAGGGAGATTGTTAAGTCTGACCTCTATCTCCTCCGGATAGACGTTCTGCCCCGACGAACTCAGAATCATATTCTTCTTTCGGCCTCGCAAATAAAGATAGCCGTCAGAGTCGATGGTGCATATGTCGCCGGTATTGAGCCATCCGTCGGCACCGAACACCTCGGCGGTGGCTTCCGGGTTCTTATAGTACCCTTTCATAACGTTGGCACCGCGCACGTAGAGGACACCGGGCGCATGGGTCGGATCCGGGCTGTCTGTGCGCGCCTCCATTCCGTCGACCATCCGGCCGCAGGAATGCGGACGCTGATCGGCCCACCAGCAATAGGTTACGAGCGGCGCACACTCCGTCATGCCGTAACCCACCGTAAAGGGAAAACGAATCCGACGCAGGAAATCCTCCACTTCGGCATTCATGGCCGCACCACCGAGAATAAGCTGCTCCAGCTGACCTCCGAAAGCCTGGAGCAACTGATCGCGCACCTTTCGGAGAATTATACGGCTGATACCCGGAATCTTAAGCAATACGCGCATCAACGGCTTCTCGAGACGCGGGAAAATCTTTCCCTTCACAATCTTCTCTATTACCAGAGGAACCGTAATCACCAGCTTCGGACGCACCTGTGCGAAGGCCTGCAATACGATTTTTGGCGAGGGCACGCGCCCGAGGAATGTGATGTGGCAGCCGCGGCAAAGCGGAAACAGAAATTCAAACACAAGGCCGTACATATGAGCCAGCGGAAGCATGCTGACCATTCCGTCACCGGGATACAGGAAAGATATATTCCCAAGCCCGAAACGTATGTTGCTCCAGAGGTTGGCGTAGCTGAGCATCACTCCTTTCGGATTGCCGGTGGAACCCGATGTGTAGTTGATCAGGGCAAGCCTGTCGGGCTCCACATGGGTGAACTGCAAGTCGTCGGGGCCGAAGCCCGAAGGATACAGCCGCTCGAATTCGGCGTCGAGATTGTCGAGCAATTCCTTAAGTTTCGCGTTACGGCAAAGCTGCGGAAGAAGACCCGGAATCAGCAGCACAGCTTCCAGACCGCCCAGTTTATCCTCGTCGAGATTGTCGAAAATCTGCTTCTCTGTTATCAGGATGGTGGCGTCGCAATGATTCACAAGATGCTCCACAGCATCCGGATGAAACTCATGAAGCAGAGGCACCACCACCGCTCCGTAGCTCAGTGCGCCCAGAAAAGAAGCGGCCCAGTGGGCCGAATTGCGTGCGCAAAGCGCCACCTTGTCGCCGGGTTTAAGGCCGGCCGCACGGAAAATCAGGTGCATCTTCCCAATCTGAGCGGCCAGCGCGCCGTAGGTCAGAGTGATTCCGTTGAGATCGGAGAGCGCCGGGCGCTTCCAGTTTTTCCTTATGCTTTCGGCTATAGCCGGAAGTAGATTTGTCGACATAGTTGCAACGTTTTAGAATAGATGTAGCTGTATGCTTTCAATAAAATTAACGCAGAGTGTTTCTATTCTAACAAATTAATGCGTTACTTTGTAAGCAAAACGGCACAAAATTCCCCCATTTGTGCAAAATTAGGAATTAAAAACAACTTAAGCAACCCAAACCGCAACGCAGATGAAAACCAAACTGATTTCCCTGGCCATGGGTGCACTCCTTGTGGGATGCACCGCTGCTTCAGCTACCGGAAACTACACCATAACCGCCGAAATTCCCACCGACGATTTCGAAGGGCTCACAGCCTACCTGGTAAACTTCGATACCGGCGAAAAAATCGACTCGACAATGATCGACAACGGCAAAGCGGTGTTCAAGGGGTCCATAGCTGCTCCCGCGCTTGCACGTATCATCGTCGACGGCAACCGTATGGGCTCGCTCGTAGTCGAAAACGCTGAGATTTCCACACAGCACACTCCGCAGGGCACCGTTGTATCAGGTTCCCCGCTCAACGACCTCAACACCTCGATTCAGAAACGCATCCGGGGCTTCGAGCAGCAGTTCCGCGCACTCCCCAACGACAGCACCGCCGAAGCCGCCGCGCAGGCAATTCTCAGCGCCTACGACGCCTACACCGACTCGGTTTTCAAAGCCAACACCGACAATCCCGTAGGCTACAGCCTATTCCTCGACAAGGCCTACCGTATGGATCTCGCCGAGCTGAAAGCGGCACTCGAGAAATATCCGGTTCTCAAAAGCTATCAGCGTGTGAACAAACTCATCACGGCTGCCGTCAACAAGGAAGCCACATCGCCGGGCAAAAAATTCGTGGACTTCACCATAACAAACGACTCCATCAGTCAAAGCCTAAGCGACTTTGTGGGCAAAGGAAAGCCGGTGCTCGTCGACTTCTGGGCAAGCTGGTGCGGTCCCTGCATCCGCGAGACGGCTGTAATAAAAGATTTGCTTAAAGAATACGGCCCCCAGGGGCTGGAGGTACTCGGAGTGGCCGTATGGGACGACCCGGCCAACACCCGCCGCGCAATCGCGCAGCATCAGCTTCCATGGTCACAGATTATCAACGCACAGACTGTGCCCACCGACCTCTACGGAATATCAGGTATTCCGACCATCCTTATTATCGGACCTGACGGCACTATCCTCAGCCGCGACAAGCAGGACGAAGAACTCCGAGCCGACGTAAAGGCCGTGATGGAGGGAACTCTCAGCGCCGCTACTTTCGCCGCCAAAACCACGGAAGGAGCCGACAGCGTTGCGCCCGCAAAATAAACGCAAAATAAAGGCTCTATCATTTCAGGGCAAGAACCCAGCGGACTACCGGCGGAGATACCACGACCGCTACTGCCGCGCCGACAGCGTCGGCCAGCCAGTCAAGCCAGTCGGCTCCGCGCCCCATGTGCATTGCCCCCTGGAGCAGTTCGATAGCTCCGCCGAAGGCTATCGAGGCCAGGGCTATCACTGCTGCCAGATGCCATCCTACAAGCGCCGCGTCTCCACGGAGATTGCGGCGCTTTATGCGCCAGCGGCTACAGTCCAGCTCGCCCACGAAAGTGAGGCCGCCGAACATACAGGCGTGCACCACCTTGTCGATGCCAGGGATATGGGGCATCTCCGTATCGCCGAAAGGCGCGCGGGCGAGCGTAAGCCAGAGAATGGCCAGCACCACGATGAGAGTGAAAAGACCCGTCGGCACGGTAAGAAATCCGACGGCGATGTTTCTGCGGAGTCTGTTCATACGATTTGGCGGCAAAGTTATCAAGAATCCCCAATTTCATAACCGAAAAAATTGTAAATATTCTTTAACGGAGCTTCTTTTTACTGCAATAATTGGCTATATTTGCAATTGGCAATAAAGTGCCGGAAAAGGCACTTCTCTCTTCCATTGCCTGCAGTGGCCGGATTCCACATCCACCATTATGGCTTTCAGCATCTTGAATGCGACGACAAAGCCGCGGCTGCCAGCGCCGCCGACCTTCTCCTCCCCCTTTCTCCCATCTCTCCTCTCCAATTTCATCACCTCCCCTCTCCCTCCCACCTACCTCCGCCAATAAAAAAACAACATAAATGACAGGTAAATGGAACTATTTACCCCTGACACCCCAAGAGCAGAAGATCGAGACGGCACTTGCACGCCGCTACGCCTCATGCCCGCCCGTAAGCGAGCTGCTGGTGCAGCGTGGCGTCACGTCGGTCGAGGATGCCGAGCGATTCTTTAATCCCCGGCTGAAATATCTCCACGACCCCTTCCTTATGCCCGACATGCAGAAAGCGGTGGACAGGCTCAACCGAGCCATGGGGGCGAAAGAGAAGATAATGGTCTACGGCGACTACGATGTCGACGGCACTACAGCCGTTGCGCTGGTCTACAAGTATCTCAGCAACTTCTACTCCAACATCGACTATTTCATTCCCACCCGCTACGAAGAAGGGTATGGAATCTCGAGCGACATCATCGACGATTTCGCCGGTCAGGGCGTAAAACTCGTCATCATCCTCGACTGCGGCATCAAGGCCAACGAGGAGATAGCCCATGCCCGTGAGCATGGCATCGACTTCATAATCTGCGACCACCACGTGCCCGACCAGGAACTGCCCGAGGCCGTGGCAATCCTCAACCCCAAGATGCCGGGGTCCACTTATCCGTGCCCGCATCTTTCCGGTTGCGGAGTGGGCTACAAGCTCATGCAGGCGTTTGCCATCAGCAACGGCATCCAGCAGAACGAACTGGAGGGAATGCTCGACCTCGTGGCCGTATCCATCGCCGCCGACATTGTGCCGATGGTCGACGAGAACCGAATAATGGCCTTCTACGGCCTGCGCCGCCTCAACACCAACCCCAACATGGGGCTACGCGCCATAATCCGCATCTGCAACCTTTCGAACCGCGAGATCACCATCTCCGACGTAATCTTCAAGATCGGACCGCGTATCAACGCCTCCGGGCGCATGCAGAGCGGCAAGGAAGCCGTCGACCTGCTCGTATCGCGCGACGTGGCCGACGCCTACGAGCGCGCCAAGGCCATCGACCAGTACAACAAAGACCGTAAGGAACTCGACAAGCGCATCACCGAGGAAGCCAACGCCATCATCTCCAGCCGCCACGAATCGGAGCGCGACAAAAAGTCGATTGTAATCTTCAATAAGGACTGGCACAAGGGAATCATAGGGATTGTCGCCTCCCGTCTCACCGAGCTTTACTACAAACCCGCCGTAGTGCTTACGCTCGTCAACGGCCTCGCCACCGGCTCGTCGCGCTCGGTGCAGGGTTTCGACATCTACAGCGCCGTAGACTCCACCCGCGACCTTCTCGAAAACTTCGGCGGCCACACCTACGCCGTGGGGCTATCGCTAAAGGAGGAGAACATCCCCGAATTCACGCGCCGCTTCGAGCAGTATGTGGCCGACAACATCCTCCCCTCGCAGCTCTCGCCGCAATATGAAATCGACGCCTTCCTCTCATTCTCGGAGCTTACGCCAGAATTCCTGGCTACCCTGCGCCGCTTCAATCCGTTCGGACCGGGAAACCAGAAGCCGGTGTTCTGCACGCGCGGCGTGATGGATTTCGGCACGAGCAAACTCGTCGGGCGCCAGCTGGAGCACATAAAGCTCGAGCTCGTGGACGACACATCGGGCAAAGTAATCAACGGCATCGCCTTCAACAAGGCCGAGCTGTTCGACCGCATCCATGCCGGCGCACGCTTCGACATATGCTACACCATCGAGGACAGCAAGCACCGGGGAGGCAGCAATGTGAACAACATCCAGCTCCAGATCAAAGAGATTAAACTCGACTGAACGCGCCGACTGCGCGCCACGCATCCATACCCCTATGGCCACCTCTCCATCCATGCTCGATACGCTCCGGCGCCACTGGGGCTATACCGCCTTCCGCCCTCTGCAGGCCGACATCATCGGCTCCGTGCTCGAGGGGCGCGACACACTCGGTCTGATGGCCACAGGTGGCGGCAAGTCCATCACATTTCAGGTGCCGGCGCTTATGCTGCCCGGACTTACATTAGTGGTCACTCCACTCATCTCGCTGATGAAGGATCAGGTCGACAACCTGCTCGCCCGCGGCATCCGCGCGTATTTCCTCCACGCGGGGCTGCGTCCGGCCGAGAGCCGCCTGATTTACGACAAATGCCGCCTCGGGAAAGCCCGCATTCTATATGTATCGCCGGAAAAACTTCAGAGCGACAGTTTCCGCCAGCAGCTCTCGCGCCTGCCGGTAAGCCTAATAGTGGTCGACGAGGCCCACTGCATATCGCAGTGGGGCTACGATTTCCGCCCCTCCTACCTGAAAATAAGCGAACTCCGCAAAAAGCTCCCCGATATCCCGGTGCTTGCGCTCACAGCCTCGGCCACGCCCGAGGTGGTGGAGGACATCTGCCGCCAGCTTGAATTCCGCGCCGACGCACGCGTGTTCCGTCTCTCGTTCAACCGCACTAACCTCAACTATATAGTGCGCCGCTGCGACCTGAAGGAAGAGCAGCTCATCCACATCGCCAGCCGTGTGGCTGGATCGGGAATAGTCTACGTGCGCTCGCGCAAGCGCACGCGCCAGATTGCCGAGGCGCTCACCGCAGCAGGAATCTCCGCCGACTTCTACCACGCCGGCCTCGCGCCCGAGGAAAAGGCCGTGCGCCAGAACCGATGGAAGACCGACGAGACCCGCATCATGGTGGCCACCACAGCCTTCGGCATGGGCATCGACAAGCCCGACGTACGCCTGGTGGTGCATTTCGACCCGCCCTCGTCGCTCGAGGAATACTATCAGGAGGCCGGCCGAGGCGCGCGCGACGGCAAGGATGCCTACGCCGTGTCGCTCGTGGCGCCCTCCGACAAGGGTGTCCTTACGCGCCGCCTCAACGACGCATTTCCCCCAAAAGAATATATCCGCGAGGTATACAACCGCCTGTGCGTGTTTCTCAACATATATATGGGCGAGGGATTCGGCGAAATCTACGAGTTTAACCTCGAGGAGTTCTGCCGCCGCAACAGCCTCCAGCCCGACCAGGCATCCGCAGCACTGAAAATCCTCACCCAGAGCGGCTGGATTGAATATATCGAGGAAATCGCTACGCGGAGCCGGCTTATGGTAGTGATGACGCGCCGCGACCTCTACGACCTGCGGCTCGACCCGGAGGCCGAGCGTGTATTTCAGCACGTATTGCGCACCTCGACGGGCATTTTCGCCGACTACGAGCATATCGACGAGCCTTCGATGGCCTCCGCGCTGGGGCTTACGGAGCAGACCGTCTACGAAAACCTGCTCAAGCTGAGCCGGATGCACGTAATCAGCTACGTGCCGCGCAAGTCCACTCCCTACATCGTGATGAGCCGCTCGCGCCAGGAGGGACGCCATGTGCAGATTCCGCGCGAGGTCTACGAGGAGCGCCGCGAGCGCATGGCCCACCGCATCGAGGCGATGAAGCGCTTCCTCTTTGCCAACGACGAATGCCGCAACAACACTTTGCTGCGCTATTTCGGCGAGAAGCCGGAATGCGGCTGCGGCAAATGCGACGTATGCCGCTCACAACGCGCCACGCACCACGCGTCTCCGGCCGAAACCATCCGTCAGGCCGAGCAGGCCGTAGTCTACGCGCTGACCCATTTCCCCGACGGTGTAACCGTCGACCGTCTGGCCGCCTATCTGGCCATCCCTACACAATCTGTTATCGCCACTGTGCGCGCCCTTGCCGACCGCGGCGAGCTCCGCTTCGACACCGCCACCCTAACCATCTACCCCCGATAGGCGCCCTACCAGCCCATATCAGGCAAAAAAAACATGAAAAGGCCGCGCGTCGAGAAATTCGACACGCGGCCTTCACGTTTCAACTATTTATTTATGAGAGCCTCAGTATCCAGTATCACTACTCGATAAAAAGGACGAGGGATGTCTGAATAAAAAACGTTTTTCAAGTCGGGCCGGCCGACGTCCGGCGAGCGGACGCCGCGCCCTGAGAGCTGAAATCCCGGAGGCTTTCGTTAAATAGTCGAGTGGTCGGGAAATATATCCGTGTTTGTGTGAGTTTCATATACAGATGCCATAAGGGAGGAGCCTTTCCGTCTCTTTCTTTTATCTATATAACAAACGGGCTCCACGGTCGTTGCAGCCCGCATAGCTAAAAGAATTTAAATTGTGTTTACACCTGCCGAACCGCCGGAGGGCCGCTTGCTTGCGAACGGGAGAGCACCCTCGTCGAGGTCGCCGTTGGGGTTGAGCGGGAGTTTCTTCAGCCGGACGAAGAATTTAGGCATGCTCACTGCCGAGAGATAGCGTCCGAGCTTCTTGCGCAGCCGTGCGAGCGAAAGCTTCAGCCCGTGGCGGGGTACGATGTAGGCCGTGAGGAAGGCCAGCCCCTGCGAATCGGTCGCCGGGCATACCACCCCGCTCTCCACCTCGGGAAGGCGCCGCAGGGCATCGGCCACGGCATCACACTCCACGCGTGTGCCTTCAATCACCACATTGCGCTCCTTGCGGCGCAGAAATACCACCGTACCGTCGGCAAGCGTATAGCCGATGTCGCCTGTGCAGAAGCAGCGGCGACCGTCGGGCATGTTTACGAAGTTTACGTTCTCGGGATTGTCGCCGATGTAGCCGCGGGCCACTCCGTCGCCCATCACGCAGATTTCACCCTCAAGTCCGGGCACTACGGAGCGCAGACGGTCGTCGAGCACCTCGACTTCCGTGCCGTCGACCGCCCGACCCATCGGATATGCTCCGTCGGCGAGCACCTGCGATCCGTTGCAGCGGTAAAGCGTGGCTCCTGCCGCAGCCTCGGCCGGAGCATACGAATTGTAGACCTCCACCTTGTCGACAAGATGGTCGACAAATCCGCTGAAAAGCACGTCGCCGCGGCTTTTGAGCAGCCGCAGCGAGCGCGGCAGCCGCCTGCCGGCAGCCACACAGCGGTTGATGTCGGAGAGTAATTGGGGAAAGCCCGTGATGACGGTTACGCCATGTTCGTCGGCGAACTCGAGCAGTCGCGCCGTGTCGTTGAGGATTCCTGCGGGAGGAATCAGCAGGGTGGCTCCGTTGAGCAAAGCGCCGAAAAGTTCCTCCTCAAAGAGGTCGAACGTAGCGACCGAAAGCTGCATCACCACGTCGGCACGCCCGATGCGGAATTCATGCTCGAAGGCATCGGCGAAGTGCATCACATTGGCCTGACTGACCACAACGCCGTTCGAGCGGCCCGAGCGGCCGGTGGTAAAAATCACATAGGCCGGAGCGTCGGCATGTACGGCTACCGGAGCCGGCGTGCGCCCGGCTTCGGTCTCGGCCATGCGCTCCGGAGCCAAAGGCCTCAGAGTCGCCGGGACAGTAATGGTGCGGAAACCGGCGAAACGATGGCGATAGGCATCCGACGTGGCTACAAAATCCACACCCGCCTCGCTCATCATATACCGTATGCGCTCGGGAGGCAGTCCGGGCTCGGCGGCCACATAGGCCGCGCCGGCGCGGAGCACCGCCAATATCGTTGCCACCAGCTCCACGTCGTGGTCCATCACGATGCCCACGGTTCGAGGCCGTTCATCCGGGAAACGTGCCTGAATGGCGGCTGCCAACGCGTCGAGACGGCTGTAGCCCACCGTCTGCGTGGCCGTGCGCAGCGCCGGAGCCTGCGGCTGGCGCTGAACCATCTCCTTAAACCTGCTGTAGATACTTGCCATAATGTTTCTCCTTTCCGCGGAGCGGCCAGCGAGCCACCCCGCTTTTAGATTAAGATACTTCCCCCGCTATTATAATAACCCCTCGCCAGGGGGTGTTTGTTCACGCCCCAAGCGAAACTCGGGCGCGAAAAAATCGGCGCGAGAAATTCGGCCCAAAATCGGTTTCCCCAAAAAATCGGCGCGCCGGAAGCTATCTTCCAGCGCGCCGTAAATTTCAGGCTTTATCGGGATTAACCTTGATTTATCGGGAATTATCGCGATTAATCGAGTTAAATCAGATTTAATCGGGAATAATCTGGATTAATCGGGCTAAATCCCTGCTTATTTCGGGCCTCAGAGGGCGATTTTGCGCGAGATGCGGGTATTGGGAGCCTGCACAGTCAGCACGTAAACCCCGCGGCCGAGAGCCGAGCCATCGAGTGTCAGTTCGTTGCCCGTCGCCGAGGCAGTAGCCACAGCCTGACCCTGCAGATTATGGAGCGTAGCGGTGAAACCCTCAACACCGGCGAGGAACACGCTGTAGACACCTCCGCCAACCGGCTCAATGATGAGGCTGCTTTCCGGATCGTCCGAGGCTATGCCGTCAACTCCACCCATTTCGTTGGTGAGAATGTATTTCAGACCGGCGAGAGCGTTGATTTTACCCATACCCCAGCGTTCGGGCTGCTGAGCGGTAAAATCATCCTTGTCGGCCGTAGCTGCGATTACCTTCTTGACGTCGTCCATCGAGAGGCGCACCCCCTTTTCAGCGGCTGCCTGCGACCACAGCGCCAGCACACCTGCCACAAACGGCGAGCTCATCGACGTTCCGCTCATCTCACCCCAATAGTTCTTGAGGGGAGTCTTGTTGTCGTCGGGATCCTTCTTGTCGGGGCTATTAATCCATACGCTATAGTTCGACTCGGCTTCGGTGCGGAGCTGAGCTTCCGTTTTATCATTCAATGGATTTGCAAGCGCTTTTGCAACATAGTTGTTGATTTCGTTGCGTACATAGTATGAATTATACGATGAAACCATACCCATGCCTGGGCCGACTACGTCGGGAAGCTGGCGACCCTGGAATGTATGCCCGTACGAAGAAAATGACGCTATTCCATACTGAGGATATACGGATTTATCCCACGATTTCTCGCCTGCAATAGACATATACGGATTAGCGTTTACGTAAGCGCCCACCACAAGAACGTTGTCGCCACAGGCCATGCCGTTGATGGAGTTCGCAGGGCTACCGGCAAGGTATCCCGACATGCCGTTGGTCTGAAGCACCATGCTTCCGTACATATCAATGAGGTTGCCGGAGGCGCCTTCCACGATAACCGCAGCAGCAATATTGGGTGTAGAGCCCGACAGATTGAACGTCATATATACGTCGTAGCGGTTGTTGGCGGTGTTGAGATTGGCTGAATAGCCGATATAGGAGCTTTGGCCGAAGGTATTGCCAAACTGAGCATTCTTCACCACATTCGAATACGGAACCGACGTGCCGCCTATAAAACTGAATGCCGAGGGCGTGGGCACTTCAAATGTACCCACTACGTTTCCGTTGGTCAGATTTATTGCCGCGAGCGTCACCTTAAGGGTCTGCGACCCGGAGCTCCATATATCAAGATAGCCTTCGCCGACCAGGCCCGTGGACACGAAAGTCTTTACCGTCTTGTCCGAAGCGGTGAGGGTCTTTGAAAGCGAGATATTGGCATCGCCCTCGTTGCCTGCCGACATACAGATAAGAACATCCTTGCCTACGTCGGCAAGAGCAATCGAACTTGCGTCGGAACCATCATGAGGCCCACGCTGGCTGCCCAGCGAGAAATTGAGTACGCCAGGCTTGCCCGTAGTCTTCACATAATCGCGGAAACGGCCGGCCGCTATGGTAATATTGTTGTTTTCAAGTGTGCCTGAACAAACCGACATCTCGGCATCCTTAGCCACACCGTAGTAGGGATTGACGTTGGTGGCGGAAATGCTGGGTCGACCGGTCCCACTCACCGTCGCCACGATGCCGTTGCCCGAGCCGGGACGTGCGTTGTGACTTCCGGCCATTATGCCGAGCACATGGGTAGCGTGCGTTTCCTGACGGAGATCGGTCTCGAAAGCACCGATTTTTTCGGGGGTATCATACAGAACTACCGAACCGTCGGCACCCTTGATTTCCCAATAGTTCTTTATACGAAGATTCCCGTCGGCATCGCGGAAGTTCAGATGGTTGGGGTCGAGGCCAGTATCCATCATCCCTACGATAACGCCTTCGCCGGTGTAGCCGTGAGACAGTCCGGAAGAAGCAGCCGCCTTGTGAACGTCGTCAACCTTAGTGGTTTTTCGCGCTACGCGCATCATAGGCTCAAGCTCAAAGCCAAGCGAAATCTGCACTACCTCGTCGAGTTCCGCGATGGCTTCCATTTCAGAGGCTGTGATGCGAACCGCAATCACGCGACCGAATTCATTTTCAATTTCATATCCCTGCTCAGCAAGAATGCTGCCCATTCCCTCCTCCTTCATTGTGACGAGGACGGCCACGCGCTTCTCGGCGGTGATTTCCGGAGCAAGCGTAGGCTGATTCACACCACGCGACTTCATCAGCGCAGCCTGAGTGTTTGCCCTGACATGGCCGAGGTATTCACCCGCACCCATATCAAACTTGCTCTGAGCACTAAGGGAAGCCAAGCCTCCCAAAGCCAGAATGGCTAAAGCGTAGAATCTCTTCATTGTCTATTTACACTATGATTATTTCGATGAATGGCAAAATGTATGCGACACGCGCATAGGAAATACAAAGTTAGGGAATTTGCAACCGTTTTCCCACCAAAAATCAAGAAAGAGGCCAATTTAACATCCATTTTGCTCTTTTTTAACAACTCTGCATTACAAACCACGGTGATTCCGCCATAAAACACAGCGGTGTGTCAAAATCTCGGATTTTGACACACCGCTTATTGTTGTCAGGAATTACTTAGCGGGAATCAGAAAGTAGCGCGTTTGCTTGCGCTGAGACCGCTGTTATCTACCTTCTTACCCTTGAAGGTCTTGAAGGAGGAAACCTTGGCATGAGCAGCTTTATGGCTGACACCCTTAGATGAAAGAGTCTTCACGGCCTTATCTCCACGCTTAGCGACCTTATTGCCAAGAGCAGCTTTGGTCTTTTTGGCTGCGCCCAGATAAGCCGAGAGATCGAGGACTTCCTGACCGGGAGCATATTCACCGGTTACGCCCGACATATCGATAGTAGTATAACCCATGCCGTAGGCGGGATCGGGAATAGTAGCGTAGAAATCTTGAGCCGAGCCGGTCCAGGCAGCCCTTGCGTCAAGGAATTCATCACTATAATTGGTGTAAACGCCATTATTTCCATAATAGAGTCCGAAAGTTCCGGCAGGGAAGGCAATGATTCCATCCTCAACGGTTCCTGCGTAGCCATAGGCTGCCAGCATTTCAAGTGGATATTGTCTGTTACCGGTCATAAGGCTGTAGCAGTCGCAATCGAACGACATTGCACCCGACAGTCCAATCTCGGCCAGATCGACACCGATTTCGCCATTTTCCATATAGGTGGCGTTGCTGTAGCGTGCATCGAAGTAGATGTAGTAGTCCTTATCGGTAAGCGCAACAGGCTGTCCGTTCTGAGCGAGGTCAATAGCAAGCGGCCATGCAGCATAAGCGTTGACCAGACGGTAACGACCAGGAGTAGTCGTGCTTGCCTCTACTTCAACGTCCCATTCCTCACCGCCGATAGGATCGGTCGGGCTGAACTGCCAGTGTCCGTAAATCAGGCCGTCGGTATACTTGCAAGTGCCGACAGAAACCCATTCGCGGGCAGCCTGAACGGTCTTGTAGTCGAAGGTATATGCGGTGGTAGCCACTGCCTCGCCGCCCTCATTATAGGAAACGGTAACTACAGTGTACTTGCCATCCTCGGGGAGACTGAAGGAAAGAGTGGCGGTTGCATCGAATATAAGTTCAGCATCAGCATCGGCCTTAATTTCCTCGGCCACAGCATCAATCTGTGCCTGCGTGAGCGCACCGGCAACACACTTATAAGCGAACGAAGCGACATCAGCACCCTTCACGGCCTGAATCTGAGCATATTCCTTGCCCTGCGGATTAACAAAGTTGCCGGAGTACTCCATAGTAACGTCATAATCCTTGAAACCAGGAAGAAGAATGGTCTCTACACCGGCACCAAGCCACTGGTCCGTCAGATCAAGCGTAGCAGTCGAAGCAGCCGTGTTGAGGACAATCATACCGGCCTCGGCATCGTAGTATGCGGGCATAATGTTGTTGGGAACAAGCAGACGGTCGTAAATGAACTGCATGTCGTACTGGCCATTGTAGCTATCGGTGTAGAACGAGAGGACGTCCGCGAAATAAACTTCAGCACCCTGATAGGTCTGGCAGGACATGGTATGTGGCACAATAACGAAAGGCACATTCTTGCCACCGTTTGCAAACGTCCATGTCTTGTCGATGGTCATGTTGTATACGAAGCGGTTACCGGTATTGATGTCGCCCGTAACAGCCGTCGGATCATAGTCGGGATCGGCACTGTAAAGGTCGTATGCAACCGGGTCGGGGAACAGGAGCTGGAATTTATTGTCATTTACGAGCGAGCCACGGACATACAGCGGCAGCTCAAACACTCCGCTTGCAACCTTCTGAAGAGTAGCCGTACACATTGCAGTGACACCCTGATTATCGTAATCCGGAGTAGATCCAGGAATCATCTCGCTGGTAGCAGGGTCGTAACGGTAGATTTTCCATTCCGACCAAGGGGAATATACAAGGGTAAATTCACGCTCGGTCAGGCCGTAAATAGAGGTATCCTCGCCTTTCACCTTGAGGTTGAGTTGATATTCGTACTCAGGTTCAACCTTGTCAAGGTCCAGGTCGATAACAATAGGAACTTTCTTCACCCCGGCCGGGAAAGTAACCTGAGTAGGAACTGTGAAGATGTCAGTCATTGGATTGCCCTGTTTGTCCGTAACCTGACCTTCAAGTCCGACGGTAAGAACGTCGTCGGCACCCTCACGATAGAGGTAAACATCGCAGGAGGTTGCGTCTACACCAATCTCGACGGTGGCCGACTCATCGACAGGGAAATACACATTGTTGCCGGGTATAACTTCGGCAGGCGTGTATTCAACCTCGTCGGTACAAGCGGCCATTCCGAAGAGGAACGCACCACCCATAAGGGCAGAAATTATCTTATTGAATTTCATAATTGATTATACTTTTTGAAATTATAAACGGAGAGGATGCGGATTTATTATTCGCCGGTGAGCACAGACTGCTTTCCGGAAACGTTGGGATTATTCATCTTCTCAAGCGCACGGTTAGCATCGGTTTCCTGCTGAGTGATGACATAGTTCATCCAGCTCGGACGGCCAACGGAATTGTAGGTGTCGCGGCCCCAGTTGAAGTTGGTGCCGGAATAAGTACGGTCTACGTTCATATTCAGGCGTTTGTAATCGTAATAGGACTGACCTTCGCCGAAGAGTTCCACACGTTTCTGGAATACGATTTCGTCAATGATATCCTCCGGAGTAGAAGCATTCGAGCGATAGGTGGCATAGCGGAACTTCTGCATGAAAGTTTTGCAAAGTTCAAGGCCGCCGAAAGGATTGGTATGTGCCGTAGCTTCAGCTTCGATGAAATACATTTCCTCGACACGCATCAGAGGAACGCCTACGACTGCAGCAACCTTGTAGTCGTCGAAATTACCCTTACCGGGACGGAATTTAAGCGAGGCATAGGTGGGGAGATCCTCGCGCTGCTCCTCGTTGATGAGAGTCTCACGTCCGGAGAGCGGAGAGGATGTAGGAGCGATGAACATGAGCTTGCGCCAGTCGCGGTCGTTCATACGACGGTATACATTGGCACCGATCATTACGATAGGCCCTGCGGAAGCATATCCGAAAGAAGTCTCGTTAGACATCCAGGAAGCCCAGTTGATGATACCGGTTTTAACAGCATCATCTTCGTCGGTGAGCTGCATGCCCCACATCCAGGAGGAAACGCTGAGGTCGTTGAAACCGGACTGGGTGTTAAGAGCCTCTTCCTGAGTCATAGGATTAGCTTTAGAAGTGCTGATGGCAAGGCGAGCATATTGGGCGGCCTCTGCATAAAGCGAGGCGGCTGTGCCTTCGCCTGCATAGGGAAGACCTTCCTCATGATAAGTAGCGTCCCAAAGGCAGAGACGGGCCATCAGACCATATGCGACGGCAAGATCAGGAACCGTTTTGGAAGTACGGGCAGCACCTTTCTGAAGAAGGGGTATAGCCTGCTCAAGATCGGTACGGATAAATTTCACCATCTCGTCGTGCTTGGCACGTGGGTTGTTGCGGGCCTGCTCCTCGGAGGTCTTGTCGGTAACGATAGGAACGGTATAGCCGGTGACGTCGTTGCCGAAAGTGTTGGTGGCGGGTACGTAGTTATTGGGAAGGAACTCATACATACGGGCCATGTCGAGGTATGTCGACGCACGGAATGCAAGACCCTGACCAAGATAGGCCATGAGATCGGGATCGGTAGTCGACGGGTCAACAGCGCCTATTACTTTATTTGCGGTCAGAACCTGCTCGGTCTGAAAGTTCCAGATAAACTGGCAGACGAGGTAACCGTCGTCAAGGCCGATATTTGCTGAACACCAGGAATTGAAATGGTTGTAGCTCGAATAAGCTATAGCCATGTCGGCGGTCATACAGTCGAGACCGTGCATGATTGCACCCTTACCCCAGTCCCAGTGCTGTTCGTCGGGAACGGTAAATACCTGATTGAGGTGGGCGGGCATAGCCCATACAAGGGCTTCAGTGGCTTTGGAGTTGCCGTTGAGCTGCTCCTGGGTCGCACCATTGGTGGGGAATACCTCCTCGATACAGCCGGTGGTGAGCAGCGCGGGAGCTACAAGCGCCGCAGCCATTAGTGATTTATATATTTTGTTCATTGTTGCTGTGTCTTAGAAATTAGAATTCAACAGTCAGACCGCCGGAAATAGTGCGGATGGGAGCATAGTAAGTATTGTTGTTGCCTCCGGTGAACGACTGACGGGGATCCAGACCCTGACGCTTTGACCAAACCCAGACGTTGTCGCAGGCGAGGTAAACACGAACCTTCGAGAGGTAAGCCTTGCGCACGAGCTTGGTGGGAAGTGTGTAACCGAAGTTGATATTCTCGAGCGAGAGATAGGAAGCGTCGGTTATGAAGCGGTCGCTGGTAGCATTTGTATACTGCTGGCCGAACATGTTGCGGGGAATGTCGGAATCAGGATTCTCGGGGCTCCATGCGTTGAGCATGTCGGAGTGGATGTTGCCACCCTTGCTGCTGTCGTAGGGAGTGCCCATGAGCTGAGCGTAACCGCTGTCGTAAACCTTACCGCCGATCTGGTAGTTGAAAGCAAGCGAGAGGTCGAAGTCGCGGTAGGCGAACGAAGTGCTGAAGCCGCCGTAGACGGGAGCGAGAGCAGTTCCTACGATATAGCGGGAAGCCTTGGTGTAGTCGTCGGTAGTCTCGGTTCCGATTACGTCGCCGTCCTTGTTGTAGACATTCTTATAGTAGAGAGCCTTACCGTTCTCCTTGTTGACGCCGGCATATTTGTAGGTATAGAAGCTGTACATCGACTCGCCTTCGCCGTAGAAGTAGTTTCCGGAAGAATAACCGTAGGCCGGGTCAAGCTTGAAGTCATCCTTGAAGATGTAGCCTTTCTGACCCTTGCGGTCCTCGGGGAGCTTGGAGATACGGTTTTTATACCATGTCATGTTGAAGTTGACGTCCCACTTGAAATTCCTGGTCTTGATGGGGGTACCGCCGAGTTCGATTTCAACACCGGTGTTCTTCATGTCGCCGATATTGTCGTAGTAGCCTGTATAACCGAACGAAGAAGGAAGCGGGAAGAACATAAGCATGTCGGAGGTCTTGCGGTAGAAGGCCTCGATATTGCCGGTGAAGCGGCCGTTGAACATCGAGAACTCAACGCCTGCGTTGAAGTTGCCGTTCTTTTCCCAGGTGATGTCTTCGTTACCCATCGAGTCGGGGGTTGCACCCGGCATGTTGTTGGAGTTGACGATGTTATAGGTATTGGTATAGCGGAAGTTACCGATGTTGTCGTTACCTTGCTCACCGTAAGAGACCTTCACCTTGAGCATGTCGAGCCAGGTTACATCCTGAAGGAACGATTCCTTGGAGATAATCCAGGCGCCACCGAGGCTCCAGAAGTTACCCCAACGGTGGTTGGGATGGAAACGC
Organism: uncultured Porphyromonadaceae bacterium; assembly: GCA_900545955.1. Lineage (GTDB taxonomy): Bacteria > Bacteroidota > Bacteroidia > Bacteroidales > Muribaculaceae > UBA7173. Next base: position 94,292 of record URAU01000007.1, read on the forward strand.
GAGGATGCGTCGCGACGGAACGAACCGGAGAAGAAATACTTGCTGTCGTAATCATACTGGCCACGGAAAATCCAGCCTTCGTTGTTGTATTCGGTGGTATAGGAGTTTGCGTTGCCTTTGATGATTGCGCCGGCGAGTTCCTCATTGCCGCGGTCAAACATGCTGCTCTTTGAGCCATACAGATAATAGAATGTGGTCTTGAACCATTCGTGACCGAGGAGGGCGTCAACGTTGTGCTTACCGAACTTGTGGTTCCATGTCAGCAACTGCTGATAGGTGTAGTCGACCGAACGGGTGTGATATTTCCCTACGACACCATTTTGAGTTGCGTACTGACCGTAGTAGGGGTTGGTGACCGTGGTCTGGCGCATTTCCTGAAGGTTCACGTTGTTGTTGGAGGTGAACTTGAAGTCCTTGAGGAAGCGCACCTCAACGAAAGCGGCGCCGTTGAAGTTGTTGCCTTCAACCTTGTTGGTGTCGAGAATCATGGCGTCGACGGCGTTGGAGTCGCCGAAGATCGGACGTTTCAGACCTGCGTTGTCGCCCGACCCATAGTCATAGCGGGTATTGCCGAACTTATCGACCATGACGTTGCCGGCGGCGTCGCGGATATAAAGCGGATAGATGGGAGCAATGCCGGTAGCGGCGGCGAAGATATTGCCTGTGGAAGCGGAGTTGCCTTCTTCGCTGTCCATAGCGTTCTGAACGATATGGCTGTAGCTACCGCGGGCACCGACCTTCAGCCAGGGTTTGGCCTGAACATCGGCATTGAGGCGTGCGGTGAAGCGCTGGAAGTCACTCTTGGCGATGATGATACCGTCGTTTTTCAGATAGCCGACCGAAGCGAAGAAGTTGCTCTTGTCGTTGCCCTGAGTTACGCTTACATTGTATTCCTGACGGAGGCTATGCTTGTATGTTTCGTCCAGCCAGTTGTCGGGGGTCACGAAATAGCTTGCGCCCTTGTTGGTTACAACGCGGCCGAGCGTGGCAGCGGGATTGAGTTTACCGTTGGTACCGATAAGATACTGGCCTGCAGGCATTGTATACACATTATAACCGAGACCGTAGGCATTGTCGGCCGTCAGGTTGTTGTTGGCCCAGATATAAGCCTGATCGGCACCGTAGCCGAGACCGCCTATATTCTCATCCTCGCCTGTGTTGGGATTTTTCACATTCTCGGGGGCCGTGGTGGCATAGTTGTACAGAGAGCGGTAGTAAGTCTCGTAGTACTGTGCGGGATCCTTGATATAGTCGTAGTCCTGAGTGGCACGCATATTCACACCCCACTTGGCATCTACCGTAACCTTGGCCTCGCCAAGTTTGGCGCGCTTGGTAGTGATGAGGATGACACCATTGGCACCGCGGGCACCGTAAAGAGCATTCGACGCAGCGTCCTTGAGGACGGTCATCGACTCGATATCATTGGTATTAAGAGTATTGATATCGTTTGAATAGGGGGTACCATCGACAATAACCAGAGGCGAGTTGCCGGCGTTCATCGAGGAGAAACCGCGGATGCGGATTGTGGGGCTGGAGGACCCGGGGGCACCCGAAGCATTGGAGAGCTGCAAACCGGCAACCTTACCGGAGAGAGCGTCGAGCACGTTGGTGACCTGGGTCTTCTCGATAGCGTCGTTGCTGATCACGGTTGCCGAACCGGTGAAGGCCGATTTCTTGGCGGTACCGTAAGCCACGACCATCACCTCGTCGAGACTGTTCTCGGAGGATTCGAGTTTGATGGTCATCTTCCCGGACGAAACAGCCACCTTGCGGGTGTTGAAGCCCACGTAAGATACGTTGAGTTCATTTACTTTGTCGGGGACGGTCAACGAGAAGTTACCGTCGATGTCGGTCGATGTTCCCTGACCGCCTCCGATGGGCATCACCGTGGCACCTGCCAGGGGCTCGTCGTCAGCTGCCGAAACAACCGTACCGCTGACCACCTTCGACTGCGCCATGGCGCAAGCTGCGGTAATCAGGACTGCCGTCAGTAATAGAAACAGCTTTTTCATACACAATAATTAATTAGACATAATGAGTTAAAAATTCTACGATCGGTTTGATTTTAACGAGCACTTTTTTTGCGCACATGGGTCGAGCCGGGGCTATTCTTGCTTACGGGTTCGGGATGATTCAAACTTTTTCTTTTCGGCCTCCCTGCGGAAGCTTTGGGCGAAATCGATTCGTAAAACCCCGAGGGCTTAAAAGCGTGGCCGCGCGTGAGAATCATCGCTGCCCGGTTTTTACATCTTTTTTAACCTTAGTCGCACCGAAATTCACGGCTTTCACCATATACACTTAGCAAAGTTAATACAAAATGTCAAGAAAATAAACACTTCGAGAGCATTTTTGCTGCTCTTTAACATAATTCTTTGTCATGTTGACAAGTGGCTATTTTGGCACAAATTACACATATTATTAATTTACAGCCATTTACAATATGAATAACCGACATAAATATTCACATTGCATAAAACCTCAAAAAGTGTTAAAAATTTTAGCTTAATTAATTGTTAAAGACCACTGGGGGAAAATGGAGCAAACGGACAGAAAAATGGTAACTTCCGACAACCCGCCCACTCCGCCAATCTCCTATATATATTAAGGCGTATAGGATTCGCAAACCTATTGCCGGATTACCATAAAATTCGCTATCTTTGCATCAATATGGCGCATACCGAAATCCTGGAAGAACGACCGGAGGGAACACGTCCCCTGAAGACGCCCGGAAGCCGCACACTGCGTGCGGTATGGCTCGCCATGCTCCTGGCAGTAATCCTCGGTGCGGCCGCTCCGCAGGAGGCACGCGCCTTCAGCCTCGACCTCGACTCGATTGCGGCGTGGGGCAAATTTCCAAATTTCTGCATCAAGACCTACCGCTGGGGCGATAAATTCTTCAATTCCTACGACTCGCTCTATGTGGTCGGTTCGGGCAAACGATTCAACGTCAAGGCGAAAGTCGACTCATGGAGCGACGTCTACAACTTCCGCATCGACGACGGCTACTCGATGCAGATGCTCAGCGACCCCTCGTCGACTCTGGGTTTCTACCTCACCTACATGGCCGTGTCGGTGGGCTACGACATGAACATCGGCAAATACTTCAACGGCGGCCAGCGTGCGCGCAAGCGTTTCAACCTGCAGTTCAACTGCTCGCTCTTCGCATTCGAATACTACAACATAAGCAACGACATCGGAACGACCATACGCCGGATGGGGCCGGTGGGCGAAAGCCACCGCGTCGACATCCCGTTCAAGGGAATAAACACAAGCCAGTGGGGTATAGACCTCTACTACTTCTTCAACCACAAACGATACTCGCAGGCGGCGGCATTCTACTACAGCAAGCTGCAGGTTCGCAGCCAGGGGACGTTTTTCGCCGGCCTATCGTTCAACGGCTCGCAGTACAACTTCGATTTCTGGGACCTCGAGCCGGCCGACCGCCCTACCCTCCCCGCCTCGTGGGCGAATTTCTATATGGTGAAGAACAAGAATTATGCCCTGAAACTCGGCTACGGCTACAACTGGGTGTTCCACAAGGGATGGGTGCTGGGAGTGTCGGAGGCTCCTCTCATCGGCCTGCGCGTGGGCTACATCAACGACCCGTCGCAGCAGAAAACGTCGTTCGGCATGAGCAACCAGATGCGCCTGTCGCTGATCTACAACTACAAGACGAAATGGTTTTTCGGCGCCGTGGGCCGTTGGGACATGGCCCTGATCTACGACCGCGAACACACGCTGATGGCCAACAATCTCTCGCTGGAAGCTTCGGCAGGCTTCCGCTTCAATCTATGGTAAAAGAAGTCATTTAAACTTTTTCTTCAAATGGCTTCACAAGATGTATTCATCAAGAATGACACACAAAGAATTCCGGGGTTTCATCGGGTTAGGCATACTGCTTGTAATCCCACTTGCAATCAGTCTGGCAAAACAATGCACCAATACGCAAACCGAGAAGCGCCTGCAGGAGGCAGTCGAGATAGCGCAGGAGGCCGATTCGATAGCCGACATATCGAAAGCCCGCGCCGACTCCGCCTCGGTTGAGGCAGCCTGCGGACCGGCCGAACCGGATGACAGTCAGACCAGTCGGGCCGGACGGCCCGAACGCACGGCACGCACTGGTCAGAGCAAGAAAAAGCCGGCGGGGCATAAAGCCCAGCCGGCCGATATGAGCAGTCCGCACGACCGCCCGGTGGAAATCGGACGGTAATCAGAGCCGATACAAGTTAATATTTAAGTCTGACCATCAAAGACTTAAGTTCGAGAATCAGCGACGCTTCGAGGCGCGTTTCACGGTCTTTTTCGCGCCGCGCTTCCCTTCGGCAGGAGCCGATTTCGACGATTTTGCTTTTTCCTTTGCGGAGGCACGGGCGGCCGCCTTTGCTTTCTCATGGCGCGACATCTTCCGGGCCTGCTCGGCGGCGAGTGCTTCGCTCCGCGCGGCCTTACGCTCGGCTTTCGCGGCGCTCCGGCTTCCGGGAGCAGCTTTCTTCGCCGATTTTCCAGCCTTAGACTTTTTGCCGGCAAGTGCCTGGGCCACACTGACCTTGGCGCCCATATCGTCCTGGTCCGCAACAACCATGCGCGGGTCGACGATTACGAAATCAAGCTGACGCTTGTCGAGGTCGGCGCGGGCTACGCGGATACGAACCTTGTCGCCGAGGCGGAACACGATGCCGCGGCGCCGGCCGCGCAGACAGTAGTTCTTCTCGTCGAAATCGTAGAAATCGTCGGCAAGCTCGCGCATCGGCACGAGACCCTCACATTTGTTATCGTCGAGCTCCACATAGAGGCCCCATTCGGTCACACCGGAAATCATACCTTCGTATTCCTCGCCGAGATGGTCGGCCATATACTCCACCTGCTTGTATTTTATCGACGAGCGCTCGGCATTCGCGGCGAGCTGCTCCATAGCGGAGGAGTGTTTGCACTGGTCCTCGAGTTTTTCGACGTTGACGCTGCGGCCTCCGGCCAGATAGCGCTCGAGCAGACGGTGAACCATCATGTCGGGATAGCGGCGGATGGGCGAGGTAAAGTGGGTATAGTAGTCGAATCCGAGGCCGTAGTGGCCTATATTCTCGGTTGTGTAGATGGCTTTGGCCATGGAGCGTATGGCGAGCACGGAGAGGAAATTTTCCTCACCCTTACCCTTTACGTCCCGCAGCATTTTGTTGAGCGAGCGGTTGATTTCGCCGGCCGAGCCGTGGGTCTTCAACCGGTAGCCGAAAGCGCGGGCGATATTGGCCAGGTCGGTGAGCTTTGTCGCATCGGGCTGATCGTGCACGCGATATACGAAAGCCTTCTCCTTGCGGCGCTTCTCGGGCTTGCCGATGGCGGCGGCCACCGTGCGGTTGGCCAGGAGCATGAACTCCTCGATGAGCTTATTGGCATCTTTCGACACCTTGAAATATACGCCCGTGGGATGGCCTTTCTCGTCGATGTCGAAACGCACCTCCTCGCGGTCGAAGTCCACAGAGCCGTTTTCGAATCGCTGCGCGCGAAGCTGCTTGGCCAGACGGTCGAGCGTGGTTATCTCCTCCACAAGGTCGCCCTTGCCGGTTTCGATCACTTCCTGGGCCTCCTCGTAGGCGAAACGGCGGTCCGAGCGGATCACGGTGCGCACGATGCGGCTGTTGAGCACCTTTGCGTTGTCGTCAAGCTCGAAAACGGTGGAGAAAGCCAGCTTCTCCTCGTCGGGACGCAACGAGCATATGCCGTTGCAGAGGCGCTCGGGGAGCATCGGCACCACGCGGTCCACAAGATATACCGATGTTGCGCGCGTCATGGCCTCGCGATCGATTATGGAGTTGGGCTTCACATAGTGGGTTACGTCGGCGATATGCACGCCCACCTCCCAGTGGCCGTTGGGTAGGCGTCGTATCGAGAGCGCGTCGTCGAAATCCTTGGCATCCTTGGGGTCGATTGTGAAGGTTGTCACGCCGCGGAAATCCTCGCGGCGGCTGATTTCCTCGGGAGTTATACCCGCGTCGATTTTGTCGGCAGCCTTTTCGACGGCGGCGGGATATTTATATGGGAGGCCGTATTCGGCAAGAATGGCGTGGATTTCGGCATTGTTCTCGCCGGTTCGACCGAGGATATCGACCACCTCGCCGCGCGGATTTTTCACCTCCTCGGGCCATTCGGTGATTTTTACGATGGCCTTGTCGCCATCTTTGCCACCCTTGAGTTTGGCCTTCGGGATAAAGATGTCGCAGGCGAGAAATTTGGAATCGGTCTTTAGGAAAGCGAGATGGCCTTCGATCTGAAGTGTTCCGATAAACACCTGCTCCTTGGGCTCGACGATTTCCACCACCTGCGCCTCAGGCTCCTGGCCGCGGCGATGGGCCGCGATGGCAACTCTCACACGGTCGCCGTTGAGAGCATGCATCGAATTGCGCTCGGCCACGAAGATTGCCTCCTGGTCGTCGTCGGTCACCACGCTGTTCTTGCCGTTGGAGCGGCGCACGAACGTGCCCATGGTAAAGTTGGAGCGCGCCGGAGCCTTGTATTTGCCCGGTGCGGTCTCCACCAGCTCGCCGTCGAAAGCCAGTTCGGCGAGCATCATGGCTACGCTCCGCTGCGCTGGGGCCGATTTCGCGCCGATTGCGGCGGATACCTGCTTATAGTTGAAAGAATTGTTTTGTTGGCGCGAGATAAAATCCTGAATCTGCGCCCGCAGCTTTGTAGCGGCTGCTTTTGTCGTTGCGTTGGGCATGGTTGAATACGTGTGTTTGAACATCCCTTCCACCCCGAGGGGTGAGCATTATGCAACCGGAGGCAACATGTCCTGCCGATCACTTGAAAAACAAACGAAAACGCCATGTGGTTCTGACGGCCCGAAAGCGACCGGCACTCCTCCCCACACGGCGTGTTCCCTTATAATCAGGCCGAACGGACAGGCCGTTCAGGCGTCGATATTCGCATAGTTGGCGTTAGCCTCGATAAACTCACGGCGCGGACCTACGTCCTCTCCCATAAGCATGGAGAAAATGCGGTCGGCAGCAGCGGCGTCGCTGATCTGCACCTGCTTGAGCAGGCGGTTTTCAGGCGACATGGTCGTATCCTTGAGCTCCTTGTCGCTCATCTCGCCGAGACCTTTGTAGCGCTGCACTTTGGTCTTCTCTCCATGCTCGGCGATGAAGGCCTGAAGCTGGGCATCGGTCCAGCAATACTCCTCGATCTTACCCTTGGTACATTTATACAGCGGCGGAGTGGCCAGATAGAGGTAGCCTTCCTCGATGATGGGTCGCATGCGGCGGAAAAAGAGCGTCATCAGCAGTGTGGCGATGTGGGCTCCGTCGACGTCGGCATCGGTCATGATTATCACCTTATGGTAGGCCAGTTTCGATAGATTCACCTTCTTGGGATCGTCTTCGGTACCGATGGTTACGCGTAGGGCGCGGAAAATATTGGTAATCTGCTCGGAGTCGAACACCTTGTGGTCCATTGCCTTCTCTACGTTGAGCACTTTGCCTCGGAGCGGAAGGATGGCCTGGGTGCGACGGTCGCGGCCGCTCTTTGCCGTACCGCCTGCCGAGTCACCCTCGACGAGGAAAATCTCGCATTCCTGAGGATCGCGGCTGGAGCAGTCGGCGAGCTTGCCGGGAAGTCCGCCACCGCAGAGTGGCGATTTGCGCTGTATCTTAACGCGGGCATTGTAGGCGGCATGGCGCGCCTGGGCCGCGAGGACGACCTTTTCAACGATGGTCTTGGCTTCCTTGGGATGCTCCTCGAGATAGGTGCGCAGAGCGTCGCTAACAGCCGTCTGCACGGCGCCGATCACCTCGTTGTTGCCGAGCTTGGTCTTCGTCTGACCCTCGAACTGGGGTTCCATCACTTTCACGGAAATTACAGCCGTCAGGCCCTCGCGGAAGTCGTCGCTGGCAATCTCGACCTTGCTCTTTTCGAGAAGCTTGTTGTCGTCGGCATATTTCTTGAGTGTCGACGTGAGGCCGCGGCGGAAACCGGTGAGGTGTGTGCCGCCCTCGATGGTGTTGATGTTGTTGACGAAAGAATAGATATTCTCGTTGAACGACGTGTTGTAAGTCAGGGCCACCTCTACGGGGATTCCCTGGCGCTCGGTATTGAGATGGATAACGTCGTTGATCAGGCTTTCCTTGTTGGAGTCGATATATTCCACGAACTGACTGAGGCCGTTCTCGGAAAAGAAGACTTCCCTGATGGGGTTCCCTTCCTGGTCGAGCGTACGCTTGTCGGTAAGCGTCAGCGTGATGCCCGCGTTGAGGAATGCGAGGTCGCGGAGGCGGTTTGCAAGCGTCTCGTAGTCGTAGACGTTTACGGTGAAAATCGTATCGTCGGGATGGAAGGTAATCGACGTACCGGTGGTATCGCTCTCGCCTATTACCGTAAGGTTGCTTGTAGGCTTGCCCTGGGAATATTCCTGCATGTAGATTTTCCCTCCGCGTCTAACCTCGGCGCGCAGATAGTCGGACAGGGCGTTGACGCAGCTCACACCGACGCCATGCAGACCGCCAGACACCTTATAGGAACCTTTGTCGAACTTACCGCCGGCATGGAGCACTGTGAGAACCACCTCAAGGGCACTCTTATGCTCCTTCTCGTGCATGTCCACGGGGATACCGCGGCCGTTGTCCACAACGGTGATGGAGTTATCCTCGTTGATTGTTACTTCAATATGAGTGCAGAATCCGGCGAGAGCCTCGTCAATTGAATTATCAACTACTTCATATACAAGATGATGCAGGCCTTTTACGCTTATGTCGCCGATATACATGGCAGGACGCTTGCGCACGGCCTCCAGCCCCTCGAGCACCTGGATGTTGCTGGCGCTGTATTCCTGAGGCTGCGGAGCATCAATTTCGAATTTTTCTTCCGACATAAATTATTCTATAAGTCTATATTATTCAAAGTGTTATCCCTTCCACCGATATATCACGGCGAGACCTCGGCCAATCGCCTTATACGTTACAAAGGTAGCAATTTTATTGCTAAAAAACAATATTTCCCACGCCGGTTTCACTCCCGGAAATTCGCTAAAATTTACAAAAAAACGACCCTGCGGCACATCAAAAAAAATACAACTCGGCGGTGTATCGGAACGGATAGTCCCGATACACCGCCGTGGAAAAGATTTTTACGGATATTAAACCTCCCTTTACTCCGCCTCCTTGTTTTCGGATTCGACGCGCAGCGTTGCGGCAGCATTCATCACCGACGCGGGAAGGAACGTGCTGAACAGCGCAAACAGCTCCTCGTTCGACACACCATCCTTAAGGGCAACAAATACCGTTTCGGCTCCGGGGATAGTGCCCAGCACAAGGCGTGATTCAAGCATATCGATATCGTAGGCAAGACCGGAGGCATATCCGTTGCGGGTCTTGATTACGGCAAGATTGCCGGTGCGGGCCACGGAAAGAACCGACGAATGGCTCGTAACCATAGCCGTCCCGCGGCGCGAGCGACGTCCGTAGCTCTGCCCGTCGGCCACCACATAGCGGTAGCCTCCGCGGTCGTCGGAAACCTTGTTGGCCTTAAGCATTTTCAAGTCGCGCGACAGAGTGGCCTGAGTGACGATGAAGCCGCGTACGGCAAGCTGTTTTGAAAGTTCTTCCTGCGAGGAGACTGACTTATGCGTAAGGATGTCGATAATCTCCGGAAGACGCATTTTACGACTGTTCATAATAGTTTTTGGATGTAAATTGGCGCCTTGACGCCGTTGTTCATGTCTGTTTATTACTTCATTTTGATTCTATATCGCTTTGCATCCGCTTATCGCCGAAAAGATCATTGTAAATCAAATCGGTGGCGCCCAGATGGTCGCGTATATATTTTCCGGCGGCATCGCCGGCAAGCTTCAGATCGGCCGGACTCCCATAGAGAATATCGATGATTTGGCAGAACTCCTCGCGCGAAGCCACAGAAAATCCGCCCCCACACTCCACAAGATCAGCCGCCTCCTTGAACTTCACGTTGTTTGGTCCGAAAATCACCGGCATTCCGTAGACGGCCGCTTCATTGAGATTATGGATTCCGGCGCCGAATCCGCCTCCGATATAGGCGACGTCGGCAAAACGATAGAGCGACGACAGCTTGCCGAACGAATCGATGATCATGCCGCGCACACGCTTCAGATACTCGGGAATCTCTCCCGAGGGAAGTCCGGCACGCTTTATCTCGCGCGTCCACTCCGACAGCAGAATCACATCGCCGTGGAAGCGGTTGCGGAGCTGTTCGAGCCGGGTCTCGTTGAATTCATGAGGAGCGATGATAAACGACACCTCTGGGTGGGCGTTGAGCCACGGCACGTAGACGTCCTCATCGGCCTCCCACGAGCTGCCGGCTATAAACCGCAGTTTGGCTTCCTTGCCGAAGCCCGGAAAACCCGGAATCTCCACGGTGGAACGCATCACGTCCGTCACCCGGTCGAAGCGCGTATCGCCCGCAACGGTTACATTCTCTACGCCCACCAGCTTCAGAAGCCGGCGCGAACGCTCGTCCTGCACATAGAGGCGGTCGAAACACCGGAGCATCCGCCGGAACATTCCTCCAACCGACCGGAAGAACCTCTGGCCGGGGCGAAAAATACTCGATATGATGTAGGTAGGAATCCCCCGCCGACGCAACTCCTTGAGATAGTTGCCCCAGAATTCGTATTTTATGAAAATCGCCATCGACGGCCTTGCAGCGTCAAGAAATTTTTTCACCCGGCTCGGAGTGTCGAACGGCAGATAGACTACGGCATCGACAAAAGGATAGTTCTTCCTCACCTCGAAACCCGAAGGAGAAAAGAAACTGAGCAGAATCGGTTTCTCCGGATGCTCGCGCCGCAGGCGTTCTATCATGGGGCGCCCCTGCTCGAACTCCCCGAGCGACGAGGCGTGAAACCATATGCACCCGGGGCGGCTGCCCAGACGGCGTCGCAGAGTATCGAGTGTGCGCTTCTGCCCCTGGATCATTTTTCTGACCTTAGGGCTTCGCAGCGCCGCCACCCGGGCGGCAAGACCATAGAGGCGGATGCCTGTGTTATATAGCGGATTCAAGGCTAAAACGGTAAGATAATCTACTATTCCATCGGAGCAATGCGGTCAATCGCCAGGCGCAGACGCGCCACGGTCTCGTCCTTTCCGAGAAGCTCGGTGATGTCGAACATATGCGGACCCTTGCACTCGCCCACCACAGCCAGGCGGAAGGCGTTCATCACGTTGCCGAGATGGTATTCCTTCGAGGCGATCCAGCCGAGGATAACCTCTTCGGCCGGTTTCGACGAAAAGTCGTCAAGGGCCTCCAGCTGGGCGATAAGCTCCTGCATCTGGCGAGGCGTCTCTTCTTTCCAGCGCTTCTTTATATCCTTTTCGGCATATTCCGTGGGAGCAACGAAGAAGAAGCGGCTCTGGTCCCAGAGATCGTTTACGAAGTTGGCGCGCCCTTTCACCATATCTATGGCCTTGACAATATATTCATCCGAGAAATCGGCCGGATTCACTCCATGAGCCTCAAGCACGGGCTTGAACAGGCGCAGAAGCTCCTCGCCGGGCATAGCCATAAGGTATTCGTGGTTGAACCACTTCCCTTTCTCGAATGCGAAGCGTGCTCCTGCCTTCGAGCAGTGGTCGAGCGAGAATTTGGCAATCAGCTGCTCCATGCTCATGATTTCCGTGTCGTCGCCGGGGTTCCACCCGAGCAGAGCGAGGAAATTCACAACGGCCTGCGGCAGATAGCCCTTCTCGCGGTAACCCGACGATATCTCGCCGCTCTTGGGGTCGTGCCATTCAAGCGGGAATACGGGGAACCCGAGGCGGTCGCCGTCTCGTTTGGAAAGCTTTCCTTTGCCGTCGGGCTTGAGCAGAAGGGGAAGATGCACGAACTTCGGCATCGTGTCGGCCCAGCCGAAAGCCTCATACAGCAATACGTGGAGCGGGGCGGACGGGAGCCATTCCTCTCCGCGGATCACGTGGGATACCTCCATCAGATGGTCGTCGACGATATTGGCGAGATGATAAGTAGGCAGGTCGTCGGCACTCTTATAAAGCACCTTGTCGTCGAGAATGCTCGAATTGATGGTCACCTTGCCGCGGATCAGGTCGTCGACCTCAACGTCGCGGCCCGGCTCGATGCGGAAACGCACCACGTAGGGCGTTCCCTGGGATAGCAGGCGTTCAACCTCCTCTTTCGTCAGCGACAGAGAGTTGCGCATACACATGCGAGTCGAGGCATCGTACTGAAAGTTGGGACTCGCGGCACGCGCGGCCTCGAGCTCCTCGGGCGTATCGAAGGCGATATAGGCCATGCCGCGGTCAAGCAACTTACCCACGTGCTCGCGATAGATGTCGCGGCGTTCGCTCTGCTTGTAGGGACCGTAAGCGCCCCCTTCGCGCACACCTTCGTCGATTCCGATACCGAGCCATGCAAGTGCCTCATTGATATAATCCTCGGCTCCCGGCACAAAACGGTGGGAGTCCGTATCCTCGATACGGAGAATCATGTCGCCGCCGTTCTGGCGGGCAAACAGATAATTGTATAAAGCTGTGCGCACGCCTCCGATATGCAGAGGCCCCGTGGGCGACGGAGCGAAACGCACTCTGACTTTTCTTTCTTGACTCATAACGTTTTTCTACTATCTTGTGGAAAAATACGGAAGCATACATTGCCACGTATACATTCACGGGATTGACTTCCCCGTGAGCGAACCGAAACGGAATGTCGATGTTCGGCGTGCAAAATTAGTGATTTTCCACGGATATTTATTCAATATGACTCCTTTTCTACGCCTGTGGGCGCACATTTCGGGTATTTTCCATTCCTGCTACGGGCCAACTGAATATTTCACCGCATCAATCTTCGGCCGGCTCGCCGAATTCATGGCGCAACGCATCGAAACGCGTCAGTGCCTCCGGACCGAATTTCGCCACGGAAGCACGCACACGCTCCATCGGTTTTCGACGCATGTCGCCGCTCTTCGAATAGAATTTATCGGCATAGCATATCAGCCGTTCAAGCTGCGAGTGCGGCATATAGTCGACTCCGGGCGGAATCTGCGGAATTCCGAGACGTTCGACATCAGCAGAAGTCAGCCCCGTACCGGTGTGGCATTCGGCCACCCTGGCCAAAGCCTCCGGCACACCCTCGCGTCGCAGAAGCTGCGCGCCCAGACGGCCGTGGGCCAGATATGGCGCATCGCCATGACAATGGATGCCTGGGACGTCGGTCATGACGATGCCGATATCATGGAGCATCCCGGCAGCCATAACCTCTCCCTCTGCCAGGGGCAACGCCCCACGACGGGCCAGAAACAGAGCCAGATTCGCAACAGACGCGCAATGGCGCATATATATATCACGTAGCTTTGTCTGCTCCGATTCGGCATCTCCGCAGGGATAATAGCGGTCGATTACAGCCTGATAGTCCATACCGGTATACGCAGCGACGTCAATTCTGCTTATAAATCCAGAATCATGTTCCAGCCGTGGACATCCTCCACCTCTCCGAGACGGATGGCCGAAAGCGTATCGTAAAGACGCCGGGTCACGGGGCCAGGCTGTCCGTCTTTCGCAATCACGTATTTGCACCCGGTATCGAGGTCGTCGATTTCACCTACGGGCGAGCATACGGCGGCCGTGCCGCAGGCGGCGGCTTCCGAAAAATCCGGAATCTCATCGACCGTAATATGCCGGCATTCCACCTCCATACCGAAATCGCGTGCAAGCTGCATCAGCGACTGGTTGGTAATCGACGGCAGAATCGAATCGGAAGCCGGCGTGATATATTTGCCATCCTTGATGGCGTAGAAGTTGGCAGGGCCGCATTCATCAAGATACTTTTTCTCCTGCGGATCGAGATAGAGCACTGCCGAATAGCCCATATCGTGAGCTTTCTCGCCGGCCACAAGACTTGCGGCATAATTGCCGCCGACTTTAAAGCGGCCGGTTCCCTTCGGGGCGACGCGGTCGTACTCACGCATAAGGCAGATATTCGTCGGCTTGAATCCGCTCTTGAAGTAAGGGCCTACCGGCGTTACGAGCATAATGAAACAATACTCCTCGGCAGGCTTGACACCCACACGAGCCGTCATGCCGATTTCCAGCGGACGAATATACAAGGATGCCCCCGATCCATAGGGAGGAATGAAACGCTCATTGAGCTTGATGACGAGTTCCATCATTTCCACGAATTTTTCGGTGGGGAGCGGCTCCATCAGGATGCCGCGCGCGGAATCCTGAATACGGCGCGCATTCTCCAGCGGACGGAACACACGCACCTTGCCGTCCTTGCCCCTGAAAGCTTTCAGCCCCTCGAAGCATTCCTGCCCGTAATGAAGTGCCGTGGCGGCAATATGCATCTCGATGGTCTCCGACGAGCTGATTTCAATCTCGCCCCACTTGCCATCCCGAAAATAACAACGCACATTATAGTCGGTGGGAACATATCCGAATCCCAGCGTCGACCAGTCTATGTCGGCATGTTTCATATCTGTAATAGTTGATGTTTTTAATACGGTTTCAAATCAGGTCGCCTGAGCGGAGCCTTTTATATCAAACAGCCTCACAAACGCCATGGTTCCCCAAAATTTAAGGCCGCCGGCGGCTGTAACGCATTTTCCCAATCTCCGGAACAGCATTTCATAAGGAATTTAACCATTGCTTTCATTCTGGTTACAAATCGAAAGCGCACCCTTGAAATGTAAGCTCAATATCGGGATTTCGTTTCTGCAAATATACACAATTATAAAATAAATGGGGCGGTTTGCAGATTTTTTTTAAGCGAACCATAATATTTCGGAAACGGTTAAGGCACCATTGCCTGCCGGCATTTCTTATCCATCCATCCGTCGCAGAAAATGCAAATATCATTACAGCCTTCCACCACCATACACCCGGACGCTCAGCCTATGAGCAAAATCAGTGCGCATTCTGTTACAAATCCGCAATCAAATGTTACAATATATCAACAAATATTGTAACAATCCCCTCTATAATCCGACCCTATATCACATGAAAAATCCGTAAATACACCTTTTTAAAATAAGTGCAGCGCAACCCATATGTAACAATCGTGTAAAGTATACACCAAAATAATTAATATATTTTCACGATTAATGCTAAATATTTTCACTTTATTTAACCTAAAGAACCTAAACAATCCTATTACACTCGTCTCCGACAACAGGCATCGAAACAAGTATATTGCTAACTATTAGGTATTTATACTGCACAGGCAATAGTTCATACAGCATATTGTAAACTTTGTAACAATTTTGAAATTTTTATTTTCAACATTATCTTTCTATATATCAATATATTACAACTTTAACTTAAAAATAATTGATTTATTTTGAATTTTTCTTGCTAAAAAAATTTGGAGATATAAATTTTGTGATTAACTTTGCGTCGTAGTCACAAATGTGTTACGAAAAGATTACCAAACAACATCACCAAAAACAACAGCTATCATGAGTTCGAAAAATTTCCAATCTAAGCTTCTCGGTCTGCAGAGCAACCTCCTGAACTTCGCTTATCTGCTTACCTCCAACCGCGACGACGCCTACGATCTTCTTCAGGACACCACGCTCAAGGCCCTCGACAACGAAGACAAATACGTCGAGAACGTGAACTTCAAGGGATGGGTATTCACCATCATGCGCAACATCTTCATCAACAACTACCGCAAGGTTGTGCGCTCGGCCACCATCATCGACCAGACCGAAGACCTCTACCACCTCAACCTCCCGCAGGAAAGCGGCCTCGATACTCCCGAAGGGTCCGTGGCAGTAAACGAAATCACCGCAGCCATCAACGAATTTTCCGAAGATTACCGCATCCCCTTCTCAATGCACGTGGCCGGATACAAGTACAACGAGATTGCGGAGAAAATGAATCTTCCGCTCGGCACCGTGAAGAGCCGAATCTTCTTCGCACGCCAGCGCCTGCAGAAGAAGCTCCAGGACTATAAGTAAACCCATACGCCGCAGCGCATCCCGCGGCCAAGTGCCAACGGACACACCCCGACGCGCGACGACCCCCTACCGATAGCTGTTCTCTCTCCAAAAAGTCAACAACTTCTTCAGAACACCCTGACGTAGAGACTCGACGCTTACATTCTTTACTTTGCACTAAACTAACTTTGCCCTTCAAACTGATTTTCTCAGATTATCTTATATGATTCCTCATTGAATCGATTCTTACATTTAATCCTTTATCTCTTTCAAAAGCAGACTAAGAGAAACACCCGAAAGAAAATTTTCTCAGCATAAAGCAGTCTTTTCTTTTGAATCCCTCCCTCCGGCACGGCTACGGCCTCCGGAGGGATTTTTATTGTGAAGTTTTAACAGTTCGACACCGCTCGGGCCGCGGCGTATATTATAATAATGAGTAAATTTGTGGAAATATTTCAAAACCGTTAAATCAAAATACCTGTCATTCCACCTTCAACGATGAGAAAACTCCTTACGATTGCTGCAGCGGCAGCGCTCTCGCTGAGCGCTTCGGCCGCCACCAACAACCTGACCATCAAGGCCGACAAACCCGGCGCTCCCATTCAGCCCACCATGTACGGCCTTTTCTTCGAAGACATCAATTTCGGCGCCGACGGCGGCCTCTATGCCGAGAAGATAAAGAACCGCTCCTTCGAGTTTCCGCAGCACCTCATGGGCTGGAAAACCTTCGGCGGCGTCGAGCTCCGCAACGACGGACCGTTCGACCGCAATCCCCATTACGTACGCCTGACCTCGGCCGGCCACAACCATAAGCACACCGGCCTTGAAAACGAAGGCTTCGTTGGCATCGGTGTCGAAAAGGGAGAAAAATATCGCTTCTCGGTGTGGGCACGCGTGCCGCAGGGCGGCGAAGGGCGCCTGAAAGTGGTGCTCGCCGACCGAAACACCCACGGACGCTCGCAGGATCTCGCCTCAGCCAAAATCAAGGTAACCACCACCGACTGGCAGAAATACACCGTGGAACTTACGCCCGACCAGACATGCGCCCACGCCGTGCTACGCGTATTCCTGCGCCACCCCGACACTACGGCCGTAGACCTCGAGCATCTTTCGCTCTTCCCAGTCGACACCTGGAAAGGGCATGAAAACGGCCTGCGCAAAGACCTCGCCCAAAAACTGGCCGACATACATCCCGGCGTGTTCCGTTTCCCCGGCGGCTGCATCGTGGAGGGTACCGACCTCGACACCCGCTACCAGTGGAAAAACACCGTAGGCCCGGTTGAAAACCGCCCGACCATCGAAAACCGCTGGCACTACACCTTCACCCACCATTTCTTCCCCGACTATTTCCAGAGCAACGGTCTGGGATTCTATGAATATTTCCTGCTCTCGGAGGAAATCGGCGCTGAACCGCTTCCGGTGCTCAACGTAGGCCTCTCCTGCCAGTATCAGAACGACCGCCCCGAGGACCACGTGGCCGTCGACTCGCTCGCCCCCTACATCCAGGACGCGCTCGACCTCGTGGAGTTTGCCAACGGCGACACTACCACCACCTGGGGCGCCCTGCGCGCACAGATGGGCCATCCCGCCCCATTCAACCTCAAGGTGATGGGTATCGGCAACGAGCAGTGGGGACCTGAATACGTGGAGCGCCTCGAACCCTTCCTGGCCGCCATGCGCAAAGCCCATCCCGAAATCAAGATCGTAGGCTCCACCGGCCCCGACAGCGAAGGCGACAAATTCGACTACCTCTGGCCCGAGATGAAACGCGTGAAAGCCGACCTCGTCGACGAGCATTTCTACCGCCCCGAGGACTGGTTCCTCGCCCAGGGCGCACGCTACGACAACTACGACCGCAAGGGTCCGAAAGTTTTCGCCGGCGAATACGCCTGCCATATGCGCAACAAAAACTGGAACCACTTCGAGCCCGCGCTTCTCGAAGCCGCTTTCATGACCGGCCTGGAGCGTAACGCCGACGTGGTCCACATGGCTACCTATGCCCCGCTCTTCGCCCACGTCGATGCATGGCAGTGGCGCCCCGACATGATATGGTTCGACAACCTCCGCTCCATGCCCACTGCGAGCTACTACGTACAGCAGATGTTCGCCACCAACAAGGGTACCAACGTGCTCCCGCTTACAATGGACGGCAAACCGCTCACGGGCGGCGAGGGCCAGAACGGACTCTTCGCCAGCGCCACTCTCGACAAGGATGCAAACCAGATTGTGGTTAAAGTCGCCAACACCTCGAAGGAAGACCAGACACTCAACATCGACATCACCGGTCTCAAGAAAGGGAAGGCCCTCGACGGCGGCAAAGTCCTCACGCTCCACGCCGACCTCGAGGCAGAGAATACCCTCGACAACCCCGACATCGTCAAACCCGTAGAATCGACAGTCGAAGCCGCAGGGCGCGAGTTCACCACCACCGTCGGTCCGTCGACGTTCGCCGTCTACCGCCTGAACATCAAATAAGTAACTGGTCGAAATTATTTTAATATTTCCGGGAGGAAAATTTTCAGGAGATTTTTCTCGATGAAGAAGGAGTGTAGATGTCTACACGACTGATGAAGAGAGGAAAAGATGCGAAAATTTTACCGCGGAAATGTTGAAATAATTAGATCAGGAAAGTATAAAATAATTTTGAACAGTTACTTAACCCCATTCATCCATAAATAAATCATTTTCAAAATGAAAGCATTCAAGACAATCTTCACTGCCCTGCTGCTGGCCTTCGTATTCGGAACCGTCAGCGCCCAGGCAGCCGACAAGACACCGCTCACCCCCGAATTCTGCGAGGAAGGCATCCAGAAAGCTGTCGAAGTTTTCAACGACATGGCCGTCAAAATCGGCGAAATCGAGAAAACCGAACAGGTACAGGAGATTCCCCAGATTCTCAACAGCATCAAATACCGCAACGTACGCAAGAAATACGGCAAAATCGAGCTGACCGACGAATACCGCGCACGCCTGCTTGAGCCCAACCTCCGCATCGGCCAGGCCCTCAAGGATATGATGGTGCGTCTGCAGCTCCCCTACGAACTGCAGAAGATGCTCGACGAGCAGGCCTCCCCCGAAAAAATCAAGCAATCCATCGACGAGTCGAAAACCCTCCGCGAAGTCATGGAGTAACTCATTTCCATAACGTCCTATCAAATAAGGCGTCGTGTCGCAATCCCGACACGACGCCTTATTTTTTACCCGATGGCGAGAGTACTGTCAGACCAGATGCCATGTGAACAATCGAGGGGCGCAGGCATTTATTTCTATAGACCCGGAATGCATCCAGGACATCCCTGATTGCTATTTGGGACACACGACAATAATATTATGGGAAAAGACACAATATATAGCAGGTTCTCACAATGGGCGACCCGCCAGCCGGATGCCACGGCGGTGGTGGAGGATGGCCGCTCGATAACTTTCGACGGGCTCGACCGGCTCGCCGACGCCATCATGGAGAAGTTTCATGGCGAACGTCATCAGTTCATCGGAATCGTCATGAGCCACAGCATCGAAATGATAGCCGCGATGCTGGCCGTGTTGAAAAGCGGCGCGGCCTACGTGCCGGCCGAACCCTCGCTGCCGCGCGAGCGTATCGACTACATGATGAAGACAGCAGGCGTCAGGCTGGTGATAACCGACGAGTTCTGCCGCGATATCGCTCCGAAGCATGCGGCGACATTCCACGACCTCTCGACACCTCGGGGCGTGGCCTATGTGCTATACACGTCGGGGACCACAGGACGACCGAAAGGCGTTGTGGTCGAGAATCATAGCGTCGTAAACTACGCCGAAGCCTTTGAGGATGAGTTCCACTCCGCGCCGGGCGACGTTATGTTGCAGTATTCCATATGTTCGTTCGATATTTTCGTGGAGGAGGTGTTTGCCACGCTCCTCAACGGCGCCACGCTGGCCATCCCGCCGAAAAGCGTGCGCGAGGGCGGCATTGACGCACTCATCGACTTCTGCGAGCGCCACGACGTGACGGAAATCAGTGGATTCCCCTATCTCGTGGCCGATATGAACCGCCATCAGCGCTACCCGTCGCGTCTGCGTCTGCTCATAAGCGGCGGCGACGTGGTGCGCGACAGCTACATCTCGCGCCTGCGAAACCGGGGGTTCACCATCTACAACACCTACGGGCCGAGCGAGACCACAGTGTGTGCCACATACTACAGAATAGACAACACTCCGGCGCTCGACGACGGCACATTCCCGGTCGGTAAACCCGTAAAAGGCGTGGAAGTCTGGATTCTCGACAAAAACCGCAGGGAACTTCCCGACGGTGCAGTCGGTGAAATAGCCATTTCCGGTGCCGGTGTGTCGCGCGGTTATCTGGGCAATCCTCCCGAACAGACCAATTTCGCCACACTCGCCGACGGCACGCGCATATACCTTTCCGGCGATCTCGGCTACCGTCTCCCCGACGGCAACATAGCTTTCCTGCGCCGCAAGGACCGGCAGGTGATGATTCTCGGGCGTCGCGTAGAGCCCGAGGAGGTGGAGAATGTACTCAACGAGTCGCCGTGTGTAGACCGCGGCATTGTCCGGGCATACATCGACGAGCAGGGCCTCGCCTATCTCACGGCATATTTCGTTCCTTCACACCAGAACTGCCATCTGAGCCGCATACGCCGCTTTCTGCGCGAGCGACTGGCCGACTTCATGATTCCAGAATTTTTCGTGAAGATGGAGGAGATTCCGCTCACGGCGCGCGGAAAGGTCAATGACCGTGCCCTCCCCGTTGTAATGAAGGAAGGAGCGGAGCCATGAACGTCGTAATCCGCACCGTCGCCGACCTCCCCACGCTGATGAGATGGCGCAGAGAGGTGATTGAACATGTGTTCGGGGAAGTGCCTTCCGACGCGCTGATGGAAGCGAACCGGCGCTACTACGCCACGCATATTGCCGACGGCTCCCACATCGCCGTGGTGGCCCATACTGACGGCGAGGACGCCGGCTGTGGCGCCATCTGCCTTACCGAAGAACTCCCGTCGCCCGACAATCCGTCGGGCCGATGCGCTTATCTGATGAACATCTATGTGCGCCAGCCTTTCCGTAGCCGCGGTATAGGTCGAGCCATCGTCTGCCGGCTCGTGGAAAAAGCACGCGAAGCGCGGTGCGACAAAATTTATCTTGAAACAACTGCCGCCGCCCGGCCGTTATACAAACGTACCGGGTTTGAACCATTGCCCGGAATTATGAAATATGCAGACATTCAAAGCAGCGAATCTTAAGATTATGGCAGCCGGCGAAAACTCCGGCCGCATCTGCTACGTTCTCTACCCGCTCGACGATCTCGGCGAATGGATTGAGGAGGCAGCCGAGCGATTCGACGTGACGATAGCCACGGTGACAGGGATGGACTGGTCGGACGACCTCACCCCATGGCCCGCGCCGGGCGAGCCTCCGGGTTGCCCACCATTCCGCGGCAGGGCACCGAAATTCCTCGACACTCTCACGTCCAAAGTACTTCCGGAGGTAGAGCGACGCCTGGGCATATCCTCCCATGCCGAGCGTACACTTTGCGGGGTATCGCTCTCCGGGCTGTTCACGCTCTGGCAATGGATGCTCGACGATACTTTCCACAATATCATCAGCCTTTCCGGCTCCTTCTGGTATGCGGGATTCGCCAGCTGGATTAGGTCACAACCCGCCCCCCGCAAATCCGGCCGGGCATATTTCCTGCTCGGCAACCGCGAGGCATATACGAAGGTCAAGGCATTCCAGCCGGTGCAGACGGATACGGAGCGGATTGTAGCCTATCTGAAGAGCGCCGGCATCGACACCACTTTCGAACTGGTGCCGGGCGACCACTACCAATATCCCGAGCAGCGACTTACGCGCTCGTTCACCCATATGTTTTCAGCGTCCACGCCTCGCAGTTAGCGGCGCGCTGATCCGCAGTTAGCGACGCAAAAAAATTGCCGGCACAAAAAAGTAAAGCGGTGCAAATCTGAGATTTGCACCGCTTTACTGCTTTCTTGTCGGGGTGACTAGACTCGAACTAGCGACCTCACGCCCCCCAGACGCGTACTCTAACCAACTGAGCTACACCCCGATTGGGCTTTCCCTCGGCCTTTGCCGCAGGGTTGCCTTTCAAAAGCGTTGCAAAGGTACAGAGTTTTCTGCAACGGTGCAAATATTTTTCTAAAAATTTTATTTCGCGAGATATCGCGAAATAAGCTCAATCTATCGTTTTAAATTGGATGACAACAAAATACGGCTACCTCATGCTCTTAAAATTTTCTACACGGAATATGCTAAATAAACTGAAACATATGGCAGACCCACCGATAAAAGCGTAAATTTGCAGCCACAGAACAAAGATTCCCATTTCAAAAGGTGAACAAAAGAATCCTCGCAATAGCCGTACCATCCATTCTGGCCAATATCACCACTCCTCTGCTCGGACTGGTGGACACTGCTATTGTCGGCCATATGGGGAGTGCGGTATTTATCGGCGCGATTGCCGTAGGGGGTGTGATGTTCAATATGCTCTACTGGCTCTTCTCCTTTCTGCGCGGGGGCACTTCCGGCCTGGCGGCCCAGGCCTATGGGGCTGCGGATACACGCACTCAGGCGCTCGTGCTCTACCGCTCGCTGCTGGTGGCACTCGGCATCGGAGCAGCGATGATAGTGCTTCAATGGCCCTTGGAATGGATTCTCAGTCACTTCGTCGACCCGGATGCCGATACCGCCGCCCTTGCAGGCCTCTACTTCCGCATCCTGATCTACGGTGCCCCCGCCGTGCTGGCCACATACGCCCTGTCGGGATGGTTTCTGGGGATGCAGAACTCCCGCATGCTCCTGATTACCTCCATAGCCATCAACCTCACCAACATAGCCGTGAGCCTCATTCTGGTGTATGGCGCCGGATGGAGGATTGCCGGCGTGGCGGCGGGAACCCTCGTGGCGCAATGGACCGGATTCTTCATCGGCCTGACGCTGCTGCGCCGCTACCGGGTAAAGCGGCCACCCCTACGGGAAATCTTCAACCGGCATGAGCTCGGACGATTCTTCCGCATCAACATCGACGTGATGCTACGCACCGTCTGCCTGATAGCCGTTACGCTCTGGTTCACCAAACTCGGTGCACGCCAGGGAGCTGTAATCCTGGCCGTCAACACCCTGCTGATGCAGCTGTTCCTGCTGTTCTCCTATATGATGGACGGATTCGCCTTCGCCGCAGAGGCCCTGGTGGGGCGTTTTGTGGGAGCCGCGCAATGGGCTGAGATGCGACGCTGCGTACGCGGCGTATTCAGCTGGGGAGTGGCGCTGGCCACCGTATTCACTGCCGCATACTTCCTTCTGGGAGAAGCCTTTCTGGGCATCCTCTCGGCCGATACCGATGTAATATCCGCTTCGGCCGACTACTACTGGTGGGCAGCCGTGGTTCCCTTCGCCGGATTCGCGGCATTCGCCTGGGACGGTGTTTTTCTCGGCGCCACCCTGACCCGTCAGCTCCTCCTCAGCATGGCAGGAGCCATGGCCACATTCTTTACCGTCTACCTCCTGCTATCCTCCATCTTAGGCAACCATGCCCTGTGGCTCGCCTTCATCGCATACCTGGCAATGCGTGGCGCCCTACAGACATGGATGTACTTCCGCCACCAATTTGTTTCCACACCACCACGACAGTAAACCGCTTATGAAATATCCCCGCTTGCTCCGCCGCATCGCGCTTGCGACAGCCACGATAGCTGCCACGGCTGCAATCGCCGAAAGTCACTATATGAAATATGTGCAGTGGGGCGACGAAGCCGTAGCCAACGGCAAATATTCCGACGCCATCGAATGCTACCGCGAGGCCATGAAAGCCGAACCCTCCAACCCGCAGAACGTCATGCTGCTCTCCAATGTGGGGATGATTCAGCACTACCAGGGGGAAGACTCGCTGGCTCTCCGCACCCTGACCGACGCAAGGGCTATCGCTCCCGGGTCGGTGGTGATACTGCATAACCGGGCGAAGATACTTGAATCGCTCGGGCGTCCCTACGATGCCATTCTCGATCTCGACAAGGCCCTTGAAATGGACTCCACGTATGCCCCGGCCTACTACGAGCGAGCAGCCATCAATATGGGCCTCGGCAACTGGAAGCAGGTCGAGGCCGACGGCCGGCGCTATGCGGAGCTTAAACCGGCTGACCCGCAGGGCAAACTGCTTATGGCAGTAATCTTCACCAACAGCGGTCGTCCTGCCGACGCAATCCCGCTCTACGGCGAGCTGATTGAGAAGAAACCCGAGGCTGTATACTACGCCGCCCGTTCGATGTGCTATCTCGCTACCGACCAGCTGGCCGAAGCATCCGACGACATTGCCCGCGGCCTTGAACTCGATCCCGACGACGGCGAACTGTATTACAACCGCGCAGTGCTCAACCGCATGCGCTACCGCGAAGAGGATGCCCGGGCCGACGCCATGCGAGCACGCGAGTTAGGAGTCTCCGACCAACGCATCGCCGCCTTCCTCTCGGCCAAATAGCACATACTGCTGCCAATTGGGGTAATACGAAAGTTTTTCTTACCTTTGTATGTTAAACCCGGAGAGAGGGTATTGCAGAATATCAAAAATAGTAATACAACACTCTCCGGACATAACTCCGGTAACAAATCAACATGCAGGACACAGCTAAAAGACCAAAGAACATATATGCCCGTGGTGCCGACGACGGATTCTGGCTCGGGCTGTATCTCTGCGCGCTGTTTTTCGTCTGCACAGCCTCGCTCACCACGGCGTGGCTCAACGTGGTGGCGTTCGCACTGATGGCCGGAGTTCCCCCGCTGATATATTTTTTTCTCCGGCGCACACATCTGGCAGCCCACGGCATGACGGTTTTCTCCGCCCTATGGATGCAGGGAATCGTGACGTTTGCCTGCGGATGCCTCATTCTGGGCGCTGTATCTTTCATTTACCTGCGCTGGATCGACCCCGGCCTGATTATGAGGGCGCTCCAGCAGGCCATCGAAGTCTATGAAGCTACCCCCGGCGAGGGAGCCGAAGCCATGGCCGAGGAACTCAGGATGATTTCCAACGCCAAAGCCATCCTGGCGCCGCTCAACGTGGCCTTCGGATGGATGTGGCTCGGAATGTTTTCCGGCAGCCTGCTGAGCATGCTGATGGCCGGCGTAGTGAAGCTGCGGCGTGTGCGCGTTGCCGACAAAAGATAAACAAGCATCAATCTACCCCCAAAAATGGATATTTCTATTATCGTTCCGCTATATAATGAGGCCGAGTCGCTCCCCGAGTTGCAGGCCTGGATTGAACGTGTGATGGAGGCCAACGGCTTCAGCTACGAGGTAATCTACGTCAACGACGGCTCGACCGACGAGTCGTGGGACGTGATTCGCCGTCTGGCCCTGAGCAATCCGGCCGTGAAAGGCGTATCCTTCCGGCGCAACTACGGCAAATCGCCCGCACTCAACACCGGATTCGCCCGCGCGCAGGGCGACGTAGTCATTACCATGGACGCCGACCTGCAGGACTCGCCCGACGAGATTCCCGAACTCTACCGCATGATCAGGGAGGAGGGCTACGACCTGGTGAGCGGCTGGAAACAGAAGCGCTACGACCCGCTTTCCAAGACCATTCCCACGAAGCTCTTCAACGCCACTGCCCGCAAGGTGAGCGGCATACATAACCTCCACGATTTCAACTGCGGACTGAAGGCATACCGCAAGAAGGTGGTGAAACGCATCGAGGTTTACGGCGATATGCACCGCTACATACCCTATTTGGCCAAAAACGCAGGCTTCAACCGCATCGGCGAGAAAGTGGTTCACCATCAGGCCCGCAAATACGGCACGACGAAATTCGGCCTCGACCGATTCGTCAACGGCTATCTCGACCTCGCTACTCTCTGGTTCACAAACAAATTCGGAGTGAAACCGATGCATTTCTTCGGACTGCTCGGCTCGCTGATGTTTCTGCTCGGCCTGATAGCCGTAGTGATTGTAGGAGCATCGAAACTCTGGGCGATGCACCACGGAATGCACTACACGCTCGTAACCAACTCCCCATATTTCTACATCGCCCTGACGATGATGATTCTCGGTACCCAGCTTTTTCTCACCGGATTTCTGGGCGAACTGGTGGTGCGCAACTCGCAGCGCCGCAACGAATACGAGATTGAGGAAGAACTCCATACCGATTCACCTGAATGAAGCGTAAATTCAATCTGCCCGCAATAGCCTCGATTGCCGCTCTGGCGGCGGTGGCGCTGCTCCCGCTCGCCGGGTGCAATACCACCGGGTGCACCGACAACCATAGCGCGCTCCCTCAGATGGGTTTCTACAACGCCTCGACCGGGGCCGCGCTCACGCTCGACTCCCTCGATCTCGGAGGTGTCGGCGCTCCCGACGACTCGCTGCTGGTAAAATCGGGCACACGCGTGCAGCAACTTTATTTCCCGTTGCGTTTCGAGGAAACCTCCACGCAGTTCCGCTTCCACTACGACTATAAGGAGCAGGGCCTCGACGACCCCGCGCTCGACGATATCCTGACCATTCGCTACACCACCGAACCCTACTTTGCTTCGGAGGAGTGCGGAGCATTCTACGTCTACCACATCACCGGGATTGACTACACCCGCCATCTCATCGACTCCGTGGCCGTAGTCGACTCGCTCATCAACAACTTCGATATGGAGCGCTTCAAGGTATTCTTCCGCGTGGCGGAAGAGGAGCCCGACGATCCTGAAAATCCCGATGAACCTGAAAATCCCGACAGTCCGGACAATCCCGATTCGCCTGAGACACCCGATAATCCCGACAATACGACGGAAACGGCTAAAGTAGAAAGGAGGTTGAAGCCATGAAGCGTATTACATACCTGATTCTGCTGATTTCGGTATTGGCCGTGGCGCTTCCGGCCCTCGGACAGCGAAGGGTGAACCCCGTGAAAAGCGCTTCGACCGGCATCGAAGGAAAGAACGAGAACCGGAATCCGGCCGATTCAATCGACTACAGCAAGCTTGTGCGCAGTCAGGATGCCAACGGAAACGTGATTCTTGTCGACACCATCACCGGCCGCGAGGTGTCCGACACCACGCAGACACCCACGGGGAAAGTACCGAAAATGGAAAAACCACTGCTGTATGCAGCCTCAGTGGGCGTCGACATATGGGATCCGGTGATGCGCGCATTCGGCCAGCACTACGGCCTGATAGAATTCTCCGGCGAACTCAACCTCCACAACCGCTACATCCCCGTGGTGGAAATCGGCCTCGGTCAGGCCGACTATACCCCCGACGACAACAATTATACCTACCGCGTAGGGATAACCCCATACTTCCGCATAGGCGCGAACTACAACTTCCTCTACAACAGCAATCCCGACTATATGGTCTACGCGGGCCTGCGCTACGGATGGTCGCACTTCAGCTACGAAGTGAACGACGTGACGCTCACGGACGGCTACTGGGACCAGTCGGCCACGTTCAATCTTCCGCGACAGACGTCGAACGTAAGCTATATTCAGGTGCTGTTCGGCCTGCGGGTCAAGCTGTTCGGTCCCATATCGGCCGGATGGAGCTTCCGCTATCAGAAGATTCTCCACGAAACGGACGCACAATACGGCCTGCCCTACTACATACCCGGCTACGGGTCGAGGAAATCGTCTGTAACCGGAACTTTTTCCATAACCTATACGTTGCCATTCAAGAAGAAGGAGGTCGTGATACCCGAAGGACTGAACGGTCCGGCGGAATCCACTCGCTCGGAAGCTGCTCCGGATGAGACCGTCGCGACGGAGACCGAAGTCATTGTGGTCGACGCTCCCGACGGAACTTCGGCCACAATAACCCCTGCAACGACCGCCCAACCGACCGCTGAATAAGAAAATTCAACCTATAAATACCTTTTTTGTAAATACCTTTTGCCATGATTGCAATCTGCAGCGACCACGCCGGCTTTGAACTGAAAGCCATCGTGGAAGGCTATCTCGAAGCCAACAACCTGGAATATAAAGATTTCGGAACCTTTTCCTCCGAAAGCTGCGACTACGCCGACTTCGCCCATCCCTGTGCCGAAGCCGTGGAGAGCGGCGAGTGCTATCCCGGAATCGCAATGTGCGGCTCTGGCAACGGCATAGCCATGACCCTCAACAAGCACCAGGGCATCCGCGCCGCCCTCTGCTGGAACACCGAACTGGCCTCGCTGGCCCGACGCCACAACGATGCCAACGTGCTCGTGATGCCCGCACGCTTCATCGAGCCGGAAGTAGCCCTTGAAATCGTCAACACCTTCCTCCACACCGATTTCGAAGGCGGACGCCACCAGCGCCGTATCGAGAAAATCCCCGTTCCCGGCCTCTGCAAGAAATAAGCATCCCACATAGCGATAATAATCAGCGGTGTGTCAGACCCTGTGGTTTGACACACCGCTTTTATTTTGTATCCGGATGGCGTAAGACGCTGTCAGAATGGTCCAGATGGTAGGAGCGGGAGGGTGAGGGCGACGGGAGTTGACTCAGGTCAATGACCGAGCCCGAATTCCCCTCCGGCGACGACGCAGATGGGCCGTTATGACACGTCTTACTTAACGGGAGAGAGCAGGAAACTGTAGCTCAGCTTCCCGGCAAAATGGCGGTATGGTTCGTGGGGATGTGCGCCCCAGGAGTTGTCGCCGCCGAGGCCGCGCTGCCAGAGGTCGATGTAGAGGAAGTTCCCCTGTTTGCCGTGGCGCACGTCGCTGTTGTGAACCTGATGCTTCTCCGAACCGAAATCGAGGTCGGTCGGCTGCACGTCGAGCGCGGTGATGCAGAGCGGCTGAAGGCCCTCTACGTTCACACCGAAGCCCTTGGCGTCGGTGAGCGAAGCGCTGAGCACGTCGGTCAGGCCGCCGGTCTCCTGCGGACGGATGTAGGGATAGAACATATCCGCCACCTTCTTCTCATACTTACCTATGAACGCAGCTGTATTGCGGTCAGAGTAGTTTTCCCAGGGGCCGCGGCCGGTCCATGCGAAGTTGTCCATCTGCGAGGGCATCGCTGTGATTACTCCGAAACGCATCATCTCGGGAAGCGAGGCGGCATCGTCGGGAGTCAGAGATGCATCCACACCGAGGCGTCCGTCGGGATATACCGTATAGCGCATCGTGTAGTCAGACGCCACATCGGGCAGACGGTATACATTGGTTACAATCACCTTATTTCCCTCGGTGGCAACGTCCTGGCTTTTGAGCTGGCGGTTGTATCCGGCCGAGCGCCATGCATTGGCCTTCACCTGGATTCCCTCGCCGAAATCATTGTCGGTGGGAGCGCGCCAGAACAAAGGCGTGGGATTGCCGCCGATTACCTTGCGGCCGTCGAGCGTGTAGGAGGTCAGGTCTCCGTTGCTCTGACGGAACTTGACTACGGCACCGTTGGCCGTGGTTACGACAACCTCGTCACGGCTTTTACGATCTTTCTTCACGTCGACTTTCGGAGCCGCCATTTTGGCTCCATCGGCCACAAGCGATGTCCAGAGTGCGTCGAGGCTGCTCTTGCGGGGGCCTTCGGCGAGCACGAACTGCTCGCGGGCCACTTCATGGCCTGCGGGAATAATCTCGTCACCACTCACGACGTAGCCGTAGACCGAGAGGCGCCAGTCGTTGCCGTCGGCAAGGTCTACAGCGGGAAGCTGCGCTTTCACGGTAGCAGTCTCCCCGGCTTTAACTGCCGGAACGGGGAGTGTGCCCTCAGCTTCAACAGCGCCATTTTTGAGCAGTTGCCATGTGAAGCGGTAGTTGCCCAGGTCGCGGGTCATGAAGTGGTTCTCAACGGTCACGTCACCGCTCTTGGGGTCGGCCGAGGAGAAACGTATGTCCTGGTATACTTTCTTAACTTCCATCAGGCCCGGATGCGCCGTGCGGTCGGGCTGCACCAGGCCGTTGATGCAGAAATTATTGTCGTCGGTATACTTCCAGGCACCGAAGTCGCCGCCATAGGCCCAGTAAGGATGGCCGTTTCCGTCGGTGGTGAGCAGGCCCTGGTCCACCCAGTCCCAGATAAAGCCGCCCTGCATCTGGGGCGAATTGCGGATAATGTCGAAATATTCCTGAAAATTGCCCGAGGAGTTGCCCATGGCGTGGGCGTACTCACACATGATGAAGGGGCGTCCGGGATTGGTACGCGAAGCGTATTCGCGGATGTAATCCATAGAGGGATACATCGGGCAGACGATGTCGGTGTTGGAGCCTTCCCCGGCCTGCTCGTGGTGCACGGGGCGCGTCGGGTCGAGACTCTTTACGAGGTCGTAGGCGTCGTAGAAATTCTGACCGTTGCCGCTCTCGTTGCCGAGACTCCAGATGATTACCGACGGATGGTTCTTGTCGCGCTCCACGAGCGAGCGCTCACGGTCGAGCAGCGACGCTTTCCATGCAGGCTCCGAGGCGGGGTGGCCGGGACGGCTGTCGGTGCGGTCGAAGTGCACGCCCATGCCGTGGGCCTCGGCGTTGGCCTCGTCGAGCACGTAGATGCCATACTGGTCGCAGAGGTCGTACCACATGGGCGACTGCGGATAGTGGCTGGTGCGCACGGCGTTGAGGTTGTGCTGCTTGAGCATGCGGATATCGCTCATCATGGTCTCGCGGTCTACCACATGTCCGTTGGTCTGATGGTGCTCATGGATATTGGCGCCGTGGATTTCCACCGGTTTGCCGTTTACGAGCAGTTGGCTGTTGCGGATTTCCACCGAGCGGAATCCTACCCGGGCCGAAGTGGCCTCCACAACGTCGCCCTTGGCGTTTTTAAGCGTCAGCACAAGGGTGTAGAGGTTGGGGGCGTCGTCGCTCCAGGTGGCAACTTGAGGCACGCGGCCGCTGAATTTCACGGTAGTGGCCGCGGCGGAGCTTACGGATTTCGTCTGGGCGAGCACCTGCTTGCCGGCGGCGTCGAGGAGCGTCAGCTCCAGCTTCGAGCCTTTGGCAGGCTTGGAGGCCGTGTCGGCCACTTTCACGTCGACGTCGAGGGTGCCGTTGCGGTAGCTCTTGTCGAGACCGGCGCGGGCGAAGAAGTCGGCGATGCGCTGGGGAGCGGTGGAATAAAGGTAGACGTCGCGGTCGATGCCGCTGAGGCGCCAGAAATCCTGGTCCTCCCAATAAGAGCCGTCGGTCCAGCGGTAGACCTCGCAGGCCACGCGGTTGACGCCCGGATGGATGTATCTGGTGATATTGAATGTGGCGGGGTTCTTGGTACTCTGCACGTAGCCGGCTTTTTCACCGTTCACCCACACATACATGCCGGCCGTCGAGCCGTCGAAATGCAGGAATACGTCGCGGCCGGCCCAGTCGGCGGGAATGTCGAAGGTGCGCACATAGCTTCCCACGGGGTTGTCGTCGTGGGGGATATAGGGCGGATTGGCCGGGAAAGGGTAGTTGGTGTTGGTATAGATAGGCGTGCCGTAGCCCTTCATTTCCCAGTTGGAGGGCACTTCGATGTCGGCCCACTTCGATGTGTCGTAGTCCGTACGGTAAAAATCCACAGGACGGTCGGCGGGTTTAGCGGCGAAGTTGAACTTCCAGCTGCCGTTCAGGCTTTTGAACCAGGGCGAGTCGGAAGGCACATTCTTGATGGCAAGCGCTTGCGTAGGATAAGGATAGGCGGTAGCCCGCACGGGCTCGCGTCCTACGGCGAACACTTCGGGATTCTCCCAGTCGGGAGTCTCGGCTGCACACACGGCCATGGAAGTCGCAATCATGGCGCATGCGCAGGCAATTTTATTCAATATCATGTTTTATGGTTTGGGGGTTAAGTTTGCAGCAGGAAATCCGGGAATCAATATCCCGTATATGTGGATGGCGAGAGGCGGTGCAGCTCCTCCTTCACGCCGGCGCTCACGTCGAGACCGTCGATGAAGGCGGCGATGCTTTCGGCTGTTACGGCGGCATTCGTGCGCGTCAGTGCCTTGAGCGTCTCGTATGGATGAGGATAGCCCTCGCGGCGCAGTATTGTCTGGATGCCCTCGGCCACCACACTCCACATCTTCTCCAGGTCGCTGTCGATTGCCGGGCGGTTGAGAAGCAGCTTGCCAAGCCCTTTGAGGGTCGACTGTATCGCGATCACGGAGTGTGCCATGGGAACACCCACGTTGCGCAGCACGGTGGAATCCGTGAGGTCGCGCTGCAGGCGCGATACGGGCAGTTTCTGGGCCAGATGGGCATAGATGGCGTTGGCTATCCCGATATTTCCCTCGGAATTCTCGAAGTCGATGGGATTTACCTTATGAGGCATCGCCGAGGAACCGACCTCGCCGGCCTTGATTTTCTGCTTGAAATACTCCATGCTGACGTACATCCATATATCGCGGTCGAGGTCGAGGATAATGGTGTTGATGCGGCGGAGAGCGTCGAAAAGCGCGGCGAGGTTGTCGTAATTGGAAATCTGGGTGGTGAACCGTTCGCGCTCCATCCCGAGCCGGTCGCTGAGGAAGCCGGCGGCGAAAGCGGGCCAGTCGATGTTCGGATAGGCGGTATGGTGAGCGTTGAAATTACCCGTGGCGCCACCGAACTTGCCCGAGACAGGCACGGCACGCAGCTGTTCGAGCTGCTGCTCGAGGCGGTACACGAACACGCCCATCTCCTTGCCCAGACGAGTGGGCGATGCGGGCTGGCCGTGGGTCTTGGCAAGCATGGGGATGTCGGCCCACTCGTCGCGGCGCTCCTTGAGGGCGTTGATAAGCTCCTCGACCATGGGGATGAACAGTTCGTGAAGGGCATCGCGCACGCTCATCGGCACCGACGTATTGTTGATGTCCTGCGACGTCAGACCGAAATGGATAAACTCTTTCCAGCGCTCCAGTCCCAGACGGTCGAACTGCTCCTTGATGAAATATTCCACGGCCTTAACGTCGTGGTTGGTCACAGCCTCGAAGTTCTTCACAGCCTGGGCATCGGCCACCGAGAAGTTGCGGTAGATATCGCGCAACGTCTCATAGAGAGCGGCGCCGGTCTGTCCGTCGGCGGTTTTGATGTCGACCAGCTGAGGCAACGGCAATTCGCACAGGGCGATAAAATATTCGATTTCCACCTTCACGCGGTAGCGGATCAGGGCGTACTCGGAAAAATAGCGGTCGAGATGCTCCGTTTTGCCGCGGTAGCGGCCGTCGACCGGCGAGATGGCGGTGAGTTGGGTAAGCTCCATATTGCAGAGGGGATGTGATAAAAATGTTGGCGTTTTCGCGTGGAGAGCCCGCGTGGATTAATTACGTTATTATAAAATTGAGCGACTGCGAGTTGCAGAGTGTTTCCACAAAGGTACGAATAATTTTCATGAAAAAAGTGACAAAAAAATTTGGAGGGAATAAAAAAAATGCCTAATTTTGCATCGCTTTTGAGGCGAGAAGGGCGCTTAGCTCAGCTGGTTCAGAGCGTCTGCCTTACAAGCAGAGGGTCGGGG